>NZ_SDSC01000009.1 GCF_004117835.1 Macrococcus sp. DPC7161 | reverse complement strand
TTTCATTTGTCTGGTGACGATGGCAAAGAGGTCACACCTGTTCCCATACCGAACACAGAAGTTAAGCTCTTTAGCGCCGATGGTAGTTGGTCTTACGGCCCGTGAGAGTAGGACGTTGCCGGGCAATTTTTATTTATCCACAGTAGCTCAGTGGTAGAGCTATCGGCTGTTAACCGATCGGTCGTAGGTTCGAGTCCTACCTGTGGAGCCATTAGGCCCCTTGGTCAAGCGGTTAAGACACCGCCCTTTCACGGCGGTAACACGGGTTCGAATCCCGTAGGGGTCACCATTTGGAGAATTAGCTCAGCTGGGAGAGCATCTGCCTTACAAGCAGAGGGTCGGCGGTTCGATCCCGTCATTCTCCACCATTTTTATGTTAACAATTTAATTATATATCGGAGGGGTAGCGAAGTGGCTAAACGCGGCGGACTGTAAATCCGCTCCTTCGGGTTCGGCAGTTCGAATCTGCCCCCCTCCACCATCTATTGGGCTATAGCCAAGCGGTAAGGCAACGGACTTTGACTCCGTCACTCGTTGGTTCGAATCCAGCTAGCCCAGCCATTTTAGAGCCATTAGCTCAGTTGGTAGAGCATTTGACTTTTAATCAAAGGGTCAGAGGTTCGAATCCTCTATGGCTCATCATTAAGCATCCATTATGGATGCTTTTTTTGTTTTTCTCTTTTTCTTTTTTCTTTTTTCTTTCCTTATAATGAATAGCAATACATCCAAATACATAAATATCCATTTTATGCATTTATGCATAAAAGTATTGATAAAACGCTTACATGTGATATAAAATGAAACTAAGAGTATTTGAATATTCAGATAATCATATCATTTTATATTAAAGGGGAATGTAAGATGTCAAAGCAAATCGAAATTATTGGTGCACCTAGTGCATTTGGTCAACGTAAATTAGGTGTTAATTTAGGTCCAGACGCTATGCGTTATGCTGGATTGGTAGAGCGTATTGAGGCGATTGGGCTAGAGGTTATTGATAAAGGTAATATCGAAGCACCAAAATTAAATATGAAAAAGTATAAAAGTGAACAAGATGGCGGTTTACGCAATTTAGAAGAAGTAAAACAATTCTGTGAGGACTTATGTGTATCAGTTGATGAAACAATTGCTAGTGGTAAATATCCTTTAGTCATTGGTGGCGACCATTCTATTGCTATGGGAACAATTAGTGGTGTTAGCAAACATTATAATGATTTAGGTGTGATTTGGTATGATGCACACGGCGATTTAAATATTGCTGATTCATCTCCATCAGGAAATATTCATGGTATGCCATTACGTGCATTAATTGGTGATGGACATCCTGACTTAGTAAATATCGGTGGCTATAAAAACAAAGTTAAAGTAGAAAATATTGTTTTAATTGGTATGCGTGATTTAGATGAAGGTGAAAAAGCGTATATTAAAGAAGTAGGTATTAAATGTTATACAATGGCTGAAATTGATATGCTTGGTATGAAAACAGTTATTGAAGAAACATTAGCTTATTTAGATCACTGTGATGGTATTCATTTATCATTAGATGTAGATGCACTTGATCCAGTAGAAACACCAGGAACAGGAACAACAGTACCAGGTGGTATCACATATAGAGAAAGCCATTTGGCTATGGAATTG
This sequence comes from Macrococcus sp. DPC7161, assembly GCF_004117835.1. Classification (GTDB taxonomy): domain Bacteria; phylum Bacillota; class Bacilli; order Staphylococcales; family Staphylococcaceae; genus SDSC01. The sequence goes on along the minus strand of NZ_SDSC01000009.1, from coordinate 69,017 downwards.
TTACATGACAGTGAAAAGATTACTTCTATGGAATTGGTAGAAGTAAACCCATTAATTGATATTTACAATAAAACAGCTGAACAAGCTGTTGGTTTATTAGGCTCATTCTTTGGTGAGAAATTATTATAGATATATAGATGAATATTTGTTTATGTTTGTATACATGTTTGTATTCATGTTTATGTTCATGTATACAGTAAAAGACCAATCACTTTAGTGTTTGGTCTTTTTGTTTATTTATCGGCAGTTACTGCATTGTCTTGAGACTTCGTATTTAATTGTTTATCAATATTAAGTTTAGGTGTATCTTCGGTCATATGGATGACTTGAATGGTTACATTTTCTTTTCCAGATTTATCATGTGCTTTTTTTGAAAGTTTTTTGATTTCTTTTTTGAAATCCGCATATGCTTCAGCACTGATTGTAATTTTATGCTGCACTGCAAGTTTCTTGTTGATTGGACTGAATTGAATAAGTTCAGGGTTAATCATCAATTGGCTTGCAACGGGTTCATAGTATTTTTGGACGATGCTGTGTTTTTGTTCAGTTCTAACCATAACAATTAAGCCATGTTTTTCTAATTCACGTAAATGGTAATGTACCTTTGCACGTGGTATGCCTAACGTATCAGCAAGTTGTTGTCCAGTTTGTTCAGTTTCAGATAATAATTCTAATAATCGAATGCGAAATGGATCACTTACACATTTAAGTTGTGCCAAATTATTAATGACATATAGGTCTAGCATAACGAATTCTCCTTATTATATGATAAGTTAATTATGTATAAAGTTTAAGAAAGTGTCAAAGAATTACACAATTGTATAGTTTTTTTTACAAAAAATTAATTTTATACATAATATCTTTCATTATTATTACAAGAAAAATTTAACATTTAGTTTTTGTAGTATTTTGTTATATAATGATATAAGTATCATAAATGAAAAGGGCTTTTACAGGAGGTCGTCATATGTTAGGTGAGAGAATAAAAGAACTGCGTAACCAAGCAAATTTAACACAACATGAACTGGCAGAAGGTATTATTTCTAGAACATATTTAAGTTTAATTGAGAAAAACAGTGTCCATCCATCAACAAACGTACTAAAAAAATTGAGTGAACGTTTAAATTGTACGTTAGAAGATTTTACACGTGAAACGAAAGATAATAATGTGAGTTTACTTGAATTGAAAAAAGAAATTAAATGGGCTGAAGGGCAAGTTAACTTATCAAACTTTGATAAACTTGAAGATTTTATTGAGAAAGAATATGAATTAAACGAAAAAATAAATGAATATGAAAGAGGAATAATTTATTGGGTTTATGCAAGTTATGCTCACTTTAAAAATGATGATGAAAAAACTTGTGAATATTTACATATGGCTATCGAACTTGTAAAAAATGCACGTAATGTGAATGTTTACTTGAAATGTTTAACTTTATTAGGGCAAATAACTTTTGATAAAGGTGAAAAAGTAGAGGGTATTGATATTTTATCAAAAGCGTTACATATTACTATATATGAAAATATAGTTTCTTTAGTTAAAATTAATATTCTTTGGACAATAGCTGAAATGTATCGTAAAATCGGAGAAAATCATGTTACAGTTCATTTTTGTCATGAAGCTTTAGAATTAAATAAAAAATTACAATCTCATCACCGTGCATTAGAACTTGAAGTGACATTATCAAAGGCATATTTGTCTTTAAAAATGTATGAAAAAGCAGAAAATCATTATAAAAATGCGATAAAAATTGCATCGATTTATTATACAAAATTTGAACATATTGCCTACATTAATAATTTAGGTATGTTATACAGTGAGCAAGGTAAATATAAAGAAGCGTATCAACTTTATTTAAAATGTATAGAAATGTTGGCTGAAGATGATTATGTCCATCCTTACAAATTTTATATTTACATGCATTATGCAAAAGCTTGTAATGATATGGGTTATTATGAAGAAGCACTTCACGTGATTGATAAATATGCTAAAGATGATGAAACAGGCTATTCAAATGAAATATTAGGCGATATTTATTACAATAAAAATGAAAAAGAAAGGGCGATTGAACAGTTTTTAATTGCGGTAGAAGGTAGAGAACCAAATTATTATCATGCGATGATTTATCCAAAAATCGCCAAAGTTTATCAAGAACTTGGTGAATATGAAAAAGCATTTGAATTTTATGAAAAATCAATCGTTAAGATTAAAGCATTTACATCAGAAGTGATATAATAATTAAATAATACTTTTTGGAGGAGATACAATGCAATTAACGCATCTGTTTGAAAATGTCAGTATGCTTAAAATCATCACAAGCATATTGGATTTGTTAATTGTTTGGTATGTCATCTATCTTTTGATTAATGCAATTAAAGGTACGAAAGCCATTCAATTATTAAAAGGTATCTTCTTTATTCTGATTGGTAAAACAGTTAGTGATTTTTTAGGGTTAACAACGACTTCAAGAATCTTTCAAATCGTTTTAGAATGGGGTTTCCTAGCAATTATCGTTATCTTTCAACCAGAGTTAAGAAGGGCGCTCGAACAATTAGGTAGAGGAAGTCTATTTAAACGTGGCAATTCAAATAGTAAATTAGATAAAGCGAAATTAACAGAAGCAATGGTTAAATCTGTTCAATATATGGCAAAGCGACGAATCGGTGCATTAATTGTATTTGAAAAGGAAACAGGACTTCAAGATTACATTGAAACAGGTATTCCAATTCACGCCGATATTTCTTCGGAATTATTAATCAATATCTTTATACCGAACACACCTTTACATGATGGTGCGATGATTATACAAGGTGATAAAATCGCAACTGCGGCAAGTTACTTACCTTTATCGGATAGTGCTAAAATCCAAAAGAGTTTAGGTACAAGACATAGAGCGGCAGTTGGTATTTCTGAAGTATCGGATGCATTTACAATTGTTGTATCTGAAGAAACAGGTGCGATATCTGTAACATATAATGGTGGACTGCGTAAGGATGTTTCTATTGAAGTCTTTGAAGCTTTATTAACTGAACATTGGTTTAATACCGAGGCTGTGAAGAAAGGGGAGTCGACTAATGCTAGAGAGTAAATGGGGTTTAAGGTTTATTGCATTAGTGCTTGCACTATTTCTTTTCTTTACAGTAAATGATGTATTTAAATTCTCAGACAATCAACTGAGTACCAATTCACAAACGGTATTAGAAGATGTACCAGTTGATGCCATTTATGATACAAAGAATTTATATTTAAGTGGTGCACCAAAAACAGTCAATATTCGTATTTCAGGACCACAATCTATTGTGAAGAAGACAGAAAGCATGATGGACTTTAAAGTATTACTTAATATGACGAAAGATGATATTGGTTCACACAAAAAGAAATTTATCGTTTCAGGAATGTCTGATAAGTTGAAATACGAAGTAATGCCTAAGTTTGCAAATGTGACTTTATCTGAAATGACTAAGTCAACATATCAAGTACAAGCTGAAATTTCACCATCACGCATTGCAACAGGTTATGAATTAATTGGTGAAGAAGTTGATCCATCACAAGTAACCATTATCGGTGGTGAAGAAGAAATCAAGAAAATTGCTTATGTTAAAGCAACATTAGCCAACACTGAAAAAATTTCAGAAAATACAACCGAAGAAGCAGAAGTTGGTATATTTGATGCAAATTTAAATAAATTAGATGTTACAGTACAACCAGCAAAAGTAAAAGTGAACATCAAAGTGAAAGCAATCAGCAAAAATGTTAAAATAAAAGCGAAAGAAACAGGAAAGCTACCGGATGATATCAAATTAGATAGCATTGAACTGTCTGATGATGAAGTAGAGTTATTTGGTAATCGTTCAACATTAGATGGTATTGGTAGCATTAGCGTTTCTGTAGATTTATCAAAGATTACAAAAGATACAACTTTAGAAGAAGAAATACCATTACCGAAAAATGTAACAAGCTCAAAACCTAAAAAAGTAAAAATTAAAGTCAATGTATCAAAAAATTAATAAATTTGGACTTAAAAGGAGTATTTATAATGGGAAAATATTTTGGAACAGATGGTGTACGTGGTGTCGCTAATAGTGAATTAACACCTGAATTAGCATTTAAGTTAGGAAGATTTGGTGGTTATGTATTAGCACATAACGGTCATGACAAACCAACTGTAGTTGTTGGTCGTGATACACGTGTTTCAGGTATTATGTTAGAATCAGCACTTGTTGCAGGTTTATTATCTACAGGTGCAGAAGTAATGCGATTAGGTGTCATTTCAACACCAGGTGTTGCTTATTTAACACGTGAGTTAAAAGCACAAGCAGGTGTTATGATTTCAGCAAGTCATAACCCGGTTCAAGACAATGGGATTAAATTCTTTGGATCAGATGGTTTCAAATTAAGTGATAGCCAAGAAGCTGAAATTGAGAAATTATTAGATGCTGAAGAAGATACATTACCTCGCCCAGTAGGTGTAGATTTAGGACATACTTCTGATTATTTCGAAGGTGGACAAAAGTATTTAAGTTACTTAAAATCAACAATCGAAGGCGACTTAGAAGGTATGAAAATCGCATTAGACGGTGCACACGGTTCAACATACTCATTAGCACCTTACTTATTTGGTGATTTAGAAGCGGATACAGTGACTGTTGGATGTAATCCAGATGGAAACAATATTAACGATGGTGTAGGATCAACACATCCAGAAAAATTAGCAGAATTAGTTGTTGAATCTGGTAGTGATTTCGGTTTAGCATTCGATGGCGATGGTGACCGATTAATCGCAGTAGATGAAAAAGGACAAATCGTTGATGGTGACCAAATCATGTTCATCTTAGCTGAAAGCATGAAACGCCGTGGCGAATTAAAAGATGATATGGTTGTTTCAACAGTAATGAGTAACTTAGGATTCTATAAAGCACTAGAACAATATGATATTAAAAGTGACAAAACTAAAGTTGGTGACCGTTACGTAGTAGAAGAAATGCGTCGTGGATCATACAATTTAGGTGGAGAACAATCAGGACATATTGTAATGATGGACTATAACACAACTGGTGATGGTTTATTAACAGGTGTTCATTTAGCAAGTATCATTAAACAATCAGGGAAAACATTAAGTGAATTAGCTGGACGTATGGTGAAATACCCACAACGATTAGTAAACATTCGCGTTTCAGATAAACATGCAGTTGAAACAAACGAACATGTTGCTGAAAGTATTAAACAAGTAGAACAAGAAATGAATGGAGAAGGCCGTGTATTAGTACGTCCTTCAGGAACAGAACCATTAGTTCGTGTAATGGTAGAAGCAAAGACTGACGAAGATGCAGAAAGATTCGTAAACAGTATTGCTGATGTTGTACGTGAGCATATGGGATTATAATTTTTAATTATAGGATGAGACTTTGAGTCTCATCTTTTTTTTGTGGTGAGGTTTGTTTGTGTCGAGTGGCTAGTATTGGTTAAATACTAGCCACTGGGGCATGAAAACAAGCAAAAAATCCTGTAAAAAAAGCCCTCATATTGAGGGCTTTATGATTATAATCCGTTATATACGTCTACGATTTCTTTAATTAAAGCATCATCGATTTTAGCGTATTGTTTTAAGAATCCTTCTACACCGTTTGCTTTGATGTATTCATCTTTTTCAACGGCTTCTGCATCTGTAGCATCACTGTATTTTAATAAGTAAGCTGCCATATGCACTAAGCTGTCATGTTTTAAACCTTTTTCAAATAAGTAACGTAATGGTTTAATGATTCGATCTTCTGGTGAAATCTTACGTAATGGTGAACGGCCTACACGGTTCAACGCATCTGACAGGTATGGATTTTCGAAGCGGCCGATGATTTTATCAACATAAGCTGCTTGTTCTTCACGTGTGAAGTCATTATATGCAGTTACTAAATATTCGCTTGTTTCAGCTAATGTATCGCGTACTGCTGTCACAACGTCTTGGTCTTGCATTGCTTCGTCTACTGTTTTGTACCCTTTAAATGTACCGTAATATGCGATAAATGCATGTCCTGTATTTACTGTCATTAATTTACGTTCAATGAATGGATGTAAGTCTTTAACGTATTTAACGCCTGTTAATTGTTCACCAATCCAAGCATCACTTTCGATAACCCATTCAAAGAAAGGTTCTACCATTACGTCTAATGGGTTTTCTTGTTTTTGAATTGGTACGATGCGGTCAACGGCTGAGTTAGGGAAGTGGATATTCTCCATTTCAGCAACACCTGGTGCAATTTCTAATACAGCTTTCTTTAAAGTATCTGTAGCCATAATTGCATTCTCACATGCAACGATGTTTAATGGTTGTTTGGGATTACGCTCTAATAATGTGCTTGCAAAGCTTTTTGCGATGATTGGTAAAATGGATACCCCAACAGCACAAGTGATTAAATCCGCTTCTAAAATCGCTTTTTTTAATCCTTCAGCGTCTGTAATAGAGTTAATACCACTTACACCACTAACAGTTTGACGTTCTTTAGCTTCTTCAGCAATAATTACGTCGTATTTTTTGTCTTTGTTTAATAAATCAATAATTTCAGCATTTACATCTGCAAAGGTTACTTCGTAGTTGTTATCAAATAATACTTTTCCAATAAATCCACGACCAATATTTCCAGCACCAAAATGTACAGCTTTCATTATAATTCCACCTCACTGAAGATTGCATTAATTTCTTCTGCAGAACCTGCATTAATCACGCGTTCAACATTTTCTTCATCAGAGAATACGATTGCGATTTGGCTTAATAAATCTAAGTGTTCTCCGTCTTTACCAGCAATACCTACAACGACTTTAACGATGTTGCCATCCCAGTCTATGCCTTCTGGTGCTTGAATTAATGTGATACCAGATTTTAATACAGCTGCTTTTGCTTCATCTGTACCGTGTGGGATTGCTAAGAAGTTACCCATGTATGTAGAAACGATGCTTTCACGTTCTTTCATTGCTTGGATATAATCTGTTGTCACTGCACCGATTTCAACTAATTTTTTACCTGCTACTTCAATAGCCGCTTCTTTAGATGCGATTGTTTGATTGATTAAAATATTTTCTGTTGGTATTAAGTTTGACATAATATCACTCCATTAATTTAATTGATTTTTAATGTATTTAAGTAAAGATTGTTTCAAATGATTTGTTACGAACGCTGAATCGCTAAATATTAATTCAGGTTCATCAATGTGTTCCATTAGTAATACACTGAGTTCACTCATTAATGAGCGTATTTGTGTATGTTCTGGTAAAAACATAAAAGCAAGGTATTTCGCTTTGCCATATGTTTGATCCATTGCTTTTAGTTTAACATGATGGTTGCACGTCACCAAAATGATAACTGGTTGATGGATATAATCTGTCACAAGGTGAGGAATCGCAATTTCAGTATTTGTAATTAAGAATCCTTGAACTTGTTCACGTGCAGTCAAAGTATCCACAAACGCTTTTTTGTTATCAATCGCTTTTAATTTTGTTAAGTGTTTCTCAATAAATGATGTATAGTCATCATCATCCATTGTTTCTATGTATACGCTTTGTATCAATTGATGCCCTTCAATGGTGTAAGCCATCAAATCGTCATATTGATTTGTATCAATCACTTCAGATTTGTTCACTTTTTTAGGTTGTGCGTGAAAGACTTGTGCGAGTACTGTTTGATCACGTTCTGGTAACAGTGGATTTACAACGGTATGCGTATGTTCAATGTCTAAGCTAACGGTTGAAATAATATGATCATATGCATTTAAATCTAGTGACTTCAATTCACTCACTGAAGCTTCTTTAACTACTTCGACATTACTGAATCGCTCTTCAATCTTGTGTGAAAGAATACGACTTGTACCAATGCCACTAGTACATACAACCAGTACATTGAGTTTCGTATTTTCTCTGTAAGACCCACCAAAGTGAAGTGCGACAAAAGCTATTTCACCTTCAGGGAATTGATACTCAGGGAAAACTTCCTCTAAACTCAAAGCCACTGCATTAAATATTAAAGCATAGTCCGTTTTAATCATTTCTGTTAGAGGATTGAATGTTTCTAAGCCGCCTTCTAAGCGATTTAATGCTGGACCTAAATGGAGCAGTACGCCTTCATAAAGGGCTTGAGAAGCATTAAATTTAAGATTTGAGTAGGTTTCAACAGCACGAATCAACTCATGTGTCTTTAAACTTAAATCCATATCTTTAGACTCTGAATGTTTACGTTTCGCACCACGAAGATGCATTGTAATAAAAATCTTTTCCTCTAAGTCGATTGTGATATGATAGACTTCTTCAATACGCTTTGCTAAATTACAACTCACGTCAAATTCTTTTGTCGGAATTAAAGTATCAATTAAATTTTGTTCAATCGATACTTTCTCATGTGATTTAATACGTTCAATCGCAAGTACGATATGAATGGTTAAAGTTAAATAAGCCGTTTCAGTGAGCACATATGGTAGCTCAATTAAAGCATCCATTAACAAGCGCTCAATATTAAAGATTTGATGCATATCAATATCTAATAATTTCTCATCATTTAATGTTTGATAAACAAAATGATCTTCAATCACAGAATAAACAGAAGTAGAATTTAATTTCTCTAACATGATATCTGCAAGACATTGCCTGCGATTCACTTCTTCACCGACTAGAATTAAACCTTCACCACGTTTTTTTAATAGAGACAGTTTGTAGTTATTTAAATCTGCTTCTAAAAGACCGATTTCCTTATTCAATTTATTAATTGAAATACCAACCTCATTTGCAAGGCTGTAAAGTTTAACAGGATCTTTTGCTTTTATTAGTGTGTAGAGAATGATTACTTTACGTTCATCAACCGATAAATCGATGGTCTTTTCACTTGCTAAAGTATCGATTAATAATTCGAAATCCGCCTCATCCCCTGTGATACGTAAACCTTTATTCGTCATGCGCTCCAATTGTAAGTTAAAACGTGCTAACGTTTCTTCAACATACACCAACTCACGATGGATTGTACGACTTGAAACCCCTAAATTTTGAGCGATGTGATGAATCGTTAAAAAAGAGTGTGGATTCTTTAGCAAACTCTCAATGATATTCTTCTCACGATGACTCATTTGCATAAAATCCACACTCCTTTTAAAAGTAATTTATTCAATTGGTTACTACATATTTTAATTTAATAATTGTTTGTTTGTCTAATTATTGATACTTTTTCAAGTTCTCAATTAACTCATCATAACGAGGTGAGTTTAAGAAATTATCTACAGAAATGTGAATTGCATTTGGTACTTGTTTGATAGCGCGATCAGTTAATACTTTTTGAGTGATAACTAAATCCACATCGCTAGGTAATTGGTTGATTGCTGTGTTTGTAACATCTAAGTTGATACCTGCTTTTTTGAATTTATTACGCATCATACCTGCACCCATCGCAGATGAACCCATACCAGCATCACAAGCGAATATAACTTTTTTAACTTTAGAGTAGTCATGCGCATTAACATCTTCAGTTGCATATTTATCTAATAATGCATCTTCAGAAGCTTCAGTAGTATCTTCTTTAACTAAAGCACCAGCAACAGAAGATTTTTTACCTTTAGTTTCTTCCATTTTTGCAGTAGCAGCAGCTAAATCATCGCTACTTTCTTTATCTTTAGAGAATTTTAAGATTAAAGAACCAACTACGAATGATACTAAAGCGGCAAGTAATACGCCGATAATCATATGAATGTGTTGCCCTTTAGGTGTAACAGCAGCATAAGCTAAGATTGAACCAGGTGCTGCTGGTGATTGTAAACCAAAATCAACCATTGAGAAGTAAGCAACGCCAGTCATACCACCAGCGATAGCTGCGATAATCATTGCAGGTTTCATTAATACATATGGGAAGTATATTTCATGAATACCACCCAAGAAGTGAATTAATACAGCACCAGGAGCAGTAGCTTTTGCTGTACCTTTACCAAATAACATGTAAGCTAATAAGATACCTAAACCAGGACCAGGGTTAGATTCTAAAGTGAATAAAATCGATTTACCAACTTCAGTAGCTTGTTCTGTTCCAAGTGGTGTTAACACACCGTGGTTAATTGCATTGTTTAAGAATAATACCTTTGCAGGTTCGATTAATAATGAAGTTAAAGGTAATACATGGTTATGTACTAAGAACTTAACGCCTTCACCTAATATTTTCATGATCCAACCTACGATTGGAGATAACCACAAGTATGAAGCAATCATCATACCTAAAGCTAAGAAACCAGCAGAGAAGTTATTCACTAACATTTCAAAACCAGTTTTAATTCTTGGTTGTACTGCATTGTCAAATTTCTTCATTAACCAAGCAGTTAATGGACCAACAATCATTGCACCAAGTAACATTGGTTGTTGGAATGCTGCGATGATACCCATTGTTGCAGCTGCACCAACGACACCACCACGTACGTCATGTACAAGTTTACCACCCATGAATGCAATCATGATTGGAATTAAATATTGAATTGTAGGTCCTACCATTGTTGCTAATCCTTTGTTAGGGAACCAACCTACATCAATAAATAAAGCTGTTAAGAATCCCCAAGCGATGAAGATTGGGATATTCGGCATTACCATACTACTTAAGAAAGAACCGAACGCTTGAACTTTACGTTGAACGCCACTTTTTTGTTCTGCCATTTATAACACTCCTTTTTTTAATAAACATTAATTATTTAAGACACCTTAATCATAAGCCCAAATTAAAGCGCATACAATTCATACTTCATTCAACTTTGTCATAGTCATTCATGACAAAACCGTGCATGTTGTTATTTTATTTCACTTTCCGATACATTTTTTATGGAATATTATTGTAAGAAATGACTGAATTATAGTACAATGAGTGAAGTTTAATAGAAAGTGAGGGTAGTGATAATTTAATAAAATAGCGCCAGAACAGGAAACTGTTGACGAGGAAGATGGTTATCGAAACTTCGGCGGATGCCATCACGGATGTAGCTGATTCGTTAGTTAATGAACAAAACTTAGGAGCGATCCTTTGAACAAAAGCATTAACGAAAGCACAAAATAAAATAATTATGAACATGTACTCACTTATATTAAGAATATGTACATGATTCACAGGAGGACTTTATTTATGTGTGGTATCGTAGGTTATATTGGAACAAGTGACGCAAAGGAAATTCTTTTAAAAGGGTTAGAAAAATTAGAATACCGTGGTTATGATTCAGCTGGTATTGCTGTACGTAATGGCGAAGATGTTCGTGTTTACAAAGAAAAAGGTCGTATTGCTGAATTACGTAAAGTTGTAGATGCAAGCTTTGAATCTTCAACTGGTATCGGTCATACACGTTGGGCAACACACGGTGTGCCTAACCATGACAATTCTCACCCTCACCAATCTGAAACTGGTCGTTTCACTTTAGTACATAACGGTGTTATCGAGAACTACGAACAATTAAAGAAAGAATATTTATCAGACGTGACTTTCAAATCTGAAACAGATACTGAAATTATCGTTCAATTGGTTGAATACTTCTCTAAACAAGGCTTAGAAACAGAAGCTGCGTTTGTAAAAGTATTAGAATTATTACACGGTTCTTATGCATTAGGTTTATTAGATGCACAAAACCCAGATGTTATTTATGTAGCTAAAAATAAATCACCATTATTAGTTGGTTTAGGCGAAGACTTTAACGTAATCGCTTCTGATGCAATGGCGATGTTACAAGTTACAGATACATATGTTGAATTACATGACGGAGAAATCGTTATCGTAACTAAAGACGACGTTGAAATTAAAGACATTAAAGGTAACGTTATCGAACGTGCTCCTTACAAAGCTGAAATCGATGCATCTGATATCGAAAAAGGTACTTATGCGCACTACATGTTAAAAGAAATTCACGAACAACCAGGTGTTATGCGTAACATCATTCAAAAATACCAAGACGAAGCGGGTAACTTATTAATCGATCCAGCAATCGTTAAAGCAGTACGTGAATCAGATCGTATTTACATCGTTGCTTGTGGTACATCTTACAACGCTGGTTTAGTAGGTAAAGAATTCTTAGAAAAATGGGCAGGTGTACCAACTGAAGTACACGTTGCATCAGAATTCGTATACAACATGCCATTATTATCACAAAAACCATTATTCATCTACATTTCACAATCAGGTGAAACTGCAGATAGCCGTGCAGTGTTAGTTGAAACGAACCGTTTAGGTCATACATCATTAACAATTACAAACGTACCTGGTTCAACATTATCACGTGAAGCAGACCACACGTTAATCTTACATGCTGGCCCAGAAATTGCAGTAGCATCTACAAAAGCGTACACTGCACAAATCGCAGTATTATCAATCTTAGCGCAAGTAGTTGCTAAAGATGCTGGTATCGAAACAGGTGTTGATTTATTACCTGAATTAGCAAAAGTTACAGCAGCAATCACATCAATCGTAGATGATGCTGAAACAATGGAACAAATCGCTAAAGATTTCTTATCAACAACACGTAACGCATTCTTCATCGGACGTGGTATGGACTACTATGTAGGTGTTGAAGGTTCATTAAAATTAAAAGAAATCTCTTACATCCAAGCAGAAGGATTTGCGGGTGGAGAATTAAAACACGGTACAATCGCGTTAATCGAAGAAGGTACACCTGTTATCGCATTAGCAACACAAGAAAACGTGAACTTATCAATTCGCGGTAATGTGAAAGAAGTAGTAGCACGTGGAGCGAACCCATGTATCATCTCAATGGAAGGTTTAGAAGCTGAAGGTGACACATACGTAGTACCACACGTACACGAAATGTTAGCACCATTAGTATCAGTAGTAACAACACAATTAATCGCATACTATGCAGCATTACACCGTGGTTGTGACGTAGATAAACCACGTAACTTAGCAAAATCAGTAACAGTAGAATAAGAGGCAGTCGAACTTGCGTTCAGACACGAGTAAACTGGAAGAAATCCAAAGAAATCGTTCTTTGATTTCGAAAGGATTTCTGAAGTTTACCAAGTGTCTGCAAGAGAGACGCCGTTTGAATAAAAGTTGCTGCTTTTGTTCCGCTGATTATCGAACTTGCGAGTGAGATACTGAAATTATAAATCCGAGCCATTAGGCTCGGATTTTTTTGTTTTTATGTATTATAAAATGACAAATTTTATCAAGTATGTCATGCTATAAATGGTTATTCTAGTTTATGGGGTGAAATACGATGTACAGTCAAATCGTTAATGATATTATTACTTATTTAGAAACGCATATATCAGAAGATTTAGATCTAGATGATTATGCTGTGGAAATAGGCTATTCAAAGTTTTATTTAACAAGACAATTTAAAAAAGAAACAGGCACTTCAATTGGAGAATACGTGAGAAATCGTAAATTATCACTTGCTGCGAGTGATTTGATTCATACGAATGAACCAATCATTGATATTGCTGTGAAATATCATTTCCAATCACAGGAAGCTTTTTCACGAAGCTTCAAAGATCTATACAAATTACCACCTGGGAAATATCGCAATACGATGCGCAGTTTATTAATCATTGAAGATGATTATGAAGAGAATGATGTTAAAGGATGGTTCTTAAGTGGCTCTCACCCTGAGCATTTTGAAATTAAAACAGACAGTAAAGTCTTTCATTCAGGTAATCAATCAGGATATCTAGGTGCAACACACGAGAATAGTGATGAGATGTTTGGGACATTAATGCAACAATTCCAAGCAGAGCATTACAAAGGAAAACGTATACGTGTTTCATGCTATTTAAAGTCAAAAGACGCAACACGTGCAGCGATATGGACGCGTATTGATAATATTGAGAATCGCGTATTACAGTTTGATAATATGCAAAATAGACAAGTAACAGGGACGAAGGATTGGAACTATTATCAAAACGTTTTAGATGTACCAACAGACAGTGCAGTCATTAATTTCGGCGTCTTATTATATGGCAACGGAAGTGTTTGGGTTGATGGATTTAAAGTTGAAGAAGTAGATGAAGCCATTGAAACGACAACAGAAACACATCATATTCATTTATTACCACTGGAACCTACGAATTTAGGATTTGATGAATTATAATAAATCACTATAATAGTTGGAGGATGGAAAAATGAACGAACAAGAAATGAGTATGTTTGAGGCGTATAAACGTTATTGGAAAAATGCATTTAACTTTACCGGTCGAGCTAGAAGAAAAGAGTATTGGGGACCTGTATTATTTAACCAAATCATTGTATTCCTATGTATTGTGATTATGATGGCAATTGCTATCCCAACACTTGCAACATCAACAGAAAATAACATCAGCCCATTTTTCTTTATCGCACCAATTATATATTTACTCATGATTTTATTTGGATTAGCAACATTCTTTCCGACATTATCATCGTCAATCAGACGATTACATGACGTAGGAAAAAGTGGTTGGTGGATGCTGTTATTTATGCTTGCACCAATGATTATAGGATTTGTTTTCTCAACTGTAATGAATATTATGGTCATGATGAGTGGGGAAACAGAAACATTGCCAACAGGTGTTATTTTAATGATGGGATTATTCTCCCTAGCACTTATTGGTATTGGGATTTATCAATTAATCGTCTTTATAAAAGACTCACAACCAGGCGTAAATAAATGGGGCAACAGCCCAAAATATCTGGATCCAAATTACGTAGCACCATATCAGAATTATTATGGACAACCAAACCAAGGCTATCCAAATCAGCCAATGGATAATGGATATATTCAAGAAAACAATCAACAACATAACGGATATGACGATAGAAAATAAGAGTGGCAAACGCCGCTCTTATTTTATTTTGACAGTTTGATTGGAAATTCTATGCAACCATTAACAAGTTATATGAAATAATTACATTTATTTCAATGACTACTTATTTTATCATTAAATAGAGTGTATTATAATGTTGTAATAAATGGATTTTTAAATACAAAATAATGATAAATTAAATTACGAATAAATCTATTTTTAATATTAAATAAACATAATTGTAATGGAGAGACATATGAAAAAAATATTGGTTTTAGCATCTATTATCGGATTGATTGTTACTATACAAGCACAAGAAGCAGATTCTATATTTACGATTGCACATAGAGGGGATAGTTATTATGCACCTGAACATACTTTTGCTGCGTTTGATCTTGGTGTGAAGCGTAAAGCAGAAGTGATTGAGTTAGATGTTCGTTTTACAAAAGATAGAAAACTTGTAGCATTTCATGATAAAACGATTGATCGTACAACAAATGGAAAGGGCTATATTAAAGATAAGACTTTAAAGCAGTTAAAGAAATTGGACGCTGGTAGTTGGTTTAATAAAGCTTATCCGACGCGTACTTCAAAATCGTTTAAAGGTGAGAAATTAAGAACACTTGATGAAATACTTGCACGATATAAAGATAAAGCAAAAATTTATGTTGAAATGAAGAATCCTGAGACAAATCCTGGTATGGTTGAAGAAATGTACAGAAGTTTAAAACGAAATGGTATGCTTTCAAGTACTAGGTTAAAGCGTGAAAATATTGTGATAGAATCATTTAATGAGTCTTCTTTAAAAAAATTAAAGACGCTTGCACCAAAACTATCTATGCTTTATTTAGTTTATAGTGGCGATTTAGACAAGTTATCGGATAGTAAAATTACAAGTATTCGTAAATATGCAAATCATATTGCTTTTGATTATCGCGATGTGAGTGCTCATAAAGTTAGTAGATTTAAGAAAAAAGGTTTTATTGTGTCGACATATACAGTTGATAAGAAAGCGGATATGATTAGAATGCATCAATATGGCGTAAATGGCATATTTACAAATCGTCCATCACTTCATTTAAAAGTAAGGAATACGAAATAATTAAATAAGACATTTTGATGCGATACAGTATTCACTACAGAATACTCAGTACGTACAGCAATGGAAGCCGTGTATCGCTTATTAAATGTCGATCGTGGTGTACCTGAAGTGTATGCATCAAGCTATGATATTCGTAAATTATTATATGCAATGAACGTATTAAATGATGGTAAGAAAATTGATGAATTAGAAATGCCAAGATTTAAAAAACTTATTGAAAAACAAGCAATGAAAAAAGTGAAAAATACATATATCGAATAACTGTTACAAGAAGCAGGATTAGTATAAAAAGAAGCCGTCCAAAATGGCGGCTTTTAGTGTGATTTCTTAGTTTTAAAGAGGCGGAATAAATAAATACCAGTAAACAAAAACATGATGCAGATAACAATCACTTCACTACTGCTAATATCATTAGCGAAAAGAAGACTTATCATGATTAAAGTACAAATGATTAATATCATTGTGCTAATGAATGTAAAGCTCTTCTTGAAAGTAGGAGCATATGATTTATATCCTGTTTGCTGGTTATTTTCGAATACGCTAATTAAATAAAAGACATAGTTAGCAACGACTGTTGTACTCATCAATATTAACAAAGTACTCACTGAACCACTCTCAAAATAAACTTTTCCGACTGACACAAGTGAGTAAGCAATGAATAAACCGAAAAATGAAGCGACAAAAATTTGAAATGGTTTCATTAATTACCTCCAATAGGTTTTAGTTAAATTATACTGTGCGATAGAATATCGTCAATCTTTTTCTGATAAAATAGCTTTGAGGTGATTGTATGAAATTTATTGTTGCACCGGATAGTTATAAGGAGTGTTTATCTGCTGAACGTGTCGCTGAGGCGATGAAATTGGGAATAATGAATGTATTTCCTAATGATGAGGTAGTGTTATTACCGCTTGCGGATGGTGGTGAGGGTACGGTTAATGCGTTGGTCAATGGATTGAATGGGGAACGTCGTTCATTAAACACAGTGGATATGTATTTAAGGCCGATTGAAACACACTATGGCGTGATTGATGCACATACCGCAGTGATTGAAGTAGCAAGTATTATCGGTATGGAGGTCTCAAAAGAAAGAAATCCACATCTCGCAACAAGTTACGGTGTTGGTGATGTGATTGGTCAGTTAATGGATATAGGGTTTAAAAGGATATTAGTTGGTCTTGGTGGTAGCTTAACGAATGATGGTGGAGCTGGATTACTTGAAGCGTTAGGCGTTCAATATTTCCGTGGAAATGAAGTTATTCAAGTGAATGGTGGTAATTTAAATGAAATCACCCATGTGGATGTATCCCAATTAAATCCGAAGTTACAATCTATTGAAATTCAATTGATCAGTGATGTGAATAATCCTTTAATAGGAGAAAATGGTGCTACTTATACTTTCGGTAAACAAAAAGGGATTAATGATGATGAATTGAAGATGTTCGAACTAAATATTGAACATTATAGTGGTTTGCTTGAAGAAACAATCGAACAACATCATATTCAAACACAAGGTGCTGGTGCTGCTGGTGGCATTGGTTACGGCTTATTAATGTTAGGCGCAAATATGATGCCAGGCGCGGCATATATCATTGATTTACTAAAAGTAGATCAACATTTACAAGATGCAGATTATTTAATCACAGGTGAAGGGATGAGCGATTTTCAAACAGCATACGGCAAGTTGCCATCCGTCATTGCAAAGCGCGCCAATGCATTTGGTGTAAAGCCAATCTTAATTTCAGGAAGTTTAGGTAAAGATTATTTGTCATTGCTAGATGATTTTATAAGTGTGCAAAGTATCATGACGCATCCGATGACATTACAAGAAGCCATGCACAATGCTAGTAAATTGATACAAGAAAGCACTCAGAACACATGCCATATGATAAAGCGTTTAGAACGATAATGTTCTAAACGCTTTTTCTTTCTGTAAATCATTTATATTTAAATCCATTTGTAAAGGTAATCTCACATTTTGATTATATATTCACCATTTCTTAAAACACTTTATAATTCGTCCAAACAACTTCAAGAATACTTCAACAAACATTCAACTCCCTTTAATAAAATAAGCATACAATAAAACTGTAAATTGATTTTATAGCTGTAGTAACTGATTTATTTTTTCAAAAATTAATCACTCATACAAGGAGACTAACGAGCGAATGAAAAGAAAATTTACAGGGATTTTTTTAGGGACATTAGTGGTTTTATCAGTTGATGTGTTAACGACAGAGGCCGAATCGAACGTATTTACAATCGCACATCGTGGAGATTCGTACTATGCACCTGAACATACGATAGCAGCATTTGATTTAGGTTTAAGTAGAAAGTCAGAAGTGATTGAATTAGATTTACAAATGACGAAAGACAAGCAAATTGTTGCTTTTCATGATCCAACGTTAGATAGAACAACGAACGGTACAGGGAATGTGAAGGACAAGACGTTAAAGGAATTGAAACGTTTAGATGCTGGTAGCTGGTTTAATGAAAAGTATCCAAAAAGAGCAAATCCAGCGTATGTGAATCAAAAAATCCCAACGCTTGATGAAGTGTTAAAACGCTATAAAGGTAAAGCACGTATTTTTATTGAAATGAAAACGCCTGAGAAGAATAAGGGTATGGAAGAAGCGGTTTATAAAGTATTAAAACGTAATGGTATGTTAAATGCGAGCAGTTATAATAACCGTTCAATTGTTATTGAATCTTTCTCACCACAAGGGTTAAAGAAATTACAAAAACTTGCACCTGGACTGCCAATGACATATTCTGTATGGAATAAAGAATATAAGAAATTAACAGATCAAGAATTAAGAAATATTCGTAAGTATGCAGATATGATTTCTATCGATTATAGAGAGACAACACAAGCGAAAGTAAATAGACTAAAACGATTTGGCTTTACAGTGATGCCTTATACAGTAGACAAAGAACGTGACATGAAACGTATGATGAAATATGGTGTTCATGGTATTTATTCTAATAACCCACAATTATTGAATTCATTGAGATAATGAAGACGCAGTGGACTAATTTCCACTGCGTTTTTTTTGTTGTATATTAAGGCTGTTTTTACGATATTAGTATATAAAATTTACATACATATTTTTGAAAACTTGTATGGTTATAAAAATTTTAATGATATAATGGGAACAAATACAATTAGAGGTGGATTTATGAAGAAATTAATAGTATCAACATTGTTAATTACAAGTATTACTGGGACTTATTATAGTGCAACACCAGCTGAAGCTGCTTCGAGATGTGTGGATCAAAATACTAAGCTTGTTAAGTTGCCTAACTTTAAGAGTAAGACAACTTTAACTCAAATGAAAAAAGGTCAATTTGTTTTTAAAGGCTACAAGTACGCTGACAGTTATTCGAAAGCACTTCGTTCATTTGGACAGCCTGGCGAAATTACTGTTGAGCGAGCAAGTTATGGGACATTAGGTCAAATGAATTATGGTGATTTTACAGTTGTGATGTATTCAAAAAATCGTAACGAAAAATTACAAAATTTAAAAGGGCAAGAAATGATCTTCGAAGTAGGTGTTAAATCGAAAATATCTCAAGGTACAATTGAGCAATCTTTAGGAAAATCAACACGTACAGATATGACAACGAAATCTACGAAGTTTTTATCTTATGGTAAGCATACTGCAGTATCCTATAAGAAAGTAAAAGGTGTATGGATTGCGCAAGAGATTCACTATGGCATTGAATCTTCAACATCTGAGTACAAATCGAGTACAGGAAAACTGACTAAATTAAAAACAAAGCCATTATCATCTAAAGATTTAAAGGCAATGACTCAGAAGAAATATCAAATAAGTGGCGTTAAATTAGGGGCATCACCAGCATCAGTTAAGAAGTTGGTTGGATATAGCAATCATGAACTCAATACATTAATACCAGTGCATCAAGCATTAGTACAAGCATATGGCGATATGGATTGGGTAGAAATGTATTATGAAGCACCTAAATGTGACGAACAATATCGTTTAACGAACATTTTATTTGATTACAGCAACATGAAAGTACCATTTTCAAGCATTGAAAAAGTATTAGGAAAAGCTAAAAAAGTTGAAACTACTAGCTATATGGATGGCAAAACAAAAGTGAATCAAAAAACATATTATTATAAGAATATAGAAGTACATACTGAAGTGGTTGGTAAAAAGTATATGGTTAACTCAGTCATTTATGGTAGTTAATTTTTGTTTAAGTCCATAGCAAATCAAAAATAGTCCTACGCGTTGTAGGACTATTTTCCATTGCTTTTTGCTTTTTTGTTGTCTTTGAAAATAATATAGATGTCGAAAACAGCAAACAAAATAGTAACCAAAAAAGTGAGTTTCACGTATAGACTAATGTCTAAATTAAAAGTAGCTACACCGAGACCTAAAAAGACAATTAATGCAACAATACTAATGATTAAACGGATATTTAGCTTTTTTCTATCGAAGGCAAAATTATTTCTACGGGGGTTACCATAGTCTATTACCGAAGATAGCCAGTAATAAATAACAAAGAGTAACATCCCAACAGGTTCGAGTATATATAAATATTGATCATTCTTTGCATAAGATACTGACATGAAGATACAAATCAAAGTAATCAATGATAAGATGGCAAGGCACATTTTATTATAGAATGACATTAAAACACTCCCATTATAATATTCTTATTTAAAATATAACATTGTAATGAGATTTAATAAAGAATCATTACGATTTATCGTTTGCATTTACAAGTATGTTACATTAACATTTAAGTGTAAAAATACTCTACTTATAAGTGTTCACGAATATTAAGCACTTTACAAAAGAAAAAATATCAAATAGTCCTACTTATTGTAGGGCTATTTTTTATGGGTAAAATCAGCTATATTATGTTTAAGAAAACGAATGAAGGTGACATGATGGAAAAAGTACTTGTAATAGGATCAACGGTTTGTGACATTATGATTTATGTTGATCAATTGCCGACGACTAAAGGTGATGTGCATGTAAAAGAACAAGTGATGAGTGTAGGTGGGTGTGCTTATAATGTGGTGAATGTATTGCATCATTTAGAAGCGCCGTATACTTTCATTTCACCTGTAGGTACAGGGATGTACGGTGATTTTGTAAAACAATCATTAAAAGAAACGGGAATAGTCCCTGAAATAACAGTTGATGAAGCAAATGGTTGTTGCTATTGTTTTGTAGAAACAGGTGGCGAAAGAACTTTTATCTCACATCACGGTGTTGAATATACGTTTAATCCGGAATGGTTAAAGCATTTGGATTTAGATGAATATCGTTATGTTTATATATGTGGTTTAGAAATCGAGGAACGTGACGGTGATAAAATCATTGAAACACTCAAAGGAATAAAGGCAGAAATTATTTTTTGCCCAGGACCAAGAGGCCATTTAATAGAAACATCGAAGTTGGAAAATGTATATCAACTTAACCCCGTTGTACATTTGAATGATAGTGAAGTCATGACATTAACAGACACACATACGGTCGAAGAAGCGGTTGTCAAAATGTATGAGAAAACAAACAATAAAGTCATCGTGACACTTGGTGAACAAGGCGCACTTTATTATGATGGACAGTTGACGTATGTTTCAACATCAAAAGCTACAGTAGTAGATACAATAGGTGCAGGAGATTCACATGTCGGTGGCGTATTGGCAAGTTTATCTATTGGCAACGATATGATTGATGCTATTGCATTTGGCAATCAAGTTTCAGGTAAAGTCGTTGGCGTTCAAGGTGTTCAGCTTGGAAAAGAGACATTTGAGAAATTGAAAGCATTATTGTAGATAAGATGATATGGCTAGATGAAATGTCCGAAAAAGGTGTAGTTATCGGACATTTGGATTGAATATAGAGTGGATTGTGTGTTGAAATGTCCGAAAAGGGTGGTGTTATCGGACATTTGAGCTGAATATATAGCGAATATCAAATTGAAATGTCCGAAAAAGATGGTGTTATCGGACATTTGGACAAAATATATGGTGAATATCAAGTTGAAATGTCCGAAAAGGGTGTAGTTATCGGACATTTGGATTGAATATATGGCGAATATCAAGTTGAAATGTCCGAAAAGGGTAGTATTTTCGGACATTTGGACTGAATATATAGCGAATAACATGTTGAAATGTCCGAAAAACATATAGTTATCGGACATTATAATAGATATTTCGACAACCTATCACACCTTAGCAGAATTAAAATCCCACAAAAAAACACTCAAACTAGGATTTGAGTGTTTATCTTTTTGGTAAATTTTCACGACGTCTATACAATTCCGTGCTTAAGTAGAAACCACGAAGCAATCCGCCAATCGCGCTTCCGAGTAATGGGTATGCGATAAACATATCTTTTTTATCCCACAGAATGATCGATAAAAATAATAAAATAAATATACTACTTCCAACGACATAACCACGTGCTTCAATATTAAGCAATTTCATAGATTCATTGTGACTTGATTGATTTTCATCTAAAAGTTCTCTTTTCTTTCTAATGATTTCTATATAAGTCATGCTTCCCATAAAAACTTCTGTGACTAAAAATAATATCCAATCAATCTGTCCAGTCAACAATAAATAAATTAAAAATGCGCTAAATAATATAAAGAATATGGTATTGAGGATAATACTATCTTTTAATGTTTTCATTTAATTTCTCCTAAGTGTTTAAATATGACGACGTCTCGATAATTCAGATCTGAGTACTAGTCCTTTTATAAATGTAATGATTAATATAGTAAATATTGTGTAGCTAAATATCATCTCTAAAGATTCTCTATTAACTTGAAGGAAGAACAACACTGCAAAGATGATACTAGAAAAGATGTATCCATATGCTTCAATGCTCAATAAATTTAAAGTTTTCGCATCATAGGGCATTGTTTTATCTAAGCGTAATCGTTCATTTCGAATAATACTAAAGTAAACAGATAATTCAAAATAGCATATTGTAAGAACAAAAAATTGCCAATGAATTTGATTTGTAGCAAATAAATAAGTTAAAAATCCAATAAATAATACTGAGATAATGATACTAAGTATAGTGTTTCTACTTAACTTCTTCATTCGACCACTCCTTAAATGTATATTTATTTAAGCGCTTGATTAGCAACAATATGACTCCCATTTTTTCTCAATTGTATCATAATGGAAAACGCATGAACATACGAATCAAAATGATTACTAAAATATAACTTGAATTATTTGGAGTATAATTAGTTTTTAATTTGTACTAATGTTTCTAGAAGTTTGTTAAAAAATACGCGCCAATCACAAGATGGATTGGCGCGTATTTCATATTCTTATAATTTTGCTTGCCATTTTTCTGTCCAAACGTTGTCGTTTGGTACACCTTTAAATTCGCTCACACCTGTAATTTTATCAACTAATGCTTTAATCGTTGTTGGATTTGAATGATAAGCATTAATGTACGCTTTCACCATTGTTGCATCGTGTAGGTGTGTTGTGAAGTTTAATGATGCAAATACTGTTGGTACTTCATAAACGAACCAAGGAATTTCATTACTCATGGCTGTTGACCATTGGATACGATAGTTGTTTTGTGCGGCATAACCAACGATGTTTGCTATAACGATAGCTGCATCGACTTCTTTACGGTAATCTAATGTTTTACCTTTGACACGTGTTGAGCCGTCATTTAATGTCACTTCAAAGCCTCTGCTTTCTAATTCTTTAATGATATTTGCGGTAACTGTACTGTCTGATTGATAAATACCATCTTTTTCACTGTTTTCGATCATGTATAAACGAATGCGTTTATGTTTTTCTGGTGTGATTGGTAATTCATCTAATGTATTTTTAACTAATGTAATACCTAGATCTGCTGCTTCTTTTTGCATTTCTAAATGTTCTGGTTGTCCGATGACTTGTAATGCACTTTCAGGCATTAATAATGTGCCTTCTTGTTGTCTTTTGTGTAAGTTAAGTTGTGCTTTTAATCCTAATATACGTCTTACAGCATCGTTTAAACGTTCTTCAGTAATCACGCCATTTTTATAACCATTCAACATAAAGTTGAAGTCTTCTTCTAAGTCGTTAAAGAATAAGAACATATCACAACCTGCTGCAATTGCAAGTGGCACGTAGTCTTCACGACGCATTGCTGCTGTCATTCCTAACATATGTGATGCATCTGTTACGACCAAGCCATTAAAGTTTAATTCTTCTTTCAATAAATCTGTAATCAATTCTTTTGATAATGTTGCTGGTAAAATGTCTTTGTCTTCTAATGATGGATTAATGTGTTTTTGATATTCAGGTAATGCAATATGTCCTGCCATCATCATTTGAACGCCACGTTCAATATGGTTTTCATAGACTTTACGGAAGCTATTGTTCCAATCTTCAACACTTAATTCATTAACGCCTAATACTAAATGTTGGTCGCGTTCTTCTGTGCCATCACCCGGGAAATGTTTAATACATGTAATCATATCGCGTTCTGCGTTAAAGCCATCGATATACGCATTAGTATATTTAATCACTGTTTCTGCGTTTGTACCATATGCACGCGTATTTACGATTGTATTGCGCCAGTTTTGTAAAATGTCCACACAAGGGTCAAAGTTGATATGTACACCTAATGCACTTGATTCTCTTGCTGCAACCAATCCTGCATTGTAAGCAACTCTTGTATCTTGAGCCGCTTCACATTGTGCCGCACTTGCAATATAGGTACCGTCTTTACATGCACCATTACCACCTGAATCACAGTTTGCTGCCACAAGTACAGGAATTTTACTATGCGTTTGTAATTCATTTAATAAGTTTTGAACATCTTCTTTAGTACCACCTTCATAACGGGCACCACCAATATGATATTTATTTAAAATGTCTTGGTTTGTTAATTGTGTATTGTTGTAATCTTTACCGTTTAACATGAATAAGTTAAAGAAAAGTTGTCCGATTTTTTCTTCGTCTGTTAATTTACCTAATGTATGTTCAACCCAATCGATTTGTTCTTGGTTTAATTGATATGGTTTTGCTTTTAAGTCTACTAATGCCATGATTATTGTCCTCCGTTTAAGTTATTTTTGAATTCGTTGAATAAATTGCTTTGATCCTCTGCTGTTAAACTTTGAGATAAAAATTTGTCTAAATATGTTTCATTGAAAGCTTTCCATGAAGTTGATTCATGATTCGCTAATATTGGATAAAAGCATACGTCGTTTTGTTGTGCTGCTTCATAATCACCTAATGCATCGCCAAGCATAATCATATGTGTATGTTCATAATGTTGACGTAATGACTTTAAACAGTGTGCTTTTGTTCCTGAATCTTGTGCAAAGATACCTGTTAAATATGGTGTTAAGCCATTGATTGTCCATTCATGTTCTACCGCTGCAAGGTTCGCTGATGAAACAATCGCAATATCCGCATGTTTTGAAATTTTCTCTAATGTTGCTTTCACATTGTCAAAGATTTTTGCATCAGGTAATGCTTTAATTTTTTTATTCACTTCATTTGACCAGTTTAATGCCTTTTTTAGACCAATTTCTTCTGGGTATATTTCAATTTCACGCATTAAACTTTCATTTGAGAATTCATTCGTTGTATCTGTCCAACGTTTAATGCTGTCGTAACCTTCAATGGCAATGCCTAATTCATGTAATTCTGTGAGCATTTTTTCTAAACCTTTGAAGCGATTAATACCACGTGTGATTTCATACAAATTGAATGCATTCCAACGTTCTAAAATGGCTTTTTCGTGTGCTTCTAATTGCCATTCTTTTACGATCATCGGTCCGAAGACTTCGATGTGTTTAATATTCATTGTATCTATTGCACAACCATCCGAATCTACACATACTAGAAATGGATGCGTTGGTTTGTAGTTTTTTAAATTTGTAATCATATTTCATTGTCCTTTCAAATTTAATTTCATGTACAATAAGTTAGAGGTGATTTCATGAAATACGACGTTGTATCTATTATGCAAGAAAACGCAATGCATTTAATTGGTGTTCAATTAACAGAGTTTAAACTGTCTCAAATTAATAAATTGAAACGTATGTTGTCAACACCATTTACAAATACGCGTTCGAAACAATATCAAGAAAATGTTGAATCGTTCGTGCAAGAAATGCGACCGCAAACGATTTATCATTATAAAAATCATTTTGATGTGCATTATTTAATGTTTAAGCATAAAGCATTACAGTCTATTATTGTGATTGGGCCATTTTTAGAGCAACGACCAAGTGAAAAGACATGTCATGAAATGCTGCAAGCCTCTAATTTACCGATTTCTAAATTATTGAGTTTAAAGCAATATTTATTACAAGTACCTTTGTGCCAATATAAGAAAGCATTAACATTATGCCGTTTGGCCACAAAGTTCATTACAGGTAAAAAGAAATTATTTGATGTAGAATCCGTTGCATTTAAATTTCATCGCGTCATTGAAGCACAAATTGATCATCAACAACAGTATGAGTATGAATTATCGCTCGTTGAACATCGTTATAATATTGAAAATCAGCTGCTGATTGCCATTGAAAAGGGAGACGTTGAAGCGGCATATCAATTACATGCTGAAATGCAATTGCTTGTTTCTGGTATGAAACGTACGAAAAATGACATCAACAATGCACGCTATAAAACATACGTTTTAAATGTGATTAGTAGAAAAGCACTAGAAAAATCAGGTGCTAATGTACTGATCATTGATGAAGTTTCTGCGAGATATGCAAGACAAATTGATGATGCACTTACATATCAAGAACTTGATGAAATCGCAAAATCATTAGTAATAGAATATACAGAGCTTGCAAATCGAGCACAAGCGATGCATTACTCTCCTATAGTAAGTAAAGTGATTCAATACATAGAATTAAATCTAGATAAACCATTAACATTGCAGGAGTTGGCAGAATATACGAAAGTCTCAAATACGTATTTGTCAAAAGTCTTTAATCGAGAACTTAATCAATCCATTTCTGACTTTATCAATCATATGCGTATTAAGAAATCCATTGAGTTATTAGAAAGAACTGCAATGCCGTTATCTGATGTATATACCTATGTAGGATTTAAAAGCCAAAGCTATTTTACAAAGTGTTTCAAAGCATTTACTGGTCAAACGCCATTGCAATACAAGAAACAAATTGGAAAAATGTAAGCCTTAACACACCTTGATTATAGGCAAAGCAAATAGAGTAAACAATGATTTACAGAAATAATTTGCGATTTTTTTCACAAACTTCGCAATCTAGTATAATATTGTTATAAAAAGTTAAATATATTTATAAAATTTATGGAAAATCAGCAATTTTTTCTGCATGTGTGACGAAAATCTTTCACAAACTAAATATGATTCATCTTGAAAAAGATAAGCGATAAACGTTGGTATTAAAGCGTTTTCATCGTTTGTCTTTTTTCTTTTATTTGGCAATAAAATTTGGAATTTCACAAACTTTTTAAATTTAAATTGAAGAATTCGCTGCAAATTTTATAATGAGGTTGAGTTGGGAGACAAAAACAAAAAATTAAAAGGAGGAACATGAATGAAAAAGATGACGATATTGAATCAACTTCATCAAAATTATCTTGTAGCGGTCATCAGAGGTAAAAGTGAACAAGATGCAATCGATATGATAGAACAAATCATTAAAGGTGGCATATATAACATTGAAATTACCTTTACAACACCAAATGCCGTTTCAGTCATTCAATATTTCAATCAAAAAGAAGATCCGCGCTTATTAATTGGCGCTGGTACAGTAATGGATACAACGACAGCAAGTATCGCGATTCAAAGTGGTGCGAAATACATCGTTTCACCTCATTTTGATAAAGAGATTGCAACGATGTGTAACTTAAATGCGATTCCTTATTTACCGGGTTGTGGCTCTGTTACTGAAATTGTACAAGCTTTAAAAACGGGAGCAGACGTGGTGAAATTATTCCCAGGTAACTTATTAGGTGCTTCATTTATTAAAGATGTGCACGGACCAATCCCTCAAGTAGAACTGATGCCATCAGGTGGTGTATCTATTGAGAATATGCATGAATGGTACAACAATGGTGCATTTGCAATTGGTATCGGTAGTGCATTACAAAAAGGTGCAAAAGACGGAAAAGATGAAATCATCATTGAAAATACAAAACGATTTGTAACACAATACGAAAAAATAAAAGGGTGATGTTATGTTTTTAACTTTCGGAGAAATCATGATGCGTTTAACGGCACCTGATCATCAATTATTAAGAGAAACCAATCAACTGAATATCAGTTTTGGAGGTGCTGAAGCCAATGTGGCCATCATGCTTTCAGGCTTTGGTTTACAGACATCCTTTATGACCGGTTTACCTAACAATGATTTCGGTGAGAAAGCCATTCGAAAATTAAAAAAATATGACGTCAATACGACAGAAATCATTCAAAAAGAAGGTCGCATTGGGAGTTATTTTGTTGAAGAAGGCTTTGAATATAGACCATCAAAAGTCATATATGATAGAAATCATTCAGTATTTTCAACGTTGATGTTAGAAGATTTTGATTTAGAAAAAGCATTTCAAAACGTCACATGGTTTCACTTTACAGGCATCAGTTGTGCAGTGAATGATCAACTGTATAAATTGATACAACAAATCTTAAAATTTGCAAAAGCACGAGGCATTACAGTGAGTTGTGATTTAAATTATCGTGCAAGCTTATGGGACTTTCATCAAGCAAGAATCAAAATGTCTGAGTTACTATCATATGTCGACGTACTGTTTGGTTATGAACCCGTAACTCTACTCAATGCATATGGTCAAGAAATAAAAGACAATTTATCAAGATTTGAATCACCAGAAACATTGCAACCGATTCTTAAAAAAATTCATGAAACGTATGATGTGAAGTACATTGCTTACACCCAAAGAAAAATTTTTAACAGCTCAAGTAACCGCTTACAAGGATTTATATCAGATGGCAATAAAATATTAGAAACAAAAAGTTACGATACAAAAATATTAGATCGAGTTGGCACTGGAGATGCATTCACAGCTGGTGTGATTTATCAGCTGATTCGTGAAAGTGACCTACAAGCTACCATTGATTTTGGTATCAATAATATGATTTACAAACATACTGTTCGAGGAGATTATCAATTTATTCATCCAGAGACAATTCGATCTATTTCAAACAACAATAAAGAAATTAATCGATAAGAAAGAGGTTTTCATTATGACAAAAACCCTAGAATCAGTTAAGACAAGAAAAGAAGAAAGTTTCGAACACATTAATGAACCAAAGTTAAAGTTTATGGAGAAATTATCATATGGTTTTGGTGATTTTGGTAATGGACTGATGTTTGACTTAGGTATGATTTTCTTACTTAAATTTTATACAGATGTACTCGGTATATCTTCAGTTTATGGTGGGATAATATTTTTAGTTGCAAAATTATTTGACGCATTTGTTGATACAGGTGTAGGAACGTATGTTGATTCACGTACGAAAATAGGAAAACTCGGTAAATTTAAACCATTCATTTTATATGGAACGGTGCCACTCGCAATATTAACCACAGTGTCATTCTTATCACCAGACTTTAGTGACACTGGAAAAGTCATCTGGGCATTTGCAACATACTTAATTTTCAACGTTGCCTATTCATTTGTAAATATTCCTTATGGATCATTATCGGCATCTATGACATTAAATTCTGATGATAGAACACAATTATCTGTCTTCCGTAATTTTGGATCACAATCAGCACTTTTTGTTACTGGTATATCGTTAATTCCATTAGTTAAGCACTTTGATAACCCTGCGATTGGGTACCCGGTAGTTGTAGGTGCATTATCAGCTGCAGGTGTCATATTCCATTTATTATGTGTAAGAGGTGTTAAAGAACGCCATGTCATTATTCGCGAGAAGAAAGAAGGCGAACATGGTGTTGGTAGAAAAGCATTTATGAATTTAGTGAAGAACGGACCATTTGCAGTACTTGCAACATACACATTACTTACTATTACTGCAATGTTCTTAAAGCAATCAACACAACTGTACTATTTCCAATACATTTTAGGAAAAGAAACACTAGTTGGCTTTGTTAGTTTAGTGAATTTCATTGTACTGATTCCGGCATTATTCTTAACAACGCAATTAAGCAAAAAATATGGCAAAAAAACAACAGCATTAATCGGGGTGGCAGGGTTCATTGTATTTGAAATACTAAACTTCTTCCTGTCAGGGGACAATGTAACTTTATTCTTAACACTCAATGCATTATCAAGTTTCTTCTTTGTAATACCGAACACTGTGACATGGGCATTTATCGCAGATGTTGTTGAGTATGGTCAATGGAAATCAGGTGTAAGAACGGAAGGTATTATTTACTCAAGCTATAGCTTTACACGTAAAGTATCACAAGCTTTAGCTGGTTTCATTCCGGGGATAATGTTAGCAGTCATTGGGTATCAACCTAATCAACAGCAAACTGAAAGTACTTTAGAAGGATTAAGAGGAATTTACTTCCTGTTACCAGCAGGACTTTGTTTAGTGGCATTATTGCTCTTCTTATTCTTATATAAATTAACAGATAAACGTCATAAACAAATTGTTAGTGAACTTGCACTTCGAGACGAATTACATTAAGGAGGAAATTACATGAGTTTTATTCATAAAGATTTCATGTTACAAAATGAAACAGCAAAGCATTTATATCATGATTATGCAAAAGACATGCCGATTTATGATTACCACTGTCATTTAGATCCAAAGTTAATTCGAGATAATCATCACTTTGATAACATTACAGAACTTTGGTTAGGTGGCGACCATTACAAATGGCGTGCAATGCGTGCACAAGGTATTGAAGAACAATATATCACAGGAAGTGCAGCACCGCTTGAAAAGTTTATCAAATGGGCTGAAACATTAGAGAATGCAATCGGTAATCCACTTTACCATTGGTCACAATTAGAATTAAAAATGTACTTCGGCATCGATGAATTACTTACTAAAGAAAATGCGGAAGCCATTTATCATCAAGCAAATCAATATTTAAAAGACAATCATGTTACAACACAATCGTTGATTCAACAATCTAACGTTAAATTAATTTGTACAACAGATGGCCCGTTAAATCATTTAGAAGAACATGATGCAATTAAATCACAATCATTATCAGCAGCAGTATTACCTGCATTTCGTCCAGATGATGCATTTAATATTCAAGAGCCATCATTCAAAGCATTTGTTGAAAGTTTAGAAGCAATCACCCACCCAATTACAACGGCTGATGCATTCATTGAAGCATTACACAAAAGAATTGACTACTTCCATAGTAAAGGCTCAAAACTTGCTGACCATGGTATTGGTGAATTGAACTATCAAACTTATACAGAAGAAGCGATTCAAAGTATCTTCAAAAAAGCATTGAACAACGAAAGTATCTCACATCAAGAAATGGGTCAATTACAAACTTACTTATTGTTTAATTTAGGCAAAAAGTATCATGAACTTGACTGGACAATGCAAATTCATTTCGGTGCGATTCGCAACAACAATACGCGTCAATTCAAAGCTTTAGGAAGAGATACAGGATATGACTCAATTAATGATCAAAGCAATGTTGCTTATCATTTAAATAACATCTTAAATATGTTGGCAACTGAAGACAAATTACCTAAGACCATATTGTATAACTTAAATCCAATTTATAACGATATCGTCACAACAACGATCGCCAACTTCCAAGCACCTGGTGTGAAAAGTAAAGTTCAGCACGGTGCTGGATGGTGGTTCAACGATACAAAACGCGGCATGTTGAATCAAATGGCATCTTTATCAGATCAAGGAATGCTCATGCATTTTGTCGGTATGTTAACAGACTCTAGAAGTTTCTTATCTTACTCAAGACATGACTACTTCAGACGCATTTTATGTACACATATCGGACAACTCGTTGAATTAGGAGAAGTCCCAAATGACGATGTTTTATTAGAAAGAATGATTAAAAATATTTGTTACAACAATGCTTACAACTACTTTAAATTAATTTAGGAGGAACTCGTTATGAAAATGACATTTAGATGGTACGGGAAAGATGACCCGATTTCATTAGAATATATTCGCCAGATTCCTGGTATGAAAGGTATCGTATCAGCAATTTATGATATTCCAGTTGGAGAAGTTTGGCCATTAGAAAAAATTAACGAACTAAAATCAACAATCGAAGCAGCAGGATTAGAACTTTCAGTCATTGAATCTGTGCCTGTGCATGAAGATATTAAATTAGGTAAACCAACAAGAGACAAATACATCGAGAACTACTGTGAAACATTACGTAACTTAGGTAAAGCAGGGATTAAAGTTGTATGTTATAACTTTATGCCAATCTTTGACTGGACACGTTCAAAATTAGACTATGAATTACCAGACGGTTCAACAGCATTAATTTACGATGAAAATGATATTGCGAAAATGGACCCATTAAGTGGTGAATTAGCATTACCAGGTTGGGATTCAAGTTATACAAAAGAAGATTTACAATCTTTATTCGATGATTACAAACAAGTAGACGAAGAAAAATTATGGGAAAACCTAGAATACTTCATTAAGAAAATTATACCGGTAGCAGCCGATGAAGACGTTCTGATGGCAATCCATCCGGATGATCCACCTTGGAACATCTTTGGTTTACCACGTATCATTACAAATAAAGAAAACTTGGAACGCTTTATCAACTTATATGATTCAAAATACAACGGCTTAACAATGTGTTCAGGATCATTAGGTGCAGATAGAAACAATAATTTCCCGGAAATGCTTGAATACTTCGGTAAAAAAGACAGAGTTAACTTTGTGCATGCACGTAATGTGAAATTAGTAGGCGACAAATCATTCCAAGAATCAGCACACTTATCAGAAGCGGGCTCAATCGATATGTATGAAGTCGTAAAAGCAATGCACAGCTTCGGTTACGAAGGACCAATTCGTCCTGACCATGGTCGCATGATTTGGGGAGAAACAGGGAAACCAGGTTACGGCTTATACGACCGTGCATTAGGTGCGACTTACTTAAACGGTTTATACGAAGCAGTGAAGAAAAGTAACGGAGGGGAAAAATAATGTTACCATTTCAAGTGGACTTAAAAGGTAAAACAGCCGTAGTAACTGGTGGTGCAGGTGTGATTGGTTCATATATGTCACGTGCATTAGCTGAATGCGGTGCAAATGTTGTCATTTTAGGAATAAGTGCAGAACCAGCAGAAAAGTTAGCAGAAGAAATTAAAGTAGCAGGCGGAGAGGCATTATCAGTTGTCGCAAGTGTTACAGATAAAGCGCAATTAGAAGCAGCTAGAAAAGAAATCAACGAAAAATATGGCAAAGTAGACATTTTAATCAATGGTGCAGGTGGGAATCACCCATCTGCAACAACAGATGATGAATATTACACACCTGAAAGCACACAAGCAAAGATGAAATCATTCTTTGACCTTGATGAAAAAGGTGTAGGCTTTGTATTCGACTTAAACTTTTTAGGTACCTTCTTACCATCACAAGTATTCGGTCAAGATATGGTCGGATTAGAAGATGCAACCATCATTAATATCTCATCAATGAACGCATTTACACCACTAACTAAAATTCCAGCATACAGTGGTGCGAAATCAGCAGTAAGTAACTTTACTGAATGGTTAAGCGTGTATTTAGCAAATACAAACGTACGTGTGAATGCCATTGCACCAGGATTTTTATTAACAGATCAAAACAGAGCATTACTTAAAAATGAAGATGGTACAAATACACCACGTACTGAGAAAATCTTAGCAGCGACACCTATGAATCGATTCGGTGAACCAGAAGAATTAATCGGTGCATTATTATTCTTAGTATCTAAACAAGCATCAAGCTTTGTGAATGGTGTTGTATTACCTGTAGACGGTGGATTCCACGCATATTCAGGTGTTTAATAAGAGGAGGAATACATATGTTATATCCAATTCAAACAACAACGAGAAACTTAATCGATTTAAATGGTATTTGGCAGTTTGAATTAGAAAATGAACAAACAATTGATCCAACGAAACCATTAGAAACAGATAAAATTATCGCAGTACCAGGGTCTTACAATGACCAATCGATTCTAGCAGACATTAGAAACCATGTTGGAACAGTTTGGTATGAACGATCATTCATCATTTCACCATTATTTCAAAATGAACGCTTAGTATTACGATTCGGTTCAGCAACACATGAAGCAGTGGTATATGTGGATGGCAAAGAAGTCGTACGTCATAAAGGTGGCTTCTTACCATTTGAAGTTGAGTTAAATGATCTTCAACCAGGTAAACATCGTTTAACCGTGTCTGTGAATAACATTTTAGATCATACAACTTTACCTGTAGGAAACTACACAGAAGAAATGATTGACGGTAAAACTGTTAAGAAAAATTTACCGAACTTTGACTTCTTCAACTATGCCGGCTTACATCGACCAGTCAAAATTTATACAACACCTAAGACATACATTAAAGACATCACGATTGTTCCTTCTATCGTGGATGGTAAAGGGATTATCGATTACACAATAGAAACAAGTGATCAAGGCGTACAATATCACATCGAAGTGTTAGATAAAGAAGACCAAGTTGTAGCAACACATGACAAAGAGCAAGGACAAATCACAATCGAATCACCAAAGTTATGGCAACCCCTTGAAGGATATATGTATCAACTGAAAGTATCATTAATTAAAGATGGCACATTAGTTGATGAATACATCGAACCATTCGGTATTCGTACTGTAGAAGTGAAGGACGGACAATTTTTAATCAACAACAAACCATTCTACTTCAAAGGCTTCGGTAAACATGAAGATACATATTATAATGGACGAGGGTTAAACGAAGTTGCAAATGTGATGGATTTCAACTTAATGAAATGGATTGGTGCGAACTCATTTAGAACCGCACACTATCCATACTCAGAAGAAATGATGCGCCTAGCGGATGCACAAGGAATTGTCGTAATCGATGAAACAACAGCAGTCGGTGTACATTTGAACTTCTTAGTATCATTAGGTGGCACAGCTTCAGTGAACACATGGGAAGGTATCAAAACACATGATGCACATGAACAAGTCATCCGTGAATTGATTGCGAGAGATAAAAACCATCCATCTGTTGTGATGTGGTCAATCGCGAATGAACCCGCATCAAATGAAGCAGGAGCGAAAGCGTACTTTGAACCCTACGTGAAACTCGCAAAATCACTCGATCCGCAAAAACGTCCTGTAACCATTGTAACTATCTTAATGGCACAACCAGAAAACTGTGAAGTACAAGATTTGGTAGATGTATTGTGCTTGAATAGATATTACGGTTGGTATACACAATCAGGTGATTTAGAAGCGGCAAAAATTGCATTAAAACGAGAACTCGACGAATGGACAAAACGTCAACCAGGTAAACCAATTATGTTTACAGAGTATGGTGCAGATACCATTCCTGGTTACCATGCAATCGATGACATTATGTTTACAGAAGAATACCAAGTCAATTACTATAAAGCAAACCATGAAGTGGTCGATCAATACCCACACTTTGTCGGAGAACAAACATGGAACTTTGCAGACTTTGAAACAGGCAATGGCTACATTCGTGTACAAGGTAATAAGAAAGGTATCTTCACACGCGATAGAAAACCAAAAGCCGTCGCACATTACTTAAAAGAAAGATGGGAAAGCATCCCTGATTTCGGTTATAAAAGAAACTAAATATAAAAATAC
Source organism: Macrococcus sp. DPC7161 (assembly GCF_004117835.1). Taxonomy (GTDB): domain Bacteria; phylum Bacillota; class Bacilli; order Staphylococcales; family Staphylococcaceae; genus SDSC01. Next base: position 33,357 of record NZ_SDSC01000009.1, on the reverse strand, counting down.
GCGCCACATCGTATGATGAATTGGCGCGTATTTTATTTCTTCTTCTCAATATTCAAATCGTTCAAATGTTTCCCTTTAGAAAAGCTTACTTTCATATCGACACCACTATTGTACGCTGCTCTTGTAATTAAGTGTCCTGCTACTGGCGACGTTAAATATAAGAACATAATACCAAGTAGTAACCTAAAGCTAACATAGCCGTCATTGACGATGAAATAGATAAATACCCCTGTTAATGTCAGTAGTACTGCGAGTGTAGAACTTTTTGTAGCGGCATGGCTTCTTGTATAAATATCTTCAAATCGAATGATTCCGATGGCACTGATTAAAGCCATGATGCTTCCGATTAAGATTAAGAGTGCTAATATTATGTGAATGCTATCGTTTACGTTCAAATATAACACCTCTTTCAATAAAGCGTGATGTTGCGATTGTACTAATAAATGATAATATCCCAAATATTAAAATGGCTTCTAAGAAATATTTTGTATGCATTAATAAACATAAAATACTAATACTAGACATGATCATCGCGCTCATCGTATCTAGTGCCACAATTCTATCAGGTAATGATGGTCCTCTAATAATGCGATAAGCGACGATACATATTGCAATGCCATATATCGCTAATGCCAATTTTATAATCAATATACTCATTAATAGCCAACCTCCTTTATAACGCGTTCATATCGTTTGATTGATTTAAGTAACTTTATATTTTCAGTCTCAGTTGCATGTAGTGTATGTATAAATAGACGCTTATTATCATGTGATAATCTTAATACAACAGATCCTGGTGTCAGTATAATTAGCATGATTAAACTGGTGATTTGCCAAGGTTTAGACAGTGACGTATCGTAAGTAACTACCCCTGGCTTAACACTGTTAGGCGTAAATAAGATGTGCTGCATTGTCGAGAAACTCGATGTAATCAACTCATAATTAAACAATAAAATCAGTTTCGTAATCGTAATGAGTTTCTTTAAGTAAAATTCATTACCTAAAAACAAGTGGATGATATATAGCACAACGAGACCGATTAAATAACCTTTAAAAAATGTAGACAAGGTCACTTGATCTTCATCAACGAGCAATACCCATATCAATGCGATGAATAAATTTAAAACGACTTGTGCGATAATATCACGCTCCTAACTTAAAGTTTTGAATGTATGATGCTGCATCTTGATTAGTCAATATTGAGTCGAAATAATGAGCAGTAAAAATAAAGCTATTAGAAACAAGTAATAAACTTAATATAAGTAACCACTTGGCATTAAATTGCTTCTGTAATTGTTGGATTTGTATTGAATCCGTTTGTTCTTGACGTGCACTTTCTCCAAAAAATAATTTAATAAACAAGCGCATCATCGCGAGCATTCCGATGAATGGTCCAAGGATTAAAGGTACACTCAAAAGCATATGATGTGTTTGTACGGTTGCGCTTAATATCATTAATTTCCCTGGAAATCCCCCGGTAAATGGCATGCCACCAACGGTAAACAATATGAATAAAAAGCTGAATGCAACGCCTGGTATGTAACGATATAAGCCATGATATTTATCTAATCGTACAATGCCGTATCTTCTAATTAACAATCCAGCAAATAAAAACAAGATGGCTTTTAGTACCATATCATTTAACGTATATAAGACAGCACCATTGATACCACTTGTATTAAATGTTGATATCCCATAAAAAATCACACCGATAGAGATAATGATTTGATAACAAAACATCATTTTAATGTCACGATAACGAATCACACCAAAAATACCGATGAAAATTGTAATGATCGCCATCGTTAGTAAAATCGGTGATAGCATCTCTTGATAAGGTACAAAAATAATCGTACTCGTACGAATCATTGCATAAACACCAACTTTAGTAAGTAGTGCCGCAAATAATGCACCGTTTTCAAAGGATAAGACACTATACGTTTTCGGTAACCAAACAAAGATTAATAAAGCAGACTTTAAACTGAATACAATGACAAACAATAATACGATAATTCCATGTTCAGCAATAAAGCCTTTCTCTAACATACGCTGACCTAACTGTGCAAAATGCAATGTTCCGTAAACACGGTACAATAAACCAATCGCAATTAAGAATACCCAAGACCCGATTAAGTTTAATACGACATATGTAATGCTTGCTTTAAACTGTTCTTTTCTTTGACCTGTCACAATTAATATGAATGACGCAAGTAACATCACTTCAAACATGACGAACAAGTTAAAGATATCTGACGTTAAAAACGAGCCATTCACACCGGCTAAAATAAACAACATAAATGGTACTTCAAAATCTCTTTCATGATTGATATATTGAAAAATTAAAATCGACATCACAACAATTGTACTGATTATCACAAAGAGTAAACTCATTAAATCACCGTACAATTGAATGCCATAAATACCATGGCCACCAAGGCTTACAATCAAAGGTTGCTTGATTGCAGATGCTAGTAAATAAGTGTTAATGAGTAAGTTCGCTGCTAAAAACGATATCGCGATTTTATAAATACTTGTATTTTTAATATATGTAAGCACACCGATAAGAATCGGAATGATAATAGGTGAAATTAATAAATTATTCATCAAGACCTCCTAAACTTTCAATTTGGCTATCTTTATTCTTTTGATAGTTTTTATACACTAATACGAGGAGTAACGCTGTTGTCGCAAAGCTAATGACAATCGCTGTTAATATTAAAGCTTGTGGGATGGCATCAACATTTGGCAATTTACCGTCATTAAATGGTAAATCTTGACCTTTAAACGACATTGAAATCAAGTAAAGGTGTGCAGCATGGCTCAATAAACTCGTACCAAGTACAACACGAATTAAACTTTTAGATAAAATCAAATGAATTCCGACATAGACTAAGACAACAGTGATTAATATAAGTAATAGCATCATTGATCACCACTAATCGCTAATAATATCGTCATAATGACACCGACAACCGTTAATAAAATGCCAAATTCAAACACCGTAACACTGGATACATGAATTTCTTCAATTAAAGGAAGGGTAATGTAAAAGTCTTCGTGCTCTAAAAGATGATGTCCAAATAATGTTGGGATGATCAGTACGCTGAAACTAATAATGACACCAATCGTAATTAATTTATGAAATTCAAATGGTAACAATGCTTTAATACGTTTCGCATCAAACGTTAAAAACATTAAAATAAATCCTGATGTAAACACAAGTGCACCAACAAAGCCACCACCAGGAGCATGATGCCCATTAAAAAAGATATAAAATCCAAAAGTTAAAATAATAACGATGACAATCTTTGAAATTTGCTCAAGTAATAAATCATTTTCTCTCATAATTAGCTCCTTTCTTTAAAATCGTATAGACACCGAAGCCCACAATCATAATCACAACGCCTTCTAAAATCGTATCAAAGGCTCTAAAGTCACCAAGAATCGCATTAACCACATTCTTAGCACCAGCAAGCTCGTAACTATTGTTGTAATAACTTGAAATCGAATCAAATACATTCATATCTGCACTATTCAGCATTAAATAACCCACCAATAAAGCCATGACAAGTGCAATGATATGTTTCATCATTCGTCCTAGTAACGTATGCGTTTCTTTCTTTAAGTTCGGCATATGATAAAAACATGCTAAGAACAATACCGTCGTGATCGTTTCAATGACCAGTTGTGTTAATACAAGGTCAGGTGCTTTCAAATAAATAAAGCAAATCGATACGCCATATCCTACAATACCAATCAATACAACTGCTGACATACGGTTTTGTACAAATAAGAGACTGATTGCACTCGCCATCATTAAAATACCAATCACAACAAAGTAAAACGGTGCATCGAAGTGAACCGTTGGCATTGAAAAGTAGCGAATGATAGACGGCAATAATAAAGCAATGATGAAAATGTACATATACGCAACATACGTATTAAGACGTTTCGTTAAAATACCTTTTAAAATAGAATTTGAAATAAAAGACGCAAATGAAACCATATTTTTATAAACAGCATCCAATGAGAATCGCTCAAAAGACACATACTGATAAACTTTAAACTTCACACATAAACTACCAACAATATAAATCAACAACGTTATAAACAACGGCACTGTAAAGCCATGCCAGGCATGAATCGACTTTAAAGTGACTTCCGTTGATTGCTCATTTACAATCGGTGCAATCAAATATTGCTGCACGAGATTCGGAATAAAAAACAATACAATCGTCATGACAGTAAGTAATAACGGACTTCCTAAAATAGCGCGCGGTAAACGTGAAATTTGCACCGTTTGTTTACCGAAGAACGTACGAATAATGAGCGTGAAACTATAAATAAATGTTCCAATACTCGCAACAACAGCAAGTATCAGCACCACTAAAAACAAAGGACTCACAACATAAATCTCATAAATCGCAGTAATAAATAACTCTTTTGCGATAAATCCACTTAAGAAAGGTAATCCCGCCATCGACACCGCTGAAATACTCATCACAATAAACGTTATCGGCATTACTTGACGTAAACCACCAAGTTCGCGCATATCACGAGTACCCGTCATTAAATCAATCATGCCAGTGCCCATAAATAACGCCGCTTTATAACAAGCGTGACTTACGATTAAAAGGATTAAGCCATTATATAAATAACTATCAATCTCAACAGATTTCATTGATGCTGGCAGTGCCAATAACCCAATCATCAACATCATCATACCGAGCTGACTGATTGTAGAATAAGCAAGTAACGCCTTTAAATCATGCTTTGTAAACGCAACAAAGCTACCAACAAGCATCGTGATTAAACCAAATGAAACAATAGTCATTGAAATCACAAAGTCACCATCATAAATCGTTAACAGCTTTAACATCAAATAAATACCTGCTTTTACCATCGTGGCAGAATGCAATAACGCACTGACAGGCGTAGGAGCTTCCATCGCACTAGGTAACCAAATATGAAAAGGAAATTGCGCTGATTTTGTAAACGCACCGAACATAATGCAAAACATGCTGAAATAAAACAAAGATGTATGAGGTAGAGAAGCGGATAAAATATGATCAATCTCAAACGAATCGGCAAGAAAACCGATACCTATAAAACCAATCAACATAAACGTGCCACCAATAACCGTAATGATTAAAGACTTTAACGCACCCATAAAAGATTTAAACTTCTCATAATGAAATGAAATCAATAAGAAAGAAGCAACACTCGTTAACTCCCAAAATAAATAGAGTAAAACCAAGTTATTAGTAAGCACCACACCATTCATCGCCAAAATAAATAACAACAATGCACTATAAAAATAAGCGTGACGTGGGTACTTCTTCATATAAAAATAACTGTAAATCATCACTAAAATACTAATTGCAGAAATCATGATGAGGAATAAATAAGATAAAGCATCTAATTTAAACGACAGGTGAATATCAAAAGTAGGTAACCAAGGTAAACTTGTAACAGTGCCAACCTTAGTCGATAAAACAACATATAAAGTAAAGACAGGATATAACAAACTGATCGCAGTAATCATCTTATTCGATAAGAACCGACTAAAACTCAAAATCAAAGCAATACATAACAAACCAAATATAAAAATACTCAATAACATGATTCAAATCCTTTCATTAAAGATTTAATTGAATGTCTCGTTTAGACTCAGGTAACACATCTATAAAAGCAAACGTCTCTAACTTCGATTGATGACCTAAAATATGTTGAATATCCATAATATGAATACCCTGCACATAGGCATGATAAGCAAACGTCTTCTTTAAAGCATTCGGACAAAGTGTATATGGAGATTCAAGTTGTTTCGCAGCAGCAGATAAAATGCGATTAAATTGCTGCCTAGATAAAGGGGCTTTCGTTCTAGAAGATTGAAATAAATATTCATCTTCAGAAAGAGGCTGAATATAATCAGAGAGTAACGCACTATCTGAAACGTTTAAACGAATCTTGAAATCATTCACAAAAAAAATAAACTGCGCATCCTTCATCACAAGATCACGCGGCGTTAATAATAAAATGTCCTTCACCTTTAAAGGCACATTTAAAGCAATCATAAACAACAAATAATCACGCGTACTCTTTGACTTAAAATACGATTTATAATCATTTAAACGATCAAGATCTTTAATCGGATAAGATTTATTCATAGCTACCTCCTTATGTTACATATTTATTATATCATATAATTATGTAACTTTAAAGGATGTGACTTATCTAAAGATTCAAATAGAATTATTAGTATAAAATAACAACAAATGCAGTAATTTAACATATTATCATTAAAAATACTTTTGAAAATAAATAAAAATTTATTAGTTGGTATTCTATTTAATGTAAAAATTTAATATAATTAATAAAAATATATAAAATAAGGAGAACTTTATGAAGCATTTTAAACTTATAGTCTTGGCACTACTTATCATGATTACAGTGATCCAACCTACACAAGTCAATGCAGCAGGATACTACTACAAATGGAAAGGACACAGTGGGAACAGCTATCAATATGTTACTACTAAGGCATTTGTGAATGCTGTAAAAAAAGGGCGTGTGACAGTTAACGGCAGAACTGTAGAGAAAAAAATAAAGGCAGAATCACTGAACAAGTCAGCAGAAGTGATATTGACATATGCATTTGAGAACAAAAAGGTTAAATCTAAATACATTAAACGTCAATATGATACAGTCATTTTCCTAAATGACAAGTATAAAACATATACCATTGAAATGCCGGTAAAAAAAGGAAAAATTTCTAAAAAGCAATTCATTAAAACTTACGGTAAACATTACTCAGAAATACAAGAGGTAGAAAACGAAACAAGCATTTACTATAAATTCCAAAATCACTATTTCGAAGGTATATTTAACAAAAAGAATCAACTGATTGGCGTATCGTTCAGTTCACATATCGCTGGGCAAGTAGGAAAAGATGTCGATGAATTTTTGTTTGGGGAATAAGTTAAGATAGTTATCACAAATTATAAGTAATCATATATATTTAAAAGAATTAGAACTTTCAGAATTCTATTGACGCTATATCATGAAAGTGCTATGATTTAAAACAATTAAATAAACTTATAAAGAGAGATGGAGGGAATTGGCCCTTTGAAGTCTCAGCAACCGGCATTTGCACGGTGCTAAATCCAACAGGTTATCCTGAAATATGAGTGTAAATCGATGTTACCCTTCCTATTTTAGGAGGGGTATTTTTTATGGAGGAATGCAGATGAGTCAGTTTAAAAGAGGTATGGAATCACGTCATGTGATGATGTTAAGTTTCGGAGGTGTGATTGGTACAGGGTTATTCCTAAGTACGGGTTATACATTGCAACAAGCTGGACCAGTAGGGACGATTATCAGTTATATTATTGGTGCTTTGCTCGTTTATATTGTGATGAAGTGTATGGGCGCACTTGCTGTCAGTCATCCTGATGTGGGTGGTTTTCACACGTATGCAAATATTTATATCCACCCGTCTATTGGTCATGTGGTTGCATGGAGTTATTGGTTATGTTGGACAATCGCACTAGGGTCAGAAATCACTGCGGGCGGTATACTATTTCAAAAATGGTTCCCAGAAGTTCCAGTTTGGCTGTTCAGTTTAATCTTTATCGTTATTATCGTATTGATCAATTTCACGAGCAGTAAAATTTATGGAGAAACAGAATTTTGGTTATCTTTAGTAAAAGTATTAGCGATTATGATGTTTATTGTGATTGGATTACTCGTATTATTTAACGTATTACCATCAGAATTAAAACCAGTCACACAATCTGAAAAACTATTAGATGTACCAAACGGTATGTTTGGCATATTCGTCACGATGTTAGCAGTGAACTATGCTTTTAGTGGTACAGAATTGATCGCCATTGCTGCAGGAGAAACGAAAAATCCTGAAACAGTCATACCGAAGACCATTCGTGCAACAGTTTGGCGTCTAGCATTACTTTTTATAGGAACGATTATTGTGATGGTGTTATTACTTCCAACAAATAAAGCCAATTTATTGGGAAGTCCATTTGTATCAGTATTAGATAGTGTCGGTATTCCATATGCCGGGGATATTATGAACTTTGTGATATTAACAGCATTACTATCAGCTGCTAACTCAGGATTGTACGCAAGCAGTCGCATGCTTTGGAGTCTTTCAGAACGAGATCATGTATTCAATATAGCGAGAAATTTAAATAAGAACGGTATGCCAGTCAATGCTACATTGATTAGTTTAGTAGGTGCTTTGCTCAGTTTGTTATCAAGTGTTATTGCTCCAGAAACCGTTTATTTAGTACTCGTGTCCGTTGCAGGATTCGCTGTCGTTGTTGTCTGGATGAGTATATGTGTGGCAAGGTTTAATCAATTGAAACGAAGTGGCGAGACAAAAAGTAGTGCTTATATCTTACCAGTAATAGGCTTTACACTTTGTTTAATCTCTACAATTGGCGTACTCTTTGATCCGAACCAACGCCTTGCGACATTGATTGGCTTACCGTTTTGTATCATTGTTGGATTGATACATTATATTGTGAAGAGAAGAGGTGTATTCAATGCAGCTACAAGATAAATTAAAACAAGACATTACAATACTAGATGGAGGATTTGGTACAACCATCGAACAATTCGGTTATGACATCGCCCATCCATTATGGTCATCACATTTACTGACGACGCACCCAGAAGGAATTTATCAAGTACATCGTGCTTTTGTTGAAAATGGTGCAGATATTATATTAACCAATACTTATCAAGCATCAGTACAATCGTTTTTAAACATTGGATTGACTAAAGAAGATGCAACAATTGCATTGATACATTCCGTAAAGCTCGCTCAACAAGCAGCAAATAAAAACACACTAGTAGGTGCGTGCCTAGGACCCTATGGTGCATTGCTAAGTGATGGCTCAGAATATACAGGAGATTATTCTATTACAGAATCAGACTATATACAGTATCATAAAGAACGTCTAGATATATTATTACAAGCAGGGATTAACGTTTTTGCATTTGAAACCATACCCAAGCTTGAAGAAATCAAAGCAGTGAAGACATTACTTAAAGACTATCCACAAATAGAGGCTTGGATAAGTGTGACTTTGAAAGATACACAACACCTATCAGATGGTTCAAAAATAGAAGAAGTTTGTAAAGTAGTGAATACCATTGATAACGTATATGCGTTCGGAGTCAACTGCACAAGTGTAAAAATAATAGATGGCGCCTTAGACACCTTGATAGAACATAGTGAAAAACCATTGATACTTTATCCAAACGGTGGTAGAAAGTATGATGGCATCAAGAAAATATGGATTGATCAAATAGACGAGAATTTATATGAAGCGGCTGTAAGGTGGAAGCATAAAGGTGTCAAAATCATCGGTGGATGTTGTCAGGTAGGCCCTAAGGAAATAGGAGAGTTATGTCGGGTGTTGAAAGGTTGAAATTAATATCATTGGGTTCTCATTGAGATAATAATATAATGATATTAATAAGTTCAATACGAAAGGAACCTTTGACATGCCAATGAAATCAGATAAAAAAGTGATTGCTTCAATTGTCAGGCATAAAGATATTGAAAAAGTAATAAAGTATAAAGAAAATATAAAATCTGTGTTTATATTAATCAGTGATTTTATAAATATTAAAGACATCGTTCAATTGTTTCATGATAATGATTTAGAAGTATACATTCATGTAGAAATGATTAAAGGGTTAAAATTAGATGAATTTGGATTTAAGTATTTAAAGAATGTCGTAAAACCAGATGGTATTATTACTACCAAAAGTAGTCATGTTAATTTGGCAAAGAAAAATAACATTTATGTGATTCAAAGGTTTTTTTAGCGGACTACAATATGTTTGATAATATCATTTCAACAACAAAGAAATCTAAACCAGATGCGATAGAAGTTATGCCAGTGTTAACATCTTATCTGTTTAAAGATATTTATAAAGCTACAAAAATACCTATTATTTCAGGTGGACTAGTTGATCGAATAGAGCAAGTTGAAGATATTAAGAAAGTTGAAGCATATTTAAATTAGATTGACTCCTAGTCACAATATAAGACGATAATTTAGAAATTCACTTCTATCAAAAGATAGAGGTGGATTTTTTTATAAAAAATTGTACAAAACGATAAATGATATATTGTACAATCCACTTCCATAAAATACAATAATAGTATAGTGTAAGATGTAATTGTAATATATACATTTAAAAGGAGAAATTATAAATGAAGAAAATAATTTTATGTTTAATCGTACTATTTTCGTTGAATTTTAAATTTGCAAAAGCTGAAGAAAATTTCCAGTTATTCACTAGTGGTATTTATGATGGAATGGAAAAATTAAATTTCCAAATACACAAAATTAACAATATATCTATTGTAATTAATGAAAACGAGGTCTCTAATGTAAATTATGGTGATTTTGATGGTACACTTTCAACATTTATAGAAATTCCTAAAGTAAAAGAAAATGACATTGTAAAAATCAATTTATTGGATAGAAATAAGATTAAAACTCAAAAAGTATACAAAGTTGAAAAACTAGTGAATGGATTTACAATTATACCTCAAGGTGGCAGAATAACTAATGTTGATTCACAAGTATTAATCATAGGAACAGCGCCTTATAACTGGGGGGATAAAAAATTTTTTTTAAAAATGTATGACCAAGCTGGGAAGGTGCTTTATAACACACCGATTAGTAAAAAGGGAGATAGTAGTTATAATGGTAAAGTTAAATTTCCAAAGCAAAAACTAAACTCTAAAGTATACTTTTCAATTTCAGATGGAAATGTAGAATCAGTAAAAAAAGAGATTAAAATAGAAAATGGTATACCGCCAAAACCGCCAATTGTAAACACAATTAAATTATCAAATGGCATTGTTTCTGGGAAGTATGAAAAAGGTGGAAGTATTACTCTATATATCAGATCATCTACAAATTCATGGTATGCTCATTACCAACAAACAGTGAAGGTCGATAGCAAAGGTAACTTCAAAACTAAAATACCTAAATACAATCCTAGAACAAAAGAACTGATGTTAAAGTATGGTGGAGTTGTAATATTTGAAGCAGTTGATGCGACTAAAAATATGAGTAAAAATATCACTAAAACAATAACAGATGATGTACCACCAACTAAACCATCAAAACTTATTATAAGTAAAGACAGAAAGAAGCTATCAGGTTATGGGGAAAATGGAACAACTGCTTATGTTTATAGAAAAGATATTTTAATAGGAACAGGTATCGTTAATAGTGAAGGCAAATTTTTTGTAAGGATGAGTAAGCAGCCAAAAGGTGTAACTTTAGAAGTGCATCTGGAAGATCAATCTGGGAATGAAAGTAAAGTTGTTAAAAAGAAATTTTAACTTGATAAGTTTTTTAAAAACCAGCTCTATGAAGTGCTGGTTTTTTTAGAAGGAAATATAAATCTAATAAAAATTATATTTTTTCAATATTTATTTAATAAGTTTTAGTAATATAAGTGTAAGGTAGAATAAGTATATAAATTAAAAGGTGATGGGATGATACAATACGCACAACAATTACTAGATAAAATTTCGGAGGAAATTAAAAAAAGTGATAACATGTTCGTTTACGGACAGGTGAACATTGATTATGAAAATTATCAACAGTTAATGAGTTTTATTCGAGATATTATTCTTAATCCTAGAGAATATCCGTTTAATACTAATGAAAAGAATCGGTTAATTACCTTTTGTTTAGTAAATTTCGCTTTTTATGATTACGATGATGACAATGAGATAACAGATAAACTGTTTGTTTCATTTTTAAATAATATAAAATTGAGTAGCAAATCAAAAAACATAAATTTAATCAAGAATAGTATACAAAGTGATTTAATGAATTTAGGTTCATTAAAAGTTCTAGAAAATGATAATACGCGCTATAAGGATAGTATATTACTACAAAATATTCTATTTACTGATAATGCGGAAAAAATGTTTGATATATTTGTAGAAATTTATTTTAGATATTTAAAAGAAAACGGTAGTTTAAATAACTTTAAAAAATTTATGCAGCAGTTGAGAAATACCTCAATTGATTATCTAAAAAATGGATATAGTATTAGAACAAAAAAATATACAACTATTATACAAAGGCTACCCAAATATTATTTATATGCTCTAGAATATTCACCATATTACGTCGTTAAATATACTTATCATTGGATAAAATACATACATGATATTAATTATGGAAAATGGCCTGTATATTTGGATAAAAAATATTCAGCGTTATTTGACAGAGTTAAACAAGAACAAATCATTGAACGACGTTATAAGCAACCATCCACAAAAGCATCTAATGATAATTATCATGAACATAAAGGATTGGAATTAAAATCAAATGGTATGATTGTTCACGTTCCAGAATATCAAATAAAAGAAGAGAATATAGAAACTCATAAACTCAACATTTTCGTTAATGGTGAGAAATACACTACAAAAATGCTTGAAATTGTTGAAAATGAAGGATTCTATAGTACACAATCAATGCAAGTACATATTGATAAATATTCAACAAATATCAATTATGAAATAACGTATTTGGATAAAAAGGAGAATAAGCAGAAAGTATTATATGATTCAAAAGAATCATTTTCTAAAAATTTCTTATTATTTAATGAGAAGAAGAAATTCATTAATACGAGCACTATAAAAGATAAAGAGAAATTTTATATTCTTTCAGAATCACCAATTAAATCAATAGGTAATATTGATAATGATTATTTATATTATGAAAATGGTATATATTATTTTGAATCCATCATGAGTGAAGAGAAGGTCATATATGTTGATGGTTATTACATTAGTTCACAAAAACCTATATTTGAAACAGGATTTTCAGAAGATACCTTTATTAAAAATGTTGTACTAAATAAAAATGATAAGAATTACAAGTTACTTTCAAAATGGAATGAATTTTATATTCGTTTAGCAAAAGAAGAACATATTTATGATTACTCAATTGAAATTAATAAACAGTTATATGATTTATCTAATATTGACTTTTTAGAAATGAAAAACAGATATGGAGACAATAAAGAAATATCATTTGATTTTAAGAAATTTATGAAAATAAATGATATTCCTTATGATGAAAAATTTTATGAAGTTAATTTAGTTAGAAAAGGTAGTCAATATTATGTTTACCATATAAATATTGTCTATGTTGGAACATTAGATTATACATTTGATAGAAAAATTTATAAAAATGATACACATGCCACACTTACAAAATGTTTGTTGAATGATAAATCTATATTAACATCAACAAATTGTATACTACCGCTTAATGATAAAGGGACTTTTAAATTAAAACTAGATCGAGAAGCTAGTTTAGTATTTACTCTACCTACAATAAAGGTAAACAATACCGTCAATTTTGAGGATAAATATTGGATAGAAGATTTTAATTTAACTTCACTAGAAACAATTGGGATAGATGGTAACGTTGTTTGGAAAATAGGAGAAAACAAACAACTATTGAGGTTAGGTAAAAATAAAAAGCAATTAGATAATAATTGGATTGAATATTCACTAGCACGATATCATGAAAATTTTAGTAAGCAATCACTTTATTACAATATTGACGGTGATGATGTATGTTTATTTGAAGTAATAAAGACGCCTGAAATATGCGATGTAATTGCAGTTCCGTTTAGGGAAAAACTTTCAATTAGTACAATTTATTATGGTGGTAAAGATTTAAAAATAGCATTATCAATACCTTCAAAAAATATTTATGAAGAGAAAAAATTAGCACCTAAAGTAGAATTTGATTTTCCTGATGTAGAACATATTGTATTTAATATTGAAATATTTAAAATGAATCAATTTTTCTCCAAGGAAAAAATAATCATTTATAGCAACTCATTTCATAAAGGAGATAAGTTTCTTGCAGAATTCGAAAGGGGTATTTTAATTAACGCTGTTCTATGTAATGGTTCAACAATACCTATTGAAAACACCTATATTAAATTTATTAAGTTTACTAAAGAGGGAAATTATCGTGGTAAATTATATTTCGAGAATCAAAAGAATAATGAAAAACCTATATATCTAGATAGTATAAATCCATTGACTTGCAAAGTCCGAAATAAAAAGAAAAAGAAAATGTTTTTCGAAGCGGTTGATAAGTTTGGAGAATATTTAATATTAGATGCATATACAAGAAAAATCCATACATCTTATGATATTACAGATTCCAAAAGGTATGTCATTATTGATGAATTTATTATTGAGAGGAGATAATCTATGTTCACACCATTAAAATCAGTCGATGAAATATTAATCAATTATAAAAACTATATTAAAACATCTAGATTTATTAATGACTCTGAAATTAATGAATTATTTATAAAAGCTTTAGATGAAGAACAATTAGGGAATGGACCATTTCTTGATGTTACAGACTCATTTTTAAAAGGTAAAACTTTAAATGAGTTGATTGATTTAAATGTATTAAGCAGTGAATATAGAAAGTTGAATACTGAACAAAATAAAGCTATATATTTAGATAGACCTTTATATCTTCATCAAGAGAAAGCAATTGATTTAATCTCTACAAATCAACGCAGTGCAGTTATTACAACGGGTACAGGTTCAGGTAAAACGGAATCGTTTTTATATCCTATATTGAATGAATTGATGAAAGAAAAAGAAGCAGGTACACTTTCGCCTGGTGTAAGAACGCTGATTATTTATCCTATGAATGCACTCGCAACAGACCAGATTAAAAGGATAAGATCTTACTTAAAAAATTATCCTGATATTACATACGGTATTTATACTGGTGAAACAGAGAATACTCAAAAGAAAGCTTATGATGTATATAAAGAAATTGAAGGTAAAGAACCACTTAAAAATGAATTAATCTCAAGGGAAGCAATGAAAGCTGAACCACCAAATATAATAATAACAAACTACTCAATGTTAGAATATCTACTTCTTAGACCTGATGACAAAACATTCTTTGAAGGAGAAAATTCGAATCATTGGAGAAATATTGTATTAGATGAAGCCCATACTTATTACGGATCACTAGGAATTGAAGTATCTATGCTACTTTCTCGCTTGAGAGTAGCAATAAAACCTCTGCACCCTATCAAATATATATTAACGAGTGCGACTTTAGGCGATAAGAATTCTGTAGATAAAATTGTAGATTATGCTAATAATTTAACAAACAGTAATGCTTTTGATCATGATTCTATATTATTTGCAGAAAGAGAAAGTATTGAAGCACCAGAAAATGTAGAAATGTTACCAGAAGAATTTTATAAAGAAATTCATAGTAAAATTGAAGATGTTAAAGAAATAAAAAATATTTATAAAAAACATTTTAACAACGATACAATATACGACAGTATTTCGGAAATTTTATTTGATATTGTAACGAAAGATAAGTTCTACTATGATGTTAGAAATACAATTAAAGAGAATCCTTCTATTAATTATATTATTGAACAACACGATATAACAGATAAACGATTAGAAATATTTGTAGATATTGCATCGAAAGCAGAACGCAATGGTGTGAAACCTTTCGATTCAAAATACCATATGTTTATTAGAACGCTTGAAGGCTGTTTTGTAAAATTTGGTCCAAATCCAGAAGTAAGGTTAAAGCCAGTTAAAAATGATAGTGATGGAATAAATTTTTATGAAATCTCTGTTTGTCAGTATTGTGGACAAATCTACTTAACGGGTAATATAGAAACTGGAAAATTTGTACAAGATAAAGAATTAGAGAATCCTCAAACATATATGCTAACTAAAAATATTGATTATCTATCAATCAAAGAGTATGAAATTTATCATTTCTACACTGATAGAGGTCAAGTTGTGCCTATCAAACAAGTTACAAACAATGAAAAATCAACTGAATACTACTTAGTTAAAAAAATAAAAAATAATGGCGAAAAAATTTCTACATGCATTTCATGTAACGCTTTTAATAATAAAGGATTAGTACAAAGTTTTTATTTCGGGAAAAGAGCATCAACGAGTGTTGTTGCTTCAAGCTTGTATAAAATAATTCCAGGAAAAATAAAAAATATTGAAAATAAAGTGATGAAACCTTCTATTTTTAGTCAAAATCAAAAAAATATAGTAACAAACAAAGTAGAATATCCTAAGCAGTTTTTAGTGTTTTCTGATAGCAGACAACAAGCAGCGCATTTTGCATCGTATTTTGAAGATAGACATAATGCGATATTATCTAAGAAATTGTTGTTAAAGTCATTAGATATAGCAAAAGAAGAAAAATTAATAAACACGAATAACGCTTATAAATACGTTGATATTAAAAATATACTTTCTAACCAAGTAAAAGAGCATATGAAATTTTATGATATTAATGAAAATGTGGAAATCATTGCAGATAAAATATTATTATATGAGTTCGTTGCTCGTGACAGAAATAGTTTGAAAAATTTAGGTTTGATTGACATGTATATTGACTTTGAGACAGATGATTTTATGGAACTCAATGAAAATCTCAGTAGAGAAGAAAATATTAGAATATACAATTATATAATGAAACCTTTTATAGATAAGCATGCAGTGACAACGCCTGTGAATTTTTCAGATAGTGACTTAGTAGATATATTTAGAACGAAAAATAGTAATGGATATAATTTTGAAATTGATTCATTTAAAAAATCTAAAAAATTTCTAAAAGGTATGAGAAATTTACTTAGTGAAAATATGAATGAACAAATATTTGGGACAGAAACGAGTCTAGAAGAATTTTTGAATGGTTTTGTTTATCATTTTAGTAATACACATAATCAATTAGAACAGTTTAATGAAAGCAACTATAAAATTAATCGTTTTAAAATTATTATTAGAGATAAAAGAAATGCTGAAATATTTCAATGTGATACTTGTAGAAAAACGCAGCATTATAAAATGAATAACATCTGTATCCATTGTTTAAATGAAGGATTAACAAAGAAAGAAAGTCCTATGTCAATTTCTGAAAACATACATTATAGCAACATCTATTCTGATAATTATTTAGAAGGATTGATTATTAAAGAGCATACCGCTCAAATAGATCCTCATACTGCTAAAGAATATCAAAGAAACTTTATCGATAAGAAAATCAATATACTAAGTTGCTCTACAACTTTTGAAATGGGTGTAGATGTTGGTGACTTAGAGACAGTTTTTATGAGAAACACTCCACCTTCACCTGCTAACTATGTTCAAAGAGCTGGAAGGGCTGGAAGAAGTGCAGACGCAGCAGCATTTATATTGACTTTCTGTGCAAATTCGAGTCACGATTTAAATTATTTCAAATATCCACTTGATATGATTAGAGGGAAAATAACACCACCAATATTTGATAGAAACAATAAAAAAATATTGAATAGACATTTAAATGCAGTCGTTCTTTCTGAGTTTTGGAGAGCAAATCCTGAATCATTCTCTAAGGTAAAAAATTTATTTGATGAAAAGACAATCACATTATTATTAGAATTTATTAAAGAAAACGAGAGTGTATTAAGAAAAAAGATGAAATCAGTTTGTCCTGAGAAATCTTTGGATTACTTAGATGTATATTTTGAAATAATAAAAACAGATGAATCATCTATAATGCAAGAATACATTTTATACAAATCAGAAATAGAAGAATTAGAAAATATTATAGATGCACACATCAATTCTAAAAATAGAAAATACGATATTCTCGAAATTAATAATGTGGAAAAAGCAAGAAGAAGTCTTGAAGAAGAAAGAATAATATCATATCTTAGTAGAAAAAATGTATTGCCTAAATATGGATTTCCAGTTGATACAGTAGAATTGAATACAAATAACAATTTGAAAAAACTAAGGTTAACAAGAGATTTAAGTCAAGCAATCAGTGAGTATGCTCCAGGTTCTCAAGTTATCGCAGATGGAAAAATCTATACAAGCAGATATATTAATTTACAACGAAACAAGGCTATAAAGTTAGAAGAATATGCACTTGTACAATGTACAAAGGCTAGTTGTAAGCACATTAATATTGCGTTATTAGAAAAGAAAGATAATCTAAAGACTTGTCGTTTATGTGGATCTAACTTAAATGGTCGATTAGAAGTAATGCTAGTTCCTAGACAAGGATTTACAGCAGAATACGAATCAAAAGTAGCAAAAGATCTACCACCTATTTCAAGTCCAAGAAGTGATGTTTTTTATGTAGGTAATTCTTCGGTGGAAGTAGAAGAAAAATTCTTGAAATACGGTATAAAAATTAAGTCTTCTAAAAATGATGAATTAATGCTAGTTAGTAAAGTTAATTTTAGAACTTGTGAAGAATGTGGTTACACAGTTAATCATGAAAAAGGGGTTAAAAGTCATAAGAATAAGTACGGATATAAATGTGATGGTAAAGTAACGAAAGATATTCAATTAGGTCATATTTTTAAAACAGATGTACTAGTAATAGAATTAGACATTGTACTAGATATTACTTCGAGAATCGGTTTACTGCATGCGTTGCTTGATAGTATTAGTACTACTTTACATATTGAAAGAAAAGACATTTCAGGTACTACTGAAGTATTCTTCGATAAAGATGTACAAAAAACTAATATTGTTTTGTTTGACAATGTTCCTGGCGGTGCTGGTCATGTAAAAAGATTATTTGATTCTAAGAATGAATCACTTATCGAAGAAATATTTAGAACTGCTAAAGACAAATTGAAAAATTGTGAATGCGATGAAGATTCATCATGTTATCATTGTTTAAGAAATTATCAAAATCAGAAATTCCATGATAAATTATCAAGAAAAGAAATTATCAAAACAATTGAATCGATTACAGGGGAGATGTTTTAATTATGTAATAATTATTTATTAATATTGCTATATAGTTTATCTTCATAATAAATTACTAATTTTAAACCTACTAAGATATCATATATTGAATCTTAGTAGGTTAATTTTATGCATTATATTTGTATTTAATATTCCTCAAAATCTTCTGCAACGTACATTGTCTGGCTAAATAATTGGTATGTATATTGCATTTGTTTGATTTTCGTTTGTATATGTTGGTTGAGTGCATAATCTGTACAATAGATAAAGCATCCTTTTTGTCCTCTTGTGAGTAAGGTTCTATATGTATTTCTAATGATATCATCAGCTGCTTTTGTATAGTATTCTTTATCTTTTTTTATACCACTTTTGATTCCATTGAGCGATTTATCTGTTTTAGCACGTTTTGTGAAATCAGTAATGACTTTACCATCTTCAAATCTTAAATCATCACCAATGATTACACCAACATAATCAAATTCTAACCCTTGTGTGGTATGGATACATCCGATTTCATTAACTGAATTTTTACCAATTGCCCATGGTTCTTTACTAGATAAGTTCCAACTCATTTCAAAATTGTATTCTGGAATTTCTATGTCTTTAACATTTGAGTTATCTTTACCTTCTTTTTTCCATTCCCAACAATATCCTGCTAGCATTCTTGCTTTATTATTTATTAAATTAAGTTTTTGGATTTCTTCATACATTAATTGTGGGTTATCAAATACTCTTAAATCATAGTCAAAACCTTCGAATCCATTATCATTTGCTGTTTTTCTGATTTCAAGTAAGTTATCTACCCATGCTAAATAACCGTCTGAGCCATTACATCTGAATTGTGATTGTAGTTCCATTTCTGTTATTTCACTGTTCAATTCTTCCGCATACTTTTTGATGTTTTCTATTGATCCGATATCTTTTAGAGTTACTTTTTGATGTTCATCTATAAAGAAAAGTGAGAATTTGGATGAAAAGATGATTTCTTTAATTTGATTTTCACCTAGATTTGAAAATAGGCCGGATTTTGCATTTAATCGATGTGATTCATCGACTATTAATGCATCAAATTCACTTTCTGGTGCATTATAGTAACTGCCGCTGCCTTTGAATAGGTTGTCTATTTGTGTTTTTCGATAATCACCTTTCAATTTTATTGAATATACATCTCTTGGTGCTGAGTTTTTTGTAACATATTGTACGACCATTGATCTACGAGTTAATTCTACGAGTAAATTAATTGCTAATACTGACTTACCTGTACCTGGACCACCTTTAACAACTAATGTTTGTCTTGTATTTGTTCTAATAGCTTTATTTGCAAGTTGTAAAGCTGTTTCATATATTAACTTTTGGTCATCAATCATAATAAATTCTTGATTACCTTTTAACATACTTGATAATGTATCCTGTAGAGATTTTGAAGGCTTGATTTTCCCATTTTCTATTTTATAAATACCTTCTTTATTATCTCCGTATTTAATATATTTTTTAATAAAAGCTCTTAATTTCGCAGACTGTCCTTTTGTAAAGATTGGTGCTTTATCAACATAGAATGAATAACTTTTATCTAATAATGGATCACCTTTTTCTATATCAGATATATAGTTATGTAAATATGCAGATGGTATTAGTTTTATGTTTTCATTTTGTACAGTTTGGTTATAGTCTTCAATTAATGAAGCATAAGACCAAGCTTGATATGATGGGTGTGTTGTTTCCGCATAACCATGTTGGAATCTAGTGCGAACGATGCCTTCTTTATCAACTTTTTCAACGCTATTCCATTGTTTTAATTCTACAACTACTACATTAGCGTTGATATCATCTTTACCACTGATTAAAAAATCAACACGCTTAGATGTATAGGGGATTTTGAATTCGATAGCAACACCAGAGTCTTCAGGAATTTCAGGATCCATCATAACATTGTGCATATATTGCATTGAATTATCCCATGAACGTACTTCTCGTTCATTTATATTCCCGATTTTTGCTTTGTAGTTATTGATAATATTATTTACAAGTGTTTCATCATAAACATCTTTTAAAAACTCTTTTTTTGTCGCTTCATAGACTATCATTCAATCACTCCTGTAAATTTCAGTTAAAAATATTATATAATATTCTAAAAGGATGTGTAGATAATGAATAAAGAAATAATTGATTTAATCAATCAATTTAGAGCAGAAAGAAACTGGAATCAATATCATAATCCAAAAGACTTATCACTTTCATTGTCATTAGAAGCGGCTGAGTTATTAGAAAATTTTCAATGGATCTCAAGTGAAGAGGCTGTTGAAAAGAATAGAGAAAATATTGCAGAAGAATTAGCTGATGTATTTATCTATGGCATTCAATTGGCAGAAGAAATGGGCTTTGATATTGAAGAGATAATTAGAGAGAAAGTTAAGAAGAATGGGGAGAAGTATAAAATTTAAATGCTATGTTAATTTACTATTAATAATAATAAGAGTGCAAAAACGGCTTAAGTATTTGATAAACAAAAAGTAGAAATTATAGAAGTTTGTATAGTAAACAGGAGTTCAAATTTGAACTCCTGTTTATTTTTTTTATTACTAAGACGAATCAATAACACACCTTGTAAATTGTGATATTATAAATCAAAAGGAGGAATATTATGGAATATATTCTAATTGCAGTTGGTATCATTATATGCAGTTTGTTCATTTTTTTAGTCGCGAAACTTATGCACAAATTAGCAAAACTGAAAATAAAATTACAAACATTTTATATGATTATTATGTCGATATTGTTACTGCCAGCACTAACAATATTAATTTATAAAGAAATCGGTAATTATTGGTCAAGTCCGACTGAAGAAGATTCAAGACGACTAGGGGAGATGACTGCTAAAACGATTTATAGCCCAGATTATAAAAGAATTGAACGTGAAGAAACCATTTATGGAATCGCACCTTTAATCTCAAGATTTAACCGACCGAAAGATAGCTATATTTATTACGTAAATGTATATACGAACAAAGATACTTATATGTTTTCGTGCGATGAAAACACTTGGGTGAAAGTACCTAAATGTAAAAAAGTTAGTATTGGTAGCTGGAGTGGCGTAACGGACTATGAGGGTGGAAAGACATTTTTCAAAGGGTATGAAGGGTTTAAGGATGGGAAAGAAGAGTAATCAATTTTTAAATATTTGATTCAAAGGTTTATAAGAAATAATTTTTAGAAATATTAATACAAGAATAAATGAGTTTTGTTTCCGTTTTAAAGATCCATTTATTTGGATCTTTTTTATTGGTTTTTATTGAAATATTATTTCTTTTTATAGTTAAATAAAAACATATATTGAAATTTAATTTCTTGAAATGTTATAATGTAACCGATTACAAACGTAGGAGATGATTACTTGCTAGGATTCTCAGTTTATTTAAGTAACATAGATACAGCGTACATTCGAAAGATGTTAGACAAGGGATTTAATACAATCTTTACTTCATTACAAATTCCTGAAGAGGATATCAATGACAAGTTTCAATTATTGAAAGATTTAAAGAATTTCGTTGGGAATGAAGCGACTTTAATTGTTGATATTAATCCTAGAATTTTTGATGAAATTGAAGCAAGAATAAATGATGAAGATCAGTTAGGGTTTGATGCAGTTCGATTTGACGAGTCTGATGATTTGGAGCGAATTGTAAATTGGAGTAAGCATTCAAAAGTTGTTTTAAATGCAAGTACAGATGCATTAAGTGTTCTCAGAGGTTTAAAGGATATGCACTTTGATTACTCGAAAGTGATTGTGATGCATAATTATTATCCACGTCCTGAAACTGGGTTGGATGCTGATTTCTTTTATAAACAGAATGCTGAATTGAAAAGGGATTTTCCTGATGTGAATCTGTTAGCGTTTGTTTGTGGAAGTGATTTAAGGGGTCCGGTTTGTAAAGGGTTGCCTACTGTTGAGAATCATAGAGATTTGAAGCAGATTATTGCATACAAACAGTTAAAGGATATGCTTGTTGATATCGTTGTGATTGGTGATACAGCAATTAATGATTTTGAGATGGATGTGTTAAGTGATTATATAACTGGTGATTGTCTAATGTTGAGAGCTGAGATTGATAATGGCTATGATTATTTATTTGATATGGTTCATTATAATCGTCTGG
The DNA here is from genome assembly GCF_004117835.1 of Macrococcus sp. DPC7161. GTDB lineage: Bacteria > Bacillota > Bacilli > Staphylococcales > Staphylococcaceae > SDSC01. The sequence goes on along the minus strand of NZ_SDSC01000009.1, from coordinate 10,335 downwards.
ATGTTGCTCGTGATGTTGTTAGGTCAAAGGATCACAGAAAGTTATTTAAAGATGAAGTTGTTCCAAATCATTGTATCGAACGTAGTAAAGGTTCAATTACTTTAGATAATCATTTATATGGCAGATATATGAATGAACTTCAAATTACGAAATGTGATTTACCTGCAAATGAAGCTGTGAATGTTATTGGAAATGTAATTGAAGAAGATTTAGATTTAATCGAACTTATTGATAGTGGTACAAAATTTAAATTTGTAAGGAAGTGAGCATATGGATTTAAACAAGTTAGCGACAGAACAAAGAAATGAGCATACGATGGCGCTTGATACGTTAAGTCCACTTGAATTTGTCACAGTGATGAATCAAGAGGATCAAAAGGTTGCAATTGCTATTGAGAAAGTGAAACATCTCATTGCTGATTTAATTGAAGAGAGTACGAAAAGGTTTAAAATGGGTGGTCGCCTAATTTATATGGGGGCTGGTACTAGTGGACGTTTAGGTGTGTTGGATGCTGCTGAATGTGTCCCTACTTTCGGTACAACGCCAGATCAAGTGATTGGTTTAATTGCTGGTGGTGAGAAAGCTATGACGGTTGCTGTTGAAGGTGCTGAAGATGATGCTTTACTTGGTGAAAGTGATTTAAGACATTTAAATATTACGAGTAAAGATATTGTCATCGGTATTGCAGCGAGTGGTAGGACACCATATGTTATTGGAGGTTTGAATTATGCAAATAAAGTTGGTGCATTAACAGGATCAATTTCATGCAATCCAGATTCAGCTATCGGCAAGATTGCAACGCATCCTATTGATGTGTCAGTAGGTCCAGAGATTCTAACTGGTTCAACAAGATTAAAGTCAGGTACTGCACAGAAGTTGATTTTAAATATGATATCGACAGGCATTATGGTTGGTATTGGTAAGGTTTATCAGAATCTAATGATTGATGTACAGCCTACAAATGAGAAACTTGTAGAAAGAAGTATTGGCATTATTGGTGAGGTAACGGGATTAAACAAAGGTGAAGCAACTGAATTGTTTTATGAAAGTGATAAACAAGTAAAAGTTGCGATTGTGATGGGATTAAATCATGTTTCTAAAGTGGAAGCAATGAATATTTTAAATAAAAATAATGGATTTATTAGATCTAATGAGGAAGGAATGAGTTAGATGACGAAAGAACAAATGATTGCTAAAGGGATCCTAGAACATGTTGGTGGTAAAGAAAACTTAGAAAAAGTCATTCATTGTATGACACGTGTTCGTATGAGTATTATTGATTATTCTAAAGTGGATATTGAAGGTTTAAAAGCTGTAGATGGTGTGATGGGGATAGTTGAAGATGACATGCTTCAAGTTGTTGTTGGCCCGGGAACAGTGAATAAAGTTGCCAATGAAATGAGTAGTATGATTGGTGTGCCACTAGGTGAAGAGATTCAACATAAAAGTAATAAAGAACGTGTAAATCATGAAGCAAAACTTGTTAAAGAAGATATTAATCGACGCAATGATAGTAAGTTTAAGAGGATATTGAGATCCATTGCTAATATCTTTGTACCTTTAATTCCAGCATTCGTAGGTGCAGGTTTAATTGGTGGTATTGCAGCAGTTTTATCTAATATGATTGTTGGTAAGCAATTAGATGCCGGTACTTGGCAAATGTATGTTGATGTATTGAATATTATTAAAAATGGCTTATTTGCATATTTAGTAATTTATGTTGGTATTAATGCTGCAAAAGAATTTGGAGCAACACCTGGATTAGGTGGTGTCATTGGTGGAACGACATTATTAATGGGCATGAACCCTGAAAGTCCAATTAAAAATATCTTTAACGGTCAACCATTAGCACCAGGTCAAGGTGGGATTATTGGTGTTGTATTTGCTGTATGGATTTTATCTCTTTTAGAACGTAAATTACATAAAATCGTTCCAAATGCAGTAGACATTATTGTGACACCTTTCATTACATTACTCATTATGGGACTTGCTACAATTTTCTTAATTATGCCTCTTGCTGGATTTGTATCAAACGGTCTAGTAGGAACAATTAACTGGGTATTAGCCATTGGTGGTCCAATTAGTGGATTTATTTTAGGGGCGACATTCTTACCACTTGTTATGTTTGGACTACACCAAGTTTTAACACCTATTCATATTGAAATGATTAACCAATCACATGCGACTTATTTATTGCCAATCCTAGCAATGGCAGGAGCTGGTCAAGTTGGAGCAGCAATTGCTTTATGGGTTAGATGTAGAAAGAATAGTAACTTAATCAATCTAATTAAAGGTGCATTACCGGTTGGTATATTAGGAATTGGAGAACCGTTGATTTATGGTGTGACATTACCTCTAGGTAGACCATTTATTACGGCTTGTATTGGTGGCGGTATTGGCGGTGCAGTCATTGGAGGGATTGGTAAGATTGGTGCAGTAGCGATTGGTCCAAGTGGTATTAGCTTATTACCATTAATTTCTGATAATATGTATTTAGGATACATTGCTGGTCTACTTGCAGCATATGCAGGAGGATTTGTATTCACTTATTTCTTTGGTACTACAAAAGAAATGAGAGCAAAACAATAAACATATTGGGGTAGAATCATGAATCCATTAATGTATATTAAAGAACATATGAATCAATTAACGAAACAAGAACAACGTGTAGCAAACTATGTCATTGATTATCCAGATGAAGCGGTGCAACTAAGTGCTCAAGAAATAGGGGATAATACGAATACAAGTTCAGCAACAGTCATCAGATTTATAAAGAAGATGAATTATAAGGGATTAAGTGATTTCAAAGTCACAATATCAAGACATATTCCTGATGATGAAGTAAGTGTTTTTAAACGTATTGAAAAAGATGAAACGATTAAAAGTTTAAAACATAAACTAATGTCTCGAGCGACTTATTCAATGGAAATGACAGAGCATACGATAGACGATGATTCAGTTGATCAAATAGTCAGCGCGATAGAACAAGCAAAAGTAATTGTCGTTTTTGGGATAGGAGCATCAAATTTAGTTGCACAAGACTTCTATCAGAAATTTTTGAGATTAGGATTAAATGTTCAACATTCATTAGACACACATTTAATCTCTGGAACAATTGGTTCATTTCAAGAAGACGCATTATTTATAGGGATTACAAGCGGCGGAAACAATAAAGAAGTTGAGAAATTAATGCATATTTGTAAAACATATAATGCAAAAAGTGTATGTATTACAAGCAATGAAGAAAGTAAGTTGGCAGAACTGGCTGATTATCAAATCATTCACGATGCCAGTACAGAAGAGAGTCTCAGATATGCAGCAACAAGCTCTTTAATGGCTCAACTGTTCACAGTGGATGTGATTTTCTATGCGTATTTAGTAAAGCATTATGAAGCAAATAAAAAGATGATTAATGCGACAAAAGAAGCGGTGCAGGAATTTAAGAGTAAATAATAGATTTGAAATAAAGTGCACTCCTAAAGTTGATTATTTAGATTCAACTTTAGGGGTGTTTTTTAGTTTTGAGTTTTTTCTTCTTAAAATAAAGTATTTAATACGAAGTATATTTCTTAAATAAAATGAATTATTTTTTCAAATTCAAAATTGTGCACAAAAGATGATATTAATTATGAAAGCGTTTCATTCTATACTGAGCTTATCAAATAAGGAGGTCGTAGAAATGGAACAATGGTTAGGTTTAAATGAAAAAGTAGCAATTGTTACAGGTGGTAGCTCAGGTATTGGACGTCAAATTGTTTTATCATTATTGGAACAAGGTGCATATGTTTATAATGCAGATTTAAATGATCAAACACTAGAAAATTCCAATTATCGATTTATCAAAACAGATGTGTCAAATTATGAAAATGTTGTGTCAACAATCCATACTATCTTGGAAGAACGAAGCAAAATTGATATTTTAGTTAATAATGCGGGTATCAATTTACCAAGAATGCTTGTCGATGTTAAGGGTGAAAAACCACAATACGAGATAAATGAGCCAGATTTAGATTTAATGTTTAATGTTAATTTGAAAGGACCAGTCTTCTTTGCTCAAGAAGTAAGTAAATATTTTGTACAGAACGATGGCGGTGTTATTGTTAACGTAGCGAGCGAAGCAGGTCAAGAAGGTTCTGAAGGTCAAAGTATTTATGCAGCTACTAAGGCAGCGTTAATCGGATTTACGCGTAGTTGGGCAAAAGAACTGGGCAAACATAATATTAGAGTTGTTGCTATCGCGCCAGGAATATTAGAAGAAACGGGTCTAAGAACACCTGCCTACGAAGAAGCATTAGCATACACAAGAAACATTACAGTTGATCAATTAAATGGTGATTATTCGAAATCTATTCCAATTCGACGAGTAGGTAAATTACAAGATGTTGCTGATTTAGTATGTTATTTAAGTTCTGAACGTTCAAATTACATTACAGGCACTACGATTAATATATCTGGTGGTAAATCAAGAGGCTAAAACAGAAAGTAGGGAGATTATGGAGTTAACTAAAAAGCATATTTCAATTATTGAATCTCTATTTTCTCAAGATGTTCCTGAAGAACGTTTAGCCTTTAATCTTAATATTTCAGTTAGAACTTTAGGGAATTATTGTTTACAAATACAAACGTATTTTGGACAGATTGTTTCTATTGATAAACGTTTTGGTTCATATTGTTTAACGATTGTGGATTCAAATCAGTTTAAAACAAAGTATCAAAAATTAGTTGAATCAATAGAACTTGATGCACAAACCTTACTGAGAAGGAAGGGGCAAGTCTTTCAATATTTATTATGCCATGAGATATCAAATATTGATGATATTGCAGATGAATTATTCTTAAGTAAAGCTAGTACTGTGAAAGTCATTCAAAGTTTAAAATCGGAACTTGGTCCATTTCAAGTTGACATTAATGGCATAACAAATGTAGGTATTTTACTTCATGGTGAAGAATATCAAATTAGAAAAGCAGTAATTGAGATTTTTCCAGAGATCATTGCAAATCATTCGATTTCAGAAGAGGTAATGCATTGTATTAAAGAAGTAGAAAAGAAATATCATTTAGAAAGTACTACAATTGAAAATTTACTTAATGCAATAAAAGTCACTGAAATGAGAATGGCAAGTGGACATTTTATAACCAACGCTTTACAAGTTGACCCATTTGTTTATCATTCTGATTATTTTAATGATTTTCGAGAAGTTTTAAACATTTGGAAATCTACTTTTGAAAAAGAAGATCTCATACAAGAATTAATGTTAGTCGTTCTACAGTTAATTGGTAGACGTGCTACGATTATGGACCAGTTAAATAAAACGAAACAAAATGAAGTAATAGATATTATTATTCAGGAGACGATTAAGGATATCAATTATTTTTATCAAATAAAGATTGATGATGCATTATTTTCTCATGACATTAAATTACATTTGATTCAAATGATTAACCGTTTAATCTTCAAAATTGAGTTAAAGGATAATACGATACAAAACATTCAATTTAAATATCCTTTTGCATATGAATTATCGAAGGTACTAGCAGATCAAATTAAGAAACAGACAGAAGTTGACGTACCTGAAAACGAATTAAGCTTTATTGCACTATACTTTAGTGTCTACCTTGAAGAAATTGACCGAGCACTCAAATCTATTGAAAAAGTTGCTGTTATTACAGATCAAGGATTAAGTACAACTAAATTGATAACTTCTTATTTAAAGAATATTTTTACCACGAATACACAAATCGACGTATTTCCTCAAGATGCATTAACTAAAAGTTTAGTCGATCAATATAAGTTGGTTGTTTCGAGTGTGCAGGTTCATCAAATGTTTAATAAAGTTGTTTATATTGATGATATATTAGACCAGGCATTGTTGAAGTCTAAAATTGAGCAATTTTTAATCTATAAGGATGTTAACAACAAGAAATATAATAACCATAGTACAATATTGTCTCATTTATCACCTGATGATTTTTATTTAGTAGAAAGCGATAATTATGAAACTGTCATTAATACATTATGTGACGAATTAATAAATGAAGGTCATGTTAATGAAACGTTTAAAAGTAAGTTGATTAGTAAGGAAAACGAGCGCTCAACAATCAATGGTGCTATTGGTTTCCCGCATACTGATTATGATGGGAATGCACTCTTAGTGAAAATTGCTTTAATACCATCATCAATAAAGTGTGGTCAAAATTTAAAGATGGTAATTTTAATAGGTATTCCGAATCAGAATGTAAACGAAGCTGTACTGATTCGAATTTATGAGGAAATTTTATATATTAGTTCAAATGACTATTTCATTAACAAACTTGATGGTGTAAAGCATTATGTTGATTTTGTAAAACTAGTAAATCAGGAAATGAGGTTGTAATATGTTTTTTATTCTATTGATAGTAATGTTAGCAATTGGATTTGGTGTTCAATATGTATTAGGTATCTTTCAAATTAAAAATTTCAATAAGAACTACATTGAAATGCGTGAAAAGGGTCGTGTATCGATTGGTAGAAGACCATCTATATTTAAATCAGGTACATTAGTGCTCATTCAAATTAATGGTAAGAATGAAATTGAAGAAATGCGTTATATGCAAGGTGTCACAGTATTTGCAAAATTTAAGAAGCTTAAAGGGCTTGAAGGTAAAAAAATTAATCAAATTAAATGTCAGGATTTATCACACTATAATAAATTACTTACGAAAGCTATTTTAGATGCACAACACACATTTAATGTGATTCAAAGTGGCGGAGAAATTAAATCAATTCCATCGCCTTTAATGCGTGTTGTTAACAACGTAAATGGCTTAGTAAAAAAGAGAGGGGTCAATTAGATGGATTTTATCGTTAAGTTAGCAGAAGGATTTATCAAGTTATTCCAGACAGGTGCGGATACATTTATTAGTTGGATGACATCTATCGTGCCTTTAGTTTTAATGCTATTAATCGCTATGAATACATTAATTCAATTAATCGGTGAGGAAAGAATTAATAAGATTGCACAGAAATCAGCAGGAAATCCGTTTTTGAGATATTTAGTGTTGCCTTTACTAGGATCATTTATGTTAGCAAACCCAATGGTTCATTCATTAGGAAGATTTATGCCAGAGAAATACAAGCCGAGTTATTTCGCTTCAGCAGCACAGTTTGCACATACGAGTAATGGGTTATTTCCACATATCAATCCGGCTGAATTATTTATATTTTTAGGTATTGCAAATGGGATTAAACAACTCGATTTACCTATGACAGACTTAGCAGTGCGCTATATGATCGTCGGAATTATCCTCAACTTTATTGGCGGTTGGGTAACAGATTTCACAACAAGTTTTGTAGAGAAACAACAAGGTGTTAAATTAAGTAAAGAAGTTCACTTAGAAGGGAAGTAATGGTTATGTCAAATAAAGCTAGAATCGTTAAAGGGTCTGGCGGATTCGGTGGCCCATTGGAAATAGGTGTAAACGGTGAAAAAGATAAATTAGTTTATATTACAGGTGGCCATAAACCAGCGATTGTAGATAAGATTTGTGAAATTACTGGAGCAACAGCTGTAAATGGATTTGAAACTTCTGTGCCTGAAAGTGAAATCATGGCTGCGGTAATTGATTGTGGTGGTACTTTAAGATGTGGTATCTATCCTCAAAAAGGGATACCAACTATCAACATTATGGCGACAGGTAAAAGTGGTCCTTTAAGACAATATATCACTGAATCAATTTATGTATCAAATGTAGATGTAGATCAAGTAAGTGTAGCAGGGGATAATGATACACCAGTTACACCGGTTGTTGAACAAAAGACGGTTCAACCTAAATATTCAGCGGATAAGAAAATCATGGAAACAAGAGCTGAACAAGAAAATAAAAGTTTATTAACTAAAATCGGCTTAGGGGCAGGTAAAGTTATTAATACATTTTATCAAGCATCACGTGATGCAGTTGAAACAATGTTACATACGATTATTCCATTTATGGGATTTGTAGCATTATTAATTGGTATCATACAAGGATCAGGTATTGGTGATATGTTCGCGCATGTTATGTCACCATTGGCAGGCACGATTTGGGGCTTGATGGCTATCGGATTTATTTGTTCATTACCATTTTTAAGTCCTTTATTAGGTCCTGGAGGGGTTATCGGACAAGTATTAGGAACATTAATTGGTGTTGAAATTGGTAAAGGTAATATACCACCGAATTTAGCATTACCAGCATTATTTGCAATTAATACTCAAAATGCTTGTGATTTTATCCCCGTTGGTTTAGGATTAGCTGAAGCAGAAACAAAGACAATTGAGGTAGGTGTGCCATCTGTACTTTATTCTAGATTTTTAAATGGTGCACCGAGGGTATTTATCGCTTGGTTAGCAAGTTTTGGATTATATGATTAGCAATAAGGAGGCAATATAAAAATGTACCAAACTGTAGTGAAATCAATAGGAAAAGATGCGACTGCATTCAATGCTGAAAAAATGGTTATCTTATTTGGGGAAAATGCACCGCAAGAATTAGTAGATTATTGCTACATCATTGAAGTAAATAATGTCGATACAATTACTGAAGAACAAAGATTATATATTGATGGTGAATCATATGAAATTACTAAAGTAGGGAACTCAGTAATTAAAAATTTAAATGATTTAGGACATATTACATTGAAGTTTGATGGTAGTACTGAAGCAGAACAATCTGGGACATTGTATTTGGAAGATAAGGCATTACCTACGATTACAGTGGGAAGCAGTATAATAATTAGATAAGGTGAATCGTTTGTAAAAACCCAAAACACTTAAATTGGTGTTTTGGGTTTTTCTATTTCATATTATCAATTTATATTTACTAGTCTATTTCTATAGTTTATGATTATTTTAATGTTATAAAATAGAGCATCATAAATTGGGAACAAAGAGGGGTTAACTTTTGTTTGAGTTATTTCAAGAAATATTTTGGGGATGCCTACTGAGTGCATTGTTATTAAGTGTTAGTTTTGTGATGATTTTTAGAGAACGTTTTTCAAAAGATTTCCAAGAAAAATATTTGTCATATTGGCAATTACGTCAGACATTTATGGCATGGATTGTGTTCTTGCCTGTAGGACTAATGTCATTCTTTCATACTTTAAAACGAGTAATTCAATTCATAAAATTAATGTTGTATTCTTAGGTTTCTTACGCATTTACAAAATAACTTAGAAAAGCATTCTTTAAAGTGATAAAAAATTAAGCAAAGTAGCATATAAAATTTAAAAATCACTAATCTTGAATGAAGTGAAAGAGGGCGTATTGATTGAAGTATAACATTGATGAAATTATTAGTTTTTCAGGTGAAGACAAGACTTCGGAATCAAAAGTAACTAGATATGCTATTCGTGTGTATTTTATTCTATCATTTATATTTCTGTTTTGGATGATTGCAAAATACTCGGAACATTTTCTATTATGGATTACGATATACGTTGTAGGTAATATATTGGTGTTTATGGTATCTCTATTTTTTATTATAAATATTAGTAATAGAAGATATTATTTAAGCCATGTGAAGCCAATGAATGATGCAATTAATCAATATAAGAAGGACAAGGATCCATATATGCTTCTAGATAGTTTGCTATCCATTAAAAGTTTAATAGATAGTAAAAAATATTTAAATATATGGAAATTGAACATATATACCGCTTTGTATGAAATGAAAGAATATGAAGATGCTTATAAATTACTTGATAGTCTACAAGAAAATAACGATGATTTAAATGATACTATCATATTAGAAAAACAATTATGTAAGAAACAGTTAATACAATCATTGATATTCAAATTAAAGGATATCGAGTCTTCTAAGCATTTTTCAAGTTCGTAACAAGGTACACTAAAAGAATTTTAGAGACATATAGTTGTATCATCATTAATATAGTTACTTTATAAGGGTAGTAGAAATGATGTTAGACTAATTAACGCACAAAGTGAATTGATAATAAATAAATTATAATAATATCAATTTACGGGAGTGTCTGTCATGACTAAAAGATGATATGATCATAATTTTAAGACTGTGTCCGACTGAAGAACAAAGTTTATATATTGATGGTAGTACTGAAGCAGAACAATCTGGGACATTGTATTTGGAAGATAAGGCATTACCTACGATTACAGTGGGAAGTACGATAGAAATTCAATAAATTAAATGAAAGAAAAATTAAAGCCTGGAAATAATTTTGAAGTGCACCCCTAAAGTTGAACCTTAAAATTCAACTTTAGGGGTGTTTATTTTGAATAAAAAGCATGAACTTGATTTTAAATTAAGACTTATTAAAGAATATAAAGACGGAAATAATGGCTATGA
>NZ_SDSC01000008.1 GCF_004117835.1 Macrococcus sp. DPC7161 | reverse complement strand
TCATAGCCATTATTTCCATCTTTATATTCTTTAATAAGTCTTAATTTAAAATCAAGTTCATGCTTTTTATTCAAAATAAACACCCCTAAAGTTGAATTTTAAGGTTCAACTTTAGGGGTGCACTTCACAGTCGGCTTTTGTTTTATTCGCTTACAGCAAAGAAATTTCCTTGACCATCTTGGAAGTTAAATACACGTACGCCACCCATATCTACAATATCGTGACCTGTTAAGTTTAATGCTTTAAGTTTCTCATATAATGCATCAAAGTTAGATGCTTTAAACATTAAAGAAGGTGTGCCAAGTGTTACTTCTGGGCTGTACTTCTTAATGAATGCTTTATCAAATAAAGTAAGAGACGTTTCAACATTCACATTAGGCGCGATTTCAAATGCTTTATAATTCTCAGGTAACTCCATTTCTTGAACGATCACAAACTCTAACGTTTCAGTCCAAAATTTTACCGCACTTTCTAAATCATCAACATAAATCATAACTTGATTTAATTTATCCATAAATTCATCTCCTGAAATGCTAAAACTATACTTAGTCCTAGCAGTTATTGATATTACGTTTATATTGTAATCGATGTATTTGGAATTAGCTATTAAAGTAGTGAGGGAAACAATGATTTGAACTTTATTGAAACAACTCTGGTAAAGAATCCAATCCAAAATATTTTTAGAGACCTATTTTTTAATTTAAAAATAATTTAAGATTATATAGTATACTAATATTTGAATATTCTGTATTTTAAACGTTTTATCATTAAGGGGGATATGAGATGTTTACAGAGGAATTGAAACTTTTGGAGCAGTATTTAAAAGAAGAGTATGTTGCTTATGAGGATAAGAAAGATATTATAAATCAATTGGATTTTAGTAATGTTGAAGATTTTTTTATAGATGTAACGGCTCAGCTGAACAAGTTACATGATCCACATTTAAGAGTAATTGATAAACTCAATAAAACAAAGGTGTCTATTTTATGTAAAAATATTGATAATCGATTATTTGTGGAGAAATCAATTCATCCGGAAATCAGTAATGGAGCTGAAATTATTAAAGTTGGAGCATATACAATTTCAGAAATTATTAAACGGGATCCCCATTTGTTGTTTGATCCTAGACCGGAAAGATATGAATGGCATAATGTATTTCGTAAATATAAGACAGTCACTTTGAAATCTGGGGAAGAAAAGACAGTATTTATAGACACAGAGAAAGAACTATATGATCAAGATTATATTATAGAGGACCGAAATGACTATTGTTTCATTAGGCTTCCGGATTTTAGAAATGTGAATGCGCTGCATGAATTAATTAAAGAAAACCATGATTTATTAAAAACATCAAAAAAATTTATTATAGATGCTAGAGATAACCGTGGTGGCAGTGATTTTGCCTATTTTCCTTTACTAGAATATATCTTTCCACCAAACTATAAGATTGATTATCCATACGGCTTAACGTTTAACTATACAAAGAAATATTGTGAGCAAATGATACAAAAAGTAGATAAAGATTTAGCGGTCATGGATGAAGGGGAAACAAAAGAAGCGTTCAAAGCATATCGTGATAGAATGAAAGCGCACTATGGTGAAGGGCTTGTGAGATTTAGTGATGATAATGACCCAATTGTATTGGATGGTATTGCAAAAGATATTCAAGTCATCGTATTGGCAAATGAAAGATGTGGAAGTTCTGGAGATAACTTTGTGTCGACCGTTAAAGAAAGTCCATTTGTAACTGTAATTGGACGCGCAACTAAAGGTATGAACGATTATGCGAATTGTGGTTATTTATATTTAAATGAGCAATTTGATTTGTTAAATCCGTATTCAAGATATAACGGTTTGGATTTTGGGGAGTCAATGGCACTAGTGGGCATTAAACCAGATATAGAAGTTCAATGGACTACTGAAGACTTAAAAAGAGACGTATTAATGGAGAAGGCTAAAGCAATGTTAGGTTTATGATTGTGTACTAAAATATAATAACTAGTGTGTATAAGTGATGCATTAAGTATAGGTTATTTATGTAATTGATACTTCTAGAAAATTTAATATAAGGAATTAAGATAAAAATTTCACACTTCAAGTATAATCTTAAAAATATTAATTATTAAATTGTAGGTGGATTATGAATTATATACAAAGGATGAGACAACGTGTTGGCCATGATTGTTTAATTGTGATTGGTGCAGGAGTAATTATTGAACAAAATGAAAAGATTCTATTAGAGCAAAGAGTGGATAACGGACTATGGGGAATCCCAGGCGGATTGATTGAAATCGGAGAAAAGGTAAAAGATGCTGCAATACGAGAAGTAACAGAAGAGACAGGTTTAATTCCAAAACAGGTAGATTTGTTTGGTATTTATTCTGGTGAAAACTATATTGTGACATATCCTAATGGTGATGAAGTTTATTCAGTTTCTATTATTTTTTATACCAACCAATTTAGTGGTGAATTGACGATATCTGATGAGTCTAGACAATTGAAATTTGTATCTCGTGAAGAGATGAAAGATATCGTTATCAACCCACCACACAAAGAATTTGTTAGTGATTGGGTTAATGGAAATAAAGAAGTAAATATATATTAATGAAAGAAATCAACTTATAAGAAAAAGATTGCAATAGCACTATACAAGGTGTTGTTAGGAAATCTATAGCTGGGTCTATTGCAAGTAATCAGGTCGTGACTTTTAATTTTTAATATAAAAGGAGAAGTGAATAAGTTGATTCGAAACAATCGATATTACATCAGCTTCCTAGCTGGGCCTTCCGATATTCGTAATTTGGGTATTGCTTGGATTAATTTAATATTCAGTTTGATTTACTTGGTTATTATAAACGCATATTTTGATAATGCAGTAATGAAGTCTGTGTTTATCGTTAATATTATTTTTTGTATGTTATGTCTTGCATATCATTATATGAAAACAATCAACCAACGTTATCGAGTTTTGTCGATGGTGCTTGTTACAATGCAAGTGATGATGATTTTATTCTCAATTGATTTTATGGCACTTTTGATGTTTCTTTCAGGATTTCGTAGTGAAACTTATTTATCATTTCAAAATAAGCATTTAGTGATGTTTGTGGGTATGATGAGTTTCATCTTTGTCATTTCGATGATTTATTTTTGGCGTATATATGTGAAAAATAATTGTTCGAAAAGGGTATATGAGAAGAAAGATGGATTTCACATCAATCGTCATTTCAGTATTTTAGCGTGTGTAATTTTAGTTATGCTAGCATGCTATTTTTTATATATGGGATTGTTAGAGGCATTATTTGGATTACTGTTAGCCTTATTATGCACCGTGTTATTCGCAGCATTAATTGTTGATGCTATTTATGGTGTTATTTATGAAGTTCAGTTAAAAGATGCAAACAAAAAATAAAGCAAAGGGGCATTTTATGAATCATTGGGATAAGAAGTTTAAAGCAGATGGTTATTTGTATGGCGAAGAAGCGAATGAATTTGTGAAAGAACAGTTTGAAAGTGGCAGTGGTAAGATTGGTTGCTTTGCTGAAGGAGAGGGCCGTAATGCTGTATACTTGGCACGTCTTGGTTATGATGTGACAGCATATGATTACGCTGTGGAAGGATTAAAGAAAACTGAATTACTTGCTGAGAAATATGGTGTAAAAGTGGCGACTGTTTTGAAAGATTTAACGAAAGTAGAAGCGGTTGAACGACAACAATTTGATGCAGCTGTTATGATATTCGGGCATGTAGTAGAAGAGGATCAAGAGACTTTGTTTAATAACTTGATTCAATCGGTAAAACCAGGTGGTCGTATCGTGTTTGAAGTATACGCTAAAGCACAAATAGACTATGGCACAGGTGGACCGAAAGATGTTGCAATGCTTTATGATGTAGAAGCGGTGAAAAATTATTGCCTAGGAAATGACGTATCAATCATTGATCTCGCAGAACGTGAGGTCATCCGTTATGAAGGAGATAAACATAATGGCAAGTGTAGAGTCGTTCAAGGGGTTATAGCGAAGTTATAGGTGTAGGTTTAGAACATTTTTATAAAATATGTGCTATGTGATTCTAATTAAATTTAGGAGTCTGGTTATGAAAATAAGAAACTGTGTTGGTAATGATGCAAATAAATTAACAAGTATAGCTATAAAATCAAAATCTTACTGGAACTATTCTGAAGAGTTTATTGAAAAATGCATTCAAGATTTGACTGTCACACCAAGTTATATTCAAAAAAACATTGTAAGGTGTGTTGAAAATATTGAAGGGATTATTATCGGTTTTTATGGATTTACATTAAGTACTAACAAGCTAGATGCCTTGTTTATTCATCCAGATTATATTGGAAAAGGAATTGGAAATACACTGTGGAATGATTTAATTAAGCAATTAAAAGAAGAAAAAATTGATAAATTTAGACTGGATAGTGAACCTTATGCAACTAAATTTTATTTAAAAATGGGTGCATCTATAATAGGGGAAATAGAATCGACTGTATTCGAAAATCGTAAATTACCCCTTATGGAATATATTATTGAGATATAAATTAACTTCTGTAGAAAGAGATAATAATATGGGAATTGTGATTTTATAAGGGGATTATTTTATGATTGATGCAATATTATTTGATTTAGATGAAACTTTGCTGAATAGGCGAAAATCTTTGGAAAGTTTCATTGAAAGTCAGTACAAAATATTAATTGAACCAAAATTTAATATTGATTTCCAAAAATATAAAAATCGATTCATTGAGCTAGATGACAATGGTTATACTTGGAAAGATGAGGTTTATGAGTCACTAATTAAGGAGTTTAGACTAATAAATTTGAGTAAGATGCTATTGTTAGAGGACTATATACTAAATTTCCATAAATCTGTAGTTCCAATGGACCATCTTATTGAAACATTAGATGAAATATCGAGCAAAGGGATTAAATTAGGTATTATAACTAATGGAAGAACTGATTTTCAGAAAAATAATATTAAAGCATTAGGGATAGAAAAGTATTTTCGGAGCATATTAGTTTCAGAAGAAATTGGTATAAAAAAACCAGATGCTAATATCTTCTATACAGCACTAAATCAATTAAATGTTAGCCCTTCCAACTCACTTTTTGTTGGAGATCATTTACACAATGATGTAATCGGATCAATGAAAGTTGGAATGAAAGGAATATTATTTGATCAATATCAAAAACATTTAGATTTCGAAAATAGAATAAGCACTTTATTGGAGATTAAAAATTTTATAAATGAATATTAAAAGTAACCAATTAGGAGTAAATATGAAAATTGTTGAATATACAAAGCTGTATGAAGATTCATGGGTAAGGTGTAGAACGTTGTCTTTTCTTTATACTCAGTATTATGATGATGTTATTCAAAATAAACCAGCTGTAAATGGAATCGAACTGATCTGTTTAGATGGCAATATGGTTGTAGGTTTAATCGATGTTGAAATCAGTGAGCCTTATTGTAGTTATAATAGAGATTTAAAAGGTGCGATGTTAGAAACGATTGCAATTCATCCGGATTACCAAAAGAGGGGTATCGGAAAACAGCTTTTAAATGCAGTAGAAGAAAAATTAAGATTATTACATGTCGAATATTTAGAAGTTTGGACGCGTGAAGATAAAGGTAGTAATCAATTCTATCATAAAAATGGATTCGAACAATTTAACAAATACTATCACGTTTTTATTTCAAATGGTGTAAAACCAGATTACTCTGATATAAAACCAATATTTATGTATGGGCATGCAATAAGTATTGATGAATTTGATAAAAAGAATGTTGATAGAATATATGAATGCAGAGGATATGTGAAGAAACTATGAGTATAAATTGCACATAGTTTTTATTTTTTAGAAAAGTCATTTTAAGGTGAGATTAAGGTTCATTTTTGAATATGTATGTTACGATGGTTACAAATATCTTTAGGAGGCCGTTTATGAAACGTACGATTGATAAGTTTGTGTTTATGCTTTATTTGATTCCATTTGTATTCATAGAAATGTTTGCAGATTGGCATGGGAAGTTTTTGATAGGTTTATTATTAATGGTCTTCGCATTGGCGTTAGCAACGCATTTTATGTGGTACGGTGCTCCAAAGTGGATATTGTTAGGGAATGTTGTTTCATTTGTTGTTTCTTTAATATTAGTAATGGTATTACTTCCAGAGAGCGAAGTGGGCTTCTATTTTAAGCCGTTTGGGCCAATCGGTACATTAGTTCTTTTTTCAGTACTGTTTTACATTTTTCAATATGCAGTTGCATGGTTGATATGTAAACTTGGTAAGCGATTTAGTTAAACTAGTCAAACTTCTAGTGATAGGAGTTTTTTTCTTGAATAATAAAGAGAAAATAACGATAAAACATTTTATATACTACCCTGGTTTAGTAATTATTGTATATTTGTTTTTTACGAATGATACGTTAAAAAGGTTGCCTTTATTTTGGTATTTCGTAACCTTCACTCAAAGTTATTTTGTTTGGATGATACTTTTTGTTTTATGGTATAAAATTGAAGCACGTTTCAAAAGGAAGTAGCGTAATGCGACATCGTATGGTGTCGTATTTTTGTATTTTGTAACGATGTATTATGTACGTACATAAGATGTATTTCGGTGTATAATGTAACTATGTTAGGAGGTGTGATAATGTCAAAATTTGAATATGAACCAACGAAAGATGGACACAGCTTTATTAAAGAACAAAAGTTATGGAAATCAGGAAACTCAGTTGTAATTACAGTTCCAAAAGAAGTATTGAATCATTTTAATGTGACAACAGGAGATGTATTAATGTTTGATGTGAATGAAGATCGTGTGGAGTTAGTGAAGAAGCCATATACTGATATGGATATTTTAGAACTTGCTAATGAAATCTCAAATGAATATCATACTACATTTGAAAAGTTGGTTGATCGTTAATGGAATATTTAACGGAAAAAGACATTATTATTTTGAACACGTTTTTGATAAAAAAGTATTCGCCAAAAGAACAAATTGGTGTAAAAGAACCAACTGCTTTACACATGACAGTAGAATCCCAGAAACAAGATGTATTTGGTATGGAATTGTATCCTACTTTGGAATTAAAAGCTGCTAATTTGTATAGAAATATTGTGATGAAACATATTTTTTATAATGGAAATAAAAGAACGGCTTTCATGGCATTGAATGTTTTTTTAAGGAAAAATGGAAAAAGACTCGTTGTTGATCAAATGGAGGCTGTTGAATTCACTGTCAAAATAGCAACAGACAAATTAGAGGAAAAAGAGATTGCTAAATGGATTGCACGATTTATAGAAAATTAAAATAGAGTCTGGAACATTTATGATATGTTCCAGACTCTAAAGTAGTAGTTTTTCTATAAAAACAATATCGACTTTAGTTTTATAAATGTATATGAGAGGAGATGAAAAATGCATCACATTGAAATTTATGTTAAAAATTTAGAGGTAACTAGAGCATTTTATTCTAAATTATTAGAAGTATTAAACTATGAACTTTATCAAAATTGGGAATTAGGTTTTTCTTATAAGAAGAATGGATTCTATATTGTATTTGTTCAGGTTAGAGATAAGTATATTGATAACGGATATAATCGTTGTAATATTGGTCTGAATCATTTAGCATTTAAATGTAGTAGTAAAAGAAAAATAGACGAAATAAGAGATATTCTGATGGAAGAGAATGTAAATCTCTTATATGATGAAAAATATCCTTATGCAGGTGGAGAAAGCCATTATGCATTATATTTTGAAGATCCTGATAGAATAAAATTAGAAATTGTTTTCTGCGAGGAAGAATAAATAGGATTATAAATTAATATTAAGAAACCCCTTGAAATTTTAGTTTCTTATCAATAATGCATCTACACCTAATGCTGCAACGAGGTATGATTAATTTAATATATTAGTCATTTGAGAACAGAATAATGCACATATAATTCTGGATGTTAAAAATCCTCCAATTGACCTATATTAATTTGTAGAAAAATTCTAAATAATATAATTATTGGTAACGATATTATATTAAGAATTTTGGAGGATGCGATGCCACGTATATATTATAATATTTTAATTGCACAATTATGTTATAGTGCAGGATTTATTTTTTATAATGTTACAGTAACATTCTTTGTGTACAACAATACTGGCTCCACATTTTATGCAAGTCTTATCACTTTTCTTAATTTAGTTTCAAAGATAATTAGCAAATTTTTTATACAGGATATGACAATGCGATGGAGCATTAAGAGTGTGTTGATTATTAATACAAGTGTTCAAATATTTTTTTTATTTATGTTGTTTTTTATTATGTTTATTAAATTTATTCCTTTTTTATTTATCATTACAACGCTCATTTCATTTTTGAATGGTATGTTTTATCCTTTAAAAAATACATTAATTAAGTTATCGCTAAATAAGGATTTAGTTTCTAAAGCTGTTGCAGGTATATCAACATTTGATCAAGCAATTATGTTTAGTGGTTATATCATAGCTGGTTGGCTTCTTGCAGAAACGAATATTTTTATAGCAATGTTTGTAGGTTTATGTATTTATTTTATTGGTGTAATTAATTTGCTGTGGATTCATAATGATAAACACCACGTTATTAAGAAAGCACATAAAAATAAGAAAAGTATTGTAGAAGGATATCGTATACTGTTTAACATACCTTTATTAAAAGAATTAACTATAATTGAATTTATTGAAGCATTAATTTCAACGATATGGATAGGTGCAATTCAACTTGCGTTTATTACAGAATATTTAAATGTGGATGAACGTTGGTGGGGGTATATGAATGCTTCTTATTTTTGCGGTACACTTTTAGGGGCAATGCTGATTTATAAATATCAGAAAATTGGACAAAGCAAAATGGTTATTTTGGTATGCATGTGTATATATATTATAAGTGTTGTATTATATAGTTTTAATATAAATCCTATTATTTCTGTGATATTAATTTTAGTGATGGGGATTGTCTTTCAAAGTAAAGATATATTACAAGAAAGCTTGATTATATCAACTATTCCTGAAGAACAGATTACAATCATAAGTGCGTTTAAATCTACAATTATTGAGTTTGGTTATTTATTATCAGTTTTATTTATTGGACTATATGCGGAACTTGTTCCGATTCAATATGTTTACTTTACATCAGGCATTATTTATTTAGTTTGTATTTATTTGATGCGTAAGGTGATTCTTAAAACTAT
This sequence comes from Macrococcus sp. DPC7161, assembly GCF_004117835.1. GTDB lineage: Bacteria > Bacillota > Bacilli > Staphylococcales > Staphylococcaceae > SDSC01. Next base: position 70,904 of record NZ_SDSC01000008.1, on the reverse strand, counting down.
GTAGTTTCAATCGTAGGCTGTTACGTACTATTTTCTCATCAATATTTTATCGCTACACCGGTTCATCGCTTTGTAATGAACTTACAAGTGAAGGTAATCTAGTTTTTCAAACAAATGAATATGTGAGTGTTAAATCTTATATTCAATTTATTGATTATTATAAGCAATTACTACAAACAGCCTTGTAAATCTTGATATAGAAACATATAACCCTCAAATCGATTGTAATCGATTTGAGGGTTATTATTATTTACTGACTATTTTCTCATCAACAATGCGCCTACACCTAATGCTGCTGCACCTGCTACGATGCCTAATAATGCTGGGCTTGTCTGTGTGATTTCTTTTTGTGTGAAGTATTGCTGATTTGCTTCATCACGCGCAACTTTACTTGGTGTTTCTACGTGATGTACATCTTTTACTTCACCTTTATCTGTATGAACAGGGTCAACTACACCTTGTTCTTTCTTCAATTGATCGAATGATGTACCGAATCCTTTAACGAATTTCGTCAATACGATTGATCCTTCAACGAAATCTTTATTCGTTAATACATTCAATAAGCCTAACCAACCAAGTGGTTTACTTTGATTGTACTCTGTTGATAATTTTAAACCTTTATTGAATTTTAAAATCATTGGTTCGATATCACTGAAATTGAATTTTCCTAAGCCTTGAACAAGTAACAATGCGTTACGAATGGCTTGGTCTGTTTCTGTTTCATTTACCGCTTTTAAGACACGTGTTAAGATTGGGTCACTTTGCGATAATGCTGCATTGGCAACATTTAGTGCTTCGTGCTCATCTAACTGTTCTAATAAGCGGAATAGTTTATTTAACGTATCTTTATGTTTAATGAGTTGATCTTCTAATTCACGCAATTCCTTAGCTCGTACAGCTTCTTGGTCAACTTCCATCGGTTTAATTACTCTTGTTGGTTGCGCCATTATTTTTCACCTCTTTTAGATTTTACGATATCTCCAGGGAATACATAATCTTCTCTGTTCCATTTACCTTGAACATTCACGCCCATTTGTGGTACTCGGTTACCGAAACGGAAGTTATTTTCTGGTAACGGTGATTTTTTGCTCTTATCTAAGATGATCAATTTGGCTTTTGTTTCTTTATATGCTGGTGTATGTGTATCTTTATCTGCGATAGAGCTTGATAATAAGTTGATTGCAGCGTCACCATTGTCGTTCATTGGTAAGTATACTTCTTTACCAAATACGCGGTCAGTAACAAGTGCTCTTACATCGACTTTACCGTATGGTGATTGTAAACGGATTAAGTTACCTGTTTCAATACCACGTTCATCAGCTAATTCTTGAGAAATTTCTAAGAATGCTTCTGGTGTTTCCATTGCAAGTCCTTTAACTTGATATGTCATATTACCTTCATGGAAGTGTTCTAATAAACGTCCATTATTCACATGAATATCATATTGTGCTTCGTACTGTGTTGGTTCTGTCCAATCTACTGGATAGAAGTTGGCTTTTTTATCTTCAAATGGGAAGCCATCTGTAAATAATAATGGTGAATCTGTGCCGTCTTCATGAACTGGCCATTGTAAGCTGTTGAATCCTTCTAATCGATCATATGTTACACCTGAATAAATTGGTGTTAATGATGCAATTTCATCCATGATTTCGCTAGGGTGGCTATAATGCCAATCAGCACCTAAATGTTGTGCGATTTCTTGGATAATTCTCCAGTCTGGTTTTGTACCTTCTAACGGTTCCATTACTTGATATAAGCGTTGGATACGACGTTCAGTATTTGAGAATGTACCTTCTTTTTCGAAACTTGGTGATGCAGGTAAGATAACATCTGCATATTCTGCTGTTTTAGAGAAGAAGATATCTTGAACAACGAAGAATTTTAATTTTTCAAATCCTTCACGTACATAGTTTACGTTAGAGTCAACGATACCCATATCTTCACCTTTTAAGTAAAGGACATCTAATTCACCAGCATGCATAGCATCAACCATTTGGTGATTGTTTTGTCCTACTTTAGGGTTCATTTCTACGCCCCAAGCTTTACTGAATTTCTCAAGTGCCGCTTTATCAGTGATTTTTTGGTAACCAGGTAAGTGTGTTGGCATACTACCCATATCTGATGCACCTTGTACGTTGTTGTGTCCACGTAATGGGTAAGAACCCGCACCAGGTTTCATGTAGTTACCTGTTACTAATAACATGTTTGAAATCGCTGTTGATGTATCACTACCACCACGTTGTTGAGTAACACCCATCGCCCACATTACGACTGTTGATTTTGCTTCATGAATCATTTCAGCAATCTTAATGATTTCTTCTTTTGAAAGACCAGTATGTTCAGCTGCATAGTCAATTGTGTATTTTTCAAGGCTCTTCACAAGTTCATTGTAGTTGTTTACATGTTTATCGATGAATGCTTGATCTTGCCAGTTATTATCGATGATGTATTTTGTTACAGCGTTTAACCATACTAAGTCACTACCAGGGTTAGGGCGTACAAACATATCTGCACGTTCTGCTAATTCATGTTTACGGATATCGACTACTAATAATTTAGAACCACGTAATTTTTGTGCACTCTTAACACGTGTTGCAATAACTGGATGTGCTTCTGCAGTGTTCGTACCTAAACCGATGATTAAACCGGCAGAACCGATGTCTGTGATTGAACCAGAGTCACCACCGTAACCAACTGTTCTCCATAGACCCATTGTTGCAGGTGATTGGCAATAACGTGAACAGTTATCAACGTTGTTTGTACCAACAACTTGACGTGCTAATTTTTGCATTAAGTATGATTCTTCGTTTGTACATTTTGAAGAAGTAATAAACGCTAAACGTTCAGGATCTTTATTAATTATTTCTTTGAATTTGCTAGCGATTAAGTTAAGCGCTTCTTCCCAAGTTGCTTCTCTAAAGCCATCTGCTTCACGAATTAAAGGTTTTGTTAAACGTTCGCCAGAGTTAACGAAATCCCAACCGAATTTACCTTTCACACATGTAGAAATTTGGTTAGCTGGACTTTCTGGTGATGGCTCTACTTTTAAGATTTCACGGTCTTTTGTCCATACTTCAAATGAACATCCAACACCACAGTATGTACATACTGTTTTTGTTTTCTTAATTCTATCTTTACGCATTTCTGCTTCTACATCAGAAATCGCCATTAATGGTGTATAACCTGTTTCAACTGCTTTTGTAACTTCTACAGCTGGACGGAATGCGCTCTTTAACATACCTGTTAAGAAACCAGCTTCGCCAACCATACCCACTTCCATCATTGCATTACATGGACATACTGTTGAACAGTGACCACAGTTTACACATGAAGAATCGTCGATATTTGTTGTGCGACTACCGTCCCAAATAACGCGAGGACGTTCTAATTCCCAGTCAATCATTAATGTTTCGTTTACTTGTACGTTTTGACAAGCTTGGACACAACGTCCACAAAGGATACATTGATCTGGATCATAACGATAGAACTTACCAATATTTTTCTCAGCACCTTTAGGTGATTGAGCAGTTGCTTGATGATCAATTTTTAAATTTTTAACTGTGTTATGGACAGTACAATTACCATTATTAAAATCACAAACTGTACAGTATAATTCGTGATTCGCTAAAATTCTGTCCATCGCAATCATTTGTGCTCTAAATGCTTCTTCAGAACCTGTTCTGACAACGTCTCCGTCTTTTAGTTCAGTACTACAAGAACGAACTAACTCCCCGTTAACTTCAACGATACAAGCATCACACGTTTCAATTGCACCTAAATCTGGGTGATAACATAAAGCTGGTACATCAATGCCTTTGAATCGTAAATAATCCAAAATGCTTACTTGTGTAGGAACATCCATAGGAACACCATTTAAAGTAATGTGTACCATATTTGATGTAGCTTCCTTCATACAAAAACCCCATTTCTAAATAATTTTAAAAATTTATGCCCAATCTAATTATACGACGAAAAAATGTAGAATGAAAACGTTGTATATAGATTTATTAAAAATAATTGTTATCGCTTACATTTTTAATATTAATATTTTACTCTAAGGAAATTTAATCAAAAGATTATCTCGATAAAAATAGGTTAATATATAAAAAAAGGAGGCGTTTAATATGAATGAAATTCAACATATCGACAAACAATTTATCATTGGAGAAATAGAGCATCCAAAAGCATTTTTATCTTATTTTGAATCAGGGGATAAAGAGATTAGCATAGACCATACAGTAGTGTCACCAGAATTAAGAGGACAAGGTATCGCAAAACAACTCGTTGATGAAGCGGTGAAATATGCAAAAGCGCATGATTTAAAAATTGTACCTATATGTTCTTATGTGAGAAAAGTAATTGAAGCTACGCCAGAATATCATGATGTTTTAGTTAAATAAGCACTCTAAGACTTTAGGCTGAAATTAATTGGTATTTGTTGACAGGGGTATGAGAACTGTTTAATATTAAGCCGTCAATATGACTTAATGAAATAGGAGAATACAAAATGACACATAAAATGATTAGAAATGTAATTACAACAGGGACTTTAACAACATTATTATTCACAGGATTAAACATTGCACATGCAGATACAGTAACGACTACTACAACAACTAAAACAGTTGTGACAACAGTTATTAAAACTGAAAAAGTAGATGGTGGTAAGATTAAAGTAGGTAAACAGTCAACAAAAACAAAAGCGACAAAAGTTAAACCTGCAACTAAAACAATTGAACCATATTATAACTATAACGGATATACAGCACGTAATGCAGACTTTGCATTAGATTCATACTTTGTACAAGCGTTAAACTATGGTAACTTCAAATTAAACGACGTTACAGTTACGAAAGATAAAGTTATTCAATCTAAACCTAAAAAATCTATCGTAAACGATACAGAAGTATACAAAACAAATGGTGTTGTGACGTCAATGGCATTCCCAGTGAAACATGGCATCATCAAAAAAGCTGATTTCTTAAAAGCACATGCATCAAATACATTATTAAGTGACGTGACTAAAAAGTCAGGTGCTTCTAATGTGACGTATAAAACAAAAACATCATCATACACTGCTTCATTTGATAAAAAAGGATTTTTAACAAAAATCAAAATCAACCCAGCAGTAACAACATACTAATTTCTGTACAACAACACCCCAAAGTCTTTCGCTTTGGGGTGTTGTTGTACGTAATTCATTTAAAAAGAGTATCTAATAAATAATGTACTATACAGTACCTGTAATACCACCATCAATTACAAATTCTGAACCTGTAGAATAACTTGCTTCGTCACTTGCTAAGAAGATGATTAAATTTGATACTTCTTCTGCTTGTGCTACGCGACGCATTGGAATGGTTTCTTTAAACTTTTCTACCGCTTCTTTTACACCAGGTTGCTCAAGCATTGGTGTATGGATGACACCAGGGTGTACAGAGTTTACTTTAATATTAAATGGTGAAAGTTCATGTGCTGCAGCTTTTGTCATACCACGAACAGCGAATTTTGTATCAGTATAACCAATCGCACCACCAACTAAACCGTTCATAGATGAGATATTAATGATTGAACCATTTTTTTGTTCTTTCATAATCTCTGATACGTATTTCATACCTAAGAATACTGATACTTGGTTGATGTTGACGATTTTCATGTAATCATCAAGTGATACATCACTCATCTTTTTGTTGTAAGTAATGCCTGCATTATTTACAAGCACATCAATACGACCGAACTTTGACATTGTTGTTTCTACAACGTTCTTCCAATCAGCTTCACTTGAAACATCTTGCTTAATAAATAATACTTGATCACCTAATTCTTTTGCTACAGTTTGGCCAAGTTCTTCATTGATATCCGTAATAACGACTTTAGCACCCTCTGCTAATATTTTCTCAGCATGCACTTTACCCATACCTTGAGCTGCACCTGTAATGATAATAACTTTATCTTTTAATCTCTCCATTATAATCCTCCTAATATAGCTTGATACTACCACCATCAACCATGAACGTTTGACCAGTGATGTATTTAGATTCTTTACTTGCTAAAAAGACTGCAACAGGGGCAATATCTTCATCAATATCACCAAATTTTTGTAATGGAATACCGTTAACTACCTTTTCGTAATACTCAGGATTTGCTTTACGCCATTGATCAACACCATCAGAATAAGCAATTGGTGAAATGATATTCACATTAATATGATCTTTACCAAACTCATTCGCAAGGACTCTCGTTAAACCACGAATCGCTTCCTTAGAAACAGCATAAGCACCTTGATTCACATCACCTTTAATTGCTGCACCTGAACCAAAGTTAATAATATTACCTTGCGTTTCTTTTAAGTATGGAATTGCTAACTGGCATAAATAAAATGTTGCATAGAATCCAGTATCCATTGATAATGCTAAATCTTCATCAGTAATCTCAAGAAAGCCTTTCAAACGTGAAGCGTGCGCATTATTCACTAAAACATCAATTTGATGATAATGTTCAACCACTTTATCCACACACATTTTAAGTTGTTCTTTCTTAGTTAAATCCGTCTGAATAAAGATCGTATCATGACCATCAGCATTAAGTGATTGAGATAAAGCTTCACCTTGATCCTTGTTCACATCAACAATGGCAACCTTCGCACCTTCATTAGCATAAGCACGAACAATTGCCGAACCAATACCACCAGCACCCCCTGTAACAATCGCTACTTTGTCCTTTAATCTCTCCATAATCATCCTCCTAATTACTCCATGTTATCAACATGATTTAATAGTTTATTTTGAATGTGAATCATCTGAGTGATTTCCTCTTCAGATAAAACACCATAAACTTGATTGCGAATTTCTTTCCCTAAAGCCTCAGCTTCGTTTAAAAGCTGTTCCCCAGAATCAGTGATATTTAATAAAATCGTTCTACGATCTTGCTCAGCGGCAGTTCTTGTTAAATAACCCGATGTAACGAGTTTGTTCGTCATCGAAGTAATCGCACCATACGTATAACCTAACGTTTGAGCGAGTACAGAAGGCTGCATCGCACCATTATGATGAATATGAGCAAGTAAAATCACTTGTGAAATATTTAATTGCTTATCAAACTGCTTAACAAAAAGCGACATTGTTTTATAACTTAATAAATCTGCATTATGAATCAACTGAAAAAAATTTGTTTCAGTCATAGAGTCACTTCCTTTACTATTAAATAGTTTAACACTAAACTATTTAATAGTAAAACATAATGATAGCGCTAACAATATCATCAAAAATAAGAATACAAATAAGATATAATTAAATAAAAAAGAAGGTGTAAAAATGAATCAACAAGCAACGGAATTTTTTGAAGCATATAAAAAATCAAACGGTATAGAAGAAGACGTCAAAGTAAGTGCATGGCAATTCGGTGTAGATGCAGATGAATTAGCCGATTTGGTAGTACAAGGGAAGAAAAGAGGGACATGCTCTTTATATAAGTTATATGAAATAGATAACGATCCACTACCTGAAGTAGGACAATATGATATTGTACTCAATAGTAAAGACGAACCTGTCGTATTGATACAAAACAGAAAAGTAGAGATAGTACCAATGAAAGATGTTACCAAGGAATTCGCATTATCAGAAGGAGAAGGTGACGGTACATACGCATATTGGTGGAATGCACATGTAGCATTCTTTAGTGAATTGGTAAAAGAATATGATTTAACATTCACAACAGATGACTTACTCGTATGTGAGACATTTGAAGTAGTGAAAGTGAGATAAATATTTAAGAATGCTTAAAAATAGTCATTTAATGGCGCATAAATTTAACTAAAAAAGCGATTGGAACGATATTATTAAGTTCCAATCGCTTTTTTTAATATTTAGACTACTTTTCATTTTACAACGTAACAGTGTTATGTTACATTATTGTTGAGGTGATGAGATGGAAGAACTAATCTCTAAAAAAGAGTTGCTTAAATCTTGTGACATTAGCTATGGTCAGTTGTACAGATGGAAGCGTAAGAAGCTAATACCAGAGGACTGGTTTATTCGTAAGTCAACATATACAGGTCAAGAGGCTTTCTTTCCAAAGCAAAAGATAATTGAACGTATTGAGATGATTAAGAAAATGAAAGACGAGTATTCACTAGATGATTTGCAACATGTTTTTGAAGGTAATGTATCCGTCACTCCGAATAAAAAGGAGTATTCTAGTGAACAGTTTAAATCGTATGTATGGGATATTGCAGAAAATTTATTTGAAAAACGTAACACTGTTTCGTTAAATGAAACAAAAACATTATCAATGATTCACTTAACATTAGAATCAGGATATTTTTCAAGAGAAGAAGTTCTGGAAAGTGCACAAGTCTATCATCAAAATCAAAGTGAATCATCAAAATTATATTTCCTAAGAAATAAAGGGGTATTCATATTTGTGATTTCCAAAGAAATAATTGCTAAAAATCCAGATACAAAAGTAATATATCAACTCGAGGAAGCACAGATTTATAATCATATTAATCAATTATAGGGGGAAATTTCATGACAAAAGATTTAAATGTAACAGCAAAGTCAACAATCGAAGGTGGCACTTATAACAATATTAATGTAATGGGTATGTGTGATGTTGAAGGGGAATTAGAAGCGGTTGAAGTGAATGTACTTGGTAAAATGACTGTAGAAGGCGATATGAAAGTTTCTGAATTAAACACTAAAGGTAAGCTTGATGTAGAAGGTAATCTTAATTGCCAAGCATTTAATACAACAGGTAAAACAAATGTAGAAGGAAACTTACAAGTTGAAAATTGTAAAGTCACTGGAATGACTACAGTTGATGGAAGCATTACGGGTAAAACAATTGCGATAACAGGCATCTTAAGCGTAGATGAAAATGTAGAAGTAGAAACATTTGTATCTTCAGGTAAGGTGAATATTGATGGATTATTAAATGCAGATACAATTAATATATTATTAGGAAATAAATCAACAATCGAAGAAATCGGTGGACAAACGATAAATGTTACAGTACATGAGAATCAGACAACAAGTTTCTTCAAAAAACTATTTATCAACACTAGTGACAAAAGCAATCATATTTCAATTTCAGAAGACGCGAAGTTAATTTCCGAAGTTATAGAAGGAGACGATATTAGTCTAGAACGTGTAATTTGCGAAGTTGTTAGAGGAAAGCATGTAGTCATTAAAAATGATTGTATCATTGATCGAGTAGAATACACAGAAACAATCGAAATAGAAGGAAATGCAAAAGTAAAAGAGCAAATAAAAATAGGGTAAAAACGAACAGGGATAGGTAACTATCCCGGTTTCAGACTGAAGACAAAGTCTCTTTCGGAGATGAAGTCTTCAGTTTTTTTATACAATAATATTAATAATGATTTGGGGTGATTATTTTGTTGAGTAAATCAGAAGATAAAAGAAATCAATTATAGGTTGTTGCGATTTTAGATTTAGTGCCACAAGACCATTTGCTAAGAAAAGTAGATAAAGTATTGGATTTGAATTTTATTTATCCTCTAGTCGAAGATAAATATTGTCTTGATAATGGTCGTTCAAGTATAGATCCTGTGATTTTAGAAAAAAATAATATTAATACAAAAATTATTCGGAATAAAATCAATGAGACAAACAATAAAAGAAATCGAAATAAATGTTGCTTATCGTTGGTATCTTGGATACAGTTTTCAGGATAAGATTCCTCATTTCACTACCTTCGGTAAGAATTATATTAGAAGGTTCAGTGATAATACACTTTTCGAATAAATGAGAATATAGTCATTAAAAAAGACAAACTCATGTAATGAAAATGAGTTTGTCTTCAATCTACACACCCTATTCATTTGAATAGGGTGTGTAATTGTTATTTTATTTTTCTTGACCAAATCCAAATTTCTCACTGGAAATTTGTTCACCTTGTTCGATGTATTCGTCTTTATGTTCTTCATTAAATGCTTTACCTTGTTCAATCACTTCATCTTTGTGGTCAGCAATTAACTGTTCGCCTTGTGCTTTTAAGTCGTCGAAATTCATGATGTTCTCTCCTTTAAATGTCATTTCAACTGAAATGTAGCACAATAGCGATAAACAAACAATTTTAAACTAAATTAATATTTTTATGATGTTAAAACTATTAATTATTTAAATAAATAAACGTACACTACATAAAATGTTTGTAGTATTATGGTTCCTCGAGTATACTTAAGTGAATTAAACATAACTTGTAAGTACAACTTGTAAGTTCAAAGGGAGAACAAAATGAATAAAAAACATCAATCAAGTATACAAAAATTTGCCTTAAGCACAACAACACTATTAATGGGACTATCAATGGCGTTAAGCCATGATGCACAAGCTGAAACAGCACCTTCTTATGTTCCTAAAATTACAAATACAGCCACAAATACATTAGCTTACGGTTCAACATTTAATCCGTTAACTGGCATTACAGCAACAGACACTGAAGATGGTAACATCACTTCTAAAGTAGTTGTCGTATCAAATAATGTGAATACGAAAGTTGCTGGAACTTATACAGTGGTATATCAAGTAACCGATTCAAATAATAATACATTTAAATTAACAAGAACGATTGTTGTATCTGCACCAGTTGTAGCAAATACAGCACCAGTATTTAAATTTACTGCAACTAGTGCGTTAACAGTTGGTAATGCCTTTAACCCATTAACAGGCGTGACTGCAACAGATGTTGAAGATGGTGATTTAACATCTAAAATTGTTATCGTATCTAACAATGTGAATACACAAGTTGCAGGTGCTTACCAAGTTACATATGAAGTAAAAGATAGCAAAGGCACTACTGCAAGATATATTCGCAACGTATCTGTATCAGCAGTGAATAATCCACCTAAAATTGTGAGCACAGGTTCAAATAACTTATTAGTAGGTGCAACCTTTAATCCGTTAACAGGCGTAACTGCAACAGATACAGAAGATGGGGTAATTACACCAAAGCTCGTTATCGTATCAAATAATGTGAACACACAAGTTGCAGGCACATACCAAGTTGTGTATTCTGTAACAGACTCTAAAGGAAATAAAGCAAACTTTACGCGTAACATCTTAGTGAGCGGTGTGAATACAGCGCCTAAATTTGCAAGTTCAGCATCAAACAATTTAACAGTAGGTGCTACTTTTAATCCTTTAACAGGTGTATCAGCAACGGATGCAGAAGATGGTAATATCACTGCTAAAATTGTTGTTGTGTCAAATAACGTAAATACACAAGTTGCAGGCACATATCAAGTTGTATATAAAGTGACGGATTCTAGAGGGGTTTCATCAACATTAACAAGAAACGTATTAGTAAGTGCACCAGTTGCAGCGAATAATGCGCCGAAGATCACGAATACTTCATCTAATACATTAACGTTAAACAGTGTATTTAATCCATTAGCAGGTATTACAGCAGTAGATACAGAAGATGGAAACATTACTGCTAAAGTTGTTGTTGTATCTAATAATGTGAATACTAAAGTTGCAGGCACATATCAAGTAGTATATAAAGTAACGGATACTAAAGGTAGTTCTTATACTTTAAACAGATCAGTGACAGTAATTCCACAAACAACTCTAGCAAATACACCACCTAAAATTACAAACACAGCATCAAACAATTTAAAATTAGGTGCTACATTTAATGCATTAACAGGTGTAACAGCAACAGATGCAGAAGATGGCAATATCACTGCTAAAATCGTTGTTGTATCAAATACTGTAAACACAAAAATTGCAGGCACATACCAAGTAGTATATAAAGTAACAGATGCGATGGGTAATAGTTATACACTTACAAGAAACGTATTAGTAAGTGCATAATTATAATAGATAATATGAGCCTTAACGTTTAGATTCTGTCTAAATGTTAAGGTTTTTTCTTATTTATTTGTGTTATAGCTAAATAGGTGTATATTAATGATAATAATAAAGAAAGAAGGATAAATATGAAGATAATATATATATGGGATGCTTATTGTGGATGGTGTTACGGCTTTAATAGTGTCTTTAAACAATTTCATGACAGACATCCTGAGTTAAATATTGAAGTGATTTCAGGAGGTTTGTTTATTGGAGAGAATAGTAAGCCGATCGGGACTTATGGTTATTTTGAATCAGGAAATCAAAAAATTGCTGCGATGTTTCCTGTAACATTTGGAGAGAAGAATTTGCAATTAATCCAAGAAGGGACGACGGTTTTAGATTCAGACGGTCCTGCAAATGCATTTGCAGTAATGCGTGAACAAATTCCACAAGCGCAATGGTCTGAGTTAGCATTTGAGATTCAGCAGCAATATTTTGTAGAAGGTAAAAGTTTAAGTGAAGTGAGTACTTATACAGATTTAGCATCTAAATTTCAATTAGATGCAACACTGTTAGTACAGCAATTAACGAAAGCGTTAAAAGAAAATACATTATCTCAAACGGATTATAATCAAGCGAGAGCGATGGGTGTGACAAGTTATCCTACAGTGATTTCAGAAGTAAATGGTCAGTACTTTGACTTTAGAGGGCAAGCGACGACAGTTGAAGATTTAGAGCAGCATTATCAAATATTATTAAAAGAGGGATAACATGAAATCAGAACAATATCAAAGTATTATTGAGGCAACATATCGTTTAGTAGGTAAAGGGAAGTTAGATGCTTTCTTTGAATATTTGGCAGATGATATCACTTGGACTGAGTGTGAAGGTTTTCCGTATGGCGGTACGTATGTTGGAAAAGAAGACATCCTACAAAATGTTCATATGCGTTTAGGAACAGAATGGGATCAATTTACTGCAAAAGATATTGATTATACGTTTAATGAAGAAAAAGTAATGGTATTTGGAAAATATAGTGGAACATATAAACAGACAAATAAATATTTCGAAGCAGATTTTGTTCATTATTATACTTTCAATGATGCAGGGAAAATCCAATCATTTAGACAAGTAACGGATAGCGTAAAAGTATTAGAGGCAATGACGGAATAAATTTAAGTATAAGCGCAGCTCAATGCTAGCACTTATATTTTTACTCCAAACAAGTTTTTGAAATGAGGTATTTATTAACAAGAGAACAGATAAAGAGAAAATATAAATAACAGAACTTGTATGAAGCGCTATAATGCATGCTGAATTGAATCAGACATTATAGTGCTTTTATTTAATGGTTTTTCAAAGGCTATAGTAAAATGAATATAAAAGGAGTGAACATGATGAGTTTATTAGAACGTATTCAAAATATTGAAATATTGAAAGATGATCCGATTTATGATGAAATCCATACACATAAAGGCAACAGCGAAAGATTATCATTTGAAATCAATGATGGCTATAAAACGAATACAGAAGTACTAAAAATACTAGGCGAAATGACAGGCCAGTCAATCGATGAAAGTGTCGTTGTCTCATTACCATTTTATACTGATTACGGCCGTCATATTAAGTTTGGTAAAGATATCTTCATCAATAAGAATGTAACATTTGTTGATTTAGGTGGCATTGAAATTGAGGATAATGTGCTCATTGGACCGTCAGCAAGAATTATTTCTGTCAATCATATCGTAGATCCAACGAAGCGTCGTGGTTTAGTTGTAAAAAAGGTATTGATTAAGAAGAATGCATGGTTAGGTGCAAATGTAACGGTATTACCAGGTGTAACAGTTGGGGAGAATTCAATCGTTGCAGCTGATTCAACAGTAACAAAAGATGTACCGCCAAATACGATTGTTGCAGGAACACCTGCGAAAGTGATTAAAAGAATTGAGGAGTGATACATATGAAGACATTAGTGATTATCGTTCATCCGGATATGCAGCATTCACGCGTCAATCGATTATGGATGGACAGTTTGATGAAAGAAGATATTGATATCATTGATTTATACGCGTTATACCCTGAATCAAAGATTAATGTGGCAACTGAACAGGAACGATTATTAAATTATGATAAGATTATCTTCCAATTCCCATTCTACTGGTATAGTAGTCCGCCATTATTAAAGCAGTATCTTGATGAAGTGTTCCTGTACAATTATGCATATGGGCCAGAAGGAACTAAGTTAAAGGGTAAATCGTTTGGTATTGGTGTGACAGTTGGGTCAAATGAAGCGGATTATTCGGAAGAAGGATCAAATCATTTCACGCTTGAAACCTTACTAAGTCCATTTGAAGCAACTTTTAATTATATAGGTGCAAACTATCTAGGATATTATGCGCAATATGGCACAGCATATAACTTAACGGATGAAGAATTAATTGAAGGAAACAAAGTTTATATAACGTTTGTGAAGTGAAAATAAGACCGCTTGAATTCAAGCGGTCTTATTTTTATAATGTATCAGCACCATAAACTTTCCTGTTCATCGCTACGATATCTTCATGTTGCATATTAGGTTTGAAATGTTTCATCACTTCGTCCCGATTGATAGGCACAGAAGATTTAACAGCAATCTTTAAGGCATGCTCCAAATGTGATTGATTAAGTTCAGTACAGTATGCTGGTGCTCCTGGTTGGTGTCTCCATGAGTTATTTAATTCGCCATTATCTACAACATCTATTCCAATTTCTCTAATCATATTTGTTACGGTATCTTTATGGTTTTGATTATCCCCTGAAATCGCCATAGCTATTTTTTTACCATCAGCAGATGTGATATTTTGAAGTGTCATCGCAAGTAGGTTGTTAAATGCTTTAATCACAGGTTTGCCAATTTGTTCTGAAACCCACACGCTTTCAACTTTACCTTGTTCGATGGATGTTATATTACCATCTCTAAAAGGATAATAATTTGTCGTATCAATTATAATTGTATGTTCATCGAGTTGTGATAGATGATTCTTTAATTGAGGAACGACATGAAAAGGAATAGAAATGATTAATACATTAATATCTTGTATTACATCTTCAATCGTTACGGCATTTCCTTTATAGTCTTTGTCCTTTAATTTATCAATGGATCTTAAATCAGCTATTTTAATTTCGTGTCCAGCATCAAATAAATGCTTGGAAATTGTTGTGCCGATTGGTCCGGCACCAATTATACCTATTTTCATAATAAACCTCCTCAGATTAGAAATTTTGCATTAAATCATCTATAACTTCCTCCTTAGTGATTCAATCCATATTCATAAGATACGCCTAAATTTTCTCTTAATGTTTCTCCTTCGTATTCTGTGTGGAATAGTCCACGCTCCTGTAAAATAGGTACGACTTGCTCTACAAAATCTTTGACCCCATCATGCGATGAATCTGGCACGATAGAGAAGCCGTCAGTTGCATCTGATAAATACCAATCTTCTAAGAAGTCAGCGACCATTTCAGGTGTACCGACAACAACTGGATGGTAGTTGATTACACCATTAGCTAACACATCTTTAACAGACATTCCTGATTTTAATAATTCATAAGCTTTATCTGATCTTGGATCCATTGGTGATGGATACATTTGACTGATTAAGCTTTGTGGTAGAGGTCGTGTAATATCGATTGTATTCATACTGATTGATAATCCAACCATATGTCCTAAATATTCTACATGATGTGCAGTTTCTCTTGGTGCAAATTCCTGCATCATATAGCGACGTTCAAGTGCTTCTTCTTTTGTCTTTCCAATTGAGAACATAAATCCTGCAAACATCTTAATATCGTCAGGGTTACGTCCATGTGCTTCTGCACTTTTACGTAACATCATGCGATGTAATTTCGCTTCTTCTTTCGTAAATGGATTCGCATATACACCTGAAGCGAACCTTCCTGCAAGTTCTAATCCTTTTTCACCGCCACCCGCTTGAAATATTGGTGGTTGCCCTTGTGGTGAAGCTGGTATTGGAAGAGGTCCACGTGTTTGATAGTGTTTACCATGGTAATTTGCGCGTTTGACTTTTGACATGTCTACATATTCACCGGTTATTTTGTTATGAATATAAGCATCACGTCCGAAAGTACCCCATAATGTTTGTACAGCTTCTATATGTTCGTGCGCCATATCATAACGTGTATCACGATCTGGAAGTGGTCGTCCAAAGTTTGCAGCAGCTTCATGATTCGATGTCGTTACTGCATTCCATCCCATTCGACCATTACTAACAATATCTAACGTTTTTAACGTACGTGCTAAATTATACGGTTCAGTATATGTCGTAGAATAGGTTGATACAATCCCGATGTGCTTTGTTTCTCTTGCAACTGCTGTGAGTGCTATTGTGGGATCCATTGGATGCATCGGAGAGTTTGTTGAAATGTCATTTGCTAAAGCAGGGGTATCTGCGATAAACAATGTATGGATTTTACCTTGCTCAGCTATTTTTGCATTTTCTACATAGAAGTCCATGTTTGTATAAGCATCTGCAACAGCACCAGGCATACGCCACGTTTTAAATTCACCACCGTATCCGGAAACCATTTGTAGCGCAAGTTTCATCTTGCCATCTCTTTTATTAATTGTCATTACTAAAGCTCCTTCTTTATTTGAGTTATCGTAGTATAAATTATATACTTATATACAAGTTTGAAAAGACGGCAATAAAATGTGATTAAGTACTATTTTTAGTACGTTTGTATAAGGACGGGAGATTATGGCGAAAATTTGTAAATACGGATTTGATGATACGATGATTATTAATAAAAGGGATTTATATGGAATAGGTTTCACTCAAAATTTGTTATCCGGCCGCTGGAAGTATTTTATTTTATGGTTTATTAAAGATGAGCCGAAGCGATTTAGTGATATTAAGCGATTTTTATCAGGTATCTCACAAGGATCTCTTACAAAGCAATTAAAAGAATTAGAAAGTGATGGGCTCGTTCATCGTGAAGTATATCCAGAAGTTCCACCACGTGTTGAATATTCATTAACAGAGATGGGGCAGGAAATATTACCAATACTTAAACTCATGGAGTCATATGGCAAGAAGCATGGAGAGCAAGCAGAGGATTATTTATAAAATTTTTACTTGACCTAGAGTTCTCTCTAGGTGTTAAGCTAATTTTGAAAGTTGGTGAGAAATTGACTTGGACGATGGGAGAATTTGTTGAACTTACAGGATTGAGTGAACATACTTTGAGATTTTATGAAAAAGAAGGCTTATTTAAAGTAGCGCGTCAAGGTAATAAGCGCGTGTTTTCTGAAGAAAATAAATTGTGGGTTGAATCGATTACACATTTAAAAGAAACAGGTATGTCACTTGCTGATATTAAAACGTTCTGTGTATTAGGGCACGCTGACGCTGACCTCCTGAGAGTTCTTATGGAAATTGATTCATGACGGATGATAAGCCTAGCTCTTTAACTTGGGTGTTAAATTCATCTTTTGAAATATTAGTTTGGTTCACTTTATCAAGCAAATTAAGCTGGTCTTTTACTTTTAAGAACGGAACTAAATTTGAAGATTGAAGAATAAGTCCGATTTGTTTGAGTCGTATTTTTGCACGTTGCTTCTCTGTTAACTTGCTGACATCTTGATTGTTGATAATGATTTCACCATTCGTAAATAAACCCTTTTTGTTTCGGGGTTTATGATGTAATATAATTACCATTAAGTATAAGAAGAATAATTAGAAAAGGTGATTAATATGATTCAAGCGACTTTACATGGATTTTTATTAGCATTAGGACTAATATTACCATTAGGTGCTCAAAATGTATTTGTATTTAATCAAGGCGCTAATCATAAGAGTTTAAAGAAGTCTCTTCCAGTAGTGATAACTGCGGGATTGTGCGATACCCTGCTGATTTTGTTAGCAGTTTTAGGTGTATCTTTAGTGCTAAATCATTATCCATCGTTACAACTATTTGTATATATTGTTGGTTTATTCTTTTTATTATATATGGCTTGGTCATTATGGAATGAAAAGCCGGCTGATGCAACTGATCAGCCACCTATGTCTGCAAAAAAACAGATAGGCTTTGCGATGTCTGTATCATTATTAAATCCTCACGCAATAATGGATACAATAGGTGTTATTGGGACTAGTGCATCAATTTATTCTAATGATGAAAAAGTAGCATTTACTATTGCGACTATTCTTGTATCTTGGATATGGTTTATCAGTCTTGCACTAATCGGAAAAATTGTTGGTACAATTGACAAATCGGGCAGATTTATTCTTATATTAAATAAACTATCAAGTGTCATAATCCTTATCGTAGCATTTTTAATCATTAGAAATATATATGAAATTATAAGTTAGTGTGATTTCCATGCGAACTATAAACAAAAATAAACCGGAATAATAACTTATTCCGGTTTATTTGCTTTATACTGGTTCAATTGAGACTTTATAACCATTAATAACGAATTCAATCTTTTATTATTCGTGACATTTACAGGCTCATTCGTATGCAAATAACTACCGTTATCTAAGGCATTCAACTCACTTTTCAGCTTAGAAATTCTACTTGCCTTTGCCACACTTGAACCCCAACTCTTAGGTTGGATCATTTGAACCTCCGAAAGTTCTGCTAATACATCTGCTCTAGTTCTCATCATAAACACTCCTTAATTTATATTTACAATAAAAATAAGCTCATCTTAAATAAAGAAGAGCTTAAAAAGAACTTCTTATCTTTCAAGATGTCATCTTGTTGGAATTAGCACAGTACAAATATGCCTGTTGCTGAGGCTTCATCGGGCCAAGTCCCTTCACCTACTCTAAATAAGATACGAGCTATTATATTGTATTTATATTATATCATATGGTTAAAGCGTGAAGAATATTAATTAGGATAATTTCAGTATTTTAAATATAAATTATTATATTTTGTGTACCATTTGTACAATATGTGTTTTGTTGTTTTTCTTATATTGTTTATGTACATGCATACCTATATTTTTTGCTACTTTTTGAGATGCTAAGTTTTCTACATTGGTGTATGAATAGATTTCACTGTACCCCAACTTATCAAATGCGTAATTTTTACAAGTAAGGGCAGCTTCTGAGGCATAACCTTTGTTACAAAATTCTGGGATAATATGGAAACCTATTTCTGGTAGTAATTCTCCATCAATATTTTGAATCGTTATACCACAGTCACCGATGAATTGATTTGTTTCTTTTAAGATAACAGCCCATAATCCATGATTATATAAACGATAATTTTCTATATTCCACTCTATCCAGTTTATGACATCTTTATGTGAAAATATCTTTGGATAATATTTCATTGAATCAGGATTAGACAATACTTTAGACAAATCAGTGACATCCTCTAATTTAAACTCGCGTAAAAATAATCTCTTTGTTTTGATAATCAATTTTTAATTTCTCCTATGAATTATAGAATATGTTTTATCTTAATTGTCTGAAAACTCATTTTATTATAAGATTAACAATAAGCCTATGGAAATTTTATTATATTTATTGTTGAAAATCACAATGAGAAAAGGAGATTTAGTATGATAACAGCACTTAACCATATTACTTTTTCGGTATCAAACTTGAAATAATCTATAGATTTTTATCAAAATGTACTTAAAGGGAAAATTTTGATGGAAGGTAATAAAAGTGCGTATTTTGATATAGGTGGCATTTGGATAGCGTTGAATGAAGAAACTGATATACCAAGAAATGAAATCCATTTATCATATACTCACATTGCATTTTCGATTAGGGATGAGAGTTTTAGCGAGTGGTATGAACACTTAAGAAAACATCATGTATTTATACTAGAAGGTAGAAAAAGAGACCCAAAAGATAAAAAATCTATCTATTTTGAAGATCCTGACGGGCACAAAATAGAATTGCATACTGGAACCCTTGAAGATAGATTGCAGTATTACAGTGAAAGTAAAGAACATATAAAATTATACGATATGTGAGGATGTTATGAATCTAAAACTTATTAATGAAATAAAATCAGAAACTGAAAAGCAATGTGCATATCATCTAATTCAATTATTTTGGAAAGAGCATAATAATTATATTCAGAATATGGAAGATGCTATTGAACATTATAATCAATGGACTTCTGTGGGACACCTATTTTATTTAATAGAATATGAAAATAAAAATATCGGCTTTGTACATTTGGGTAGCAGAGGTGGGCAAATAGATTGGCTTGAAGATATTTTTATAATTCCTGAAATGCAAGGTAAAGGAATTGGTCGAAAAGTGATTTTTATGATTGAAGAGATAGTAAAAAAATACTCAGAGTCTTTATATTTGGAAGTTGCTGCAAGAAATTTAGCAGCACTTAAACTTTACTATGAACTAGGCTTTAACTGTTTGAACACATTAACAATTAGAAAAGATTTTCAAGATCAAAAATTTGATGTAATAAATAATGAAAATATTAATGGATATACATTTGAAGTTAAGAAATATAAAAAATAATTGAAAGGAGAACAGTAAATGAATCTAGGTGTTAAACGAGGAGAAGTTTTGCTTTCGGATTATCAAAATTCATGGATTGAGGAGTTTAATAAAGTTAAAAATCAAATTTTATCTGTAACAAATCTAAAATCTGAATGCATCGAGCATATTGGAAGTACAGCGATACCAGGATTAAAAGCTAAACCAATCATAGACATAATGATAGGTGTGGATGATTATAAGACGATGCAAGAACCATTCTTTAATGCGCTGAAATCAATTGGCATTTATCGACTTCGTGTACAAAAAGACGATGAAATAGTTCTAGCTAAGTTTTCTGATGAAACTTTTCAAACACACACACATTTTATACACTTAGTAAATCTAAATAATCAAAAGTGGAATGATTTAATCAAATTTAGAGATCGACTAAAGTTAAATGATGAATTAAGGGATGCCTATATGGATTTGAAAGAAGTACTTTCAGAAAAATATTCTGAAGATAGACCAAAATATACAGAAGAAAAAGAAGCGTTCATTAAAAGAGTTATTGACTGATTATAATTACAATATGAAAGATGAGAAAGATCTAAGAGAATATTAGATACTGCTAAAGAGGGTGATACGATTTGGGGTATATCTACTAAGTATATAGTTAAACCTGAATCAATTATAAAACTTAGCGGTATTAAAAATAACTTAATACGAGTTGGACAAAAAATTGTTATTGGAGTCTCATGATTTGAATAATGATAAATAATATAAAACTACTACTAAATTGGATAGTATATCTATTAATTAAAATAGGTTTACTAGCCTTTTTTGTTTATATGCTATTATTTAGATACTAATTAGCAAAGGGGTAGTATATGGATAAATGGGTAGGTATCTTTGTAAGTTTTTTAGGTATATTAATACCAATAGCTTTATCGAATTTTACAAATAAAGTTCAAGTTGAGAAATCAATTTCGAATAATTGGTTACAGAGAAACTTTGGTTATATTTTGTATAGTTTTACTTTTATATATCCTGTGTATCATATTACTACTACTTATATGAAAATAGAAAAAAATGACTTTGAGTTATTAATTATAAGTTTCGTATTTTGGTATTTGATATATACATATTTCGTATATTTAAATGTAAAATTATTTTTTAACGAAGTTAGAAAACCTTATGTAAAATTTGAAGATATGGAATATGAATTATTACATATAAATAAAAGTAATCAGATAATATATTTAACACCAAGAAATGAACTATACAAAGAAGTTGAATTCTTTTTAAATTTTGATGATTTAAGAGCAACACCAATAATTCTTAAAGATGATTTGTATTCAGTTTCACTTAGCAGAATGAAAAAAATAATAGAATTTAACAGTCTTCAATTCAAAAAATATTTTACATTTGCTATTGGTAACATTTTAGTAATTATATTAATAATAGCATTTTTAGTTACTTATATGATTCTTAAACAAGTTATATATGAATTTATAGTATTAATAATATTTGGTACATTTGATATTTGTATTCTAATATATATTATTTATTATTGTATCACTAAAAAAAGAAACTAAAAATTAAAAAAAGAAGCTACTCACTCAAATAATGAGTAATAGCTATTTTTTTATTAATTTCACTAATTGGTAACCCACTACGTAGCCAGCTTGAAAATTTAGACTTTGGAATGCTTGATTATAGTGTGTAAACATAGCATCAAAAGCTAGGATTCATTAGTTTGGTTAACAGAGACAAAAAATAACCACTCATAAGCTTGACAGAGCTGAGTGGTTATAATAACTATATTAAAGCTAGTCACCGTATAAACGGATATACAAGGGGAGTGTTGGCAGCACTCCTCTATTTATGTACATTTTACAAATAGAACATTTTGAAAATCAAAACTTTATAATGCTGTTTTGAAGTGAGTATATATAAATCTGATTATTAATGCAGCAATCTGAGTCAAGAAATTCAAATGCTGATTCGTTAATATAAATTTAAGAAAGAGGTGAGTATAAATTTGAAACCATATATTCAAAAGGTTATTGAAATCATTGAAGAAAATTTATTCGAAGATTTATCTTTAGACGATTATGAAAAATTAACGGGATATTCAAAGTTTCATTTAACGCGTTATTTTAAGAATCATTTAAATACAACTATATTTGAATATATTACTAAGAGAAGAATGGCAAAAGCATCTTATTTATTAATTCATACAGATATTTCAATTATAGATGTTACAGCATTAACTCACTTTGAAAACCAAGAATCATTTACGAGATGTTTCAAAAAGCTATATCAGTTACCACCAGGAAAGTATAGAAAAATCATGAGAGATTTAATAAAGGAGGATTTTAAAATGACGACACCAAAAGGATGGTTTTTATCAGGATCTAAAGTAGAGCGCTATGAAATTAATAAAGAAACAATGTATGTACACTCTGGTACACAGAGTGCGAAGTTGAATTGCATATCAAAAAAAGAAGAAATGCAAAATGGAGATTTTGGTACGATAATGCAAAGTATTTCATCGGAAGATTTCAAAGGAAAAAGAATAAAATTTAGTGCGTTTATCGCGACTAAAGAAGTAAATTCAAGTGGATTATGGGCGAGAATTGATGATCAATACAACAATACATTACAATTTGATAATATGAGTAATCGTAGTATTAGTGGTACAAATGAGTGGAATCAATATTCAGTTGTACTAGATGTGCCTAACGAAAGTCATTCAATTCATTTCGGCGTATTATTAGAAGGTGTTGGGTGTGTTTGGATAGATAATTTCTCAATAACGGAAGTAGATAAAAATATCCTTACAACAGATTTATTAAGTATGAAAGACCCACTTCCTAGACAACCTGAGAATTTAGACTTTGAATTGTTAAATTAGTGATAGAAAAAGAAAAATGGAGAGTGATTAATAACTAGAAGTAATAATCCTAATATCGATAGTATAATATATATAAGGTTTCAAGGAATATGTATATAGTGAAGCAATTATTGAAATATTTAGTGATATAATTATAAATATTCGATTTCTAATGGTTATTACTATAAATTTTAGGATAAAATTTATAAATTATTAGCTAAATATAGAAGAAAATTTAGGGTAAGTAATAATAAAAAATCATGTGAATTACCATATGATGATTTAAGAAAAAGATTTTTAAGTTAAGGAGATGATGAATATTCCGTTTATTATTACTTTGGTTATTGTAACATTCCTTTTATTATTAGGTATAATGTTTAGAATGGGTAAAGGTGCAGATTTAATATCAGGTTACTCATTAATGTCTAAAGAGAAGAAATCATTATATGATGAAAAAAAATTAACTACATATTCATCATACGTATCATATTCATTAATTATTTTGTTTATAGTATGGTACCTTTTCTCTCGTCAAGGTAGTTATATTAACATATATGGTATGGGATTTTTCATAATTATATATACATGCATTGTAAATGTAATAATAATAAAAATGAGTAAAAAACACTAAAAAATACGTTTTTTATTAAATAAATTGATTGTTTACACATAATTTAAAGATACATCTTTCCAAGGGAGTTGTTTAATTAAGTTTAGACGATTCAAATTTTATAATGCTGTTTTGAAGTAGGTAAACATTGGGACTGATGTAAATTATTTTAAAGGCTATTTCCATGGATTTGACAAATGTATGGAATAGTCTTATATTTATGATAGCTACTATGTAATACAAAGTAGCTTTTATTTTAAATAGCTATCTTGTATTACAAAATAGAGGTGATTATATGGGAATGAGAACGCAGTTGCTAAAGGGTTTATTAGATGCTGTGGTGTTGTCCATTATTAAACAAAAAGAAGTGTATGGTTATGAACTGTCACAAAAACTATTAGAAACAGGTCTTGGTAACATCAGTGAAGGTACGATTTATCCTGTTTTATTAAGGTTACAAAAGAAAAATCTCATTACAAGTGAAATGAGAGAGAGCGATGTAGGTCCTAAACGTAAGTATTATTTTATTACTGATGAAGGTATCGAAGCACTTGAAGAAATGAATGAAGAGTGGAATGCAATTGTTGGTCCGATATCTAAAATATTGAACGGAGGTCATTAATATGTCTCGAACGGATGCTTTGATTGAAATGAATAATGAGAAGAGAGCATTATTATCGCCTAGTAATTTAAAGGAATATGAAAGAGTACTGATGTATTTACGTTGTGAGTGGCGTTTGCAAAGTGAAGCGACTGAAGAGGTGTTGAATGATTTAATTGATCATTTACTTGAAGCACAATCGCAAGGGGTTACGACTGAGGAGTTTTTTGGTGAGGATACGATGCAATTTGCTGAAGAGCTTGTTGATGAATTACCACGTGAACATAATCGAAATATTATGATGTTCTTGTTTACCATCACTTTATATCCACTGGCTATGATTTTGATTTTTGATGGTATTTCTAATCTAATTACGAGTTTCTTTACAGAACAAAAACCAATGAATATTGGGGGCTTTGCTATTGGGTTTGTGAGTATGATGCTTGCTTTTTATTTGTTCCTTGATAAGGTGTTAAGGGATATTCAAAAGGAAACAATAGACATAGATGCTAAACGTAAAAATATCGGTAAGTTTTTTGTTTATTGGTTATGTTGTTGTGTTATCTTTGCACTATACATGTTACCGTTATTATTCCTAAAAGTAGGGCCACAAGTGATTGTTCCTTGGTATATTTCAATTGGCTTAAGTTTAGTCATCTTCTTAGTTGCACGCGTATTATTTAAGAAGTTCTCATGAGTGCTACTTATAGATATTTGTTGTATTATCAACATTAGATGAAGATAGATAATGTAACCGAGGTGAAGCGATATGGAACAGATTAATGATTATAATCAATTAATGGAAAGTACTAAACAAGAGGTATTTGTCTTGTATGTAATGAGTGAAGGCTGTAGTGTTTGTCACGCTGATTTACCTCGTGTTGAAGCATTATTAGAAAGGTATCCATTCCCAAATGCAAAGATGATGGTGAATGAAGTGCCGGAAGCGGCTGGACAATTGTCATTATTTACATCACCTGTAGTGATTGTATTTGCACAAGGACGAGAATTTCATAGACAAGCACGTATTATCGATTTCTCAGAATTAGAACATCGATTAAATCAACTGAAGGAATTAATGGGATAAGCGATTAATTTTCAAACTGTAAGGAGATCAATATGATTATTAATAATAAAGAGATTGTTTTCAGACCTGATACGCCTATTCCTTATTTTCAAGTTACTGATGATTACCGTATTCGATTTGGATATGAGAAGTTAACTACTAGCTTAATTAGAAAGGTACTATCTTTAGTTCTTCAAGATCGTACGATGCACCTTTGTGTCTGTTATAGAACCATAGAAGATCGCCATTCAAGAGATAATCGTCCTAAACTTGGAAAGTATTTTAACATTACAAATTGGAAAGAAGATATCATGATTGATAATGAAGATACATCTATTAAGTATCAAATGGTAAATGTAAAAAATATTTTAATTGAATCCATAATTAAATACGCTATTGAAATGATTATTCATGAAAAACCAGAAGCATTTATTCATTTTTACGATGATACTGTAGATATTTATATTACTAATGATGTGATTGATATCGTTTCTACTGACAAACAGTTGATAGAAATATTAAAGAACGATTATGAAAAAGTATATGATCGTTATTGGGTCGGTAAAGAATTTGAGTGAACTTGTATCAATTTTTGCTTTGATAGGTGCATTGATTGCTTTAGGTAGTCTTTGGATTTTCGATATATAAGAAATACCGCTGAATGAATGTTATTCAGCGGTATTTTTTAATTTAGAATAAAGTGATTTCATATTAAATAGCACTATAAAAAGATTTTAAAAAGTCTTTTTATGGTGCTATAATGTGTTTGAGGTGATTGTATGAAAAATTTAGAAGTGCCTATAAAAAGTATTACGGATATAAAAAAATCGCCAATGTCAGTTTTTAAAGAAGCTGAAATTAGAGAAAATGGTGTTTATATTTTTAATAGAGATAAAATTGCTGGTGTTGTATTAACTCAGGAGCAATATGAAGGTTTAAATAATGAATTGATGATGTTAAGAGATAAAATTGAATCATACCAAATTCAACAAAGACTAAATGATCAAAATCTAAAGACATATTCTGTTGAAGAGGTTACAGGAATTAATTTAAATTCTATTAATCTTGATGAGCATGATGAGTGGGAGTAAGTTATGTTTAAATTGAGATTTACTCAATATTCTAAGAATGATTTTTTGTCATTAGACGGTAGTCAGAAGAAAGTTGTTTTAAAGGGTTTGAAAAAAATTGAGATGCATGGGATGAATATTGGAGAACCACTATCTGGAAAGCTGTCTCACTGCAGGAAAATTAAATTTAAAAAAATGGGATTAAGAATAATATTTAGGCAAGTTGAGCATCAAATTGAGATTATTGAAATAGTAGCAATCGGAAAAAGAGATAATTTATCGGTGTATTTGGATGCAACGAGTCGAATTGATTAAACTAAAAAAGCCACTTCAGTGGCTTTTTTAATCTTGATTTAATTCATAATGTAATCCTAATGCGCCTGTAGAGAATACGTTACTTTCGATAAGGTTTAATGCTAATGTGTTATCGTTGAATAGTGGTAATCCACTTCCTACGGTATTTGGTGATACTGTGATTTTAAATGCATCGATAAGGTTATAATGCATTAAGTAGTGGGCTAGTCTTGGGCTACCAAGGATGACGATGTCTTTGCCGTCTTGTTGTTTTAATGTTTTGATGTAATCGATAATATTTTCTTTAACCAATGTTGTGTTATGCCATGTTGCTTCTTCTAATGTTGTTGAGAAAACGACTTTTTCAACGTCATTGATCCATTTTGCATGGTTGCGTTCATGTTCTGTTGCTTCTTCGTTATCGATTAACGTTGGCCAATAGCTATGCATCATTTCATATGTGTTTTTACCCCAAAGGATTGTATCTGCGGTACTGAGTACTTTGTTGGCGAATGCTTCAAGTTCTTCATTATAGGCTACAAAGCTAATATCCATTGGTCCATTCGGTCCTTCTGCATAACCGTCTAATGAACTGTGTAAAAATAAGATTAGTTTTCTCATAGTATCTCCTTAGTCGTTTGATTAATTGAATTGTATGCTATAAATAAATTTGTCACAATGAAAAAAAGCCAAAATCAGCTGATTTTGGCTTTTATTTTATCTTTATTGTACTTGTGGCTTTCGTTGTAATTTATAAATGATAAATCCGATAATAAATCCTATAATTGCTGGTAATACCCATCCCATACCGATTTCTGCAAATGGTAATACATTACCTGCATTAATGATTGATTTCGCAATTGGTGATGTTGAAATCACTTCTGGAGAAGCTTTTAATCCATCAATAAACGCAGCGATTAATGTAATGTATGTTGTCGTTTGATATACGATTTTTGAGTGATGGAAAGTTTTACTGAATAATGTTAATAAGATTAATGTGATCGCTAATGGATATAAGAACATTAATACTGGAATTGAAAGTTGGATGATTTTAGTTAATCCAACGTTTGCTACAACGAATGAAATGATACTAACCACTGTTGCGAACATTAAATAGTTTTGTTTTGGGAACAATTCTGTAAATGTTTCAGAGAATGCAGTAATAAGTCCAATTGCTGTCTTCAAACATGCGACGATAATGATGGCAGATAATAAAATGATGCCGTAATTACCCAGGTAATGTTGTGAAATTTGTGCGAGAGCAATGCCACCATTTTCACTTATTTTGAATGAACCTAAACTCATTGTTCCGATGATTGCAAGTAGAGTATAAATAACACCCATTAAGATAACGCTAATTAATCCAGACTTGATTGTTTCTCGTGCGATGTGATTAGGCTCTGTAACTCCTAATTTCTTAATTGTTGAAACAATGATAATACCGAATGCAAGTGAAGCAAGCGCATCTAATGTATTATAACCATCTAAAAATCCTTTTAAAAATGGATTTTCTTTGTAATCTGCTTGAATTGGTGCATCATGAATCATACCCATTGGTTTTAATAATGCTAAAACGACGATTAAACCAAGTAATACTAGAAAGACAGGATTTAAGAATTTACCAATGTAATCTAAAATCTTTGAAGGTTTCTTAGAAAATGTCCATGCGATAATAAAGAATATCAAACTAAATAATGCTAAATATAAAGGATTCGGTTTGCTACCT
Organism: Macrococcus sp. DPC7161; assembly: GCF_004117835.1. Classification (GTDB taxonomy): domain Bacteria; phylum Bacillota; class Bacilli; order Staphylococcales; family Staphylococcaceae; genus SDSC01. The sequence goes on along the minus strand of NZ_SDSC01000008.1, from coordinate 42,345 downwards.
AAAAATGATGAAAATGCAATTTCAAATGAAACCGTCGCTAAACGTGGTAAAGCGAATAACGGACCAATGACTAAATAAAGTAAGATCGTAAAGATATAGGCATAAGTCTTGTTCACTCTGGTTGCGATATCAAACAAACCAGTTGTTTTGGAAATACCAATCGCGATAATCCCTAGAAAAGGAAGGCCAATTGCGGTAACAAGAAACCCTAAATTAGTAATCCAAACGTTAGATCCAGCAGCTTGACCAAAGTGGAGTGGAAAAATTAAGTTACCAGCACCAAAAAAGAGACCAAATAACATGGAACCAATAAAGATGTTTTCTTTAAGTGTAAGTTTTGTTTTCATAGAACCCTCCTATAAACGCGTGAAATAATATGAGTACTAGTATATACGTTAAGTTATCACAATACAATGCTTTAAAGCGAGATTTTTTTCAATTATCTGATAAATTTAAAAAATATGGTTATAATAGAAGTATTAATTGAAGGAGGAAATGAGTTGGAAAAAATATATATAGCAGGTGGATGTTTATGGGGTGTGCAAGCATTTATGAAGACCGTTCCTGGTGTTGTGACTACTGAAGCAGGAAGAGCCAATGGTACAACGCATACATTAGATGGTGAATATGACGGCTATGCAGAATGCGTCAAAGTCACATTTGATCCAAAACAAACGACTGTAGAAACATTAATGGAAGATTTCTTTCTAATTATTGACCCATATAGCGTGAACAAACAAGGTATAGATGTCGGAGAAAAGTATAGAACAGGTGTTTATAGCGAAGATGAAACACATTTAGAACAAGCGAGAAACTTTATTAATAATAGAAATGACAAAGAAAAAATAAAAGTAGAAGTCAAATCATTAACCAATTACGTAAGAAGTGCAGATAAACATCAAGATTATTTAGACAGACACCCAGGAGACTATTGTCATATACCACAAGCGATGATGGAGAAGTATAAGAGATAAAACATTATGGAGGAGTATCAATGATTACAAACATTTATTTTATTAGACACGCAGAATCGCCTTTTATATTTGGAAAAGAAAAAGAGAGACCACTTTCAGAAAAAGGATTTAAAGATGCGAAGACGATTGCAGATAAACTATCACATATTCATTTCGACCAATTTATTTCTAGTTCTTATAATAGAGCGATACAAACTGTGGAGCCATTAGCGAATGGAGCACCTATAAAATTATATAAAGAATTAAGAGAAAAAACTTTAAAAGGTGCATATAAATCTTCAGAAGAAGAAATTGAAAATGCAATTGAAATGTCATTAGAAGACCACGAATTTAAACTAGAAGGTGGAGAAACTACAAAAGAAGTTTTAGAACGTTCGATTCCTGTAATTGAATCCATCTTACAAGATGAGACGTTAAAAACAGTTGCTATAGGGACGCATGGGAACATCATGACGATTATAATGAACTATTATCGTCCAGAAATCGGATATGAGTTTTGGAAATCAACGACAAAACCAGATGTTTATCAATGTACATTTGAAGGCAGTAAATTGAAAGAAATTACTAGAATATAGAAAAAGCTAGAACCTTTTATTATCAAGGTTCTAGCTTTTTTATGAAGGCTTTATCTGCTTACTTTTATAAAACATTGGCAATGATAAGTAGGTGATTAAACCGATGACACCCCATATGAAAAGACCACTTGTTGTCCAGTCGATGAGTAGTCCGCCAAAGATTGGTGCGATGATGCGTGAGATGCCTGTTAGGCCTGTGAGTGCATAGTAAGAGCCTTTTAGTGCCGTTGGTGAGAGTTCATCGATTCGGATATCCCACATTGTAAATACAAACATTTCTCCAACGGTCAACACAAGCATGCCAAATCCTAATGCGTACAAATGATTGGATACACCAAATAGAGCAAGGCCAAGTGGCAGTAAAATCGCACCTATCATGATTGCGGTACTTGTTTTGATATGCTCTCCAATGCGATAAACGAAGTATTGTCCGACTATAACGACAACAGCATTCACAATCATGAGTACTGCGTAATAGTGAATCGATGTTTGATAATCATAAATCTTCCCTAAATACATACTTAAAGTTGCTGACATCTGCGTATAACCAAATACGATGAAGATGTTACCTAACACTAAGTATAGAAATGATTTATCTTCTTTAAAGATATAAAGCATATTGAAAAAGGGTACATTTTGTAAATCATGCCTATCCTTTAAATTGATTTGGTATTTATTGAATATGAATATAAATAAACAAAGGTTAAAAATAAGTGCAGCTGCAACGATATAAAATAATTGTTGAATCCCAATCCAAAGAATTTGGCTTGCGATATACGGACTAATTGCAGCAGCAACATTGATTAAATAGTATCTTATATTAAAGATAAACTTTCGATTGTGGTCATCTGTAAACTTTGAAATTAATACACGGTAAGTTGGATCAACTAATGTCGCACCAATGGTCGATGTAATAGAGAAAGTGATAAAGCCTAAAAATGTATGAATCATAGGGAATAATCCATAACTTAATATCCCGATGATTAATCCAAAATAAATAACATGCCTTTTGTTGAAGCGGTCTATAACACTACCAGAAGTCATACTTAAAATAATCGCAACAACACCAGAGGTAGATAAAATTAAGCCGATTTGAAATCCTGTATAATGATAAGTCTTCATTAAATAGATAGATAAAAATGGCATTACTAAAAAGACGCTAAATCGCGCTAAAAAAGTCGCCAATAACAAACTAGAAATGATCGGTGAGAAACGTTTCATACAAGTACCTCTCAAAATGTAATGCTTTTATTTTAGCATAACTTGTATAATTGCAAGAAAAAAGTGGCAACTGCCACTTTTAATATTTTTTATCTATCATCAATTTTCCGATAAAGTAAATAGCGAATGTAAGAATTACTGAATTGACGATGGCTCCTAATAAGTCCGATAAATCTAACTTAAATGGTTCATTAAAAAAATAGTAATCTGCATACGTTGAATAAATTAGATTAGAGATAATAATAAAAACGAAAAAATTTATACTTTGGAATTTTAGAGTTTCTAAATGCTTCTTATAATGATTTTCATCATAAGATTCCGTGTATTGGTGATATATTGTTTTCCTAACTTTAGCACCATAAATAGAAGGGTATATAAATGCGAATAAGTAAACCACGTAGAGAAGTAATGTTGATAAAGAAATGTTATTAAATATAACATCAGTCACTAAGCAGATTATTATTGATAAAACTAAGAGTATATAGCATGTAATGAATGTTGTTGAAATCATCTTTAATAGTTCTGATTTTTGATACTCATCTCTTTGATTGATATAACCAACATTACGCTTCATTAGTTTTTCATTTAGAATGTTCATTCAATATCACCTTCGTCGTTTGAGATTTTTTTAACTTTTAATTTTGAAGCATAATACATCATTGTGCCAAAAAGAGCACCACCTAAAATCCAAATGATTAAATTAAAAAATGAGAATTCGAACTTTTCTCCAGCCGCAATTTTAAAGATAATTTCCATCGTGATATACATTGTAGTGCCCCAATAAAGCCCAATTTTTATTGAGGATTTTCGCAATTTATGAATTTCTTCATTGTATTCTTCGTCAGAATAAACTTCTGTAATTGCGGCCTGATTCTTTCTTGATTTATTTAATAAAATAATAGATGAGACTTGTAAAATGATGAAAAATAAAATGGTCCCAACTGAAATGGTTTGATGCATGATATCCCAAAATAAACTGATGAGCATTAAAGAGCATAACAGAAAAAATATATAGTTAAATGCGTTTGTAAGTATTTCAAACCCCATTTGTCTTTGATATTCATCATCTTCCATTTCTAATCCTACAAAAGTCGACATAAGCTTACTATATTTGAATTTCATTCAAATTCTCCTCCTCAACTTCCCAAAATAAAGCATTTAAATCTGTATTAAGTGCTTTAGCAATTTTGATACATAAATCTAAAGATGGATTATATTTATCGTTTTCAATTAAATTGATTGTTTGTCTTGAAACTTTGATGGATTTCGCTAAATCTAATTGAGAAATTTTTAACTTTTTTCTATAAGTACGTACGTTATTCATATATATTCTCCTAGGAAATGTCGTATATATTTGACATATCAATCATAATATTTATGATTTAAAATGTCAAATATATATGACAAAAAATGAGCCCTCTTTTTAGGGCTCATTAATTGTTTGCTATTGATTTATCTTTTAACGATTTGTGCGCCAAATGGCATTAATGAAAGGATTGCGAGTTTAAATGATTGGATTCCGAATGGGATACCAATGATGGTTAAGCATAGTGCGATGCCACTTGTTACGTGTACGACTGCTAATGGGATACCACTAACAAGGATCCAAATGATGTTGAGTAATATTGAAGTTGGACTGTCACGATAAATAATTTCTTTACCAAATGGGCTAAAGCTTAATTCAGCGATTTTAAAGCATTGTAAACCAACGGGTATGCCTACAATCGTAATGCACCAAAGGAGTCCAAAGAATAGCCATGCCAATCCACTCACCAATCCACCAAATATAAACCAAAGTACATTTCCTATGAAATTCATGATAATCGCCTCCATTTATACTTTTACTATACGCTTAAAAAAGGTGTTTAACATCATCCTTAAGGTTGAGAAATCGTGGCGAAATAGTGTTGATTTAGCAAACAATTCTGACAAATGAACCCTAACCTTAAAATTACCTTAAAAATCCAGTGATTTTAACTTTTTCTAATTTAAATGTGATATGCTACTAGTAATTAGAAGGAAACTGAATAATTACGATTTAAGGAGTGATCTCATGAAACAATCGATCGAATTAATTTTATCAGTGATTTTCATGTTGTTTGTATTAGATTTCTTTGCTGTTATCCATTTAGCAGCTTTCAAAGGCATTCTAATTGTTGCATTTGTCGTTTTAGGTATTGCAAAATTAGTACAAATGTTAGACATCATCACATCACAATCAACGATTCAAGACAAATAAAGTCTACCAAAGCGGTAGGCTTATTTTTTATGTGCTTTATTAATGATATAATCATCATATTGTAAGTGGAGGTTATTATGATTGATTATTTAAAAAGAGAATGGTTAGATAAACCGTTTCAAAATATTTTAGCAGGTATGGTTGTTGCACTTGCGTTAATTCCTGAGGTGATTGCATTTTCAGTTATTGCGGGTGTCGATCCTATGGTCGGTTTATATGCGTCATTTGTAATTGCTGTTGTTATTGCTTTTACAGGCGGGCGCTCTGCAATGATTTCTGCTGCTGCAGGTGCAATTGCATTGTTAGTATTTCCGTTAGTAAAGATTCATGGTTTGGATTATTTATTAGCTGCGACTTTGCTGATGGGTGTTCTTCAAATATTAATGGGTGTGCTAGGGATTGGTAAGCTCTTAAAGTACATTCCGAATACAGTTATGATTGGGTTTGTTGATGCATTAGCGATACTGATATTTTCATCACAACTGCAACATATTTTTGGTATTAATGGCGTTACTTATGTGTTCGCTGTTATAACGATGGTGATTGTGTATGTTGTGCCTAAGTATTTTACGAAGATACCAGCGCCTTTAATCGCTGTATTGTTATTGACAGTGATATCTATTTATACACATGTGGATGTGAAAACGGTTGGCGATTTAGGTGAGATTAAACGTCATTTACCACACTTTTTTATTCCGAATGTACCGTTTAATTTTGAAACACTTAAGATTATTTTGCCTTATAGTATATCAATGGCGATTGTTGGATTGGTTGAAAGTCTGTTAACCGCAAGAATTGTGGATGATGCATTATCATATGACAGTAATAAGAATATTGAGGCTGCAGGACAAGGTATGGCGAATATTCTTTCAGGGTTTTTTGGAGGTATCGGTGGCTGTGCGATGATTGGTCAATCCGTGATGAATTTGAAATCGGGTGGAACAACGAGATTATCTTCACTTGTGACAGGGTCGTTTTTAATGTTTTTGATTATTGTATTAGGCCAATATGTCGTACAAATTCCAATGGCTGTGTTAGCGGGTATTATGGTTGTTGTGGCATTTTTAACATTTGATTTTGGGACATTTAAGTTTTTGAAAAACGCCAAATGGACAGATATTTCTGTGGTATTATTAACGATTATTTTAGTTTTATTGACACATAATTTAGCTGTAGGGGTTATTGCAGGAAGTGTACTTCATTTCGTATTTACCAAATGGTTAAAGGAGGCTTCATAATGTATAAACATATTTTAGTTGCAGTAGATGGATCGGATAACAGTATGCGCGCACTTCAAGAAGCAATACATTTGAAGAGCAAGGTGACATTACTCAGTGTTGTTTCAGCAGAAGATGCGAAAGATGCAGTACTTCATTATCAAGAAGATAGCATCATGCATCGTAAACATCAGTTAGCGCATATGATTTCATTGTTAGAGGATACGAATATTCAATATGAACTACTTGTCGTACATGGAGAGGTTTGTGAAACGATTATTAAAACGAGTCAATCTGGCAACTATGATTTACTTGTCATCGGTTCTAGAGGATTAAATCGATTCCAAGAAGCGGTCATAGGTAGTGTGAGTAAACGTATTATTAGAGAAGTGAAAATACCAGTATTGGTAGTGAAATAAGCATCTGAGGCTAAGTCTCAGATGCTTATTTTTTATGTTAATGGTGTTAAACGTTGTTCTATTGCTTCACGTCGATGCTCTAAAAAGTCTGGTAAGTGAAGTTGTTCACCAAGATGTGCTTTGTCAGTATCTCGTGTAAATCCTGGGCCGTCTGTTGCGAATTCAAATATGATGCCGTTATGTCGATAATAAATGGATTTAAAGAAATAGCGGTCAATAATCCCTGTATGTTTTCCAGGTAATTGGTCCAACTTTTGTGTGAGTTGTATTAAATCTTCGTCTATTGGTAGTGTTAAAGCGATGTGATGCACATAACCGCGACCAGGTTTTGCAGGTGAGTGTGTATTTTCTTCAATGATAAAGTCTGAATAAATACCTGTTTCATCAATAGTATATTGATGTTGATTTTGTTTGAAACCAAGTGTTTCTGATAAGAATTGAATTGTTTTTTCTGTATCTCTTACATGTAACATCACTGGTCCCATGCCTAAAATTTGATATTGCTTTGGAATATCAGTGTAAGGATTTTGTTCCCAAGTCTGAGGGATGTTACGGTTGTGATTATTGATAAGTACAATCTCTAAATCATCAGGATCTTTGAACAAAATACCTGTTTCGTTACCGTATTGGACGTTTGTTGTTTCAATGTGTTGCTTATTTAATCTTTCAACGAAATATTGAACCGCGGATGCACTAGGTAGTAATAATGACAAACGTGCAATATTGTGCGTGCCACGTTGCATAGGTCCGGCATTTTTGATTTCAAAGAAACTGAGCAATGTACCAGCGTTACCAGTTTCATCACCATAAAAGAAATGATACATCGTTGGATTATCTTGGTTCACTGAAATTTCTACCAGTCTTAAGCCAAGGATCTCTGTATAGAATTGTTTGTTTTTTTGTACGTCTTTTGTGTACATTGAAATATGATGATGACCTGTAATGTTCATATGAATCACTCCTTTATCAACAATGTTGATTATTTTTTAATATATGATATAATAATTATACTGAGTATAAATATTATATCAATATGAACATTAAGAATCAATCGATTCGGATAGGAGAACTTATGAAAGTAGAATTAGGTATTACTTCATTTGGAGATAATAGTGAAAGATTTAACGAGCAAGGAAATCATGGGAAAATATCAGCTGCAGAGCGTATACGTGATATTGTTGAAGAAATTAAACTGGCAGATGAGGTTGGTTTAGATATTTATGGTTTAGGTGAACATCACCGACCAGACTATGCTGTTTCAGATCCTGTAAGTGTATTGGCAGCAGCAGCACCTCTTACAAATCATATTAAATTATCATCTGCTGTTACCGTACTTAGTTCTGATGACCCGATTCGTGTATATCAACGATTTGCAACATTAGATGCTTTAAGTAATGGTCGTGCAGAAATTATGGCAGGTCGTGGATCATTTATTGAGTCATTCCCACTCTTTGGCTACGATTTAAATGACTATGAACGTTTATATGAAGAAAAGTTAGATTTATTGATTCAAGCCAATCAAAATGAAATCGTTACTTGGGAAGGGACAACACGTGCACCTGTAGAAGGTAAAGGAGTTTATCCTCGTGCTGTACAAAAAGAACTTCCTATTAATATTGCATCTGGTGGTACGCCATCTAGTTCATTCCGTGCCGCTCAGTTAGGATTGCCGATTACATATGCTATCATCGGTGGTAATCCTAAACGTTTCAGACAAAATATTAATTTATATAAACAAATCGGTAGTGAGCATGGCCACGATTTAAGTAAGATGACTGTTTCAGTGCATTCATGGGGCTTTATTGCTGAAACAGATGAACTTGCTAGAGAAAAGTATTTTTATCCAACGAAAAATAGTCATGATGTATTAGCGAAAGAACGTGGATGGCCAGCTTATAGCATGGAAGCTTATTTAAGTGAAATTGAATATGGTGCCTTATATGTAGGATCGCCTGAAACAGTCGCATATAAAATCATCGATACAGTAGAAGCATTAAATTTAGATCGATTTATGATTCATTTACCGATGGGTTCAATGCCACATGAAGACATTATGAATGCCATTCGTTTATATGGTGAAAAAGTAAAACCAATCGTTGACAATTATTTTAAAGATCGTGAAAAACGTTCAATTTAAAATTTGAGCAAAACGTATGTTGAAATTCGTAATTCAAAATACATTGTGCTATATTTAAATAGATTTCATATTCAATTTAGGAGGTCATGACACATGACAGAATTAATCCCGTATTTAGCATTTGATAGTGCAAAAGAAGCTTTAGCTTATTATGAAGAAGTATTTGGTGCAACAGACATCAACCGTTTACCTGTAGGTCCTGAACAAGCTGGCCAATTTGGTGTTGACCCAGCAGTAGCTGAAGATATGACAATGCATTCAGAGTTTAAAGTGGCAGGACATAAATTATATGCAGCCGATAAATTCGGTAAGGCAGGAGACTTCAATGCAAGTATTTCTTTATCAATCAACTGGGCTAAAGATAATGCAGAAGACACTAAAGCAATGACTGAATTATTTGATCGTGTCGCTGCACATCCTGATACAAAAGTAGAAATGCCAATCGGAGAACAATTCTGGGGTGGCGTTATGGGTGCCTTAAAAGATAAATATGGTGTAGATTGGATGTTCAACGGTAACTAATCTCATTTTGTAAGCTGAGACTTTTGTCTCAGCTTTTTTATTTTCACTTATATTTCACCAATGTTTTATATGATGTTGTTACGTGATAATGTTGTATTTTTTCATCAATATGACATATCACACCGTAACTTTACGAAATATTCGTTGTTTTAATCTGTTTGTAACATACAATATTTTCTATTTAATTTAATATACCCGTAACAACAAGCTTTCAAAGTGTAAAAAGGGATATAACTTGACTTTTTTATATTACATTCACTGTAATGTTAGAAGGTAAATTGTTAATTCGCTGTAACTTACAAGCATAAATTATGTGGTATTGTAGTTAATGTACTTAAAACAGACAATTTCATAAAGTTGATATAGAAACATTTAAAAAAACGAAATTAATGGAGGATTTATAAAATGAAAAAAACAGTAATGACAACATCATTAGCATTAGGATTAGGATTAACAGGAGTAGCGTTCTCACATTCAGCAGACGCTTCAGAAATCAATAAAGCAGATTTAGCTGACAAAGCAATCAACCACCCAGAATTATTAAACCAAGCACCCGTTGAAGAAGGCGCTTATGACTATTCATTCGTATACAATGGTTACCAATTTGATTTCGAATCAAATGGTAGCTACTGGACTTGGGAATACCACTACACAGGTGCAGCTGATACAAATGCACCTGTAGGTAACACAACTGCAGCTACTGCTTACCAAGCACCACAAGCAGTTTCATACCAAGCACCAGTTTCACAACCAGTTGTAAAACAAACTTACTCAGCACCACAAGCAGTTAAAACTTCTTACACAAGTGCAAACACTCAAACAAGTGGTATCCGTTTAGCTAACGGTAACACTGCTGGTTCAGTAGGTTCAGCTGCAGCTCAAGAAATGGCTCGTCGTACAGGCGTTTCAGCTTCAACTTGGGAGCACATCATTGCACGTGAATCAAATGGTCAAGTAAATGCATACAACCCATCAGGCGCTTCAGGTTTATTCCAAACTATGCCAGGTTGGGGTTCAACAGCAACAGTTCAAGACCAAATCAACGCTGCAACTAGAGCATACAATGCACAAGGTTTATCAGCTTGGGGATTCTAATATAACCAATTCAAACACGCTAGCAAAAGCTAGTGTGTTTTTTTATGAAAAAAAGGTCCATCAGATATTTTCTGATGGACCTTTTTAATCTAATGAATTGATATAGGCTGAGATGATTTTATACTGATTGACATCATTTTGATTAATCGTACCTACGATATAAGCTTTTTTCTTTGGTGCATAAAATGCAAAGCTACCCGTTGAGCCTGCGTGACCATCTAGTATGACTCCGTATGCATCAACACGCATTAAACCATGAGCGTACATAGATTTTGAACCTTGAAGTGGTACGAAATCAGGATGACTGATATGTGATTTTTTAAATAACTGACCATCAAAATAACTTTTAATAAAAATCATTAAATCATGACCACTAGATACAAGACCTGCTGGTGCGATGTTACTTTGTGCATAAAGAAGATTATTCACTTTACGGTCTTTGTAATACGTATCTGAAATCTTTAGAGATTTATCAGGTACAGCTGTATCCTTTAAACCAAGTGGCTGAAAAATACGTGATTTAAAGTTTTCTTCTAACGATTGATGTGTAATCTTTTCAATCATCAGTCCGAGTAATGTTGCATTCATACCAGAATAATAAGCTTCATGATTTAAATGTTTTCCAGATAATTGTTTCGTTAAGTTAATGGCTTCATTCGGTGGAAAATCGAGATCTTGCTTTTGTAATATTGAACCTATAGATGGTTGATTGTCTAAATGATCAGACTCATAATCGGGTAAAGCAGTTGTTTGGTTTAATAATTGATCAACGGTAATTGTTGATGTCTTATCTTTACCATCAATAGTCAATAAATGATCTACTTTATCTTTGTCGAGTACATCAACCATGCGTGTGTCCATTGATAACTTACCTTCATCTATCAGTTGAAATACGACAGAGTATGTAAAGAGCTTGCTAATTGAAGCAACGTAAAAACGATCGTGCGCTGTTAAATTTTTCTTAAATTCATGTATTTTCTTAGGATGGTCAATTCGGATATAAGCATTTTTAATATCGCGACTTGCTTTCACTTGATCATCAATTTGTCTAAAACGATCATCTTGAGATTGGAAATATTGAATACAAAAGATTAAAATAATAAAAATTAATGTTGCGATAAAAATCGTTCTTAAAAAACGAAATACAAAAGACATGGTACACCTCGTACATCAAGATAGTATAAGTTTAGAATGATTTATAACATAACGCAAAATTTAAGCAACGATGATTTGTAGTTTTAAAAAATAAAAAAAGGGTGATGACATGATTAATATTTTACTTAGCTTATTTAAAGAAAAAAGCAATTGGAATTCAGAAATTGAAAGGTATATTAAAGGTAAAATCGTGTTGATTATTCCATTTTCGTTTACCGATAAATATGTTACTAACGAAAAAGAATGGAAAAATATTTATGGCGTGGGTGGAAAATTTTATCAACCGACAATTGATCCATTACTAACATTCGGTGTAGAACAAGAAGCGATTCGATGGATAAATTATTATCAAGATTCTATAGATGATATGAAACAGGAAATACAAAATGCGGAGGTCATATTCTTTACAGGCGGGGCCCCAGAACTTATGATGCAACGTTTAATTGAAAAAGACTTAGTAGAGGTGATACAAGCATTTAATGGTGTTGTTGTAGGTTACAGTGCAGGTGCAATGGTGCAATTAAATCACTATCACATCACACCAGATGAAGATTATCCCTCTTTCTCGTATGAAAGAGGACTGAACTTAGTATCAGGATTTGATATCGAAGTACATTATGAACCATATATGGACCCATATAACGAGAAAGTCGTTAAAGAAAAAGGTGTAAAAGTATTTGCACTGACTGATGAGGGTATGTTGATTGTAAGAAATGGAGAAGTTGAAATGTACGGTGATATTAAAATCTTTGAATAAAGGCGCCTTGCAGCTCAAGTGTGAGTGTCAGATGAGCTGCAAATGAATCTGTGGCTCAAGTGTAAGTGTCAGATGAGCCGCAAAAAAATAAGCCAATCGATAAAGATTGGCTTACACTAAATTTATTGATTTTCAATCCAATTTTTAATATAAGTTGCTGTGATTTCTGGTTGTGTGATATATACGCTATGTGTACTATCTTTAACAATCATTACAGTTGCTGGTTTTATGTCAGTGAAGTCTTTAATTTCATTTGCTCTAAAATCATTAATTTCTTCAGGTAAATCACTTCTTAAAATCAAAACATCTTGTTTTACTTTCTTTAATACCTTTTGATTAGGGTAATCTTTAGCACCAATAACAAAGTTGGCTGCCATATCAGGAGATAAAGTATATTCTAAACCTTCTCCTTTTGTTACAAATAATCTACGATCGATCAATGCTTCTTCAAAGGTCTTTCCAATACTCTCTTCTTCAGCAAAGTAATCTGCTTCCGTATCATAAGCAAGCATATCGACAAATGATTTTGTTTGTTCTATTTCATGCTCTAACGAATACCCTTCAACATGTTTAGGTGACATGTAACCACCATCTAATGAGATGCATGAAATGACGTCATATTTACTTGCGTAATCAAACATGTAGTGTGCAGCGATTGAATGTGCAGCAATGTGAAAATTTTTAAGGCCGATTTTAGTAACAAAATTGTGTAACCAAGTTGCGATTTCTGCTGGTGTATAAATACGTTCGTTCATTGTTGAATCGCCGCGACCAGGTAAATCAATCGAAATGATATGTAATTCACGCATATGTTTCATCAAAGGTAAGAAATCGATTGCTGTAGCTCCAAATCCATGAATCAATAATAACGTATCTTTGTGCTGTTCACCTGTTTCAAAATAACTTACGGTATGGTCTTTAATTTGAACTTTTTTATAAGTTAAATGATTTTCTTTGATTAAATCAAGTAACTGTTCGTTTACTGTTGTCATATCATCACCTCTATGATAAATATAAACAATTTCATAAAAGGTGTAAATTATAAAATAAGTGCTAATATTACATTGACTTAAACTTATTAAAAACGTATTTAATACAGATAAATATTAGATTGTATGACGTATAATAATGTCACTTAATAACTGTACAGAATCTTCTATTGTTTTGTTATTATAGTAGTCACTAAAACGTTCATCTGCAATATACATATGTGCTAAATTTTGATGGTATGATGTACTATACATACCACTCATGATTTCTAACCAAGTCTTATGGTGATGGAATGCAGACTTTGCGTTAGGATGATCTAAATCACTAATATTTTGAGATAAAAGGGTGTTTAATTCATTGATCAATGCATTTTCCGCCGCAACAGCTGCATCATATTGTGCTTTCGATAAATGCTTAAAGTGTTGATGAGATGCTTCAACTACTTTTGAATCATATTTTTCTCGTAATTCTTTCCCATATTTTTCTTCTTGTTCATTCAAAGTATTCATTTTAAATGCTTCGAATTTCTCTTGTTCTGTCATTTGAATCGCTCCTTATATATGTGAAATCAAAATCTAAAGATTATTATTTCTTTTAAAATTATTATAAGTGATATACTAGTAACTACAAAAGAGGTGGAACAATGATACGTTTTGATAATGATTATTCAACAGGAGCACATCCAAAAATTTTAGAAAAATTAATCGCAACAAATGATGAGCAACATCCAGGTTATGGTGTGGATGAACATTGTATGTATGCAGCTAAATTAATAAAAGATGCTGCAAATACAGACGGTGATGTTCATTTTTTAGTAGGTGGGACACAAACAAATAAAACAATCATCTCATCGATGCTAAGACCACATCAAGCTGTCATTGCAGCGGAATCTGGACATATTGCAGTACATGAAACAGGAGCCATTGAAAATACAGGCCATAAAGTCATCACTTTACCTGAAACAAATGGCAAACTACAGTTAGAGCATGTTGCAACATTCGTCAAAAATTATTGGGAAGATGTAACATTTGAACATATGCCACAGCCTAAATTGGTTTATATCTCACAACCAACAGAATTTGGGACACTGTATACGAAATCAGAATTACAAAATTTATATCAATTCTGTAAAGCGAATAATATGTATTTGATTATAGATGGTGCAAGGTTAGGCTATGCATTAGCGGCAGATGAAAATGATGTCACACTCAGTGACTTGGCACAGTATTCAGATGTCTTTTATATCGGAGGTACAAAAGTAGGTGCGTTATTTGGAGAAGCGGTCGTGATCACAAATGATGACTTAAAAACAGACTTCAGATATCACATCAAGCAACAAGGCGGCATGTTGGCTAAAGGAAGATTGTTAGGAATACAATTTCAAACATTATTTGAAGACAATCTTTATCACAGCATTTCCGAACATGCAGTTCAACTAGCAAATCGACTTACAGAAGCGTTTGAAAAAGCTGGAATTCAAATGAAATATCCATCACCAACCAATCAGAGATTCCCAATCTTAACGAATCAACAAATTGAACAATTAAAAGATAAATACACATTCGCTACATGGGAAAAAGTAGATGACGAACATACTGCAGTTCGATTCTGTACAAGTTGGTCAACAAAAACAGAAGATGTCGAAACATTAATTAAAGATATTGAGGGATTATAAATGGCAGATATAAACTGTGTATGTTTAGTAGAAATTAAAGACAATCAATTAATGTTAGTAAAAGTAAGGGAGAATACAAAGTACTACTTTCCAGGTGGTAAAATTGAAGCTAACGAAGCACCTATCGACGCGTTAGTGAGAGAAATTCAAGAAGAATTGGGTGTTCATTTAGAGAAGCATGAACTGCACCATATGGGAAATGTGATTGGACCTGCTTATCCAGATGCTACTATGACAGTATCATTAGCATGTTTTAAATCAATAAAACCAATTGAAAATTTTTCAGCAGAAAGTGAAATTACAGAAATCAAATGGTTTGATATAGCACATGATGATGCCATTGCTCCAGCAGTGTTAGAATTTATTGAACAATATAACCAAGGTCTATTACAATAACATTATCAAAGAAAAGGTTGGGATAATATGAATATCATCGTATATTGTGGCGCAAGTAAAGGTAATAGCCCGATATTTGAAACAGAAGCGAAAGTATTAGGAAAATGGATTTCAGACAATGATCACACACTCGTATATGGTGGTGGCCATATCGGTTTAATGGGTGCAGTGGCAGATACAGTATTAGAAAATGGTGGGAAAGTAACAGGTGTAATGCCAAAATTTTTAGCAGACCGTGAAATCTCTCATCCAAATTTAACAGAATTACTAATCGTAGATGATATGCCAATTCGAAAAAAGAAAATGCTTGATATCGGAGATGTATGTATCGCATTACCAGGAGGACCAGGGACATTAGAAGAAATTACAGAAGTCGTATCATGGTCACGCATTGGTCAAAACGATAGACCGTGTATCTTCTTTAACCAAAGCGGATATTATGATTTAATTGAACAATTTTATGATTCAATGGTACAAAACGGCTTCTTAACACAAAGCGATCGTAAAAATATTTATTTCTGTAAAACGATTGAATCATTAGAATCAGTCATCGAAAACTTTGAAAAACCAGAATTCACTTTATACCAAAAATAAACAAAGGCACCTAATTCATAAGAATTGGGTGTTTTTTATAAGGAGGTCAGTATGTCAGAGTTGATTATTTTACGTGGGAATTCTGCTTGTGGTAAATCTTCTACTGCAAAGTTATTACAAGCGCATTTAGGTGAAGGGACATTACTTGTGCCTCAAGATATTGTAAGGCGTGAGATGTTACGTGTTAAGGATAAGGTCGGTAGTGTGTCTACGGATTTGTTGGATACGATTGTACGATTTGGTATGGAACGATGTGATTTTGTTATTTTAGAAGGGATTTTAACGAATCGTAAGCACGGTGATATGCTCCGAGGTTTAATTACAGATTTCGAAAATCATGTCCATCCATACTACTTTAAGATTCCATTTGAAGAAACATTAAGAAGACATCAGTTTAAAGATGTCGATTTTGGGGAAGAGGAGATGCGACAATGGTTTCTTGAAGATGATCGATTAGGTGTTTCATGTGAAAAAATCATTGATGAATCGTTAACCCAAGATGATATTATCCAAATGATTCTTTCGGACGTGAGGTAATTTAGAAGCAATTATTATCAAAAATGATGTATAGTTTATATGTACAATATCCTTATCAACTTTTGATGGGGTGAACATATGAGATCTAAATGGATATTATCATGTAGTCTTTTAGTGGGTACGATTTTATTATCTGGATGTACTGTTTTTGATGATTGGGGTAAAGATTTTGAAAGTGATACGAAAGGTTTAGATAGAACAGTCACAATTTATAGTAAAGACGGTAAAGTACTTAAAAAGTATCATGGCAAAAATGTACGTACGAAATACAATGAAAATGGCGGAACGCAAGTGACAATTAACATTGATGGTAAACGTGTTCAAGCAATTAATGCAGATGTTGTCGTTGAAGAGCGTGGCGCTGAAAAGTTTGAGGTCAAAGAATAATAAGTTGAGTGTTGTAAAGCATTCTATCCATAGAGTGCTTTTTATTTTATGAGTAAATATCTGTATAATAAAAATTAAGGAGGGGTGCTATGTTTTTAGCATTAAAAGAAGTTTTATTTAATAAGCTGAAGTTTGGCTTAATTATTGGTGTGTTAGTCTTAATTTCGTATTTATTATTTTTAGTTTCAGGATTAAGTATTGGATTAATGAATATGAACAAAGAATCTATTGATAAGTGGAAGGCTGATGCATTTGTAGTTACAGATGAATCTAACCAAAATTTAGCGCAGTCTTTGTTTAAAGCAAGTGATGTGAAGGATAAGTTTAAAGAAACAGCATCTATTAAAAATTTAGGTGTTATCATTGCTAAAGGTGAAAAAAAGCAAAATACCATGTTGTTCGGTATTGATAAAGATGAATTTCTAAACCCGAATGTTGTGGAAGGGAAATCATTTTCTAAGGATTTTGAAGTGGTTGCTGATGACACTTTAAAGGAAAAAGGATTTAAGGTTGGTGACGAACTAGATTTGGCTGGAACTGATGAAACGTTAAAGATTGTTGGTTTCACGGATCAATCTAAATATAACGCTGCACCTATCGTTTATGCGAATATGCATACAGCTGATGTGTTATCGAATCAAAGATTAAAGGGCAAAGTGAATGCTTTGGTTATTAGAGATTCGAAGTTTAAAGATGTGAAATTAGATGATAAATATAGTTTAGTTGATAAAGATACTTTTATTAAGAAGTTACCAGGTTTCACTGAACAGAAATTAACTTTAGATATTATGAGTTATTTCTTATTTGCAATTTCAGCATGTATTATCGGGATATTCTTATATATCATTACGATTCAAAAGGCAGCTGTATATGGCTTATTGAAGGCACAAGGAATTAGTACCGGTTTCTTAGCACGTTCACTTGTATTACAAACATTTGTGATTGGTGTCTTCTCAGTGCTAATTGCATTGTTATTGACGTATGGTACGCAACTCGCATTGCCACCGGTTGTACCGATTAAATTTGATTTAGCAACGATTGCAATATATGCAGTAACTATTATTGTGATGGCCGTGTTAGGTGGCTTATTCTCGATCCGTTCAATTCAAAAAGTAGATCCATTAAAAATTATCAATTAGGAGGACTTATGTTATTACAATTAAAAGACGTTCGTAAATCGTTTGGTAAAGGTCAAACATACGTTGAAGCCTTACAACCAACAACGCTTGAAGTAAACGCTAATGAAATGATTGCAATCATCGGTCCTTCAGGATCAGGAAAAAGTACGTTATTGACCATTGCAGGATTGTTGCAGTCACCTACAGAAGGTAGCATCATCATTGACGGTAAAGATGTATCGAAGTATTCAGAGAAACAACGTGCAAAAGTAAGGTTAAAGACATTAGGATTTATTTTGCAATCATCAAACTTAGTACCATTTCTTAAAATTAAAGATCAATTTAAATTATTAAATAAAGTAAATAAAAATGTGATGGACCATGATGAATGGATGAAAAATGTTGAGGCATTGGGATTGAGTGGTGTATTGAATCAGTATCCAAATGAACTCTCAGGTGGACAACGCCAACGTGTTGCCATTTTAAAAGCAGTTTATACGAATCCTAAAATTATCCTTGCAGATGAACCAACAGCAAGTTTAGATTCTAAAAAAGCACATGAAGTTATCGAACTCATTAGACAACAAGTACAAACAGGCAATCGTTCAGCCATTGTAGTCACACATGATTTAAGGTTATTAGATCAATTTGATAAAGTATATGAAATGAATGATGGGGTATTGACACAAAAGTAGGTGGATTGCATGCAAAGAAAAACAGTATTAATCACAGGTGTAAGTAGAAGAAGAGGTATTGGTTACAGTCTTGCGAAGCGCTGTTTATCACTAGGAATGAACGTATTGATTCAACATTATGTTGGTCATGATGAAAGACAACCATGGGGCAAAGACGATATTTCACAAGTGATTAAATCGCTCGAACAATATAAACAAGATGGAGCAGTATTTGCTAATCAATCGGTTAATTTCGAATCAGATGAAGCCATATTGTCAATGGAATCATGGATGAATGAATATGGTCCGATAGATTATTTAGTATGTAACCATGCTATGAGTGGTCATGATGGTGATATTGAAAGTCTTAAACCAAGTTGGTTAGATCAACACTATCAGGTGAATACAAAAGCTTCGATGTTACTTATTCAAATGTTTGTAAGACAATTCGAACCCACACGTGGATTAGGAAAGGTATTATTATTTACAAGTGGTCAGTCATTAGGACCGATGTCTGATGAAATTTGTTATGCGTTATCTAAAGGGGCAAATTCAGAAATCACGAAGTCATTGGCGCATCATTTAGCCCCAAAAAATATTACAGTCAATTGTATTAATCCCGGTGTTACAAATACAGGTTATTTAGATGAACCTGTACAAGTACAGCGACTATGGATAAAGGATAGTTTTCCATTTGGCAGGATGAGTACACCAAATGATACTGCTAATTTGGTTGAATTTTTATTATCTGATAAAGGCGACTGGATGACAGGGCAAGTTTTTCACTCTGAAGGTGGATTTATCCGATAAACAAAAGTACGGCGAGCGTCGTACTTTTTTATTTAAGCGTATTTATATTGTGTGATACGTAATTGTGTTAGACTGATGAGAACAATTAATATTCGGAGGCACTAATATGACAATGACAGCAATGGCGATAGATAAATATGGCCAAAAAGTAGTGGAAAGTAAGCAAGTTAAAGTTCCTAAAGCAAAAAAAGGCAAGTGTTAATAAAAATTCATGCAGCAAGTATTAACCCTGTGGATTTTAAAATTCGCGATGGGGAGTTAAAGTTGTTGTTATCTTATAAATTTCCTTTAATTTTAGGGAATGACTTTGCAGGAGAAGTGGTTAAAGTTGGTCGTGGTGTTAAAGGATATCAAGTTGGCGACAAAGTGTATGGACGTACAAATAAAGATAAAATTGGAACGTTTGCAGAGTATATCGCTGTTGAAGAAGATGTAATTGCACCGATGCCAAGTAATCTGAACTACGTAGAAGCGGCAAGTATTCCTTTAGTAGGGTTAACAAGTTATCAAGCACTTTATGAGGAATTAGCATTATTACCGAACCAAAAGATATTAATTCAAGCAGGATCAGGTGGTGTAGGTACATTTGCAATTCAACTCGCAAAAATCATTGGAGCACATGTTGCAACAACTGTAAGTGATAAAGGTATTGATTTAGTAACGTCTTTAGGTGCTAATGAAGTGATTAATTATAAAGAAAAAAACTTCAAAGATGTTTTATCAGATTATGATGCAGTTTTCGATACATTAGGTGGTAAACAATTAGAAGATAGTTTCAGTATATTGAAGCCAGGTGGTAAAGTCATTTCAATCTCTGGGCTACCTACTGAAGTAACTGCACAAAGATTAGGCCTTGGTCGTGCGAAACAATTGTTGTTTAAGCTTGTATCAAGAAAATTAAAGAAACAAGCAAAGCAGTATGATGCAACATATGAATTCTTATTCATGCGTCCAAGCGGAGAACAATTAGCAACTATCACACAACATATTGAAGCAGGTAAAATTAAACCTGTCATTGATCGCGTGTTTAAATTTGAAGATACACAAAAAGCATTAGATTATTCAGAATCTGGCCGTGCCAAAGGAAAAATAATTATTGAAATGTAATAGAAGTCATCACTGAGGTGATGGCTTTTTTATATTAGAGAGAGAATGGTGCACGCAAGAGTATGTGGATCGTGCAGAAACATAGGAAATTGCACGCAAGAGTATGTGGATCGTGCAGAAACATAGGAAGGTGCACGCAAGAGTATGTAGAGCGTGCAGAAACAAAGGAAATTGCACGGGTGTTAGAAGTTATTTGGTAATAAAGCAAAAATCATCAAACCTTTAGTGAAACATTGAGATATAATCAAATCAAAATCAGAACTGAGGGATGACGATGTTAAAGTATGTATTATTGTTTGTAGGATCTGTGCTATATATTTTAATTTCAAGTGCGATGTTTCATTATAATAATTTAAGACGTGCCAAAAGACATAAACGTGTTACGTATAATCCGAATCAATTTAAATACATATTAATAGGACAAGTCATCATTACAATCATTTTTGATGTTTGGTATATTTTTAGTAAATAAGTGTAAAAAAAGATGGTTTTTCTAATTACTTCGTGATATGATATTTGATAATTTAATAGGATTAATTGTTAGACGCAAAGAGAGTAATTATGTATGGATTTAAGCGAGTTGTCGTTGGTGTGAGGGCAATATGAAATGGATAATGAAGCGCACTTTGTGAATGATGTATTGAAATGAGTAGGTATATCCGGTGGCAACATCGTTATCAATTTAGAGTGTGTTCTTTATGAACATAATGAGAGTGGTACCGTGGATGTAAGCATTCACCTCTTTTTATAAGAGGTGGGTGCTTTTTTATTTTATCTTTTATGGAGGAATGGTTATGAAACATATATTTGCAAAAGCATTAAGTACACAAATTGAATTATTATCTATTGATGAGATTTTTCAACTTATAGAATATCCAAAGCATGAGGGACAAGGTGATTTGAGTTTTCCTGTCTTTACGTTAAGCAAACATTTAAAAAAAGCACCAAATCAAATTGCTCAAAGTATTGCAGAACAATTACATGACCCTTTGATTGACCATGTAGAAGCGGTTGGTGGCTATGTGAATGCTTATTTCAATCAAACGTATCTCGGTCAACTTCAAATTAAACGCATCTTACAAAAAGGGCGTCATTATGGGGATAGTGATATGGGGCACGGGCAAGTGATTACAATGGATGTGTCTTCACCGAATATCGCTAAACCTTTTAGCATGGGACATTTGCGTTCAACGGTTATCGGTAACTCTATCGCGTTAATTGCTGAAAAGTTAGGATACAGCCCAGTAAAAATCAATCACTTAGGTGATTGGGGAACTCAGTTTGGGAAATTAATTGTGGCTTATAAATTATGGGGGAATGAAGCCGACGTTAAAAAAGACCCAATTCCAGAACTGTTTAAACTGTATGTGAAATTCCATGAAGAGGCAGAAAAGAACCCTGAATTAGATGAACAAGGTCGTGAAGCATTCTTGAAGTTAGAACAAGGTGATGAAGTCCATGTTGCACTATGGGAGTGGTTTAGAAGTGTTTCTTTAGACGCTTTTAATAAAATTTATGATCGACTAGGTGTTACATTTGATTCATATCACGGTGAAGCTTTTTACAATGATAAAATGGATGAAATTGTGGAACTTCTTGCAAGTCAGCATCTTTTAGTTGAAGATAATGGCGCACAAATTGTAAAGCTTGAAGGAATGCCGCCAGCTTTAATTAAGAAAAATAATGGCTCAACGCTATATATTACAAGAGATTTAGCGACTGCATTGTATCGAAAACGTACATATAACTTTGACCATTCTTACTATGTAGTGGGTAATGAACAATCTTTACACTTTAAACAATTAATAGAGGTATTGAAGTTATTAGGATTTACATGGGCAAAAGATATGCAACATATTCCGTTCGGTATGATATTGAAAGACGGGAAGAAGATGTCGACGCGTAAAGGAAAAGTCATCTTACTAAATGAAGTTTTGGATGAAGCAGTGCGTATGGCGAAACAAAATATTTTAGAAAAATCAACGTATGTAGATGATATTGATAAAGTCGCAGAGCAAATTGGGATTGGGGCAGTGATTTTTAATGATTTGAAAAATGACCGTCTCAATGATATTGAATTTAATATAGGAGAAATGTTAAAAGCAGAAGGAAACACATGCTTGTACTTACAATATACGAATGCAAGAATCCATGCATTGATTGATAAAAGTAGAATAGAACAAGTTGACACAGTGAATACAATCGATGCGGCTGCATGGCCGATGATTAAACAGTTACATTTATTTGAAATTACATTAATCACAGCATTTGAAAAACACTCACCTGCAGAAGTAGCAAGATATTTATTACAACTTGCAAGATACTTTAATCAATATTACAACTCAGTAAGAATACTAGATGATGAATCACATTTGAAAGATCGTATTGCATTATTAAGTGCAGTATCTATTGTTTTAGAAGAAGGTTTAAGATTGTTAGGTATAGAATCGCCAAAATCGATTTAATATTGGAGGAAGTTGCACGCAAGCGTACATTGAGCGTGCAGAAACAAGAGAAACTGCACGCGAGACCCTAATAAGCGTGCAACTATATCAACTAAATCAACCATAAATACAAACAAAATGGCACGCCATTAAGCGTGCCATTTTTATATATTCCTTAATTCCTAGGAGATGTGTTTAACACTATGTAAACGATGTTTACGAGCTTCTGTTACATGTTCAACGGTTGTGAAAATAACCATAGCACTAACGAACCATGTTGCTAATCCAACGATTAAACTTAATGCCCAAATGCCTGTTGCATTTAACATTGTCCAAGTGGCTAATATACAGCATAAACAGCCTGTCATACCAAAGATTGCACCTTTACAAACGTGTGCTGCCATTTTGTCTCCGTATTCAATGCCTGAAATGCACATTGATAATAAAAAGACTGCTGGGAATGTTGCAAAGATACCACCAAAATCTTCCCATGGAATGATTTTAGAAACAATATAACTTAAAGCTACTGTACTACCACCGATTAAGAATTTTAATAATAATATTTTAAATTTCATTTTGATCACCTTTTATAAGTTTTTGATTGTAAATAACGCACAAGAAATTAAGAACCAACATGCAACTGAGAATGCTGCACCTTTTTTGAATCCGTGTTTAGAAACGTAAACTGATGTAATGGCAACTGTTAATATACAGCTTGTAATTCCCATTACAGCCCCTGAACTTAGATTCATTCCTGCAGTTATTAAATCATTTCCTTTATGATCTACTGATAAAGATAACATTGCTGCAATAAATACTGCGGGCATTGTCGCGATTATTCCACCAATCTTACCTCCAACTTTTCCTGCTACGATTGAAGCGGCTGCTACTGCAATTCCTCCAATAATAAATCGAATGAGTAACCCAACAATGGATATACCAAACATAAATATCATCTCTTCTTTAAATAGTATTTTTAATTCATCTATTAATATACGCTCATTTGTGAGTGGAATCACAAGAAAGTTTGACAAAATCATGACATTTTGTGATTATGTTCACAAACTTTAGAGTCATAAAAAAAGCGCTGAAACCAGCGCTACATAACGATTACATTATATTTATGGCCATCTAAGTCTGTGAATAAACAGCCATAATAGCCATTCATCACAGATGGGCCAGCAAGTACTTTTCCACCGTGTTCTTCGATTTTTTCACATAATGTATCGACTTCTTCTTTCGTTGATAAATCGAATGAAACAATCATCTCATTACCTGTAGATGTATCTGAAATAGGGGCTTGTATAAATGATGATAATACGTCATTTCTAAACAAACAAAACACCATACTGCCCATATGTACACTCGCCAGTTGCTCAGGGTCTTGACCATCTCTCGTTTCTAAACCAATCCCACTAAAAAAAGCTTTCGACGCTTGCACATCTTTAACCGGAATATTTAACCAATAAGACTTCATACCATCACCTCGTTGTTTGATAATATAAATGTAACATACTATAAGAGAAACGTATAAAATTAAGAAAATTTAATCTGAGTGATAGAAAATGAAATGTTAAGACGAATATATAGGTGTAAAGGAGGTCAATATGAATCAACGTGATCACGAAATTATACAAAAACTTTTAAATCAAGATGAAGAAGGTATGCAATTACTATTAAAAGAATATGGTGGATTGATAAAGGTAGTAAGTATCAAACAACTACACTATTTTGATAGATATTTGGATGAGTGTATAAATGATTGTCTTTTGGCCATATGGCAAAATATTGGGCAATATGATGCAAGTAAAAATTCATTTAAAAATTGGCTTGCAGTCATTGCAAAGTACAAAGCAATAAATATTATTAGAAAGTATCAAAAAGAACAAAACAATACATCCATTGCGCATATTGAAGAAACTATGTTTATTGAACAAAATAAATCACTTCATGATGAGTTATGGAAAGATTTAATTAGAGATTTATCTATTGAAGATCAAGAGTTGATGTCTATGATTTATATCGATGGTTATTCACCTAATGAAATTGCAATGGCAAAAAATATGAAAACAAGTAATATTTATAATCGGATATCTAGAGCGAAGAAAAAGATTAGATTAATGAAAGGAGACTTGTAATGAATTCATTTTTGTATGAAAAATTTAATGAAATTGAAACAGATACTTTAGAAGAAGTAGAAATGTCAGCGGAAGAACAAAATCAATATTTAAATCAATTTAAAAAGAGTGTCCATCAAAAACAGGCAAATATACAACAACCATCTAAATTAAGAAAATACATGTTATCATCAGTGGCAGCGGCTAGTTTATTGATTGCAACACCATTCATTGCGTTAAATGAGAGTGTTCAAGCAAGTGCAACAAAATGGATAGAAGATATTCAATATTCCTTTAAAGACATTTTGACGCCGAAAGCAGAAAAATATGCTACACATGTTAATGAGACAATCACTTTAAAAAATAAGAATGTAAGGCTCGTTGATGTATTTGCAGAAGGTAAATTTTTTACGTATAACGAGTTAATTGATAACAAAAGCAAGAAAGCTGAAAATACAACGAGTTCAAGTATCATATCTTTAAAAATAAATGGTAAAGAAATGTTTGAAGGATACTCAGGGTCATCTGAAGATTTAAAAAGTAACATCACAAGTAATATCGGCATCGTACACTTAAGAGATGAAGTACCGAAATCAACATACCATGTTGAAATGAAACTTGGGCCATTATCAGGTGAAGGAGAAGTATATGCATATCAGTTTGATGTTGATCCAACGACTTTTAATAAAAAAGTTAAAACAATGCGTATTGATAAACGTGTAAAGTTGAATAATCGTAATAATGTTAAAATAGAAACTTTAACATTAAATCCTCTATCAGCAATGATAGAGCATGTAAGTTCTTCTAATCATCATTTTGATATGATGATTTATGATGAAAAGGGAAAAAAATATTACTTTAATGCAATAAAAACAGATGAAGATAAAAATAAAAGTAAATCAACAGAGGTTTTTAATCCAGATATTCATTCAACTGGAACTATTGATGATTTGAACAAAGCAAAATCTTTATACGCTGAAGTTATTGATTATGGTGTTGAACATAACGGTGAAATGAAAATAGAAAAGAAATCCAAACGAATAAAGATTAAATAAAGAAATACCGCATTTGCGGTATTTTTTTTATTTTACTATTTTATGACATAATAGAATCAAAATAGATGTTTAGGTGTGCGTGATAAACTAATGTTCATCACAAGTTATATGGGTGTTGGATTTGTTATTATGCTTGTTTATGGATTGATGTATTGGATCACTTCAAATAAATACTACAGTATTGTTAATCAAAGTAAGTAATCGAAAATATTAATTTTAAAGATTCTCTTATTGAGTCTCTTTTTTTAGTGGAGATCATTGTTCTATAAATCGACATAGTCAAAACAGTTGAAGAAATTAGAATATGATATAGTGTTTATAAGATATAAATAAAATGTATGTTTAGAGGTGTCTTATGATTAATTTTGAGACTGTATTACAATTAAAATCAATATTAAAGCAAATAGAAGATGGGGAATTAGATATAGATTTGTTTGAAAGTGTTGTTGTACCTATGGAAACGAAAGAGATTTTACTTTCTTTGATTCAAATTCATTATACAGAGCATTTGTTTAAAATGGAGACAATCATTGAATTTATGGATGTATATGAGAAATTGACTGACATTAAAATCTCGTCGATATATGTTTCTTTAGATGATGAGCATCCTTTAAATGTATTTTCACGTGAAAATGAACACTTTATAAGTTTGTTAGATACGATTGAACAAGCACTATTAAAGTACAAATCAGAAGGTACTGCATTAAACATTTCAGATGAAATGAAGCAACTTGGTCATTTGTATCGTCATTATAATCGCAAAGAGAAATTATATTTTCCAATATTAGAACGCCATCAAGTGTATACAATGAACCGTAAATTATGGGAACAAGATGATGATATTAAAGCATTATATAGTACATTAAAGAAACGTTTACTAAAGTTAGATGAAATTGAATTTAGACATATTGAAAAATGTTTTAATGAATTAAAATCATTATTTATTTCAATGATGCAACAAGAAACATATTTGTTTATACCACTCGTTCAAGCACTATTTTCTGAACAAGATTATATCAATATTGATCATGAAAGTGATGCCTTTGGATTTGCAATTAAAAAAGGGATATGGCAAACAGAATTAAAATATGTGAAAAATATTGAAAGCCTTGACGACAGTGTGAATTTAAGAATGGGAGGCGGATTTTTAACGGTAAAAGAAGCGAATTTAATCTTAAATCAATTGCCTTTAGAACTCACTTTTATTGATAAACGTGGTTTATTTAAATACTTCAATGAAATAACAGAGGCGAAAGATATGATGTTTATAAGAACACCATTATCAATTGGACGTGCCGTTGCAAATTGTCATCCACCAAAAAGTTTGCCTAAAATGATGCAAGTATTACGTAATCTTAAAGAGCGAAAATCTGAGAAAGAAGTCATGTGGTTTAAAAAGGGGAACGAATATATTTATGTAACTTATACAGCGGTCTTTGATGAACATGATGAGTACATGGGAATACTAGAATACGTACAAGATATTCAACCATTCTTTGAATTACCAACACAAGTCAAAAGAGATGTTACAAAGTATTAAAGTGGATGACATATGAAAAAGCCCGAAAATAATAGTGACTGGCTAGTATCGGATGAATACTAGCCACTGAGGCATAAAATACCCCAAAAATAAGAGTGATTGGCTAGTATCGGGTAAATACTAGCCACTGGAGCATAAAAAAGCCCGAAAATAATAGTGACTGGCTAGTATCGGGTAAATACTAGCCACTGAGGCATAAAATACCCCAAAAATAAGAGTGATTGGCTAGTATCGGGTAAATACTAGCCACTGGAGCATAAAAAAGCCCGAAAATAAGAGTGACTGGCTAGTATCGGATGAATACTAGCCACTGAGGCATAAAATACCTCCAAAACAAGAGCGACTGGCTAGTATCGGATGAATACTAGCCACTGGAGCATAAAAAAGCCCGAAAATAAGAGTGACTGACTAGTATCGGATGAATACTAGCCACTGACACATGAAATACAACTAAAATAAAAAATGACTGGCTAGTATTAAATCAATACTAGCCAGTCAACTATTTATTCGTATGATTTTAAGAATGCTTCTATACTGCCTTCGTGTAACCAATTTTCTACATTCGATGGGTCGATATGAATGAATGGTCCGTCTTCTACATTGATATACTCTCCGTCTTCTGAACCTAAGCCACCGATGCTTACTTTCTTACCTTGTGCTTCAAAATATTGTTTCAGTTCATCTTTAAATAAACTGCGTTGTTCAATGTATTGTTTTACTGAAGGATTGTCATAAACATAACCTTCTACAAGTGTGGTACCAGGGACCATGCCTTGGTGTGCTTTAATGATTGGAACGTACTCCCATTCAACAACGATTTCGTGATCGCCTGTGAATGAATGTCGTGTTAATGGATAAATACTACCTTGCCACTCAATTTCCGTATAATCTGGAATGTCTGCATACGCGATTGTAAATTCCATTTCAGATTCATACGTTGTGATGAACGGGATTTGTGCAATCCATGATTTGACATCTTCAACAGTTTCAAATAACCCTACGACATGTTGATTGTCGCCATCAATAAATAATAATTGATACATATGAATCTCTCCTCTTATTTAAATCTTCAAGTTGTAATCGTTTACTTGAAGTTACATTGATTATAACAAACCCCATTGGTATAAGCACGACTATTATATATATCCTTGAATAAATATTAATGAATTGTCATATTTTATACAAAAATTCATGAAATGATGAATTTTTAGTTGTCATGAAAAACATAATATGACATACTAATAATTAATTAGTATAACACATTAAATTTTGAGGTGATTTTTTTGGAAAAGCACATTTACGCATTTGAAGAAGGTCAAAAATCAATGAAAGATTTATTAGGGGGTAAAGGTGCAAACCTTTCTGAGATGATGCGTCTTGGTTTACCTGTTCCTAACGGTTTTACAATTACAACGAAGAGCTGTATCGAATACTTAGCAAATGGCGAAGTGTTAAATGATACGTTACTTTCAGAGTTAGATGAACAAATTAAGAGCTTACAATCTAAGACAGGTAAAGCTTTTTCAGATGATAAAAATTTATTATTAGTATCAGTTCGTAGCGGTGCGAAAATTTCAATGCCAGGTATGATGGATACGATTTTAAACTTAGGGTTAAATGATGAAAATGTTGAGAAATTAGCTGCTGTTACAGGCGATGCACGTTTTGCTTATGACTGCTACAGACGTTTATTACAAATGTTTGGTCAAGTTGTATATAACATTCCAATGCATGCTTTTGAAGATTACTTTAATCAATATAAAGAGCAAAATGGTCATCAATTTGATGCGGATATTCCAGCTGAAGGATTGAAAGCAATTAGTGAACGCTTTAAAGAAGTGTATTTAGAGGAAGTGTACAAACCATTCCCTCAAGCGCCGATTGATCAATTGAAAGAAGCGATTGAAGCGGTATTTAAATCTTGGAACAACGATCGTGCACGTGTTTACCGTGATTTAAATGATATTCCACATGATATTGGTACAGCTGTAAACGTTCAAGAGATGGTATTTGGAAACAGTGGTGAGCGTTCAGGTACGGGTGTAGCATTTACGCGTAACCCTTCAACTGGTGAAAATAAATTATATGGTGAGTACTTATTAAATGCACAAGGTGAAGACGTTGTTGCTGGTATTCGTACACCTCAAGCAATTGCTACTTTAGATGAGCAAATGCCAAATGTGTACCAACAATTTGTTGATGTGACACATAAGTTAGAAGCGCATTATAAAGATATGCAAGATATTGAATTTACAATTGAAAATGAAAAATTATACATTTTACAAACGCGTAATGGTAAACGTACAGCAAAAGCTGCTATTAAAATTGCCGTTGATTTAGTCAATGAAGGTGTGATTTCTAAACAAGAAGCAGTATCAATGATTGAAGCGAAATCAATTGATCAATTATTACACCCATCATTTAAACCAGAAAGTTTAGCGCAAGCAGAAGTTGTTTCAGATAAAGGTTTACCGGCTTCACCAGGTGCGGCGACTGGTAAAATTGTATTCTCAGCAGTTGATGCAAAGGCGCAAGCTGAATTAGGAGAAGCAGTTATTTTAATGCGTCCTGAAACATCGCCAGAAGATATTGAAGGTATGGTTGCAAGTCGTGCAATTGTTACTACACATGGTGGTATGACATCACATGCTGCGGTTGTTGCACGTGGTATGGGTAAATGTTGTGTAACGGGATGTAGCGATTTACAAATCAACACAAAAGAAAAATATGTGAAATATCAAGGTAAGGTATTAAATGAAGGGGATATTGTTTCTGTAGATGGTTCAACTGGTGTTGTTTATATCGGTGAAATTGAAACAACAAATGCTGAGAAGAGTGAAGACTTTGATACAGTAATGCAATGGGCTGAAGAAACTGCACGCTTAAAAGTGCGTATGAATGCTGAAACGAAACAAGATATTACAGCAGGTTATGAGTTTGGTGCGGTAGGTATTGGTTTAGTACGTACAGAGCACATGTTCTTTGGTGAAGAACGTTTAATTGAAATGAGACGATTTATTTTAGCGTCAACGCATGAAGAACGTGTTCAAGCGTTAGATAAAATCAAAGTCTATCAAACGGAAGACTTTGAAGAAATCTTTAGATTATCTCAAGACCGTCCAACAATCGTGCGTTTATTAGATCCACCATTACATGAATTCTTACCTAAATCAAAAGAAGAAATTGAAGTGGTTTCTAAACAATTAAATGTAGATGTCATCACTTTAGAAAAACGTATCGAAGAATTACACGAATTTAACCCAATGCTTGGTCACCGTGGTTGTCGTTTAGCGATTACTTATCCAGAATTATATGAAATGCAAGCTGAAGCAATCATTTCTAGTGTGATTCGTCTTAAAAAAGAGGGTATCACAACAAGCCCAGAAATCATGATTCCTTTAGTTTCTACAGTGAGAGAGTTTACGGATTTAAAAGCGATTATTAAAGCGAAAATTGAATCAGTAGAACAAGAAATGGGTGAATCAGTGAAGTACTTAATCGGTACAATGATTGAAACACCGCGTGCATGTTTAGTGGCTGGTGAGTTAGCGAAACACTCTGAATTCTTCAGTTTCGGAACAAACGACTTAGCACAGTTAACTTATGGTTTCTCTCGTGATGATGCAGGTAAATTTATTAATGAATATACAAGTCGAGAAATATTAGCAGTTGATCCATTCCAAACTTTAGATGTAGATGGTATTGGACAATTGATCAAATTAGCAGTAGAATCAGCTAAAGCAGTTAATCCGTCAATTAAGATTGGTGTATGTGGAGAATTAGGCGGCGATCCTAAATCAATTCACTTCTTTAACACTTTAGCACTTGATTATGTATCATGTTCGCCATTCCGTGTACCAGGAGCGATTTTAGCAACTGCCCAAAGTAATGTTTAAGGAGAATGTTATGGTTGAACAAGGTCAGTTAAGTATTTTTGTAGTATCCGATTCAATCGGTGAAACTGCACAACGTATGACACATGCAACATTATCGCAGTTTCCGGATTTAAGTCATGTTGAAGTGAAGAAGTTTTCATTTGTACATGATGAAGAAGCATTAAAGAATATTTTAAACTTGGCAAAGCAAAAAGAAGCCATTGTTGTAACGACATTGGTTGAAGAGGCTTTGAATGTATTTGGGCATGAGTATGCAAACGCTCAAGGCATTCCGTATATTGATTACATGTCTGATTTGATTCACTTAATCAGTGATAAGACAGGTAGTCAGCCATTAATGGAAAGTGGTGCCTTACGTAAGCTTGATCGTGATTACTTTAAACGTATTGAAGCGATGGAGTATTCAGTGAAGTATGACGATGGCAAGAACTTTACACATTTAGAAGAAGCGGATGCACTTATTGTCGGTGTTTCTAGAACATCTAAAACACCACTAAGTATGTATTTGGCGAATAAAGGTTATAAAGTAGCCAATATACCACTTGTACCGGAATCACCAGTACCTGAACATGTGTATACACAAAAGCATAAAAAGGTATTTGGTTTAACAGCAAGTCCAAAATACATTATGAATATTCGTACAGAACGTATGAAAGTACTAGGATTACCGAATACAGGTCAGTACAATGATATGCAACGTATTAAAGAAGAATTGATTTATGCTGAAGAAGTATTCAAACGTTTAAATGCGATTGTTATTAATACAGAGTATAAATCAATTGAAGAATCAGCATTTTATATCGAGAAGCATTTATTAAAATAATCATATAATGAGATAACGTGATGACGGGATGATGAAGTCCATTGTCATCACGTTATTTTTATTTATTTTAATTGGCTGAAGTTTTTTATTCCTTTTGACCTACTGAAAAATAAGTTATATAATCGCTAGGTTAGAAAGGAAAAATGGTGATTAAAATGAATCAAGAACTAAAGAAAAATATTGGGTTTTTCCCGGCACTTGCATTAGTTATGGGAACAATCATTGGTTCTGGTGTATTCTTTAAAATTTCGAATATGACAGAATACACAGGCACGGTTGGTATGACATTATTTATATGGGTATTAGGTGGTTTAATTACCATTTGTGCAGGTTTAACAGCTGCTGAACTTGCTGCGATGATTCCTAAAACAGGTGGTTTAACAACATATTTAGAACATACATACGGTAACTTTTGGGGCTTTTTAGCAGGATGGGCACAAGCGTTTATTTATTTCCCGGCAATGATGGCAGCGCAAGGGATTATCTTCTCACAACAAATTGTGAATTTATTTCACTTAAACAAGTTGTGGCTAAGCCCAATTGCGGTATTGGCAATTATTTCTTTATTACTCATTAATTTATTAGGTTCTAAAGTCGGTGGTATGATTCAATCTGTCACATTAGTCGTTAAATTGATTCCAATAATAGCGATTGTTGTCTTCGGTTTATTCCAGTCACATGAAGTTGAATTTTCTATCGTGCCTTCAATGGGAGATACAGGATTAAGTCCGTTTACAGCGATTGGAGCAGGTTTACTTGCGACGATGTTTGCTTATGATGGATGGATCCATGTAGGGAATATTGCTGGAGAAATGAAGAACCCGAAAAAGGATTTACCAGCTGCAATCGCAATTGGTATCGGATTAGTAATGGCGATTTATTTATTAATCAACGCAACATTCTTAATGACATTCCCAATTTCACATTTAGCAGGTAATTTAAATGCGGCAACAGATACTGCAATTTCGTTATTTGGCGCATCAGGCGGTAAGATGATTACCATTGGTATTTTAATCTCTGTATATGGGGCATTAAATGGCTACATTATGACAGGCATGCGTGTACCATTCGCAATGGCTGAGAAAAAATTATTACCATTCGGTAAACAATTTATGAATCTTACAAAATCGTCTACACCTTGGTTTAGTGGATTAGTACAACTTGTAATCGCTGTGATTATGGTTGCATTAGGGGCATTTGACTCTATTACAAACATGTTGGTATTTGTTATTTGGGCATTTTATGTGATGAGTTTTATCGCTGTGATGATTTTAAGAAAAAGAGAACCCGATACATTAAGACCATACAAAGTACCGCTATATCCAGTGGTGCCGTTAATCGCAATTTTTTCAGGTGTATTTGTTATGTTAAATACATTATTCACACAGCCTGGACTAGCAATTACAGGTATCATTATTACGTTGCTTGGTATTCCGGTGTATCAGTATCAAAAGAAAAAAGTTCAACTATAATTAATGATTAAAAGGCACCTATAGGGTGTCTTTTTTTGAATATTTTATTAAGAGAGCGATTGTTTGTAGATTAAGAATCAAATTTATGGCTGATAACTTATTAACCCTATTGAGAATAGGGTAATGTTATTGCGTCAATATTTTGTAATAAGTCATATAAAAAATTTAAAGTATTTAAAGTGTTTCCGGTTGACTTAAAACTTTAAACGTGTAATAATCAAATTAAGCTTAATTAGAATTATTATAAATAAGTGATAAAAATCACATCTCTAAATAAAAATAATAATGCTAATTAAAAATAAAACTTAGGAGGCAATTCAATGTCATTAATTAACAAAGAAATTTTACCATTCACAGCTAACGCTTACGATCCAAAATCAGATTCATTCGTAACAGTATCTAACGAATCAATCAAAGGTAAATGGAACATCATCTGTTTCTACCCAGCAGACTTCACATTCGTTTGCCCAACTGAATTAGAAGATTTACAAGATCACTATGAAACATTACAAGGTTTAGGTGTAGATGTATATTCAGTATCATGCGATACTCATTTCGTACACAAAGCTTGGCATGATCATTCAGAAGCAATTTCTAAATTACAATATACGATGATTGCTGACCCATCACAAACAATCGCTCGTAACTTTGATGTATTAGATGAAGAAGCTGGTCTTGCACAACGTGCGACATTCTTAATCGATCCAAATGGTGTTGTTCAAACAATGGAAATCAACAATGATGGTATCGGTCGTGAAGCATCAGTATTAGTTGATAAAGTAAAAGCTGCTCAATACGTTGCTAGCCATGACGGTGAAGTTTGTCCTGCGAAATGGAAAGAAAGCGGAGAAACATTAACACCAGGTTTAGATTTAGTTGGTAAAATCTAATAATTAGACATTTAAATCATATTTCAGAGTAAATTTGAAACGAATATTCAGATAAGGTTGGGGCTTTTGTCTCAACCTTATCTTATAAATAAGATAGGAGCATACTATGTTAAACGATAATTTAAAACAACAATTAGCCCAGTATTTAGAGTTAATGGAAGGAGATGTAGTAATCACTGCATCAGCTTCAGATGACAAAACATCTCAAGAAATGATGGAATTATTGAACGTTATCAAATCATTATCAAATCGCATTACGATTAAAGAAGAGACATTAAAACGTACACCAAGCTTTACTTTAGCGCGTCCAAATGAAGCAGCACGCGTTACATTTTGTGGCGTACCTTTAGGCCATGAATTCACGTCATTAGTATTGGCATTATTACAAGTGAGTGGTCGTGCACCAAAGGTTGACGAAGCAGTAATTAAACAAATTGAGAAATTAGAAGGACCTTTCAATTTCGAAACGTTCATTAGCTTAACTTGTACAAAATGTCCAGATGTAGTACAAGCTTTAAATATGATGAGTGTGATCAACCCAAACATTACACACACTATGATTGATGGTGCTGCATTCCGTGAAGAATCAAAAGACATCATGGCTGTACCTAGCATTTTCTTAAATGGTGAAGAATTTGGTTCAGGTAAAATGACAGTTGAAGAAATCATCGCGCAATTAGGCGGTGGTATTGAAGCATCAGAAATTAATGCAAAAGAAACTTTTGATGTATTAGTCATTGGTGGAGGTCCAGCAAGTGGTGCAGCTGCGATTTACACTGCACGTAAAGGATTACGTACAGGTATTGTTGCAGAACGTATCGGTGGTCAAGTAAATGATACAGCTAGTATTGAAAACTTTATTTCAGTAAAAGAAACAACTGGTCCAGAATTCTCACAAAACCTTGCAGATCATATTGCTGCATATGACATTGATGTTATGAATGCAATGCGTGTTTCTAAAATTGATAAAATTGACGATTTAGTACATGTAGAATTAGAAAACGGTGGTAAACTTACATCTAAAACATTAATCATCGGTACAGGTGCGAAATGGCGTAATATGAACGTACCTGGTGAAGTTGAATATAAAAATAAAGGTGTTGCATATTGTCCTCACTGTGATGGTCCATTATTTGAAGGTAAACGCGTTGCAGTTGTTGGTGGCGGTAACTCAGGTGTTGAAGCTGCGATTGACTTAGCAGGTATTGTAGAACACGTTACTTTATTAGAATTTGGTGATACATTACGTGCGGATAAAGTATTGCAAGACCGTTTAAATTCATTATCAAATACAGAAATCATCAAATCAGCAGCTACAAAAGAATTGACTGGTGATGATAAATTAAAAGCATTAACTTACGTAGACCGTAACACGAATGAGGAACATACAATTGAACTAGAAGGTGTATTCGTTCAAATCGGTTTAGTACCAAGTACAGAATTCACTGGCGATTTACTAGAGAAAAACAACCGTGGTGAAATCATTGTAGACCGTAATGGTTTAACAAACGTTCCTGGTATCTTTGCAGCAGGTGACTGTACAGATCAAACGTACAAACAAATTATTATTTCAATGGGTTCAGGTGCTACAGCGGCATTAAGCGCATTTGATTATTTAATTCGTAACTAAATAGAATCTTTTTAAAGTCATTCCTAAAGGGAATGGCTTTTTTATTTTTCAGTTATTATTATTAAATAATATAAAATTTTATATAATAAAGTAATAATAGATGTCAAAAACATTGAAAAAGAATTTAAAAACATAGGAATGAGTGATTTTAAACTGATAATAATGCCATTTTACACTCGTAGTTTATTCTGATTATTGATAATTGATATATAAATTATATTAAAAGTTAATAGAATTTTCAGAAAAAATATTGACATAAATCGTAATGTTTATTAAAATTTAATCAACTATTTGATGTAATTTCTATATCAATATAGTTAAAAAACAATTAATGAATAATGAGGGAGAAAAGTGGAATGAAAAAAATTCAAAAATTCACGACTTGTATTGCTGCATTAGCCATCGCTGCACCTTTAGCTGTAGCAGATGCCAAAACTTATGTCATTAATAATTCAAACAGTGACAAATTGGGGAGTTCTGAAGTTTTAGGTGATTTACCTTCGGCACTTGTAACAAAAAATAATTCGATATTAGGGGATTACAAAAAATCAAAGGACATCCACCAAATTGACAAAAACTTTGATATTCCTAAAGTTTCAAAAGACAAAATTACGCAAAGTAAAGCACAAATTCCGAATTTAGTAGAGGATTATCAAGTAGGAGATACGCGTGACTTTACAACAATCAATATGGTAACGAATGCGGATGAAAAGACAAAAGCGACGTTGCAATACGATGGCTCTAAAGCACAAATTTGGGTGGCAGATAGTCGTGTGACAAAAGAAAAGGCTGAACAAATTGGAAAAGAATTTGATCAAAATATCGGACCAGTTGTAGAGAAATATTTTTCTACACCATCAGATATTGATAAAAACGGCAAAATCAATATATTAGTGTTTGATATTAAAGATGACTTCGAAAAGACTGGTAGTTACGTTGGAGGATACTTCCATCCACGTGATTTATTAATGATGAATGGCTCTAACATGTCAGAAACGTTCTACATGGATACTTTCCCATCAATGGGCAAGAACGGCGAAATGGATGTAACAAAAATCTATACGACACTTGCACATGAATATCAACATATGGTGAACTTCAATCGCAATATATTAGTAGAAAAAGGCGATTTTATTGATGGAAAAATGGACACATGGCTGAATGAAGCATTTTCTATGGCAAGTGAACAAATTTACTCGAAACAACCATTAACGAAGCGTATTGAATACTTTAATAAATCTGAATCGATTGCGAATGGTCATTCATTAATTAAATGGCAAAATAATAACGATGTATTATCGAATTATTCATTATCATATTTATTTGGTCAATATTTAAGAACTCAAGCAGACAACGGTGATGCGATCTTTAAAGAAATTTTAGAAGACCAAGGTACAACAATTGAAACATTACAAAATGCGATTCATAAACATGTAAGCCCAACAATGTCAGTAGATCAATTTATGACAAACTTCCGAGTGGCTTTAGTGAAGAAAGATAAGTCAGGACCATATGGCTTTAAAGGTGAAGCAGGATTTGATCAAATCAATCCAATTCATATTACGAATTTACCAGAGTCATTAATGCCTCAAGGTGCGGTTGTATTTGATGCTAAAGATGACTTTAAAGTACCAAGCAATAAAGGACAACATATTCAATATGTTGATATCTCTGGTGCTGCGTCAGAAGAACCAACAGGTGAGACACCGACTGGTGAAGAACCTACTGCTGAAGAGCCGACAGGTGAAACACCAACAGCTGAAACACCAGAACCATGTCCGAATGGTGATTTATGGTGCCCAGGTAACTATCCGAGATAATAATAAATCATAATAAATAACCCCAGTGAGCGATAAAAAGAATACTTCGCTCACTGGGGTTTAAAATTGAATGAAATCGATGGTGAGTGAGCGATAAAGAATAGACTTCGCTCACTCAGCT
The DNA here is from genome assembly GCF_004117835.1 of Macrococcus sp. DPC7161. Classification (GTDB taxonomy): domain Bacteria; phylum Bacillota; class Bacilli; order Staphylococcales; family Staphylococcaceae; genus SDSC01. The sequence continues at coordinate 3,938 of NZ_SDSC01000008.1, read as the reverse complement.
AATCAATTAAATAATATACACTCTATTTTTCTTCTATTAATGTTTTGTTCTCTAATTTATATACTTTATCAGCATATTTAAAGATACGTGTATCATGTGTGATGATGATACATGATGTTTGTGTTTCTTTAACGCGCTTTTGAATGGTTTCGATGACTTGGATGGCACGTTCAAAGTCTAAACTTGCTGTCGGTTCATCAGCTAATATTAATGAAGGTTCATTCATAAACGCACGAGCAATGGCAGTTCTTTGCTTTTCCCCACCCGATAAGTTTTTTGGATATTCTTTTGCGCGATGTGAGAGTCCAAATGCTTCTAATAATTGGTCAGCTTTCTTACTTGCATTACTTTTTGATTGTTTATCGAGTTGTGCAACATACATCAATTGATCTTTCACATTGATATAAGGAATTAAGTGCGATGCTTGAAAGATAAAACCAATATCTGAGAGTCTGAGTTGTGTTAATTCAGCATCAGAAAGTTGACTTAAATCTTTGTTATCAATAATCACCTGTCCACTTGTTGATTGTTGTAATGCACCGATTATTGTTAGTAATGTACTTTTTCCTGATCCAGATGGCCCATAAAGACAAATCAATTCGCCATCATTCACAGTTAAGTTGATATCGTTAAATACTTCGGTCGTATCGGTTTTTGTTTTGAATGTTTTATTTAAATGTTTGATTTCAATCATATTATTCTCCTCCAATCGCTTTAATCGGATCGATTTTTAATACTTTAATCACAGATAACAATGCACCTAATAAAGAGACTAAAATAAATAATCCAACTAAGATAAATATTAAATTTGTATTTAAGTAGTACGGCATTTTATCAGGGATTAATTGATCGATGATAAACATAATGGCGATGGATAAACTGATACTCACACCAACGATTGTTAGTACTTCAGTTATGATTTTTTGTACAAGTTTACTCGTCTTTGTGCCGATGGCCTTTAAAATACCGTATTCTGTTGTTTTTTGTATTGTAATCACATAGAAGAATACTGTAATGACAATTGCTGAAATTAAGAATAAGAAAAATACCATTAAGTTGAGCGGCATTTGTTCTGCTTGGAAACTCGGTAATGCATTTTTGGCATCATCTTTATTAATGATTTCAACGTCTTTTAACTTTGCTTTGATTGCTTTTGCATCATCTAAGTTTTGAGCCAAAATGGCATTTGTATTTGGACGGATATGCTTTAATGTTTTTTCTGTTACAAAACCTACTGGTGCGTGACCATACATTTGATAGTCCGTATATTTCGTAATGTGGATTTTGTGTTTAGTACCTTTGAATGTATGATGCGTTTTTATTTCACCTTTTAAGTGCACATCTAAAATCATTTCATCATTTTCTTTAGGAAGTAATGCTGCGTTCTTTGTTGATGGATTATGAAATGTCGATAATAATACTTTGTCATTAGAACTGAATGCTACAGGAATCATCGATAAAGTTTGATAGTCTTCCTTATCGATTACTTTTTGATTCAATGATAGATTTGAGTTCATAATGTTTTTGTCAGCATCTTTACTGACGATAAAGTATTTAGTGTCTAATGCGTCGATGTAAGAAATGTTATCTTTTTTTAATCCTTGTGCTAAACTTGATACAAATAACACTAAGAAACATAGTAAAAAGATAATTGAAGCAATGAGAAAATATTTAAATTTGGCGTATTTGATTTCTTTAATGGCTAAATTCATTTTAAAATTCCTTTCTATTGGTTGATGACTAAAGTATAGGGAAGTAATGTGAACGGAATATGAACACTATATGAAATAGGTGAGAATATGAAAAAAAGCATACTCGTTGTGGATGACGAACGTGCAATTAGAGAAACGGTAATGAATGGTTTAAATCGGTTATATGATGTTGTAGGTGCTGAGCATGCAGATGAGGCACATGAAATTCTTGAAAACCAGCCAATCCATTTATGTGTGGTGGATGTGATGATGCCAGGACAAGATGGCTTTAGTTTATGTAAAGATATAAAATCTCTTTATAATATCCCAGTCATTATGCTAACGGCGAGAAGTGCGTTAAATGATAAGCGTATCGCATTTTCTTCGGGCAGTGATGATTACTTAACAAAGCCTTTTGAAGTTGAGGAACTCATGTTTCGCATCGAAGCGATTTTAAAAAGATATGATATTAATAACGAAGCAATTACATTAGGTAATGTGACAATTGATGAAGCAACTTATGAAGTCATGATTGATTCAGATGTGATTTATTTGCCGAATAAAGAATTTATGTTGCTGTACTATTTAATGAAAACTTATCCTAAAGTTGCATCGAGAGAAACACTCATTGAAGCTATTTGGGGCTACGATTTTGATGGTGATGAAAGAACAGTGGATGTGCATATTAAGCGTATTAGAAAGCGTCTTGAAAGTTATGATACAACACTTGAAATTCAGACGATAAGAGGGGTAGGGTATAAAGTACATGTTTAAACATTTATCATCACGCTTTATTTTTATCACCTTGATGGTCATGATTTTTAGTGGTGTCATTAGTTTTATGATATCAAACGTGTATTATCATATGATGTTGAAGTCAGAAAATGATGCGCGTATCACACGTATGTTAAAACAAGAGAAGTCATTTATCGAAACACACCCTGAAATAAAGGCAGATGACTACTTTAAGCAGTTATCGAACCATCAATACCAAGTTGTTGCAGTACATAATCAACAAACGAAACATTACGGCTCAAAGTTTAGATTGGACAATCTAGATACACAAGAAGCTGCAAAGACGATTGAGAAAAGTGGTATGTACCACGGAATAAAAAATCGACCATTTAGCTTATGGATTACAGGGTTCTTTGACAATGAAACGAGAAATACTGTAGGCATACATATGAACATTCAAAACGAAGGTTATGATGTTTATTTAAGACCAGACGTGGGGAATAGCATGCACGAATTTAGAATTTTCCTTGCTATTCTTCTAGCACTGATGATTGGTATATCGATTATTTTTGTATTTATATCATCTAAATTTATCGTAAGACCTGTTGTTAAACTAAAAGAAGCGGCGAAAGAGATTGGTGAGGGTAATTATTTAAAGACGGATATCGATAAAAGAAATGATGAAATCGGAACACTTGCAGAAGAAATGAATATCATGAGTGAAAAAATTAAACATCATGAAGCAATGAACAAACGATTTGTCGCAAACGTGTCACATGAAATACAATCGCCGATAGCGAATTTATTAGGTGAAATTGATATGTTTGAACAAACACAAGACAAAGCACATCTTGAATCGATTAAACATCAATCTAAAAGACTTAGTGGCTTAACTTCTCAATTATTAATGCTCGCATCGATTGAACAAAAAGAAAAAGCGATTCAATTTGAAAAAGTCCAATTAAAGCCATTAGTACATGAAGCAATCAAAAGTTATCGCTATCAATTGAACCAAAAAGAAATGTTCGTTTCTACGAAATTAAGTGAAGTAACCATTGAAGGTAATCAAGATTTATTGTTTCAAATGATTGGTAATGTCCTATCTAATGCAATTAAATATAGTCCGAGTGAAAGTGATATTCAGGTGACGTTAGAGAAGGGCTATTTATTAATAGAAGATAGCGGATATGGTATGGATGAACAAACACTTAAGCATTTATTTGAACGATTCTATAAAGCGAATGTGTCTGAAGATCAAGTGACATCGAATGGATTGGGTATGGCAATCGTTAAAGAAATAGCGGATATACATGGTATTCATATAGAAGTAGGTAGCAAGCAAGGTGAAGGTACGACGGTAAAGTTAATATTTAAAAACGCATAGGTGAAGTGCACCCCTAAAGTTGAACCTTAAAATTCAACTTTAGGGGTGTTTATTTTGAATAAAAAGCATGAACTTGATTTTAAATTAAGACTTATTAAAGAATATAAAGATGGAAATAATGGCTATGA
>NZ_SDSC01000007.1 GCF_004117835.1 Macrococcus sp. DPC7161 | reverse complement strand
TCAGTAAGTGAATCAACATCAGGTTCTATTTCAGAGTCAACAAGTGGTTCAATTAGTGAATCAACATCAGGTTCTATTTCAGAATCAACAAGCGGTTCAGTAAGTGAGTCGACTTCAGGATCAGTATCGAATAGTGAATCGACATCAGGTTCAATTTCAGAGTCAACAAGTGGATCAATTAGCGAATCAACATCAGGTTCTATCTCAGAATCGACAAGTGGTTCAATTAGTGAGTCGACTTCAGGTTCAGTTTCAGAATCGACAAGTGGATCAGTAAGTGAATCGACATCAGGATCAATTTCAGAATCGACAAGTGGATCAGTAAGTGAATCAACATCAGGTTCAATTTCAGAATCGACAAGTGGATCAGTAAGTGAATCGACATCAGGATCAATTTCAGAATCAACAAGCGGTTCAGTAAGTGAATCAACAAGCGGTTCAGTAAGTGAGTCGACTTCAGGATCAGTATCGAACTCAGAATCAACAAGTGGATCAGTAAGTGAATCAACATCAGGTTCTATCTCAGAATCGACAAGTGGTTCAATTAGTGAGTCGACTTCAGGATCAGTATCAGAATCAACAAGTGGATCAATTAGTGAATCAACATCAGGATCAATTTCAGAATCAACAAGTGGATCAGTAAGTGAATCAACATCAGGTTCAGTTTCAGAGTCAACAAGTGGTTCAGTATCAAATAGTGAATCAACAAGTGGTTCAATTAGTGAATCTACTTCTGGATCAATTTCAGAATCAACAAGCGGTTCAATTAGTGAATCTACTTCTGGATCAATTTCAGAATCAACAAGTGGATCAGTAAGTGAATCAACATCAGGTTCAGTATCAGAATCAACAAGTGGATCAATCAGCGAATCAACATCAGGTTCAGTATCAGAATCAACAAGCGGTTCAATTAGTGAATCTACTTCTGGATCAATTTCAGAATCAACAAGTGGTTCAATTAGTGAATCAACATCAGGTTCAATTTCAGAATCAACAAGCGGTTCAGTAAGTGAATCAACATCAGGTTCAGTATCAGAATCAACAAGCGGTTCAGTAAGTGAATCAACATCAGGTTCAGTATCAGAATCAACAAGCGGATCAATTAGTGAATCTACTTCTGGATCAATTTCAGAATCAACAAGCGGTTCAATTAGTGAATCTACTTCTGGATCAATTTCAGAATCAACAAGTGGTTCAATTAGTGAATCTACTTCTGGATCAATTTCAGAATCAACAAGCGGTTCAGTAAGTGAATCAACATCAGGTTCAGTATCAGAATCAACAAGTGGTTCAATTAGTGAATCAACATCAGGTTCAGTATCAGAATCAACAAGTGGATCAATCAGCGAATCAACATCAGGTTCAGTATCAGAATCAACAAGTGGATCAGTAAGTGAATCAACATCAGGTTCAGTATCAGAATCAACAAGTGGATCAATCAGCGAATCAACATCAGGTTCAGTATCAGAATCAACAAGCGGTTCAATTAGTGAGTCGACGTCAGGTTCAGTATCAGAATCAACAAGTGGATCAATCAGTGAATCGACATCAGGTTCTATTTCAGAATCAACAAGTGGATCAGTAAGTGAATCGACATCAGGTTCAATCTCAGAATCAACAAGTGGATCAGTAAGTGAATCAACATCAGGTTCAGTTTCAGAGTCAACAAGCGGTTCAGTAAGTGAATCAACATCAGGTTCAATTTCAGAATCAACAAGCGGTTCAGTAAGTGAATCGACATCAGGTTCAATTTCAGAGTCAACAAGTGGATCAGTAAGTGAATCGACATCAGGTTCAGTTTCAGAATCAACAAGCGGTTCAGTAAGTGAATCAACATCAGGTTCTATGTCAGAGTCAACAAGTGGATCAGTAAGTGAATCGACATCAGGTTCAGTTTCAGAATCAACAAGCGGTTCAGTAAGTGAATCAACATCAGGTTCAGTTTCAGAATCAACAAGCGGTTCAGTAAGTGAATCGACATCAGGTTCAATTTCAGAGTCAACAAGTGGATCAGTATCTAACTCAATGAGCGGATCGGTATCACAATCGACATCTGGATCAGTAAGTGAATCAACAAGCGGTTCAACTTCAGAGTCAACAAGTGGTTCAATCTCTAACTCAATGAGCGGATCGGTATCACAATCAACGTCAGGTTCAGTAAGTGAATCAACATCAGGTTCAGTTTCAGAATCAACAAGCGGTTCAGTAAGTGAATCGACATCAGGTTCAATTTCAGAGTCAACAAGTGGTTCAGTATCTAACTCAATGAGCGGATCGGTATCACAATCAACGTCAGGTTCAGCAAGTGAATCGACATCAGGTTCAGCAAGTGAATCGACATCAGGTTCAATCTCAGAGTCAACAAGTGGATCAGTATCTAACTCAATGAGCGGATCGGTATCACAATCGACATCTGGATCAGTAAGTGAATCAACAAGCGGTTCAACTTCAGAGTCAACAAGTGGTTCAATCTCTAACTCAATGAGCGGATCGGTATCACAATCAACGTCAGGTTCAGTAAGTGAATCGACATCAGGTTCAATTTCAGAATCAACAAGTGGATCAGTATCTAACTCTATGAGCGGATCAGTATCACAATCGACTTCAAGTTCAACTTCAGAATCAACAAGCGGTTCAGTAAGTGAATCAACATCAGGTTCAGTTTCAGAATCAACAAGTGGATCAGTAAGTGAATCAACATCAGGTTCAGTTTCAGAATCAACAAGCGGTTCAGTAAGTGAATCAACATCAGGTTCTATGTCAGAGTCAACAAGTGGATCAGTAAGTGAATCGACATCAGGTTCAGTTTCAGAGTCAACAAGTGGTTCAGTAAGTGAATCAACATCAGGTTCAGTTTCAGAATCAACAAGCGGTTCAGTAAGTGAATCAACATCAGGTTCTATGTCAGAGTCAACAAGTGGTTCAGTATCTAACTCAACGAGCGGATCAGTATCAGAATCAACAAGTGGATCAATCAGCGAATCAACATCAGGATCAATTTCAGAATCAACAAGTGGTTCAGTATCTAACTCAATGAGTGGATCAGTATCACAATCGACATCTGGATCAGTAAGTGAATCAACAAGCGGTTCAACTTCAGAATCAACAAGTGGTTCGGTATCTAACTCAATGAGCGGATCAGTATCACAATCAACATCAGGTTCAATTTCAGAATCAACAAGTGGTTCAGTATCTAACTCAACGAGCGGGTCAGTATCACAATCGACATCTGGATCAGTAAGTGAATCAACAAGCGGTTCAACTTCAGAGTCAACAAGTGGTTCAGTATCTAACTCAATGAGCGGTTCGGTATCACAATCAACGTCAGGTTCAGTAAGTGAATCAACATCAGGTTCAACTTCAGAGTCAACAAGTGGTTCAGTATCTAACTCAATGAGCGGATCGGTATCACAATCGACATCTGGATCAGTAAGTGAATCAACAAGCGGTTCAACTTCAGAGTCGACAAGTGGTTCAGTATCTAACTCAATGAGCGGATCAGTATCACAATCAACGTCAGGTTCAGTAAGTGAATCGGCATCAGGTTCAATTTCAGAATCAACAAGTGGTTCAGTATCTAACTCAATGAGCGGTTCGGTATCACAATCAACGTCAGGTTCAGTAAGTGAATCAACAAGCGGTTCAACTTCAGAATCAACAAGTGGTTCAGTATCTAACTCAATGAGCGGATCGGTATCACAATCGACGTCAGGTTCAGTAAGCGAATCGACATCAGGTTCAATTTCAGAGTCAACAAGTGGTTCAGTATCTAACTCAATGAGTGGATCAGTATCGCAATCAACGTCAGGTTCAGTAAGCGAATCAACAAGCGGTTCAATTTCAGAGTCAACAAGTGGTTCAGTATCTAACTCAATGAGTGGATCAGTATCACAATCGACATCTGGATCAGTAAGTGAATCAACAAGCGGTTCAATTTCAGAGTCAACAAGTGGTTCAGTATCTAACTCAATGAGCGGATCAGTATCGCAATCAACATCAGGTTCAATTTCAGAATCAACAAGTGGTTCAATCTCTAACTCAATGAGCGGATCGGTATCACAATCAACGTCAGGTTCAGTAAGCGAATCAACAAGCGGTTCAACTTCAGAGTCAACAAGTGGTTCAGTATCTAACTCAATGAGCGGATCGGTATCACAATCAACGTCAGGTTCAGTAAGTGAATCAACATCAGGTTCAACTTCAGAGTCAACAAGTCGTTCAGTATCTAACTCAATGAGCGGATCGGTATCACAATCGACATCTGGATCAGTAAGTAAATCAACAAGCGGTTCAACTTCAGAGTCAACAAGTGGTTCAGTAAGCGAATCAACATCAGGTTTAATTTCAGAATCAACAAGCGGTTCAGTATCTAACTCAATGAGTGGATCAGTATCAGAATCAATAAGTGATTCAATGAGCGAATCGATTTCAGGTTCAGTTTCAAATTCAATGAGCACATCAGTATCAACATCAGTAAGTACATCAGAATCTGTAAGTACATCTATTTCAAATAGCAACTCAGATTCAATGGTAATTACTCCAGTAGAACCACCAACACCAACAAATGGTGAAGGTCCTATTGAAGATGTAGCGCCTTGGGAAGAGGGTGTTACGCCTCCAACACCAACGAATGGTGCCGGCCCTATTGATGATGTAGCACCTCATGAAGAAGGTCTTCCACCGACGCCAACAAATGGTGATGGTTCTATTGACGATGTAGCACCATTTGAAGAAAATGTTCCTACAACGCCAACAAACGGTGCGGGTCCTATTGATGAGGTTGCACCTAATGAAGAAGCACCTAATAAATCTTTACAATCTTTACCAGATACTGGTGAACATAATAACGGTATCTTTGGTGCAGCTATTGCATTCTTAGCTGGTCTTGGTTTACTTAAAAAGAAAAAGAAAGACGATGAAGACAAAGAGGGTAAAGAAATTTAATAATCGCATTTAATATTATTAAAAGCACAAACAGCACAAACACGCATTTCGTGTTTGTGCTTTGATATAATATTAAATAATACGTTAAAATAAAGTATAAATATTTTTTGAGAAAATTGAGGTCAATTTATGAGCAAACATTATATCGAGATGAATGAGAGAAAGACAGTCTTTAGACGATTAGCTTACACGTGTATGCTATTGATCATCTTCATTTTAGGGAATCGTATCGTCGTTTTAAAAACACCTAACAATTTAAATATCGATTCGATTTATAAAATGACGGCTTCTAACTTAGGGGGAAATTTAGATTCGATTAATATATTCTCATTAGGGCTTGGTCCGTGGTTAACGGCTATGATTTTTATTAGTTTGTATTATTTTAAATATCCTAAAAAGATGGCGAAAAAGGCGAAGTTTGAAACGAGTATTCAGGAACGTGCGTTTACTTTAATTTTAGCGTGTGTGCAAAGTTACTTTATTGTGAAGCGTACTTTTCTTGAAAATCCTGATCAAATTTACTCTGAGTGGGTGGCAATGTTAATTCTTGTCGCAGGGTGTATGTTATTGATTTGGATTGCGGATTTAAATGCAGTCAATGGTATTGGTGGTCCTATGCCTATTATATTTATTGGGATTGTAAAAAGTTTTTTAAGTCATGGAAACATCTTTAAAACGATTGCACCGAATGTATTGTGGATTGCTTTAGCGTGTATTTTGGTAGCGTTTATGGTGTTATTGCTACTTGAGTTATCTGAATACCGTATTCCGTATTTAGATATTATGAGTGCTTCTGATCCGTATCAAAAGCCTTATATTTCATGGAAGTTAAATCCTAGTGGTAGTTTAGCGATGATGATTACTATTTCTTTATTTATAAGTTTAAAATATTTCGCTGACTTTTTTGGTCATGTGTTTGGTAAGAAACATATTGATTCTAGTTATTTAGCTTTTTCGAGTCCTATTGGAATTACGATTTTTATTGTGATGTTATTTTTATTTGGTTATTGGTTAAGTTTATTTATGCTTGGGCCAAAGCAAAAAGCTGAACAGTTTCAAAAGAGTGGTAACTTCTTTAATGGCATTCAACCAGGTAAACCGACTGAGCAGTTTATTCGAAAAAAAGCGAGACGTATTAGTTTTATTGGTGCCTTTATTGTGGCGGTTATTATTGGTGCACCGTTATTTGCAACGTTGTTATATCCAAAAATTTCTCAAGAAATTTATTTAGCGATTCAAATTATTATGGTGATTTATATTGCTTTGAATATGATTGAAGCAATTAGAACGTTATTGTATTTCGATAAGTACGAAGGATTCTTAAAAAAGTATTGGTAAGGAGATTATATGAAATATTTTATTCCAGCTTGGTATTATACTGAAGGATGGTGGCACGATCGTGCGCGTCCTTATTATGATGCTTCACACACAAAGTCAGAGTTTGATGATATGGTCAGTTTGATGGGCATGTATTATAACAATGACAAGCCTTTTCATATGATTGTTTTAAATTATTTTACTGATTTAAGAACATTTTTATATCGTAATCAATTGTTTGAAACGTCTTATTGGTCTGTTTTTGATAATATCCAAGGGTTTGAGCAATTGACACCGAAACCGATTGATTTTAGAGATTTGAACTGGCCTGAAGGGACGGATTTTATTTATACACCTTATACGGTCCGTGCCATTACGAGTGAATCAACGTATTCGATCATTCATTTCTCCCAAACGGGTTATTTGATTTGGATTGAATCTTATACGGATAAGGTAAAGACGCATCGTTACGTATTTGATGATAGAGGTGTGTTGTCTTCTATTGTTAGTTTCAATGCCAATAATGAACCGATCTTACTAAAGTTAATGAGTGTTGACGGTGATGTGGTTTTAACGGAAGACATTCAAACGGGTATTGTAACCATTGAGGAAGGTTATCGTGATCAATTTTCACAAGTGCAATATCAAACGATGCCTGAATTGATTGAAGAACGATTGAAAGGTTATTTGTCTAAGTTGCCTAAAGCGCAAGTAATTGCTGCAAGTGATGAACGTCATTTAGCTGTATTAAATCGCATCATCAGCAGTGAAAATTTAACGTATTCCGTGTTTACGAAACGTAATAAGGTCATCTCAGAACAAATGTTGGATGCAATGCTTCATGCGAATCATTGGATTGTAGATACTCAAGAAAATGAAAAGTTACTTGAACAAAATAAACCATCTGATTTATTGCGTGTCACACCGTTTAATACACAAATGATGAGTGGTGTGAGTAGTCAGTTGTATGACACGTATATTGGTGTCAATATTGATGGGATTGAAGAGCAGCGTGTGCTTAATATTGTAGATGATTTAGTGGAATATGTGAAAGACAATGAACGAATGAAGATTACGCTAATCACTCGCGAGGATGCATATACGAAACAATATTTAAATCAAGTGATTGAAGATATTAATACATATTTCTTAGAGCAAGAAGATAATTTTGAACTGTTTAATAAAGAGGAAATTGAAGCAGCTAAAGTGATTAAGTTGATTAGTGTACCTTTTGAGAATGATTTAATTAAAGCCATTAGCGAAATCCGTTTATTGATTGATTTGAATCAAGAGCCCGATTTATTCTTACAGATTTGCTGTATTTCTGCAGGTATTCCTCAAGTCAATAGTCGTGAAACGGATTATGTGTTAGATAATGTGAACGGGATGATTATTAACAATGATGAAGATTTGATTTTAGCATTGAATTTTTATTTAGCGGTATTAAAAAATTGGAATAAATCTTTGGCATATACCATGAAGTTAACTCAAAAATATGCATCGATTAATATTATCGAACAATTAGAGCGATTTATTGAAGGGGAAGCATATGAGAAAAAAGTTTAAAGTATTACAAATTGGTCCAAATTCTTATAAAGATGAATTTAATTATTTAAATAATGTGTACTGGGAAGTACTTCATGAAAGTTTGTTGTCACAACCAGACACAGTTTTAGAGAATATGGCGTATATCTTAAAAAAGGTGAAAACATTTGATTTTATTTTAATTGAAACTGAAATATCAGATGGATTACTAACGATACTGAATCAATTGATTGCGCCTTACAATACATATGTTGTGAGTAATTATTGGGATGGATTTAAAGACTTGCAGATTTCACATGACATGTTAATTCGTGAGTTTAAAGCGGATAATCATGATCACTTAATTGAACGTATAAAGTCGATTGCATTTGTTGGGCAATATGGGGATAAAATTCATCCAAAAAGCATTATTCCAAATGAGATGTTTAAAGGCGATGTTTATCACCAGGGAAATAAATGTATTGTTTTTGAAGGAGATTTCGGTACAGACTTTCAACCGCTTGCCACTTGGCAGTACAACATTTTCTATGAACGTGATAAAGTGTTAGAAATTTGGCCAGAGTTTAAATTAGAAGGCGATGTTGATATTCAATTGACTTTTAGAATGCAACACAGTGGATCAATTGATGAAATCTTCGAAGAATTTACAGTTTCATTAAGCGAACTGGATGAACCGATAAAGATTTCACGAAGAGAATATGAGGCGTTCCTTGCTGTAAGTATTCAAGCTAAGGGGACAGGTAAGATTGCTTTAGGTGCATTGCATCGTCGTTGGAGTCGTTTAGAGTTTGGTAGCTTCTTAATGGGAGGTAACCGTTTTTCTGATGGAGACCGTGATGAATTTATTTATTACTTCAACCCAGGTGATTTAAAGCCACCATTAAATGTGTACTTCAGTGGTTATCGTACGGCTGAAGGATTTGAAGGTTACTTTATGATGAATATGTTTCATGCACCATTTTTATTAATAGGGGACCCACGTCTAGAAGGTGGTTCGTTCTATATGGGTTCAGAGGAATACGAAAATAAAATCAAGTCTGTCATATTAGAAAGTCTAGACTATTTAGGATTTAAAGAGACGGATTTAATATTATCAGGATTATCGATGGGATCGTTTGGTGCATTGTATTATGGTGCACAGTTAAATCCTACTGCAGTCATTGCAGGGAAACCGCTTGTGAATATCGGTACCATAGCAGATAACATGAAATTGCTAAGACCAAGAGATTTCGGGACTGCCAATGATATGGTTTATGCATTAACCGGTGGAACAGACCAAGAGCATATCCACGAATTGAATAATAAATTTTGGGAAGTATTTAGTACACAAGAGTTAAAAAATACGACATTTGGTTTATCTTATATGGAAAATGATGACTATGACTTATTTGCATTTGATGATTTATTGCCTATTTTAACGAAACGTAAAGCAAAGACGATAAGTAGAGCGATTACTGGACGACATAATGATGATTCTTCAACAATCAATAACTGGTTTATTCACTTCTTTAATATTATTTTACAAACGAAATTTGGGAGAGCTTCTTATGAGCGAAAATAAATACGAAGTTTATTGGAAATACATCAGTGCCAATACATTTATGTATGGTACGACGTTACGCTTTAAAGATGGCGTTCTTTTTGAAAATAAATTAATGCCATCTGGGACAGTGATTCATGAATGGTTAATGACAACACAGTATTTCAAAGACCGTCATGTACCAGCACTACCAATTTTAAAGCGTGGACAAGACTATCAAATTGAATTTGATGTTGAAGAATCACCTCAAAATAGCGTTTACTTTAAGATATTATTTTATAGACGTAATAACAGTTTGATCGATACGCTCATTATTGAAGACAAAACTGCAATGTTTCATTTTCCAAAAGATGCATACAGTTATAAAATTGAAATGATGAGTGGCAGTGTCGTATCTTTTCATTTTAAGAAAATCGTCATTCGTCCTAAAAATTATGGGTTAGATCAACTGTTTAGTGATGTGATACGTCCTTCAACTGGACCAATCAATATGATCATTAAAGAACCGTCACAATTTTATCATCGCATTCATGATACTGCGATTGCACATTTAAATAACGTTGTGATTTGCGATACGCTAGATATTGAAGCGATAAAATCGTATGTCGGCACAAATCCTGTGAACTTTATTGGCATGGGTGTACAATCAAATCAATTGGCTTTAAAGCTTGCAGAAACTTTGAAACAGCGTGCATTTATTAGTCACCACGGGAACTTTGATGGCATGATTTATTCACAAAAAGAAGATGTTATATTTGTCGAAAGTTATATCAATCAAAGCCATTGCTTAAAGCAATTGAAGATGTCTGTATTAGAAAATAGGTGAAAACATGAATAAATGGATTAATACGACGATAAATGAAGTACGATTAAAAGGATTAAAAAAAATCTTAAAAAATGTGGTGACGTTATCTGAACAATATGCTGATTTATCTGATGAAGCGTTGCAAAATAAAACAGTAGAATTTAGAAAGCGTCTTGGCCAAGGGGAAACATTAGATCAATTGATGCCTGAAGCATATGCGGTTTGTCGAGAAGCAAGTCGCCGTGTACTTGGGATGTATCCTAAAGAAGTTCAAATACTTGGTGCAATTGTGATGCATCAAGGGAATATTGCTGAAATGCAAACAGGTGAAGGTAAAACTTTAACCGCAACAATGCCAATGTATTTAAATGGATTAAAAGGTATTGGGAATTTTTTAGTTACGACAAACGACTATTTGGCCAAACGTGACTATTTAGAAATGAAGCCACTTTATGAATTTTTGGGGTTAACAGTTAATTTAGGGTTTGTTGATGAACCGAACTATGATTATAAACCTGGAGAAAAGAAAGCTTTATATGAAGCGGATATCGTTTATACAACGAATGGTATTTTAGGTTTTGATTATTTAATTGATAATTTAGCAGACCACATTAAAGGGAAATTTTTAAGTCCTTTGAAATATGCCTTAATTGATGAAATCGATTCAATCATTTTAGATGCCGCACAAACCCCATTGGTCATTTCAGGGGTGCCTCGTGTTCAGTCGAATTTATATTTAAATGCGAAAGAATTTATTGATACTCTTGGTGAAGAAGATTATGACTTTGAAGAAGACGAAAAAGAAATTTTCTTAACTGAAAAAGGGATTAAAAAAGGAGAGCATTACTTTAATTTATCGATGATGCATCAAAAACGTTATTTTGATATTGTGAGAATGCTAAATTTAGCATTACGCGCGAAGTTTTTATTTGAAAGTAACGTTGATTATTATGCTAAAGATGGAGAAGTCGTGTTGATTGACCGTACGACAGGGCGATTACTTACGGGAACTAAACTCCAATCTGGTTTACATCAAGCGATTGAAGCACGTGAAGGCGTAAAGTTATCAACCGATTTAAGTGCGATGGCAACCATCACTTTCCAAAATTTATTTATGCAATTTGATAATTTTTCTGGGATGAGTGCCACTGCAAAACTAGGTGAAAGAGAGTTTTCGGATTTATATTCTAAAGTAGTCATCCAAATACCAACTGATAAACCTGTAATTCGTCAAGATTTAGAAGATAAAGTGTTTATTGATCAAGATTCTAAAAACATTGCGATTTTAGAACATGTGTTAGAAGTGCATGAGACAGGCCGACCGATATTATTAATCACAAGAACCGCAGACGCTGCTGAATATTTTTCAGAGTTTTTGTTTCAACAAAATATTCCAAACAACTTATTGATTGCACAAAATGTTGCAAAAGAAGCGCAAATGATTAAGGAAGCGGGACAATTAGGTGCAGTAACCGTTGCTACAAGTATGGCTGGTCGTGGTACCGATATAAAATTAGATGCCCCATCTTTAGCACTCGGTGGACTATACGTCATTGTCAATGAACATATGGAGAATAGCCGTGTTGATAGACAGTTACGTGGCCGCTCGGGGCGTCAAGGTGATCCAGGTACGAGCCAAATATATATTTCATTAGAAGATTATCTTGTAAAAAAATGGGGACAAGACAGACTTATTGACCGCAGAGAAACTTTGTTAGAAAATAAAGCACGATTTGAGCAGAGTAAAATCTTGCATAAACGTATTGCAACTATTGTGAAAAAAGCACAAGTCGTATCAGAAGAAAATGCAATGATTGCTAGACAAATGTCTAATGAATTTGAGAAAAGTATCAGTATTCAAAGGCTTCATGTCTATCAAGAGCGTGATAGAATTTTACAATCAACTGACTTTAAACAATTTAAATTTAGAAAGATTGCAGAAGAAGTATTTACGTCATTTGTTGAAAATGCTGAGAAATTGGATGAAACGATATTAATGGGTTATGTGTATAAAAATATCAGTTTTCAGTATGATGAACCTTTTGATGATAATGTTTTACTTTCTAAACAAGCGACGGTCGCATTTTTAATGGACTTGTTTGAGAAGCAATTGATTGAGAATAAATCCATCATCAATCACGAGGCGATGTATAAAGAATATCTTCAAAAAGCGATATTAAAAGCTGTTGATACTGCTTGGATCAAACAAGTGGACCAATTAACACAATTAAAAAGTGCGGTAGGTAACCGTAATGGACATCGAAATGTCGTGAGTGAATATCACAAGGTGGCATTAGAGTCTTATGAAGGAATGAGTCATAATATTTATGAACGAATCGTAAGAAATATTTGTTTAAGTATTATTTCTTTTGACCATAAAGGAAACATGATTGTTCATTTTCCATAATAACGAAGGGTGATCAAATGATTTATCATATTAATTTTGGTATTGGCTGGGCAAGTAGTGGTGTGGAATATGCACAAAAATACCGTGCAGAAATGTTAAGAAGCATTAAAGCAGAAAGTAAGTTTGTATTTTTAGACTTTATGTCGAATGAAAACATTCAAACATTGACTTCGAATATGGGGTTTCAAGACGATGAAGTCATTTGGCTTTATCAATATTTTACAGACATTAAAATTCATGAAACAACGTATACCATTGAAGACCTTAAAAAGACGATTTCAAATAATATACAAACAATCGAAACCTCAGGGAAGATTGCGAGAATTATTTTAGAAGGTGAAGGTAACTTTGTAACATGTTATTTAAAAGAAGAAGGTAAAAATTTAGTCGACAGAGCTGAATTTGTATTGAATGGCTTTTTAATTCGAAAAGATTTTTATACTTATACACGTATTTTTAGTGAATACTATGCGCCATTTGAAAATAAAGCAAAAGTTTATATGCGCCATTTTTATAATGAAGATGGTACGATTGCATATAAAGAATTTATAGATGGCGATAACAATATGTTTGACTTTAATGATCAAAAGTTATATTCAAAAGAAGCATTTGTAGCTTATTTCATGCAACGTTTAGCATTAACTTCTAAAGATATCGTGATTTTAGACCGTGCATCAAAGATTGGTCAATCGGTATTACAAAACAAAGGCGATAGTAAACTTGGTGTTGTCATTCATGCAGAACACTTTAGTGAAAATGCGACAAATGATGATTATATTCTTTGGAATAATTTTTATGATTATCAGTTTACACAAGCAAAGCATATTGATTTTTATATTACTGCAACCAATGCACAAAATAAATTGCTTGTACGCCAATTTAAGAAATACATGGGCATTACGCCAAAAGTATTTACAATTCCAGTAGGTAGTTTATCATCACTTAAAGTCCCAAATGTACCACGCAAACCATACGGCTTAATAACGGCATCTCGATTAGCCAACGAAAAGCATGTTGATTGGATGGTGCGTGCAGTGATTAAAGCGAAACAACAGTTACCAGAATTAACATTTGATATTTATGGTGAAGGCGCTGAAAAAGCGAAAATTAATCAATTAATCCGTGAACATCAAGCAGAGAATTATATTAAAACACATGGTCACCAACAATTAGATGACCTCTATCAACAATATGAGTTGTTCTTATCAGCTTCTCAAAGTGAGGGCTTTGGCTTAACATTAATGGAAGCGGTTGGTTCAGGACTTGGTATGCTAGGATTTGATGTGAATTACGGTAATCCAACATTTATTAAAGACGGGAAAAATGGTTTCTTATTGCCGATTAATTTAGACCAACAATCGATTGAAGAAACCATCAATGCCTATGCAGAGAAAATTGTTGCGTTTTATCAATTAAACTTAGACCAAGTCCATAAGCAATCTTATAAAATTGCGAAACCATTTATGACTGAAAATGTTGAAAATATGTGGGCAAAACTCATTGAGGAGGTTCAACATGATTAATTTGTTTGAAAGTTTTAGTCACGGAACGCGTTTATTATTCCAATCTTTAAAACAAGCTGGGTACACACATCCAACAGTGGTGATGGATGATGATGGTTTCTTGCCTGAAGATGTCGTAAGTCCATATCAATTTTTTAGTGGTTTTAAACCGTTAAAGAGTGACAAAGGATTGTTCTTTAACCAAGTTGAAACACCATTGTATTGGGAAATTGATGGCAATAATAACGATGCCGTTATTAAAGATATGGGATACACACGAGGCAAAATCCACTATCGTAAATTATACAAAAATCGTATCGTAAGTCGTGTAGATTGGTTAGATGTAAACGATCGTTTACGCAGTGTGGATCATTATAATCAATACGGCATTAAATTTGCGAATACAGTCTATGATTTACGTGGTGTAGCGATATTAAAAACGTATTTCGATCGTCGTGGTAAAGTCGTTATTTATGAAAATTATGTTACCCAAGATTATGTGGTGACATATAAAGGTAAAGACCATTTCTTTAACAATAAGTCTGCCTTCATTCAATTTTATTTACAAGAAGCATTTGAAGATTTAAGTGGATTTATTATCAATTCATTATCAACACCATTCTTTGTAGTATATCAACTTGGTGTTAAAGGAAAAGATTATTTATTCTGGCAAGAGCCAGTCGGTGATGACATTCCCGGAAATATGAAAATCATGTTTGAATCTCCGACACGTGACTTTACAGTTGCTGTACCGAATCAACAAGTGTATGACTGTATGCAACAAATTGTCCAACATGATTTACGCCGTCGTATTTTACCGACGGGTTACTTATACCGCTATATGAAAAAAGCGAGTTACAATGAGCATATTTTGACGTTAACAAATTCAGATCAATTAGAAAACATTGAATCTAACGTTCAAAGCTTACCAAATCATACATTCCATATTGCAGCTGTTACTGAGATGTCACCAAAATTAATGGCATTAGGCAAATATGCAAACGTGAAGTTGTATCCAAATGTGAAAAGAGAAATGTTATTAAATTTATATAAACAAAGCAGTATTTATTTAGACATAAACCATGGTAGTGAATTGTTAGATGCAGTCCGTGCCGCATTTGATTACAACATGGTTATTTTAGGTATTGATGAACTAGCGAAAAACCGTGACTTCACATTACCAGCACATTTATTTGGTAAACTTGATACAGGATTAATTCAAACCATTCAGTCATTTGATCAACGACCAAAGAGCTATACAGAAGCATTGAAATTACAAAAAGCACATGCAAATGAAATCAATGCTGCACAGTTTCATAAAGTGTTTAAATAAGGCTGATTCAAAAGCGAACAGCAACGAGTAAAAACCGAGCACGAAGCAAAATCGCTTTTTGATTTTGAGTCGTGTGAGGTTGTTTATCGAAGTTGCTGCTTTTGAATCGCTGATAGTAAGGCTGATTCAAAAGCGAACAGCAACGACATTTCTAGCTGAGACAATTGTCTCAGCTTCTTTTTTTACAAAAATGACATGAAAAAGTAATATCACTTTCTGTTTAATTTTTGAGATAATGAAAAAAACGAGATGAGGTGTTCATATGCTTAAAAAAAATATCATTGCACTACTGGCACTTAGTATGTTAGGAAGTACTGCTCATGCAATGGAAGCAGATTATTACTATGATGGTATGAAGTCTGCCAATAAAAAACTAGGTTACAGTTATGCAAGTAAGATTTCAAATAATAAACTCATATTTAAGCCTTATGTGAAGAACGAAATATCACCTTTTAATGCTGTAGGCTATGTCAAAAATATGAATGGCTGGGCAGGTAAAGGTGTGGAAGTGATGGGGACAGGTTTCGTAGTAGATGATTATACGATTTTAACGAACGCCCATGTGATTGATGACGAATTTGGTAAAAAGACAGGTGCTAAATATCTACGCTTTGATTTAGCTCGTGAAGGTAAATTATACAAACATCGCTTTCAAATTAAAGATGTCATTAAAATTCCTTATGCAGATATTGCAGTATTACATACGAAAGCAAAGTTAACCAATTATGTTAAGCCACTTAAGTTGGCTTCAGAAGCTCAAATATATAGTTTGAAGTATGGACAACCACTTTACTCTGTAGGTTATCCATATCATGGAGATGACTATGATTATTCTAGACGTTATTACAATATGGCAATGTTTTTACGCAGAACCAATAATGATACAGAGCTTACGATGAAAGATAAGTTTCGTGCAGGTGCATCTGGTTCACCTTTAGTGGATAGTAAATACCGAGTATATGGACTTAGAACATATGGCTACAATCTTTATAATGAGAAACTAACAAAATATGCACGTGTAGAATTAACTGGTGCTGAAAGCTTAACAGGTTATACAAGACAACAAGTCGTTAAATATTTATATTAAAAAATCACGTTAGGTTATCCTAACGTGATTTTTTAATAAGCACTTCTTCTAATGTCATCTTCAGTGATTTTGTATATCATTGAGGTTCTAAAACGATCTAGTAAAGAGATAAGTTGTTGCATGTCTTCTGTTGAAAATTTCTTAGCACCATTTGTAGTCTTTTTTGAATATACTGCTAAAATTGTTTCTACAATTTCAATTCCTTTTTCTGTTAAGACTACACATACTTTACGCTCGTCATCTTGGCGACGTTCTTTTTTGACATAGTCTAACTCTCTTAACTTTTTCGTTTTGATACTCGCAGAATCCATTTTGTATTGAATATCTTTTTGAATCGCTGCAATTGTACTTTCCTTATCTTGGTAAAGTTTGAATAAAATCAAAAATTCTGAGAATGTAATGCCGAAAGACTTTTGGAAACTTGTATTTAATGTGACCTCAATTTGACTTGCTGTCTTGAATAAAGTTTTTTCTAATTCAACCATTTTGACTACTCTTTTCTATAATTATTTTTTAAAATCTTTGATAAATATGGAGTTTGAAGCTTTTTGAATTAATTTCCTATTAAATGATGACATAATTATAGCATGATGTCACCTTTTTAAAAAGACTAATTTACAATAATATATGATAAAAATTTAAAATGTGAAATTTTTAAATCTAAAATCAATTAAATTAATATGAGAATAAGTTTTATACGTCTAATATTTCGGAATGTGAAGTATTTCTTTAATGAGATAAAGAGCAGAAATTATTCTGGTATATTAGTTGCAATTCTTTATGTTTTTAAATGAGTGTGTTTTTATTTTCTTGTATAACATTTTAAGTTTTGGAAAACATTATTGATTATGTACTTTTATTAAAGAAAGATGCTTTAATTCGTGAAATGAGCTATAATATAAAATAATAAATTGAGGTGATAATAGTGACAGAAGAACAATTTGATGTAAATGAACCTTCAAAAAAGAAAAAACGTGGCATTTTTAAATGGGTTGTCTTATTTTGTATTTTATTATTACTAGCAATCGGTATTTATATTGGAAATGCCTATTTTAAAGTTAAAAATACTGCAGACCATATACAACATAAGATTGAAGGTAGAGAAAAATCAGACTTACGTGACAGCGGCATTAATTTAAGCAACCAAGATCCAATCAGTGTAGCTTTGTTTGGTGTGGATGCGAATAAAACTCGACTTGCCTCTGGTGATGCCGGACGAAGTGACTCAATTATTATCATGAGTATGAATCCAAAAACTAATAAAACAATCATGGTTTCAATTCCACGAGATACGCAAGCGACAATGGTTGGTAGAGATTCAGTAGAAAAAATCAATCATGCTTATGCTTATGGTGGGCCTGGTATGGCAGTTAAATCGGTAGAAAAATTAATGAACGTTCCAATTGATTTCTATGCGACTGTAAATATGGATGGACTGCATGATATGATTGATAAAGTCGGTGGCATTGATGTCGTAAGTAATGCAACATTCTCATATTCAGGTTACGACTTTGTCGAAGGTCAAACAACACATTTAGATGGTGAGAAAGCATTAGCATTCGTAAGAAGTCGTAAAGAAAATGGTGCTGGCGGTGACTTTGGTCGTCAACAACGTCAACAAATTGCGATTCAAGGTTTAGCGAAGAAAATTTTAAGTGTGGGTTCAATCACAAAAATGGACAGCCTATTAAAGGGTGTTGAAGATAACGTCGTAACAGACTTTTCATTTGATGATTTAAAAACTTTAGGATTGAATTACAGAAACGCACAAGATAAAGTCACTAAATATCAACTTCAAGGTTCAGGAAGTATTCTTGATGACGGTTTATGGTATTTCTTACCAGATGAACAACAAAAAGCAGAAATTACAAAAGCATATCGAGACAATTTAGATTTAAAAGAGTAGCGGAAAGCTGCTCTTTTTTTTATGGATTTACAAAAACTTAACTTTATAATTTTGTTAACTTTTGTTAAATTTGTAGTAGGAGGTGCCTTGTGTTTATTCAACCATTAGAACCCAATAATAAATTACGTTATTATTTAGCACTTGATGGAAGAAGTAAAATGAATGATCAACAAATAGCTGACTACCAAAAAGAACAAGCTGGTTTTCAAGGCGAATATGATTTTGAACAGTTTATTAAGCATTATGAAGAAACAGTTGTATTAAGTGGTGTGTATTTTAAGAAACGCTATGTCGGTGAAGCACAATTTGATTTTATCGTAATTCATCGAAATAAAATCACATACTACGAAATCAAAAATTTTAAAGGGACTTATGAAATGGCGGATAAAGTGTTTATTGGAGAAGTCGGAAATCATGTGAAGCATCCAGACGTTCAATTAGAATCCGCATATAAAGTGTTGGATGCCATATTAAAAGAGACGAGATGTCCTTATGTATTTGAAAAGTATATCGTATTTATCCATCCAACTTATTTTTTTAAAGGAGATACCAATAAAGCGACATGGCTATTTCGCAGTACATTAAAGAAACATTTGAAGCAATATGAAACCTACAATAATAACATAGAAGAAAACATCCAACTGGCAAAACATTTACAAAAATTGAGCCTAAGTCTTGACCATTATCAACCTATAAAAACACCTTTTACAATGGAAATGAAAGGAACACTATGTCCAAAATGCAGGAGGAAAATTAAGGAGAAAGAAATTGGTATGCGTTATATCCATTGTGTGTGTGGTGCAAAATATTCAAATAGAAAGTTGATATTAAGTAACTTAAGGGATTTATACACATTGAAAGAAGAAGCATTCAATATGAATGAAGCAGTTGAGTGGCTAATGATTTTTAACCGAAAGATAATTTGGCGGGTTTTAGATCAATATTTTAAAAAGACTGGTACACTTAAAGGTATGAAATACTATTTATAGTATTTATCATGTGAAATGTGTATTATAGGACACAATAGAAATAGTTGTGAGTCAAAAAAGAATTTATGGGACACAACGAAAGCAGTAGTGAGTCAAAAAACCAAATTCATCCGAAAGTTTGGTATAATAAAAGAAAAAGGGAGATTTCGGATGGCACCTAAAAATTTGGATATTGAGGGTATTTCGGAAATTGCAAAAGGGAAGTATAAACATCTACATGTAGATGGTGAAGGTATTGTCAAAGGGGATATAGAGTGTAGGACGATTGATGTGGATGGCTCTATTAAATTTACTTCAGATTGCGAGTGCAAGCGTATATTGGTGGAAGGTGAAATCTATCTTGTCGGTACGTTAACAGCGGAGGATGTCGATATCAACTTTGCGCCAAATAGTTATATTCATAAGATCAAAGCACCGTTAATTCATTTAGAGCCTCGTAAATCTAAGAAACAAGAGACGATTCTAAAGGTTGATAAAATTATTGGTGATGATATTACATTAGAAAATGTTCATGTCAAATCAGTAAAAGGCAACCAAGTCACAATTAATAAAGGGTGTATAATTGAAAGTTTAGTTTGCCAAAGGTTAGAGAAGTTAAGTAAACAATCACATATACAAATAATTCAACAAGGGGTGACGTTATGAAATATCAAAATATTTTAGTTACAGTGGATGGTTCTAAGGTGAGTGAATATGCATTTCATAAGGCGGTAGAGGTGGCAAAACGTAATGGTGCGATACTTCATATTGCACATGTCATTGACATACGTACTTATGCAAGTGCAAATCCTGAGTCAGGCTCTATTCATGAGCAAGCAGTAACTTATACTGAAACTTTCTTAAAAGGCTACAAAGCAATGGCTGAAGCTGAAGGCGTTAAAGCAGAAGTGATTTATGAAAGTGGTTCAGCGAAACAATTGATTCCTAAAACGATTGCAAAGCGTGTGAATGCAGATTTAATTGTTTGTGGATCTACTGGATACAATATGGTAGAGCGTTTTGTTTTAGGAAGTGTATCTGAAGCAATTGTAAGATATGCATTATGTGATGTATTGGTTATTAAAACAGAAAATATGCCAAACACATTTGAAAAAAGTGATGTTACAAAAACATTTACAGAACATTTAATCAATGAATAAACCGGGGCATTTGCCCCGGTTTTATTATTCACCGTTAAGTTTTACTAAGATTTTAACTTGAGATTTGTCATTTGTTAATGTTTCAAATCCTTTTGTCACGATATCATCTAATTCGATTTCACCAGTAATCGTATTTTCTGTATCGATTTGACCGCTACCCATTAACTCAATTGTTTGTTGATATGATGCTCTTGAGTAAGCGATTGTTGAAGTGATTTTAACACCTGTATTTGTTAATTGTAATGGTGGCCATGCGATATCGCCTGCAAAGATTGAAACGATAACCATTGTTCCACGTGGTCTTGTTGCATCGATTGCTTGTACAAATGTTGCTTGAACACCAGCGACTTCAAATGTACGATCCACACCACCTGGTACGATTTCTTTAATTGCTTCTACAGGATTTACTTCTCCTGAGTTAATAATATGTGTCGCACCACATTCTTTTGCTTTATTTAAACGTTCTTGTGATAAGTCTAATACGATAATTTTACTTGCACCTGCAGCACGTGCCGCTAATGTTGTATAAATACCGATAGGGCCAGCACCGAAAATTGCAACTGTATCACCAAACTGTAAGCCGCTTTCTTTAATTGCTTGAACCCCAACTGCTAACGGTTCAATTGTAGCTGCTACACGTAATGATAAGCTATCAGGTAAGTGGTAAACGTTTGTTTCAGGGACGTTTACTAAGTCAGTGAAACCACCGTCTGTATGTAAGCCGATAAAACTAAATCCATCATATACATCTAATTCGTCCGTATTTTTTCCGTGTGTAATCGTTGGATTTACTGAAACGCGATCTCCAACTTTAAAGTTCTTTACATCTTTACCGACTTCAACAACTGTTCCTGAAAATTCATGACCCATAATCAGTGGCGCTTTACCACCCGTTAATGCATCTTCTTTGTCTACAGGGATGAATACAGGGCCTTCTTGGTATTCATGTAAATCAGAACCACAAATTCCTGCGTAACCAACTTTAACACGTACTTCATTGTCCAACATTTCTCGAATAGAACGTTCCTCTACACGAATATCCTTTTTGCCATACCAAACTGCTGCTTTCATGTGAATACTTCCTCTCTTCAATTAAGTTGTCCGAAATATATCATGGACTATATCTACATTATGCTCCTAAGTATTGGAATTTTCAATCAATTCTATATAGAAAAATGTTTTAATTTGGAATGGACAAGTGCTTGTGAATAAATTAACAGTATTTTATCTATATTTAAAAAATAATAATAAAAATAAAAGCTAATCTAAAGGCATGTATATATTAAAAATACAATTTTTATATAATAAGCTTTGTGAAAAAAATAACTTTTCACAAAGTTGTTGTAATCGGTTTCATGATATGTTAATTTTAAATAGTCAAAATATTTAAGACATACGATGACTGTATGAATTTTAGTTTATATCGATGCATTATTATTTCGAAAGTAGGGGTTTATTATGACAGAAAAAAGAAGTAGCGTTCGTTGGTACTTTGCAATTGCCTTCTTCATTATTGGGGTTATTGCTTATATGGACCGTTCGAACATCTCTATCATTGCAGCACCAATGATGGAAGACTTAAATATGAACAAAACGCAATTTGGATTATTAGCATCATTCTTCTCATTAGGTTATGCAGCAATGCAAGTACCTTCGGGAATCTTAGCTGAAAAGTATGGTCCACGTAAAATGTTAACAATCGCCTTATTATGGTGGAGTGCATTTACGATTCTTACTGGTTTAGTGAAAAACCATGGTTTATTATACGCAGTTCGTTTCTTATTCGGTGTTGGTGAAGCGCCGATGTATCCATCAAACGCAGTATTTAATACATACTGGTTTGCACGTGATGAAAAAGGGCGTGCATCAAGTTTCTTATTAGCAGGATCTTACTTTGGGCCTGTAATCGCACCATTTGTTACAGTTGCAATTACAAGTGCGTTTGGATGGCAAGCTGTATTTTACATCTTTGGTTTAGTTGGTATCGTGATTGCTGCTTTATGGGTAATTATTGCAAAAGACTTACCAGAACAACATAAAATGGTGAATGAAGCTGAAAAATTATACATTCAAGAAAATCGTGACGTTGTTAAAACTGGAAAAACTTCAGCGCCTTGGAGTGCTTTCTTTGGTCACTTTAGTTTCTTTGCGATTGCAGCACAATATTTCGTAGTTCAATTCGTTATTACTTTATTCTTAATTTGGTTACCAACATACCTTTCTGAAGAACACGGTGTTGTGTTAAAAGATATGGGTATTGTCGCTGGTGCACCTTGGATTATGATGTTTGTATTGATTTTAGTAGGTGGCACAATTTCTGATAAAATTATACAAGCAGGACATTCTAAGTTTATGGCACGTGGCGTGATTGCGATTGCCGGATTTATCGTATTCTCAATTTCATTATTTATGGCGTTAGCAACTTCTAACCTTTACATGGTCATCTTCTGGTTCTCATTATGTTTAGGTGGCGTAGGTTTATCAATGGGTATGAGTTGGGCAGCTGCGACAGACTTAGGTCGTAACTTCTCAGGTACTGTATCTGGTTGGATGAACTTATGGGGTAACGTTGGTGCGTTATTAAGTCCATTATTAGCAGGTATGTTAGCAGATAGAATTGGTTGGGATTTAACATTGAAATTAATCGTCATTCCAGTAATGGTCGCGATTGTTTTATGGTTCTTTGTGAAACCTGACAAACCATTAGTGGTTGAAGAAAATTAAAAAATTGCGATGGCAAAAGCCATCGCAATTTTTTTATATTAATTTACGCACTGTAACTTGATATACAGTGTTAATAACGATTGCAACGAGTGCAATGACTGACAGTGCAAACTGTTGTGACGTTCCTGTGTGGAAACCGTATAAAGTAATTAATAACAGACTTGCTGGTAACAAAAGATTTGTAATTTTGTAAGCATTGTATAATCCAGTGAAAATGGTGATCATTTCATCTTTAGTTAACGCATCGATTAATTTATCGTCAAAGTCAGATTCAAATGTATTAGGTAAATCTTTTTCAGGGTATAGTTTATTAATCATACCGTACCCGTAATAGCGCATGAATATAGCGATGGCTAACACAATCACAGACAGAATGCCTAACCAAATCGGTGCATCATTAAGTGAAACGAGTAACAATGATCCAAGTGCAAAATAAAATGCAATGATTAAAGCGATATTCATTTCAGAGAACTTTTTGAAACTTGCACGGTCTTGTTCGCTATGAATGAGATTTGGATCATTATCGACTTTAATAGCTTGTTTGCTGAAGATAAATGATATGAAACTAAAAATCAGGCCAATGGCTACTAAAAAGACAACATAATTTGTAGAAGTAAGTGCATTCGTTACTAAATTATCCCATAAGTACATTGTTAGAATAAAAGCAGTGATACATAGTATAATGATGATAGCAAAAAGTTTATATTTCATACAGACCTCCTGTTTTTTCTTTATTATACCCAATTTGAAGTTGAGCAGTGCATATAAGTTGCTTATTTAGAATGATTATAATATAATAATTAATATAAATAAGATTATTGGAGGAATTAAACATGGCAAAATCAGCAGAAAATAAAGTAGTGAAAGCATTAAATCAACAAGTCGCAAACTGGACGGTAATGTATACGAAGTTACATAACTATCACTGGTATGTTAAAGGACCAAGTTTCTTTAGCTTACACGAAAAGTTTGAATTACTTTATAATGAAGCAAGTACATATATCGATGATTTAGCAGAACGTATTTTAGCAGTTGAAGGTCATCCAGTTGCAACATTAAAAGAAAGTTTAGATTTAGCAATTGTTAAAGAAGCGAAGAAGAATTTATCAGCTGAAGAAATGGTGAAAGATTTATCTAAAGACTTCACAAAAATCATCGATCAACTTAAAGAAGGTAAAGAAATTGCTGAAGCTGAAGGCGATGAAATGACAAGTGATATGTTCTTAGGTATGATTACTGATTTAGAGAAACATAACTGGATGTTCAAGTCATTCTTAAAATAATTTCGTAAATACACCCATAAAGGGTGTATTTTTTTTGATTTTTAGTTAAAATTTTATTGAAGTAGGAGAGGTGGGGCATTTCATGGACGATAAAATCAGACAGTGTATTAAAATTGCAAAAATGTATTACGAAGAGGAATTAGGTCAAAAGCAAATTGCTGATGAGTTGAATATTTCAAGACCAACAGTATCAAGACAATTACAATTCGCAAAAGACCAAGGATTTGTTCAAATTATTATCGATGATCCATTTGAACGCAGTGAAAATTTAGCAACGAAGTTACAAGAGAAGTATGGTTTGAAAGAAGTAATCATTAAAGAAGTGGTAAGTGATTCTTATGATGTGATTCAAAAGGCTGTCGCGGAACGTGCTGCGGAGTATTTATATGAAAACATCAATGATAGTGACATTGTTGGTATCAGTTGGGGTAAAACAATGTACCGTACAGCTAAAGCAATGAAACAAATGAATCTTTCAGATGTAGAGACGGTACAGCTAAAAGGTGGTGTATCTTATTCAAATGTGAAAACGAATGCACATGAAACATTAAGTTTATTTGCAAAGAGTTTTAATTCAATTCCGCGTGATTTACCAGTGCCAGTGATATTTGATTCTCCAGAAGTTAAAAAGTTAGTGAGTGAAGATCGTCATATTAAAAGTATTTTAGATTTAGGAACAGAATGTGATGTTGCCGTTTATACAGTAGGTAGTGTTCGAGAAAATGCTTTATTGTTTAAATTAGGTTTCTTAAATGAGGAAGAAAAATTCAAACTAAGAGAAAATGCAATTGGTGATATTTGTTCACGCTTCTTTGATGCAGAAGGTAAAGTTGCTGATGCACAAATTAACGAACGTACAATGGGTGTGACTTTAGAGACATTAAAGAGCATACCAAAAAGTATTTTAGTTGCAGGTGGTAGACATAAAGTCGATGCCATTCGCGGTGCCTTAATCGGTAAGATTCCAAATGTATTGATTACAGATAGCGAGACAGCAAATAAGTTGTTATGAAAAAAAGTTCATATTTTGATTTTACTTTTGTTCAAAGATGTGTTAAACTAAAAAAGAATTAAAGGGAGGCATAATTAATGAACTTAGCAAAGTATATTGACCACACTGCATTAAAAGCAGATACGACAAAACAACAAATCGATCAGTTATTAGAAGAAGCAAAGCAGTATGACTTTATGAGTGTTTGTGTAAACCCAACACACGTAAAATATGCAGCTGAAGCATTAAAAGGAACAGATGTGCTTGTATGTACAGTAATCGGATTCCCATTAGGTGCGAACACGCCTGCTGTAAAAGCGTTTGAAACACGTGACGCGATTGAAAATGGTGCTGGCGAAGTTGATATGGTGATCAACATTGGCGCTGTTAAAGATGGTAATTATGATTTAGTACGTGAAGACATTAAAGCAGTTGTTGATGCATCAGGAGATGTTACAACGAAAGTGATTATTGAGACAGCTTTATTAACAGACGAAGAAAAAGTTCGTGTTTGTGAAATTGCGAAAGAAGTTGGCGCGGATTTCGTTAAAACTTCTACAGGTTTCTCAACTGCAGGTGCAACAGCTGAAGACATCGCATTAATGCGTAAAACAGTAGGACCAGATATGGGCGTTAAAGCATCTGGTGGTATTCGTTCTTACGAAGATGTGAAAACAATGATCGATAACGGCGCAACTCGTATTGGTGCAAGTGCTGGTGTACAAATTTTAAAAGGTGAACAAGCGACGGGAGATTATTAATCTCTCGTTTTCCAGACAACTAATGTAAGCGTATACAAGGAGGAATTTATTATGAGAATGGTAGACATTATTGGTAAAAAAAGAGACGGACAAGCTTTAACGAAAGCGGAAATTGAATTTTTTGTGAAAGGTTATACAGATGGTTCAATTCCAGATTATCAAGCTTCAAGTTTAGCAATGGCGATTTTCTTCCAAGATATGAATGATGAAGAACGTGCTAATTTAACAATGGCAATGGTTGAAAGTGGCGATCAAATCGATTTATCAGCTATTGAAGGCGTTAAAGTGGATAAACACTCAACAGGTGGCGTAGGTGATACAACGACTTTAGTATTAGGGCCATTAGTAGCAGCGTTAGATATTCCAGTAGCTAAAATGAGTGGACGTGGATTAGGTCATACAGGTGGAACAATTGATAAGTTAGAAGCGGTTGAAGGTTTCCACGTAGAAATTTCGGAAGATGATTTCGTGAAAATTGTAAACGAAGATAAACTTGCGGTTATTGGACAAACAGGTAACTTAACACCTGCTGACAAAAAGTTATATGCATTACGTGATGTTACAGGTACTGTAAACAGTATTCCATTAATTGCATCAAGTATTATGAGTAAAAAAATCGCTGCTGGTGCAGATGCAATCGTTTTAGACGTAAAAACAGGTGCAGGCGCATTTATGAAAACAGATGAAGATGCTGAAATGTTAGCACACGCAATGGTGAAAATCGGTAATAACGTAGGTAGAAATACAATGGCGATTATTTCTGATATGAGCCAACCGTTAGGATTTGCCATTGGTAATGCGTTAGAAGTAAAAGAAGCGATTGAAACATTACGTGGAGAAGGGCCAGAAGATTTAACAGAATTGGTATTAACATTAGGTAGCCAAATGGTCGTTTTAGCTAAAAAAGCATCAACATTAGAAGAAGCACGTGAAATGTTATTAGAAGTGATTCAAAATGGTAAAGCTTTAGATAAATTCAAAACGTTCCTTGCAAACCAAGGTGGCGACGCTTCAGTGGTGGATGATTTATCAAAATTACCACAAGCAAAATATGAAATTGAAGTCCCTGCAAAACAATCAGGTGTAGTAAGTAAAATTGTTGCAGATGAAATTGGTGTTGCATCAATGTTATTAGGTGCAGGACGTGCTACAAAAGAAGACACAATTGATCTTGCAGTTGGATTAATGTTACGTAAAAAAGTAGGAGATAAAGTTGAAGCAGGTGAATCACTTGTGACAATTTATGCAAACCGTGATAATGTAGATGATGTAATCGAAAAGATTTATCAAAATATTGAAGTGAGTGACAGTGCAACTGCACCTAAGTTAATTCATAAAGTCATCACGGAATAAGGAGTCGTTTATTATGACGCAATTTAAAAGAGTACATTTAATCGTTATGGATTCTGTAGGTATTGGTGAATCACCTGATGCGAAAGATTTTGGTGATGTTGGTAGCCACACATTAAAGCATACATTAGAAGGATTTGAAGGTAAGTTACCAAATTTAGAACGTTTAGGTTTAGGAAATATTGCTGAATTACCTGTTGTATCTAAAGTGGATGCACCTGAGGCATATTATACAAAGTTACGTGAATTATCAGTTGGTAAAGATACAATGACTGGTCATTGGGAAATTATGGGCTTAAATATCGATAAACCATTTAAAGTTTATCCAGATGGATTCCCAGATGAACTTGTTAAAGAAATTGAAGAAATGACAGGACGCAAAGTTGTTGCGAACAAGCCTGCTTCAGGAACAGCAATTATTGATGAGTGGGGCGAACACCAAATGAAAACAGGTGATTTAATCGTCTACACATCTGCAGACCCTGTATTACAAATTGCAGCACACGAAGAAATCATTCCATTAGAAGAGTTATATGATATTTGTGAGAAAGTTCGTGAATTAACGAAAGATCCTAAATATTTAATCGGTCGTATCATCGCACGTCCATATGTAGGAGAACCAGGTAACTTTACACGTACATCTAATCGTCATGACTATGCATTGAAACCATTCGGTAAAACAGTAATGAATGCGATGAAAGATGCAGATTTAGATGTCATTGCTATTGGTAAGATCAATGACATTTATGATGGTGAAGGCGTGACAGAAGCGATTCGAACTAAAGATAATATGGATGGTATGGATAAATTAATGGACGTTGTTGGACGTGATTTCAATGGATTAAGTTTCTTGAACTTAGTTGATTTCGATGCGTTATACGGTCATCGTCGTGATAAAGAAGGCTATATGAATGCCATTAAAGCATTTGATGAGCGTTTAGGTGAATTATTAGATGCATTACGTGAAGATGATTTATTAATCATCACAGCAGACCACGGTAATGACCCAACAATGCCAGGAACTGACCACACACGTGAATACGTACCATTATTGATGTATTCAAAATCATTAAAAGGTGGCGCTTTAGAAAGTCACGATACATTTGCATCAATTGGTGCAACTATCGCCGATAACTTTGATGTTGAATTACCACAATTCGGTACAAGTTATTTAAAAGATTTAAAATAATGAATGAGACACCCTTAGATTAGGGTGTCTTTTTTAAGGTTTGTGAGTTAACATTTGTTAACTTTTTATAAATGTTGTATATTGGTGTAGGAGGTACTTATGCTGATAAAAATGCACATACCATCACAATATAAACGTTATTTACAATCAATCCATGACCGTATTGAATTAAATAAGCATGATTTATATGAGTTTCAGCAATATCAGTTAGGCTACGAAGGCGAACTTCAATTTTACGAACGACTTTTAGCATTAGATATTTGTTTTATATGGGATTTTCAGTGTAAGCAAAATGGCTGGTTTCAAAACGATTTTTTAATATTTTCAAGAGACAAAATCATTCATATTGATGTTAAAAATTTTACTGGGATATATCATTATGAAAAAGGAAATTTAATTAAAAAAGGCACAAGTGTTTATGTAGATTGCTTTAGTCAACTGAATCGAGCACATATGAAATTAGAACATATATTAAATTATTTGGGTAAACAATATCAAGTAGAAAGCAAATTATTATTTATTAATGATACATTTCGATTAAATGGCTTTATGCAACATGAACACGTTTACTATGCACACCAGCTAGATGAATTAGTAAGTTACTTAGCGCGTTTACCAAAATATCAACGAACAGATATCAAATTTGCAAAGCAATTGATTCAACATCATGAAAATGATCATCCGAAAGAAATCATACAGTATTATCCATTTGAGAAGATGAACGGTGGGATAAGATGTCCGAAATGTAACAAAATTGGTATGACAGCAGCGACAAACAGTCGTTATGTTCGCTGTGATTGCGGCGCTACTATAAGTAAAAAAGAAGCATTTATGAATATGTTTAATGAAGCACTGTTAATAAAGAATGAACCATTAAAGTGTTCGGAATTAGTAGATTTTACAGGATTACCAGAGAGAACTGTTCAAAGATATTTAACACAATATGCAAATCGAATAGGAAATAATCGCGGAACATATTATGATGGGTTGAAATAAATTTGGTTATTTTTGTTTTGAGTAGTGGCACTCAAAATGAATCTGAGTGCCACAACAAGGAGAAATCCTGAGAAACTATTGAGTAGTGGCACTCAAAATAGATCTGAGTGCCACAACGAGGTTGAATCTTGAAAAATTCATGAGTAGTGGCACTCAAAATGAATCTGAGTGCCACAACGAGGTTGAATCTTGAAAAATTCATGAGTAGTGGCACTCAAAATAGATCTGAGTGCCACAACGAGGAGAAATCCTGAGAAATTATTGAGTAGTGGCACTCAAAATGAATCTGAGTGCCACAACGAGGTTGAATCTTGAAAAATTCATGAGTAGTGGCACTCAAAATGGATCTGAGTGCCACAACCCATCAACCCATCCATCCACACATACACATCGACACACATCCACCCTCACAAAAAATGCCACTCCTAATGGAATGGCATTTCTTTAATTGGCGACTTGTCTTTCAATTGCGCGTAGTGTATTGAAGAAATCGAGGACTTCATCGTAATTATCTTTATGTAATTGGTAGCAATATTCAAAATACGTAATGGCTTCTGCTAAGTTTTGACTAAATCTATGTGATGGTAACTTGAATTTGCTCTTAAATAATGAAAACTCACTCATATCTATGGACGGTTTATGTTGATGATAGATATCAATTGCATCTTCAGCACCATAGCAAACAATTAAATGAATACGTTCTTTTTCATTAAACATATGATCAACTCCGTAAGGTTATCATACAAAATGAAAACTAATACCAAGTTAATAAATAGTAAATTTTGTGTAAATTTATTCTTGTTCTTTTGATAATGTGATAATGAAATCTCTGATTTGTTATCACGCATAAAATCACCAGTATAGATTGGTAAATCATGATATTTCACTTGTGGTCGTGTGAAGACAGCTTGATAAAGGTGACGATCAACTTCATCTCCTATAAATAATTCTTCTTGCATTTCATTGTATTGTACTAACATTTCTACTACAATTAAGGTCAAAGCTATTAGTATTGCAATAATGATAATAACAACAATCCAAGATGGAATATGTAACAAGTTTGCGATATCTTCAGTAAAGAAAATATCTAATGTAAATGGTAATACGCTATATATATCTGGAAATATTAAAGCCACAATTAACTGTAATATTTGTTCAAATATTAATAATACAAATAATACGAATAATAGGGTATATAAATTGGGTAATAGTTTATTAACAGGCGTTTTTAAAAATAACACTTATGTAATCTTTCTTTCAAAGTACGTAAATCATACTTATCATTTTATATTTATAAATCAAATGGTAACTGTATACATATAAGGGAGAAAGGAATATTTGTATAAAAATTGGAGGAAGCATTATGGGTATGAAAAGAACTTTAACAGTATCAGCAATTGCAATTGTTACAGGTGGTTTATATTATTTCTTAACTAAAAATCAAAGACCAACCGTTACATTAAGTAAAAATGTGGAAGTCGTAAAAGGGCCGGAATTACCAAAAGATTTTTCTGAGCGTGCGTTCTTTATGCCACACTTTATGATCAAAAATACAAAAATCACGACGGATGATACAACTCTTCATGTACAAGTAGACTACAAAATTGATGAATTATTGTATCAATATTTAATGGAACATACGCCACATTATCAATTTAGACTTACATTACCTGAAGCGTTGAAACATTTATTTGAAGGTAATGGAACACAAAAAGTATTAGGTGAGCTTGTATATGGTAAAGGCGAAAAGTTAAACTACAAAGTAGATTTCAAATTTAAAAAATTAGATCAAACATCTACTGAAGCATTAAAAGCGATTGAACAAGAAGATCATGCATTCGCTTTAGAAATTATGGATGAACAATTGAATCAATTGAATCATTTCCCTAATGTTGAACAAGCTGCTAATATGATTCGATTTTAAAAAAATGCACTCCGAAATTATTCGGAGTGCATTTTTAATTTACTCTGCAAAAACGACTGACC
Source organism: Macrococcus sp. DPC7161 (assembly GCF_004117835.1). Taxonomy (GTDB): domain Bacteria; phylum Bacillota; class Bacilli; order Staphylococcales; family Staphylococcaceae; genus SDSC01. The sequence continues at coordinate 60,343 of NZ_SDSC01000007.1, read as the reverse complement.
ATGATGCTTTTTCGTTTAACATTTCTTGAGCTAAACTTTGTGCACCTTCAAGTGAGTGGCTTGCTGCCCATCCACATTGTACTTCGTTACATGCTGGTACTTCTGTAGCTGCTAACACGTCTTGTAATGTCTTTTCAACGATGACTAGTACATCTTCATAATCATCATGATTAATTAATGATAAATAAAAACCAGTTTGGCAACCCATTGGTGATAAGTCTACAACTTTATCTGTATGGTTACGGATGTTTTCAGCCATTAAATGTTCTAATGAGTGTAATGCAGGCATTTCCATATGTGCTTTATTAGGTTGTTTGAAGCGGATGTCATATTTATGAATGACATCACCTTTAATACCTTCTTTAATCCCTGCTAATCGAATAAATGGTGCAGCTACTTTTGTATGATCTAAGTTAAAGCTTTCTACATTCATTTTCTTTTCCATTTGAAACACTCCTATTTTAAAAGTTTGAATCCTTCAGTTAAATCTTCTAATAAGTCTTCTGCATCTTCAATACCCACAGAAATACGTACTAAACCATCTGTAATGCCCAATTCTAAACGACGTTCACGTGGGATTGATGCATGTGTCATTTGGCTTGGTACTGAAATTAAACTTTCAACAGCACCTAATGATTCTGCTAATGTGAAATATTTTAATGATTTCACAAGTAATTCAGCGTTTTCTTTAGAGGCGACATCGAATGAAATCATACCACCGTAACCATTACTTTGTGATTCATGAATCGCTTTACGTGTTTCATCTAATAATGATGGATGGAATACTTTCGTCACTTTGTCATGAGAAGTTAAGAAGTCAACGATTTTCATTGTTGTCTTTTCAGTTTGTTCCATACGTAATGCTAAAGTTTTAATACCACGCACTAATAAGAAACTATCTTGTGGTCCTAATACGCCACCAACTGAGTTTTGGATGAAATGGATACGTTCAGATAATTCAGGTGTACGAGAAACAAGTAAACCAGCCACAACATCACTATGACCACCAATGTATTTAGTAGCTGAATGTAAGACAATATCAATACCTAAATCAATTGGATTTTGGAAATATGGTGTCATAAATGTGTTATCTACCACCGATATTAAATCATTTGCTTGAGCAATTTCAACCATTGCGCGAATGTCTGTAACATTTAATAATGGGTTAGTTGGTGTTTCGATATATAACATTTTTGTTTCTGGAGTGATGGCTGCTTTAACAGCTTCAACGTCTGTTGTATCTACAAATGTCGATTTAATACCAATACGGTCAAATACTTTTGTAAATACACGGTAAGTACCACCATAAACGTCGCTACCAACAACGATATGGTCACCAGCGTCTAATAACATAATGACTGTTGATACTGCAGCCATACCTGAACCAAATGCAAAGCCTTCATGACCATGCTCTAAATCTGCAATCAAAGTTTCTAAAGCTGTACGTGTTGGGTTTTTAGTACGTGAATATTCATATCCTTGACGTAAGTTACCAATACCGTCTTGTTTGTATGTACTTGTTTGATATATCGGTGTATTCACCGAACCTGTAAATTGATCTGTTGTTTGACCACCATGGATCATCATTGTTTTTTTCTTCATTTTATTATTCTCCTTCAATATTAAAAATACCTTTTGATAAATAGCGTTCAGCTGCATCAGGAAATATGACAACGATATTTTGATGTGTGAATTGTTTTTGTTGATTCAGTGCTGCCATTAATGCCGCACCTGATGAACTACCAACGAGTAGTCCTTCTTTTTGTGCCAATTCTGATACTTTTGTGAATGCATCAATGTCAGAAATGGTTTCGATGGCATCGATGTTTTCTCGTTTTAAGTAAACTGGCCACTGCTCAACACCAATACCTTCAGTACGGTGACTACCAGATGCACCACCATTTAAAATAGAGCCCTCAGGTTCCACAACGACGCGATGTGCATCAGTAAAGTATTCAGATAGTGCACTGAATGTACCACCACTACCAGCACCTGCTACAATCATATCAACACGATCAACTTCTGTTTCAATTTCTTGAATTAATGATTGATAACTTGCTGGGTTATCCAGTGATTCAAATTGATTCGTAAAATAAGCACCCGTTGACTGTGCAAATGCCATTGCTGCTTCACGTGCTTGAATCATGCCACCTTCAGTAGGTGTATTAATCACTTCAGCACCAAGGGCACGCATGATGTCTTGTTTTTCTTGAGAGAATTTTTCAGGGACATATACGCGTAAAGTAAGGTGATGTTTTAAAGCGGCGAGTGCCAAACCAATACCTGTATTGCCTGCAGTCGCATCAACAATAGTGCCCGTTTTAATATCGCCACGTGCTAATGCACTTTCTACCATATGCATACCAAGGCGATCTTTCACGGAACCACCCAAGTTATAACTTTCAAGTTTAACGAATAATCGATTGCCTGTATTTAATGGAAATGTTGTTAATTCAACCATAGGTGTGTCACCGATTAAATCCATCGGGCGTTTGAAAGGTTGTTTAGTAAGTACTTGCAAGTGTGCAAAACGATTCATTTGCGTACTTTGATATTTAAATCCAACTTTTTTTGAAATGGATTGCATTGTACTTTTATATGGATAATATTCTCGATTTAAATCATCAACTAAATTTGTAAACCCTAACGCTGTATAGTAGTCAATCATGCCTTGTTTCTCTTCCATAGAATTGAACATGGTATCTAAAATAACGACTTTACCACCCGTAGGTAGTGCATTGTAATACATTTTTAAAGCTGAGTGTTTTTCCTCATCTGTAAGGTGATGAAAGGCGAATGATGAAATTATAGTATCATAATCTTGAACATCAAAATTTAAAAAATCACCAGTAACAAAAGATAAACCCGTCTTTGCTTCACCAATCTTAAGCATGTCTTCGCTTGGTTCAACAGGTGTTACTTTTAAGCCGCGTTGCATCAGTTTATGGGTTAAATTACCAGTCCCTGGTCCAAATTCGATCGTATGACCGAATGCTTCTTGGCTTGCTTGTTGTAACATAAAATCATAATTGACAAATACATCTTTATACTCAGGATTTTCTCCTGAAACAGCACCATCATAATCATGTGCCCATTCTTTAAATATATCCATAAAAGGTAATGACACCTTAAATCACTCCTATAAGTTTAATAAAACTTTTTATTCCTATCAGATTACTCGGAATTAATAATACCATGCACTTTATGAAACTTCAAGTGTTTGATTTTCCTATATTTAATTTTAAAATGCACTTAAAATTTTATAATTACACCCATGTTTTTTCTTTTTTATGGTATAACTTTGTTAAAGGGAGTGGACATATGCCAAGAATATTAATTGTAGAAGATGAAGTAGAAATTGCTGAAATGATTCGATTTTTATTGTTTAAAGAAGGGTTTCAAAAAGTGACTTTAAAACATACGTATCAAGATGCGTTAGATGTTTTAGATGATCAATTTGAAATGTATATATTAGATATTAATTTAGGGGATGGCTCAGGTTTTACTTTGGCCGAAAAAATTAGAAATCAATCGGATGCACCGATTATTTACGTTTCTGCCAATACAGCGGATCAAGATAAATTAAGAGGATTTAAAACAGGTGCGGATGATTATATCACGAAACCATTCAATCCAATGGAACTTGTTGCACGTATAAAAGCAAACTTAGTAAGATATGTCGGTCAACATTACAATAAGCCATATGAATTTGATGAGCGCCGTGCTTTATTGACTGTGCGTGGTACAAAACATGAACTTTCAGGGAAAAGTTATTTATTGATGCAATTTTTATACGAAAATCAAGATATGATTTTGTCTAAAGAACGTATTTATGAAGCGGTTTGGGATAGTCATTTTGTCGATGACAATATCATTATGGTTTATATTCGTAAGTTACGACAATTACTCGAAGAAAATCCAAGTGACCCTAAATTTTTAGTGACAGCTCGTGGCACTGGATATATGTTGAAGTCTGGTAGAAATCTATGAATTTGAGTCAAAAATTTATTTACAGATTAATCGGCTATTTCTTTCTGTTTTATATTTTATTTACATTAGTTGTGCTCGGCACAATCGGCGCCGCGTTTTCTGTTTATCAAGATAAATTATTAGAAACGTATGTAATGGACGAATCGACGACTACGATGCGTAGTTATATTGATACTTCTACTGATAATGTTAAGGTGAAAAAGGTTTTATTAGATAAAGTGAAAGAATCTGGTACACTTTATGTTAAAAAAAATAATAAAATCATCTATCAATCAGGCAAAGAAAAATTATTACCGCTTGCGGAATATGACGAATGGCTGTATTCGACATGGCAAACGGAGAAAGATATTGAAGTCATCTTTGTTGAATATAATCCAATGTTAAGATCAAAAATGAAATTTGAAGTGGATGCGAAAGATCGATATGACTATTTAAAGAAAAAACACATGTCTTTATTTAAGTATGTCAAAGGTAAAGGTGTAGAAAAGGTTATCGGTAATTTGAACGTTAAAGATGTGAATCGCGAAATCTTTAGAAATTATAATACGGATGATTATTCGAAGTATGCATTTACAACTTTTACTAAAAAGAAAGTGAAATACTTTATTGTGAAAAAGAATGAGGATGTTCAAGATGAGCGTTCAATATACTCTGATGATTTAAAATACAATAAAGAGCTTGTAGATGCGTTAAAGATATTTGCGAAATGGTTCTCTGTCTTTAATATCATCATCATTTTAATTATTATTTTCATCGCATGGTTAATTGGTGGTAGGTTAACAAGACCACTACTTCATTACATTTCATGGGTAGAACAACTTGGACTTGAGCATTATCAATCACCAAATAATACGAAACTCTATAAAAATGGTTATTTAAAAAGAAAATACCGTATGTATGACGCGGTCGATAAAGCTATTAGTAAATTGACGCATAAGTTATCCAACGATAAAGATTATAGACAAAAGGTGAATAAATTACGTGAAGATTGGGTGCGAGGCATTACGCATGATATTAAAACACCGCTCAGCTCGATATATGGTTATTCTAAAATTTTAAATTCAGGCATGGAAATGACGGATGAAGAACGTTTGAAATTCACGAAGATTATTGAGGATAAATCAGAATACATTGACCAGTTATTAAAAGATTTAAATATGACGTATCAACTTAAAAATGATGGCATCGATATTCATCCTGAACCTGTGTTATTAAATGGATATATTAAGGATTTTGTATCGAAATTTAATAATGATTATTTAGCCTATGTCAATGATACTGAAATTTCAGTGATGATAGATAGTGAACGAATGGACCGTGTGATGAATAACATTATTACGAATAGTTTCTTACACAATAAAGATGTGAATGTTTGGATTAATACTTTTGTTGAGGGTAACGAAGCCATCATCAAGATTTCAGACAATGGTTCAGGCATTGATCCTAATGATTTGCCACATATTTTTGATCAATTTTACCGAGGACAAAAAACGACAGATCATCATAGTGGCTCAGGTATTGGTTTAAGTGTAAGTAAACAAATCGTTGAAGCTCATAACGGTAAAATCGAAGTTCATTCAAGTGGTGAAGGGACGCAATTTGAAATTCGTTTACCTGTACAATAATTCATTTAATTTTCATTGAAATCGAATAAAATGATGATAGAAATCATGAAAATTCTGAATATTTTATTGACAATAACTTGAAAAAACCTTATAGTTAAACAAAAATCAAATACTTATCAAGAGAGACCGAGGGACTAGGCCCAGTGACGTCCGGCAACCTGCAAATGTAAGGTGCTAACTCCTACAGCGATTAGCTGAAAGATAAGCTTAAGACATCACTTATCTTTTAAGTGGTGTCTTTTTTAATATAAGGAGGATGTTTATGACTTTAGAACAACGTGTGATTCAATATATCAACCAAAATCAAAAAGTTTACCAAAATATTAGCCATCAAATTCATGCACACCCGGAGCTTGGGAATGAAGAATTTTTTGCTTCTAGAACTTTATCTAAGCAATTAGAAAAAGAAGGATTTCAAGTTGAACGAGACATTCATGGCCATGAAACAGGATTTATTGCAACGTATGATTCAGGAGAGCCAGGTGCCAATATCGCATTTTTAGCAGAATACGATGCGCTACCTGAAATTGGACATGCTTGTGGACACAATATTATTGGTACGAGTAGTGTACTTGCTGGTATCGCACTGAAACAAGTGATTGATGAAACAGGTGGTGTGATTCGTGTGTTTGGTTGTCCAGCAGAAGAAGGTGGCGTTAACGGGAGTGCGAAAGCCACGTATGCCAAAAATGGTGTCTTTGATTCAAGTGATGTTGCTTTAATGATTCACCCTGGTCATGAGTCCTATCGAACAGTGCCGACACTTGCGGTAGATGTATTTGAAGTAGAATTTTTCGGCAAAAGTGCCCACGCTTCTGAGAATGCACATAATGGTATTAACGCACTCGATGCGATGATCAGCTTCTTTAATGGTATTAGTCAATTGCGTCAACATATTAAAAAGACAGATAAAGTACATGGTATTATTTTAGAAGGTGGCGCAAGTGCGAATATTGTTCCAGAGTACACAAAGGCGAGATTTTATACACGTAGTATTTCAAGAAAAGACTTAAACATTTTAACCGGTAAAGTCGACCGTGTGGCACAAGGAGCGAGTATTACTGCAGGTGCGACATATAAATTAACACATATTCAAAATGGCGTAAATGAATTTATTCGAAATGATTTATTAGACGACTTGTTTGAGCGTCATGCAAAAATGCATGATGAAGTTATTTTACACGATGATTTTGGTTTCGGATCAACGGATACAGGGAATGTAAGTCATATCATACCGACCATTCATCCACATATTAAAATTGGACCTTCAACATTGGTCGGTCATACTTATGAATTTGAACAAGCGGCAAAAAGTCCACACGGTGACCATGGATTGTTCCAAGGTGCAAAAATCATGTCGACAATGGCGCTAGAACTGTTAAAAGATTCAGCACAATTAGAAGAAATTAAGGCGTTACACAAGATATTAAAGGAGCAAGTATATGGCTAAACTGAATTTGAAGTTGAATTTATTAGAATTATACGGAGACAAAGTTGTATATTCATCAAGACCGTCTTATGAATACAATCCGTGGTTACAACCTGAAACGCATCAATCAAACTTACTTACTTCACGTGAGTTACTTATTGCATCACCATTGCCAGTTATTGTGCATGAAGCGACAGTGACAGATAAAATTAAACAACTTTTTGATGCTGTGAATATCGATATGCCAAATCATTATTTGACATATGAAACAAAGGCAGATTATGAAAATGTACTTAAGACTTGTGTTGAAGAGGGAAAACAATTGTACTTCCAATATCCACATGGTGAAGGATTAGTGCCAGAAGGAAGCTATGCAGTGGATAGACAATTATTTTTAGATTTAAATAATAAAACATTGCTTTCAAAATGGACAGGAGGCAAATATTTGCCGCATCGAGAAGTGATTGAAAAAGCCAAATTAGAAAGTGTTTTAGCTCAATTTGATTATCCTTATGTGATCAAACCAGGTGGTGAGCATCCAACTGCTGGTGGTTATGGTGTGATGATTTGTTATAACGATGAAGATAAACATAAGAGTTTAGCAAGAATTCACGAAGACAATGAAACAGAGTTATTTATTGTAGAAGATTATATTCAAGCAGATAAAAATTACTGTGTACAATATGCGAGTGATGGGCAAACGATAGAATACATAGGTGCATCTCTACAAATCACTGAAAAATACGGTAAATATCGTGGTAATGAAATTGATCATGAAGTACCTGAGGCCATTATCGAAGCAGGACGTAATATTATGCAAAATGGTGTTGACGCAGGGTATAGAGGCATCGCGGGATTTGATTTATTAACCGATGAAACAGGTGCAATTTATGCGATTGATTTAAATTTTAGACAAAACGGTTCAACTTCATTGTTATTATTAGAAGATTATTTAAATGGGGATTATAAAAATTTCTTAGCTTACTATTCAGAAGGTGATAATGAAGCGTTCTTTAACACAATATTAGAAGCGGTAAAGCATGGCATATTGTTTCCATTGAGTTATTACGATGGTGATTACAAAGAGAAAAATGAATTTCCATCAAGATTTATTGGTATTTGGCATGGAGATTATAAAACGATAGAACAGTTTAAAAAGGCATTAGAAGAAAAAATTAAGTCTGGAAATAAAGAAAAGGCGTGAGCATGCTCACGCCTTTATTTTTATACCGAAGAGTTCAATAATATCTTGTGCTTGATAAGGGTTTAGAATAACACCTTTTAAATCATCCGGTTGTACAGTAATGCCTTCGATGTCACTATCGGATAAGTCAACGTCTAAAAGCGATGTTTCGACTAAGTTTAATTGCTTTAAGCTGCTTTTTTGTATTTGCCATGATTTTGTCGTTGTTTGAAAAAAGTAGCCTTCTTTTGCAGTAATCGATTTAAAAGTCATGCCATCTAACTGACATAATGCAAAGTTAAAATAATCTAATTTACATTCTTCAAAGAGTACAGCCTTTAAATGCATTTGATCTAGTGAGAAGCCAATCATCTGACATTGATTAAAATGAACACGTCTTAAACTGGCATCTTGAATAATACAATTTGATAGAGTACATTGTTCAAAAATGCAATCTGTAATATGTAAAGTTTGCTCGAATGGTTCAAAGGTACATTGTGTAAACTTTAATGTATCGAGTTCCTTTAAGTCTTCTTCTATAAATATTTCGCAATTGATGTAATGTATTTGATAATCATCTCGTGATAAGTAAACTTTGGTATCTTCAATCGTTTCAGTAGGTTGACATTTCGGTTTAGGCTTCATCCATTAATCCTAACGTGCCTAACGCACCTGAATATTCACCATTTGGAATAAAGTGTGGTTTGAAGTTTCGAAGTACCGTATAGTTCATCACGATATCACGAAGTAAATCATTGTTTAAGAAACTTGATCCGATATAGACAACATACTCTGCACCGAATTCGCGTGCTGCGTGAATAGATACGGTTGTTACCGTTTCACCGACAACACCAAGGACTGCAGCGATTTTATCTGCATCAGAGAACTGATGAATGTCTTTATTGTGTAATACATTACCGAAGTTTGCAGCTGTTAATTCACCTGGTATCGGTGTTTTATCACCTTTATAAATGTGTTTCACTTTCAAATCGATAATGTCACGGTCACCTTGTTTGGCAAGTGATGTCAATTTGTCATAGTCTTCAATGCCAGTTAATAAATAACTTAAACCTTGCATCATACCGCCACCAGCACCTGTACCACCAGCACGAATTTGCGTGTCGCCATTTACAAAGTGGATTGAAGTGCCTGTCCCAACATTAGAGAAGACAAACTTGTCAATCGATTTCCCTTGCTCTAATAAAAATGTTTGAATCCCTTTAAACGTTGCATCAAACTCGATCGATTGAAATGCTTGTTGTGGAATTAAACTTTGTAAATAAGTAGCTTTACCACCAGTAAGAGCAACTTGTGCATCAGGATATGCTTTTAACCATTCTGCAACTTTTTCAATTTCAGTAGACTTATATTTTTTGAATGTTCTTTCATTATTTTCGATTTGGACGATTTTTATTAATGTACCGCCAGCATCGATACCGATTTTCATATATATACCTCATTTGTATTTTATGCTATTATACTACTACAAAGACTTAAGAATTTAAAGGAGCATTCTCACATGAAACAGTTAAGCCCATTCATTATTACAGACAATGTGACAAAAGCTTTAGAAAGCTATCAACATGCATTTGGTGGTGAAATTAAAATATTAAATGAACACCAAGGTAATGTGTTACACGGTGAACTGCATGTGAATGATACCATTGCCATTCATGTATCTAGTAATTATGGTAAGCCATTTTCAAACGAAAACGTTCATATCGTAATGACGTTTGATACTTTAGAAGAAGAGCAAACTGCATTTGAAAAATTATGCGAATTTGGTTCTGTAAAAATGCCATTAGAGAAAACATTCTTCGGTTCAATGCACGGACATGTATTGGATGAATTAGGCGTTACATGGTTATTTAATTATTTTTTCTAACACTTCATTATTGAAGTGTTTTTTATTTTGAACTTTTGGGTATTATCTAAAAAAAGGAGAGGTAGACTATGTTTAAAACATCAGAGATTACAATTGACCAGTATAATGAGAAGTACCGTAAAAGTTTAGAAGCATTTGAATTAGATGAGCGTCAAAAAATTTATTCGTCATTACCTTTAGAAGTATTAGACGAAGGTTTAATGGATCCGAATCGTAGACCGTGTGTTGTGTTGAATGATAATGAAGATGTCGTAGGATTTTTTGTGTTGCATCAATATTATCAACATGAAGGTTATGATACGCCTGTAAATGCGGTTTATGTGAGAAGTTTATCTGTTAATAATAAGTTTCAAGGGAATGGTTATGGTACTGAAATCATGATGCATATTCCTGAATTTGTTCAAACGGTATTTAAAGATTTTGATCATTTATTTTTAGTAGTAGATGCAGAAAACCAAGGGGCTTGGAATGTGTATGAACGTGCTGGTTTCTTGCATTTAGCAACGAATCCAAATGGACCGATTGGTAAAGAACGTTTGTATTATTTAGATTTAGATAAAAATTACGTATCACTATTAAGACTTGTTGAAGGCAACGATATTGATTTAGTATTGGATGGTAAAACGATTGGCCACGCAGGTATACGTGAAATGGGAGATACAATTGAAATTGTATCATTAGATATTCATGAAAATCATGATGCTGTAAAAGAAAACTTTATTAGACAAATTGCGACGTATGTTAGAAAACATTATAAGGCAGTTAAAAAGATTGAAGTAAATGTAGAATCTAATATGGACGTGTATTTAAAGAACAATTTTGTAGCGATGGATGAAAGCAATAAAAATCGATTAACAAAATTAATTCGTTACTAATGTATTGCAGTTATTAACAATTCTTGATATGATTTAGTGTGATAATTGCGTTTATGAAAGGACGAATCTAATGAAAATTTCTGAGTACACTAAAGAAATGATGGACGAAAGTTCATTTATTGATATGGCTTATTTATATTTAACTGAAAAAGGTAAAGACGTTAATCTTTACGATATGATCGATGAATTTCAAACGATTGGTCAATACAAAGATGAAGAAATCGAAACACGTATTGTTCAATTCTATACAGATTTAAATACAGATGGCCGTTTCTTATCAACTGGCGAAAATTTATGGGGTTTACGCGACTGGTATTCAGTAGACGATATTGAAGAAAAAATCGCACCAACCGTTCAGAAATTTGAAGTTCTTGATGAAGAAGACGAAGATGATCCTAAATTAACTTTATTAGGTGAAGAAGAAGTGGATGATGAATTAGCCATCTTAGAAGACGAAGAAGATGAAGATTTAGCAGATCCAGAAGATGAAGATGTAGAAGATGAATTAGAAGAAGCAGGCCTAGTCGTTGAAGCAGATGAATTTGACGATGAAGACGAAGACGAAGACGATGACTTCGAAGATGAGGAAGAAGAACTATAATCTTTGTTGACATTTGATGAAAAAATGATTATTATTTTACTTGGGCTCCTTTAATTAGGACAACGTATAAATTTTACGCTCCCTTTGCAAACGCAAATGGAGCGTTTTTTATTTTTTAGGAGGTATTTATGACTAAATTTATTTTTGTAACAGGTGGGGTTGTATCATCACTTGGTAAAGGTATTACGGCTGCAAGTTTAGGAAGATTACTTAAAAACCGTGGATTAAATGTAACGATTCAAAAGTTTGATCCATATTTAAATGTAGATCCAGGTACAATGAGTCCATATCAACATGGTGAAGTATTTGTAACTGATGATGGTGCTGAAACGGACTTAGACTTAGGGCATTATGAGCGTTTTATTGATATCAATTTAAATCAATATTCAAACGTAACAGCAGGTCGCGTATATTCTCATGTATTAAAGAAAGAACGTCGTGGTGATTACTTAGGTGGAACAGTCCAAGTCATTCCACACATTACAAATGAAATTAAATCACGTCTTTTATTAGCTGGAGAATCAACAAAAGCTGATGTTGTCATCACTGAAATCGGTGGTACAACAGGGGATATAGAATCATTACCATTCTTAGAATCAATCCGCCAAATCAAAAGTGATTTAGGTCGTGAAAATGTTATGTACATTCACTGTACATTATTACCTTACATTAAGGCAGCTGGTGAAATGAAAACAAAACCAACTCAACACTCAGTGAAAGAGTTACGTGGTTTAGGTATTCAACCGGACATGATCGTTGTTCGTACTGAATATGAAATGACAGAAGATTTACGTGATAAAATTGCGTTATTCTGTGATATCGACAAAAATTCAGTAATTGAATGTCGTGATGCGGATACGTTATATCAAATTCCATTAGCATTACAAGAACAAAAAATGGATGACTTAGTCATTAAACGTTTAGGTTTAGAAGCTGAAGATCATGCTGAATTAACTGAGTGGACAAATTTACTTGAAACAGTACGTAACTTAGAAGGTAAAACACGTATTGCATTAGTAGGTAAATATGTTGCTTTACAAGATGCATACCTTTCAGTTGCAGAAGCGTTAAAACATGCAGGATATTACTACAAAAAAGACGTAGAAATTGACTGGATCAATTCAGAAGAATTAAACGTATCAAACTATAAAGAACGTTTGAAAGATCATGATGGTATATTAGTGCCAGGTGGATTTGGTGAACGTGGTATTGAAGGTAAAATTTTAGCAACACAATATGCACGTGAAAACAACATTCCATTCTTCGGTATTTGTTTAGGAATGCAACTTGCAACAGTTGAGTTTGCACGCAATGTTGTAGGATTAAAAGGCGCGCATTCAGCAGAACTTGATCCAAACACACCATATCCAGTAATCGCATTATTACCTGATCAAAAAGATGTAGTAGATTTAGGTGGTACATTACGTTTAGGATTATATCCATGTGAAGTACAAGAAGGTACTAAAGCATTTGAAGCTTATGGTGAAAAAACAGTACAAGAACGTCACCGTCATCGTTATGAATTCAATAACGAATTCCGTGAAATGTTAGAAAATAAAGGCTTAGTATTCTCAGGATTATCTCCAGATGGTCGTTTAGTTGAAATCGTAGAAATTCCAGAACATAAATGGTTTGTGGCTTGCCAATTCCATCCAGAATTCTTATCACGTCCAACACGCCCACAACAATTATTCCGTGAATTCATCGGCGCAACAATTTCATAATATAAATCCGCCTTTATGGCGGATTTTTTGTTTTTTGAGGTGTATGTTTGGTGGATATGCAGGATATGTTTGATATGTTTGATATGTTTGTGCGAGTGGCTAGTATCGGTGAAATACTAGCCAGTCACGCATAAAAACAGCCCAAAATGGAACTGAGTGGCTAGTATCGGTGAAATACTAGCCAGTCACGCATAAAAACAGCCCAAAATGGAATTGAGTGGCTAGTATCGGTGAAATACTAGCCAGTCACACAAAAAAACAGCCCAAAATCGTACTGAGTGGCTAGTATCGAGCAAATACTAGCCAGTCAATCGCAATAAAAAACAAAAAAATAGCTGAGCAGCTAGTATCACTCAAATACTAGCTACTCAGCCATAAAAAAAGACCCAATTCAATCCTATAAAAACCTATTATGCTTCATCCAACATTTCTTTCATATTAGCATAAATGACATAATAAATATAATTCATTGCCATTGCATGTGGTGTGATGATTCTTGAGAAATCTTCACTTGGTACGATTGCACGTGGTGTTGAAAGGTCAATGAAATTCATGCTTTGAATGTTTTCATGAGCATTACAAATTAAGACGTAATCAATATCTGAAACTTCTAATGCTGTTACGAATTCTACAACATCTTCATTATAAGTTTCAGCCATCACAATCACGCGATCTGTTTTATCGACAACTGTATCTGTAATCCAAACTTTGCTGTCAGGTAGTGATTCGTTACTATTTACAATATATTCTTCTAAGTACTTTAAATCACCAAAGCCTTTTACCCAAATGTTTCCTTCACCTACAACAGCTTGTGCGAGTAGTCGACTTGCGATGTCTAATTCTACTTCTTGCGCATCTATTTTTTTGAAGATACCATTAAGTTGCGTATTAAAAATTTTAAGCATAAGTACACCTTCCATAATGTAATTATAATCATATTAACATAAAGGAGAAAGCCTTTGAAAATTTTAATTATTGATGATGAAATAAATATTCGCTTACTATTAACAGAAATCTTTAAACTTGTAGAATATGAAACGAAAGAGGCAAGTAATGGTCAAATGGGTCTTGAATTGTTAGAGCAAGATACATTTGATTTGATAATTTTAGACCAGCGTATGCCGGTCATGAATGGAGAAGTAACTTTAGCGAAAATTAGAGAAAAATTTGATGTACCTGTCATTATGATTTCTGCATTTCAAACGAAAGCAGAAGTTGATCAATTATTAGCCCTTGGAGCGAACGAAGTGGTAATGAAACCGTTTGATATACAAGAATTGCTAAAGATTGTGAAAAACTACACAAATTCTTGAGTGTAATCAAATGCAAACAATAAAATTAAGTGGTATAATCATGTTATAAAAATTGTGCAAAAGCACACAAGGAGGATATTATCCATGCCATTAGTTTCAATGAAAGAAATGTTAATCAAAGCAAAAGAAGAAGGTTATGCAGTAGGTCAGTATAACTTAAACAACCTTGAGTTCACACAAGCAATTTTAGGTGCATCTCAAGAAGAAAACGCACCAGTTATTTTAGGTGTATCTGAAGGTGCAGCAAAATACATGGGTGGATTCTTCACTGTTGTTAAAATGGTAGAAGGTTTAATGGAAGATATGAAAATCACTGTTCCAGTTGCAATCCATTTAGACCATGGTTCAAGCTTTGAAAACTGTAAAGCAGCGATTGATGCTGGTTTCACTTCAGTTATGATCGATGCTTCTCATCATTCATTTGAAGAAAACGTTGCAATCACTAAACAAGTTGTTGAATATGCACACGCAAAAGGTGTTTCTGTTGAAGCGGAATTAGGTCGCGTTGGTGGACAAGAAGACGACGTTGTTTCTGACGGTGTTGTTTATGCTGATGCAGCTGAATGTAAAGAGTTAGTTGAAAAAACTGGTATCGACTGTTTAGCGCCAGCTTTAGGTTCAGTTCACGGTCCTTACAAAGGTGAACCAAACTTAGGATTCAAAGAAATGGAAGAAATCGGTAAAGAAACTGGTTTACCATTAGTATTACACGGTGGTACTGGTATCCCAACGAAAGATATTGTTAAATCAATTTCTTTAGGAACAGCTAAAATCAACGTTAACACTGAAAACCAAATCGCATCTGCGAAAGCGGTTCGTGAAACGTTAGCAGCGAACACTGAAGTTTACGATCCACGTAAATATTTAGGACCAGCTCGTGAAGCAATTAAAGCGACAGTTAAAGGTAAAATCCAAGAATTTGGTACTTCAAACAAAGCTTAATTTTCTGAATATAATAAAAGTCCATCGATTTCATTTTCGATGGGCTTTTTTTCTTGACTATAAATGTCGTGTAGCTTATATTTAACTTCATGATTTCTTTTTGCAATGTTAAATTATTTTAGTTTATAATGGGTATATATTATATAGTTATTTTTAATGGAAAAAAGTTAAAGGAGTACAGACATGTCTCAAGAAGTAATAAAAATTAGAGGTGGCAACCCACTTAAAGGGAAAGTTACAATTAGTGGTGCTAAAAATAGTGCTGTTGCATTAATTCCTGCAACATTAATGGCTAACTCAAAAGTAACTTTAGAAGGGTTACCAGAAATTTCAGACGTTAAGACTTTAATGAGTCTTTTAGAAGATTTAAATATTACAACTACATTGGTTGAAGGTGATGTTTTGGAAGTGGATCCTTCAAACGCAGTGAATAAACCACTACCAAACCACAAAGTTCAATCATTACGTGCTTCTTACTATATGATGGGTGCTATGTTAGGTAAATTTAAAAAGGTGATTATCGGATTACCGGGTGGATGTCCATTAGGACCTCGCCCAATTGACCAACATATTAAAGGTTTTGAAGCGTTAGGTGCTAAAGTTACTGAAGAAGCAGATGGTATGCATTTAGTTGCTGAAGAGCTTGTTGGTGCAAAAATCTTTTTAGATGTTGTCAGCGTAGGTGCAACAATTAACATTATGTTAGCAGCTTCTATGGCAAAAGGTAAAACGGTGATTGAAAACGCAGCTAAAGAACCTGAAATTGTTGATGTTGCGACTTTATTAAATAAAATGGGTGCGAAAATCCGTGGTGCAGGTACAGATACATTAAAAATTGAAGGTGTTGAAACGTTACACGGTACAACACATGCAATTATTCCTGACCGTATTGAAGCGGGAACATATATGTGTGCTGCTGCAATGATGGGTGATGAAGTGAAAGTTGAGAACATCATTCCATTACACATGGAGCCATTAACAGCGAAATTAAAAGAAATTGGTGTAGACGTTGAATTGTATGAAGATTATGCGATTATTCGTCGCCCAAAAACATATGCACCAGTCACAATTACGACGAATGTATATCCTGGTTTTGCGACAGACTTACAACAACCTTTCACACCATTATTATTCTTATCAAATGGGACATCTACTATTATCGATACGATTTATCCTGAACGTTTTAGACACGTTGCTGAATTACAAAAGATGCAAGGTGATATTACAGAAGGTAAAGGATTTGCATCGATTTCACATTCAAAACTTAAAGGTGCTGAAGTTGCAGCATCGGATTTAAGAGCGGGTGCTTGTTTAGTTATTGCTGGACTTGCAGCTGAAGGTGTAACAACAGTATTTAATATTAAACATATTGATCGTGGGTACTCTGGTATTGTTGAAAAGTTAAAAGCTTTAGGCGCAGATATTTGGAGAGAAACGATATAAAACAGTCTTCGGACTGTTTTTTAATTATAAAAATTATACCTTGATATATTTTTTATATCGGAGTATACTGACATTAGAGGTGATGATTATGGAAATTTGTCCATATTTAGAAGAAACATTTAAGATCCTCGGGAGAAGTTGGAATGGTCTATTGATCAATTATTTATCACGATCAGAGGGGCATGCAGCGCACTTTTCAGATATTAAACGTGATTTAAAATCCATTACACCGCGTGCTTTAAGTTTAAAGCTCGCTGAGTTATCTGAGTGGGGATTGGTCGAGAAAAAAGTGATCTCAACAACGCCACTATCGATTAAATATATTTTAACTGATAAAGGTTATGCATTGTCTCAAGCAATGATACCAATTGAACATTGGGCTCAAGAACATCTCGAGCTAAAAGACGACGCAATTTAGTCGTCTTTTTTTCATGTATAGAAATAAAAACAAATAATACACCAAAGTGCTAAATGTGTTATACTATTTAAGAAAAATACTAAGATCCAAAGGAGAATGAAGATGGAACGTAGTTTGTCAATGGAATTGGTGCGTGTAACAGAAGCGGCAGCATTAAAAAGTGCGCGCTGGGTAGGTAAAGGTTTAAAAAATGAAGCAGATGATGCAGCGACAACAGCAATGCGTCAAGTGTTTGATACGATTCCAATGGATGGTGTAGTCGTTATTGGTGAAGGTGAGATGGACGAAGCACCGATGTTATATATTGGCGAAGAATTAGGTACGAAAGAAGGCCCACAAATTGATATCGCAGTCGATCCTTTAGAGGGGACAACATTAGTTGCTGAAGGTTCTTGGAATGCGATGACGGTATTGGCAGTAGGGGATAGAGGTACGTTATTACATGCACCAGATATGTACATGGAAAAGATTGCAGTAGGTCCTGAATGTAAAGGTGTTGTAGATATTTCTAAATCAGTTACTGAAAACTTACACGCAGTTGCTAAAGCGAAAGGTAAAGATATTACAGATGTGACAGCGACTTTATTAAATCGTGAACGTCACCAAGGTATCATTAAAGAGATTCGTGAAGCAGGTGCACGTATTAAATTAATTGAACATGGAGACGTTGCCGGTGCAATTAATACCGCGTTTGATTTTACAGGTGTAGATATTTTATTTGGTTCAGGTGGTGCGCCTGAGGGTGTCATCGCTGCTGTAGGTATTAAAGCGTTAGGTGGGGATTTCCAAGGTATTTTATTACCTGAAGATGCTGAACAAGAAGAACGTTGCCGTAAGATGGGTATCGAACCAAATACCGTATTACAGTTAGATGATATGGTTAAAGGTGATGACGCAATCTTTGCCGCAACTGCTGTAACTGACGGTGAATTAATGAAAGGTGTTCAATTCAAAGGTGGATACGCTGAAACACATTCATTAGTTATGCGTGCGAAATCTGGTACTGTACGATTTGTGCAAGGACGTCATAGCCTTGAAAAGAAACCGGGTTTAGTCATTGGTGAAAGTGATCAAATTTAATAAAATTGTGTAAAAGACTGGATATCCAGTCTTTTACTTTGTTATTTTATAGAATCGTGATAAACTATCTATTGTTTCCTCAAATATTCTCCACTCAAAAATATTCTCAAACTATTTTCAAAATATAAATTCAATCAGATAGAGGTGGCTTAATTGGCAGAACGTGAACGAACGAGTCCACAATATGAATCATTTAATGATTTATACAAAAATTACAATACAAAAGCTTTAACATTAAGAGCGAAAGAACTTGGTTTAATTAATTATAGTAAATTAAATAAAAAAGAATTAGTGCTTGCCATTATGGAAAAACAAATGGAGAACGATGGCAATTACTACATGGAAGGTATATTAGATGACATTCAACCCGATGGTTATGGTTTTTTAAGAACAGTTAACTATTCAAAGGGTGAGAAAGACATTTATATTTCTGCCAGTCAAATACGTCGTTTTGAAATCAAAAAAGGCGATAAAGTAACAGGGAAAGTACGTAAACCAAAGGAAAACGAAAAATATTATGGCTTATTACAAGTAGATTTTGTGAATGACCAAAATGCGGAAGAAGTGAAAAAACGCCCTCACTTCCAAGCGTTGACACCATTATATCCTGATACACGTATTCGTTTAGAAACTACAAAGACTAACTATTCTACACGTATTATGGACCTTGTATCACCGATAGGTTTTGGGCAACGTGGTATGATTGTTGCACCACCAAAAGCAGGTAAAACATCATTACTTAAAGAAATTGCGACAGCAATTTGTACGAATCATCCAGAAGCGAAATTATTTATTTTACTTGTAGGCGAACGTCCTGAAGAGGTAACCGATTTAGAACGTTCTGTTGAGCAAGCTGAAGTAGTACATTCAACGTTTGATGAGCCACCTGAACATCATGTTAAAGTAGCTGAATTGTTATTAGAACGTGCAAAACGACTTGTTGAATTAGGTCAAGATGTTATTATTTTAATGGATTCAATCACACGCTTAGCACGTGCGTATAACTTAGTGATTCCACCAAGTGGGCGTACATTATCGGGTGGTTTAGATCCTGCAAGTTTACATAAACCGAAAGCATTCTTTGGTGCAGCACGTAATATTGAAGCGGGTGGCAGTTTAACGATTCTTTCTACAGCGCTTGTAGACACAGGTAGCCGAATGGATGATATGATTTATGAAGAGTTTAAAGGGACTGGTAATATGGAATTAACGTTAGACAGAAAATTAGCTGAAAAACGTATTTTCCCTGCGATTGATATTCGCCGTAGTTCTACACGTAAAGAAGAATTGCTATACGATAAGAAAGAACTTGAAATGGTTTGGCAGCTTAGAAATTTATTTACGGATGCCCCTGATTTTACTGAGCGTTTCTTACGTCTCATTAAACAAAGTGACTCTAATGAAGCGTTCTTTGATGAACTACGTGATCGCATGGTACAGTCTGCAAAAACAGGTAAACCAATCATCTAAAAAAGTATTGCTTTTTAAATCATAAACTGATATAGTATGTAAGTATTGACGTGGAAATATCCACGAATAAACTCTGTTCCAGATGGTTCAGGGCAAAGGAGCTGAAAATAATGAAACCAGGAATTCACCCAGAATACCGTAAAGTAATTTTCATGGATTCAACTACTGAATTCAAATTCTTAAGCGGTTCTACTCGTACTTCAAACGAAACTATGACATGGGAAGATGGTAACGAATACCCAGTAATTCGTTTAGATATCTCATCTGATTCACACCCATTCTACACAGGACGTCAAAAATTCGCTGCAGCGGATGGTCGTGTGGAACGTTTCAACAAAAAGTTCGGATTCAAATCTGCAAACAATTAAGAACTTATCAGAGTACAAGACTTTTGTCTTGTACTCTTTTTTTGTCTCAAAATATAATGATTTTGTGGTATAATAAAGCGATTATGCTTTAAAAGGTGGTTTATGAAATGTATGAAAACTATCATGCAGGTTGGATAGAATGTATTACTGGGAGCATGTTCTCAGGTAAAAGTGAAGAGTTAATTAGACGTTTACGTCGTGGTTTATATGCTAAACAAAATGTGATTGTCTTTAAACCAGAAATTGATAACCGTTATTCTGAACAAGAAGTAGTGAGTCATAATGGTACTGCAATTGAAGCAATTAACGTGAAAGACTCAAGCGAGATATTAGACCATGTGAAAGAGTCACATGATATCATTGCTATTGATGAAGTGCAATTTTTTGATAATGGTATCGTGGAAGTGGCAACAAAGTTAGCTGAAGCAGGACATAGAGTGATTGTTGCTGGATTAGATATGGATTTCAGATGTGTGCCATTTGAACCCGTTCCTGAATTGATGGCAGTAGCAGAACATGTGACCAAATTACAAGCTGTATGTGCAGTTTGCGGAGCGCCAGCAAGTAGAACGCAACGCTTAATCGATGGTGTGCCAGCAAAATTCGATGACCCGATTATATTAGTGGGTGCTAAGGAAAGTTACGAACCACGTTGTCGTGAACATCACGTCGTAAGAAAATAAAATTAAAGGAGCCTATTATGTTTGATCAATTAGATATCGTAGAAGAACGTTACGAACAATTAAATGAATTATTAAGTGATCCAGATGTTGTAAGTGATAGTGATAAATTAAGAAAGTATTCTAAAGAACAATCAGATTTACAAAAAACTGTAGACGTATATCGTGAGTACAAATCAGTGAAAGAGCAGTTAGAAGATGCTTTAGAAATGTTAAAAGAAACAAATGATCCAGAAGAAGAGGCAATGATTAAAGAAGAAATGAATGAATTAAAGCCTCAAATCCCAGAATTAGAAGAGCAATTGAAATTATTATTGATCCCTAAAGATCCTATGGATGAGAAAAACGTTGTTATGGAGATTCGTGGTGCTGCAGGTGGAGACGAAGCGAATATCTTTGCTGGAGATTTATTCCGTATGTATTCTAAATACGCTGAAATGCAAGGTTGGAAAATTGAAATCAACGAAATGACGGAAGCAGACCATGGTGGTTTCAAAGACATCAGTTTTACAATTATGGGTTCAGGTGCATACAGTAAGTTGAAGTTTGAAAATGGAGCTCACCGTGTTCAACGTATCCCAACAACAGAAAGTGGTGGACGTATCCATACATCAACGGCTACAGTTGCGGTATTACCTGAAGTAGAAGATGTTGAAATTGAGATTCGTCAAGAAGACTTAAAGATTGATACATACCGTTCATCAGGTTCGGGTGGTCAGCACGTTAATACGACAGACTCAGCTGTACGTATTACCCACTTACCAACAGGAATTGTTGCCACGTCATCTGAAAAGTCACAAATTCAAAACCGTGAAAAAGCATTAAAATTATTAAAAATCCGTGTATACGACAAAATGATGCAAGAAGAACGTGCGAAATACGATGAGCAACGTAAATCAGCAGTGGGTACAGGTGACCGTTCTGAACGTATTCGTACATATAACTATCCACAAAACCGTGTAACCGACCACCGTATTGGTTTAACGATTCAAAAGTTAGATCAAATTATGGAAGGTAAAGTTTCAGAAGTGATTGAAGCTTTAATCATTGCAGAACAAACAAGTAAATTAGAAGCGATGAATGATGGACAGCTATAAACTAAGTGATGTACTAACATATGGAACGAAGACATTGAGAGAAAATGACCAACCAGAGATTGGTGCGCGTTTTCTTTTAATGGATTTGTTTTCTTTGTCACAAATGGATATTGTCATGAATGAAAAAAAGCTTTCACAATCCCAGTGGCTATTGTATCAATCAGGAATTGAAAGACTTTGTGAAAATGAGCCGTTATCACACATTATAGGGTGGCAATATTTTTATGGTGAACGATTTAAAGTAACACCTGATACATTAACACCAAGACCAGAAACGGAACATTTAATCGATGTTGTTAAATCTCATTTAAAGCGTGGCGATGTGGTTGCTGATATTGGTACAGGTACAGGGATCATTGCGATTACTTTAGCTAAACTTGAAGCGATTACTATGTATGCTGTGGATATTAGTGAGCATGCTTTGGTTGTTGCAAATGAAAATGCAGATACACATCAAGCGAATGTCACTTTTTTGCAAGGCGATTTGTTGCAACCTTTGATTGAACAACAAATCAAATTAGATGTGTTAGTCAGCAATCCACCTTATATCGCTGAAAGTGAGCGACATTTAATGAATGCTCAGGCTTTACAGTTTGATCCTCACATCGCATTGTTTGCTGAAGATGAAGGTCTTGCATTGTACAAACGTATGATTGAAGATTTAAAATATGTGATGAAGCCAAATGCTTTAGTGGCTTTTGAAATCGGTCATGCACAAAGTGAAGCCTTAATGAAATTTATTCATGTGTATTATCCAAATGTAAAAGTAAATGTTGAACAAGATATAAATCAATTAGACCGAGTATTATGGTTTCATTGGTGTGAATAAGTTATGCACAAAGTATTTGGAGTTATCCACAGAATGTGTATAACTTTTTTGCTATCATGTCATTTACAGTAAGAGAGAGGGTGAAGGCTATGGAAACGCATGTTTGGGATGTGCGTAACTATGTGGATGACTTATCCACATATCCACAGATTGATGAAATTATAAATGCATTAAAGGCCAATGAAGTCGTTGGTATTCCAACTGAAACGGTTTATGGTTTAGCTGGTAATGCGATGAGTGATGAAGCTGTGGATAAAATCTTTAAAGCAAAAGGAAGACCAAGTGACAATCCGTTAATTGTGCATATATATGAGCAAGAACAAATTCATTCATTTGCACAAATTCCAAATCAAACGACAGATATGTTAATGGATGCATTTTGGCCAGGACCAATTTCATTTATTTTACCTATGAAAAAAGATGTATTATCACAATTGTCTTTTGGCCAAATGGATACCGTTGCAGTAAGAATGCCTAGTGATAAAGTGGCGAGACAATTACTTAAATTATCGTATTTGCCAATTGCGGCGCCATCTGCAAATACGAGCGGAAAACCATCGCCAACACATGCTGAGCATGTGATTAATGATTTAGATGGTAAAATATTTGGTGTAGTGGTCAGTGATCCTGTGGAAGTAGGGATTGAGAGTACTGTGATTGATTGTACGAGTTACCCGTTTAAAATTGCTAGGCCAGGTGCCATTACACAATCGATGATAGAGTCGATTGTTCCTGGATGTATCGTGCCATTTAATTATGATTTAAAACAACCGATTGCACCAGGAATGAAATATCGTCATTACGCACCTGAAGCACAATTGATTAAAGTAGCACCTTTTGAAACGTTTCAGTTACAAGCAGATGAAGCGATGATTGCACCTGTTAGTGAACATCATAAAGTGAATGGTGCTGTATTTCCTTTAGGTCAAACTTATGCTGATATTACAGGGGCGATGAGAGATTTATATCACAGTTTAAGAAGTGCTGATCAACAAGAAGACATTAAAGTGATTTATATCACGGATTTTGAAGAAACAGATGAAAGCATGGCGCTATTAAATCGTATGAATAAAGCTGTTTCAGGAAAGTAGGGAGTTTATGAAAGTATTATTCGTATGTACAGGTAATACTTGTCGTAGCCCAATGGCTGAAAGTATTGCTAAAAGTTTATCTCATGAACACGAATTTGCTTCAAGAGGCATTAGTGCAATGGATGGTGCAGAAACGTCAACTAATACATTAAAAGTGATTCAAACGTATGAATTGAAACCTGTATCGAATGCATCGTTGTTCACGCAAAATGACTTAGAATATGATTTAATTTTAACGATGACCGCATCGCATAAAAATTATGTCAAAGCTTTATTTCCAAATGATAAGACATACACTTTAATAGAATATGTTAACGGTGTGTCTCAAGATATTATGGACCCTTATGGTGGCAGTTATCCAATTTATGAAGCGACTTACTTTGAATTGAAACAACATATCGAAAAATTAATCGCCAAACTCAGTGAAAAATAAATTGTGAAAAAAATGCACCACTTTATCATATACGTATTGTTTTAACATGTATTTAAATACGTTATAATAAATATGTATCAAAAGATTGGGGGTAATGTTGTGAAAATTGCAATTGCAAGTGATCATGGTGGCTTTTTATACAAAGAAAAAATTAAAGCTTACTTAACTGAAGTCGGAATTGAATTTAAAGATTTTGGCCCTAGTGATGAAAATTCAGTAGACTATCCAGATTATGCAAAGCCAGTTGCCGAAAGTGTTGCAAATGGTACGTATGATCGTGGTATTTTAGTTTGTGGTACGGGTATTGGTATGAGCATTGCTGCCAATAAAGTTGACGGTATTCGTTGTGCACTTGTATCAGATGTATTTACTGCTGAAGTAACAAGACAACATAATAATTCTAATGTATTGGCTTTAGGTCAACGCGTGATTGGTGAAGGGTTAATGTTATTGATTGTTAAAACTTGGCTAAATAGCGAATTTGAAGGCGGTCGTCATCAAAATCGCATTGACAAAATTTCAGCAATTGAGTCTTGTAATGGATAATTTAACTATGATGCAACAAGATTTTGATCAACTGATGGAAGCGTTAAAGGAAATACAATTTTTTAAGCCAGGAGAATTGTGTGTCATCGGTTGTTCAACATCTGAAGTGCTCGGTCATAAAATAGGGACAGACAGTTCTATGGAAGTGGCACAATACTTTTATGAACAATTAATGAAAGTAAGCTTAGAAACTGGTGTAACATTCTGTTTCCAAGGTTGTGAGCACATCAACCGCGCAATAACCATTGAATCTGATGCATTAACTAAACTGCGTGATTATACAAAAGTAAATGTTAAACCTGTTCGTAAAGCGGGAGGCAGTATGAGTACATATGCATTTGAGCAAATGGTGAATCCTTGCGTGATTGAACATATACAAGTGGATTGCGGTATTGATATTGGTCAAACACTTATAGGTATGCATGTAAAGCATGTACAAGTACCAGTTAGAGTGCCGGTAAAACAAGTAGGTGAAGCGATTGTGACTTTATGTACACATCGAGATAAATTAATTGGCGGAAGTCGCGCACATTATCAATAAGGAGAGATTATATGTCATCAATTCAAAAACAAGATCAAAAAGTATTCGAAGCGATTCAAAAGGAATTTGATCGCCAAAATAAAAATATCGAATTAATTGCATCTGAAAACTTTGTTTCTAAAGCGGTTATGGAAGCACAAGGTTCAGTTTTAACGAATAAATACGCTGAAGGATTTCCTCATAAGCGTTATTATGGTGGTTGTGAATTCGTTGATATCGTAGAAGATTTAGCACGTGATAGAGCGAAAGAAATTTTTGGAGCTGAGCATGCAAATGTGCAACCACACTCTGGTTCACAAGCCAATATGGCTGTATACCGTGTTGCATTAGAACATGGAGATACTGTTTTAGGTATGGACTTATCTCATGGTGGACATTTAACGCATGGATCACCTGTTAACTTTAGTGGAATTGATTACAAGTTCGTTGCTTACGGTGTAGATAAAGAAACTGAAATGATTAATTATGATGAAGTTCGCCGTTTAGCTCATGAACATCAACCAAAATTAATCATTGCTGGTGCATCTGCGTATTCTCGAACAATTGACTTTGAACAGTTTAAAGTGATTGCTGATGAAGTTGGTGCGAAATTGATGGTAGATATGGCACATATCGCAGGTTTAGTGGCTGTTGGTTTACATCCAAATCCAGTGCCTTATGCTGATTTTGTAACGACGACTACTCATAAAACATTACGCGGTCCTCGTGGCGGTATGATTTTATGTAAAGAAGAATACGCAAAAGCAATTGACAAAGCGATCTTCCCTGGTATCCAAGGTGGCCCATTAATGCATGTTATCGCTGCTAAAGCAGTTGCATTTGGTGAAGCGTTACAACCTGAATTTAAAGCTTACCAAACACAAGTGATTGCCAATGCAAAAGCATTATCTGAGCAGTTACAACAACGTGGTTTACGTGTTATTTCTGGTGGAACTGACAACCATGTATTTACGATTGATGTTACAAGTGTTGCTCTGACAGGTAAAGTTGCTGAACACGCTTTAGATGAAGTGCATATTACAACAAATAAAAATACAATTCCGTTTGATACGAACTCTCCGTTTATTACTAGTGGTGTACGTATTGGAACGCCTGCTGTTACAACAAGAGGATTAAAGGAAAAAGAAATGGTTGAAATTGCGAATGTCATCGCAGATGTTTTACATGACCATGAAAATGAAGCGGTATTACAATCAGCAAGAGAACGAATCAGTGCAATTACTGATGCATTCCCTTTACATGATTAAGGTATAGAAAATAAAAAATAGGAAGTGTAACCATGGCAAAAGTAGTAGTATTTGATCACCCATTAATTCAACATAAGTTGAGTTATATCCGAGATGAAAAAACAGGCACTAAAGAATTTCGTGAACTTGTAGATGAAGTAGGTATGTTAATGGCCTATGAAGTCACACGTGATTTAGAACTTGCAGATGTTGAAATTCAAACGCCTGTCACTAAAATGACAGCGAAGCGTTTAGCTGGTAAAAAAGTAGCTGTAGTACCTATTTTACGTGCGGGATTAGGAATGACTGATGGTGTATTAAAAATGATTCCTGCAGCACGTGTAGGTCATATTGGTTTATACCGTGATCCAAAAACATTACAACCTGTTGAATATTTTGCAAAGTTGCCACAAGATATTGAAGAGCGCGATTTTATCGTTGTTGACCCAATGCTTGCAACTGGAGGTTCAGCGATTGAAGCAATCAATTCATTAAAAAAACGTGGCGCAACAAAAATCAGATTCATGTGCCTAATCGCAGCGCCTGAAGGTGTGAAATTATTACAAGAAGCACATCCTGATGTAGATATTTATATTGCGGCATTAGACGAAATGTTAAATGACCATGGTTATATCGTACCAGGTCTAGGTGATGCTGGAGACCGTTTATTCGGAACGAAGTAAGTTTAACGTATTTCAAATCTATTAAATTATTAGGAGACGATCATGAAAAAAATTATGACCGTATTTGGAACAAGACCAGAAGCAATCAAAATGGCACCTCTTGTTCTTGCTTTAAAAGAAGATCCAGACTTACAACCCGTTGTTGTTGTTACTGCACAACATAGAGAAATGTTAGATCAAGTTTTAGAGATTTTTAATATTACACCAGATTATGATTTGAATATAATGAAACCTGGACAAACACTTACTCAAGTGACAAGTCGTGTGTTGGTTGGCTTAGAAGAAGTGATTCAGAAAGAAAAGCCTGACATGATTTTAGTTCATGGTGATACGACAACGACATTTGCTGGAGGCTTGGCTGCATTTTATAATGAAGTCGCAATTGGACATGTGGAAGCAGGACTTCGTACTTACAATAAGTACTCTCCATATCCTGAAGAAATGAATCGTCAAATGACAGGTGTATTGGCGGATTTACATTTTGCGCCAACAGTGGATTCAGCACAAAATTTATTGAACGAAAACAAACCGGAAGCATCGATAGTCATCACTGGTAATACTGCGACGGATGCATTGCATACAACAGTTAATGATGACTATCAATCGGATATTTTAGATCAAGTTAAGGATAAACGTTTGATTTTATTAACTGCACATCGCCGTGAAAATATTGGTCAACCAATGCATAACATCTTTAGTGCGGTGAGACGCATTGTAGATGAATATGATGATGTAGAAGTGATTTATCCAATGCACAAAAATCCAAAAGTCCGTGAAATTGCAGCACAACATTTAGAGGGTCATGATCGTATTCAATTGATTGAACCTTTAGATGTGATTGATTTCCATAACTTTGCAGCTAGAAGTCATTTTATTTTAACGGATTCAGGTGGCGTTCAAGAAGAGGCGCCTTCATTAGGGAAACCGGTATTAGTACTTCGTGATACGACTGAACGTCCTGAAGGTGTTAAAGCAGGTACATTAAAGTTAGCAGGTATTGAAGAAGAAAATATTTATCAATTAACAAAGCAATTATTAGATGATGAAACATTGTTTAATCAGATGAGTGAAGCAAGCAATCCTTATGGAGATGGTCAAGTTTCTAAACGTATTTGTGAACATATTAAATACTATTTTAACTTGACAGATGTAAAACCTGAGCCTTTCACGTCTTAAACATTTTCAAAATCTCGAATTAAAGTTGTAAACAGATATTTTGTACTATATTTGGCGAATATGTGTCTAAAATGTGAACAGAAGAAAAATTTTAATTTTTCAAAGTTTTGTCATGCCATTGACACATATTTTGCCCTATATTATCATAAACTTTGGAATGAAACGGTTTTCATTCGCGTGAAAACTATTTCTAAGGAGTTTTCTTAATATGTCACATTTTAAGACATTTTTTAAGGCTTATTTGCAGTACTATCTTTACTTAATCCTCGTGTTAGCAGGGGTGTATGCCCTTACAACTAGCACTTTTGTCTTAGGATTAATCATCGGTACGATCGCATCTTGCGTGAGTGCTTTTGTATGGTATCATTACTTACATCGAGCAATCGAAAGTGATGCACTATACATCTCAAGTGGTATGGGTGTTCGCTTTTTAATAGCGGTAACAGCTTGCCTCTTCTGGGTGAGGTTTCCTGAGCACATCAACATCTTAGGCGTCGGGCTCGGCCTCATGTTAACGTATGTCATGATCCTCATACATACGATCATCAATTTAAAAAATTTATAAGGGTAGGTGAAGAAATGGGACACGAATCACCCCTCTATGTTTGGAATTTCATGGGACATGATATTATTTTTAACTTGAGTTCTATGTTAATGCTTACAGTTACAGCAGTTATTGTCTTTTTAATTGCGATGATTTGTACACGTAATTTAAGCGTTAGACCTCATGGTAAACAAAACTTCATGGAATGGATTTTCGATTTTGTTAGAGGAATTATCAACAGTAACATGGATTGGAAAAAAGGTGGACGATTCCACTTCTTAGCAGTTACATTGATATTATTCATCTTTGTAGCGAACATGCTAGGATTACCATTCTCAGTTGTCGTAGGACACACTTTATGGTGGAAATCACCAACTGCGGATGCAACAGTAACATTAACTTTATCAACATTAATGGTTGTGTTATCACACTATTATGGTGTTAAAATGCGTGGTACTGGAAATTACTTAAAGAGTTTCGCTCAACCAGTTTGGTTTATGGTACCTTTCAAAATTATTGAAGAGTTCTCATCAACTTTAACGTTAGGTCTGCGTCTTTACGGTAACATCTTTGCAGGTGAAGTTTTACTTGGTTTATTAAGCGGTATTGCAGCGGGTGGCGTTTTAGGTGCCTTTGGTGCAGCAATTCCAACAATTATTTGGCAAGGTTTCTCAATTTTCGTAGGATCAATCCAAGCCTACATTTTCGTAATGTTATCAATGGTTTATATGTCACATAAAGTGTCAGATGACCATTAATATAAAATAAAAAACTATATTATTTCTTTAGGAGGAAATTATTAATGAATTTATTAGCAGCAGCAATCGCAATTGGTTTAGCAGCATTAGGAGCAGGTATCGGTAACGGTTTAATCGTTTCTCGTACAGTTGAAGGTGTAGCACGTCAACCTGAAGCACGTGGTCCATTAATGACTATCATGTTCATCGGTGTAGGTTTAGTTGAGGCCCTTCCAATTATCGCGGTAGTAGTAGCATTCATGGTAATGAACCGTTAATTAATAGATTATTTCCCGGCGAAGTCATTCGTGATTTCGCCATTCATTTATGAATATAACTGCGATGAAAGGAGCGTTACACTTGAATTTCTTAATTTTAGGTGCTGCCGGACACGGTGGTGTTGAATGGGGTACAATCGCGTTTACGCTTGTTACTTTCATTATTTTATTAGCGTTATTATCTAAATTTGCTTTTGGTCCTTTGAAATCGATTATGGATGAGCGCCAAGATGCAATTAATAAAGATATCGACGAAGCAAAGAAACAAAACGAAGCAGCAAAACAATACGCTGAAGAAAATAAAGCTTTATTAGCGAAAACGCAAACAGAAGTTGCTCAAATTATTGAGTCAGCAAAAGCTCAAGCAAAAACAGAACACGAGCAAATTTTACACGAAGCAAATGTACGTGCGAACAGCTTAGTTGCTAACGCACAAGTTGAAATTGAGCAAGAGAAGAAACGTGCGATTGCAGATATTAATGATCGCGTTGCTGAATTATCAGTATTAATTGCACAAAAAGTAATTAATAAAGAAATTAATGCAGCAGATCAACAACAATTAGTACGTGACTTCATTCAAGAGGCAGGCGAGAAATAATGGCTAAAGTCGTTAATAAATTCGCCGAGAGCTTGTTCGAAGTTTCTAAAAATGCAGGTGTTGTAGAAACTGTTTTTGCTGATTTACAAGAAATCGAGAAAGCATTAAAAGATAATGAAGCTTTTAAAACTTTCTCAGACAATCCAAAAGTTTCAAAAGATGAGCGTTTAGCGTTCGTATTAAATACGTTTAAAGGTGTGGATGCACCTTTATTAAACACAATCAAACTTTTAGCAGATAAAAAGCAATTAGGATTATTACCTGAAATTGCAAAAGCATTTTCAGCATTCCGTGATGCTGATTTAAATCAAGCACATATGAAAGTTGAATCTGTATATCCTTTATCTACTGAAGAGTTAGATGCAATTGGTGCTAGTTTTATCAAACGTACTGGTTACCACAAATTATTAATTGAAAATGTAATTAATGAATCATTAGTGGGCGGTATTCGCGCTACAATCGGAACGACAGTATATGATGGGTCAGTATTGAATGACTTAAATAGACTAGAAAAATCGTTTCATCAACAATAATTTTTAAGGAGTGACATAAATGGCCATCAAAGCTGAAGAAATCAGTGCGTTACTTAAATCTCAGATTGAAAACTATGAGTCTGGTGTAACAGTAACAGATGTAGGTACTGTAATCCAAGTCGGTGACGGTATCGCATTAGTACATGGTTTAAACGACGTTATGGCAGGGGAACTTGTTGAATTTCATAACGGCGTATTAGGTCTTGCACAAAACTTAGAAGAAGATAACGTAGGTGTGGTTATTTTAGGACCATATTCAGATATTAAAGAAGGCGACGAAGTAAAACGTACTGGTCGCATTATGAGTGTGCCTGTAGGTGAAGAATTAATCGGTCGTGTGGTTAACCCATTAGGTCAACCAATTGACGGCAGAGGACCACTTAACACAACTAAAACACGTCCAATCGAATCACCAGCAACTGGTGTTATGGATCGTAAATCAGTTGATGAGCCACTTCAAACAGGTATCAAAGCGATTGACGCATTAGTACCTATCGGACGTGGTCAACGTGAGTTAATCATCGGTGACCGTCAAACTGGTAAAACAACTGTAGCTATCGATACAATCTTAAACCAAAAAGACGAAGACATGATCTGTGTGTACGTTGCGATTGGTCAAAAAGAATCAACAGTACGTACTGCAGTTGAAACTTTACGTCAACACGGTGCTTTAGATTACACAATCGTTGTATCAGCATCTGCATCTCAACCTGCACCATTATTATACATCGCGCCATACGCTGGTGTAGCAATGGCAGAAGAGTTCATGTTCAATGGTAAACACGTATTAATCGTATATGATGATTTAACAAAACAAGCAGCAGCTTACCGTGAGTTATCATTATTATTACGTCGTCCGCCAGGTCGTGAAGCTTACCCAGGGGATGTATTCTACTTACATAGCCGTTTATTAGAACGTGCAGCTAAATTAAATGATGATTTAGGTGGCGGTTCTATTACTGCATTACCATTCGTTGAAACACAAGCAGGGGATATCTCAGCTTATGTACCTACAAATGTAATCTCAATCACTGATGGACAAATCTTCTTACAATCAGATTTATTCTTCTCAGGTGTACGTCCAGCGATCAACGCCGGATTATCAGTATCACGTGTAGGTG
Organism: Macrococcus sp. DPC7161; assembly: GCF_004117835.1. GTDB lineage: Bacteria > Bacillota > Bacilli > Staphylococcales > Staphylococcaceae > SDSC01. The sequence goes on along the minus strand of NZ_SDSC01000007.1, from coordinate 27,884 downwards.
GTTCAGCACAAATTAAAGCAATGAAAAAAGTTGCGGGTACGTTACGTTTAGACTTAGCATCTTACCGTGAATTAGAATCATTCGCTCAATTCGGTTCTGACTTAGATCCACAAACAAAAGCAAAATTAGAACGTGGTAAACGTACGGTTGAAGTATTAAAACAAGACCAAAACAAACCACTTACTGTAGATAAACAAGTTGTTATCTTATATGCATTAACTAAAGGTCACTTAGATGATATTCCTGTTCAAGATATTACACGTTTTGAAGATGAATTCTTAAGCTGGGTTGGTAACAACGCATCTCACTTATACAGTGAAATTCGTGAAACTAAAGGTTTACCAGCAGATGAGAAATTCGTTGAAGCAATTGATGCATTCAAGAAAGTCTTCAAGAAATCAGAGTAGTATTTTAGGAAATTAATCAAAAGGTGGTGACTAACTGTGGCTTCATTGAGAGAGATTAAAGGCCGTATAACTTCAACGAAGAAAACGAGCCAAATTACAAAAGCGATGCACATGGTATCTAACTCAAAGTTACGCCGAGCGGAAGAAAATGCGAAAGCGTTCTATCCATATATGGATAAAATGCAAGAAGCAATTATTGCAATTGGTGGTAATAATAGTGATGCGACGCATCCGATGTTACAAAAGCGTCCTGTTAAGAAAACAGGTTATCTTGTGATTACTTGTGATAAAGGTTTAGCAGGTCCTTACAATGCAAACATCTTAAAAAATGTAACAAATGCAATCAAAGAACGTCATAACAATGACCATAATGCTTATGGTATTTTAGTCATCGGTCGTGTTGGTCGCGATTTCTTAAAATCACGCGGATACAATGTTGAAGGTGAAGTTGTTGGTTTACCTGAACAACCATCTTTCAAATCGATCAAAGAAATTACTCAAAAAGCAGTTTCAAAATTTGAAACAGGCCATTATGATGAAATCTTTATGCATTTCTCACATTTTGTTAGTGTTTTAGAGCAACAAGTACAAGAACGCAAAATCTTACCAATTTCTAAAGATGATGTGACTGGTGAAACAACATTAAGTAATTATGAGTTTGAACCAGATAAAGATGCAATCTTAGAAGTCATCTTACCGCAATATGCTGAAAGCTTAATTTACGGTGCATTATTAGATGGTAAGGCAAGTGAGCATGCTTCTCGTATGACAGCAATGAAAAATGCAACAGACAATGCAAAAGAATTAATTGATGATTTATCATTACAATATAACCGTGCACGTCAAGCAGCAATTACGCAACAAATTACTGAGATTGTCGGCGGCGCAGCGGCACTAGAATAAACTTTGGGAGGAATAAACATGGCAGTAGGTCACGTAATCCAAGTTATGGGTCCTGTAATTGACGTTAAGTTTGAACATGGTCAATTACCAGCATTAAACAATGCCTTAACTTTAGATATCGTACGTGAAGAAGGTACAACTAAACTTGCTTTAGAAGTTGCCCTTCACTTAGGTGATGATGCAGTTCGTACAATCGCGATGAGTTCAACAGACGGTGTTAAACGTGGTGCGGTTGTTACAGATACAGGTTCACCAATTTCTGTACCTGTAGGTGACGTTACATTAGGACGTGTATTCAACGTATTAGGAGATAAAATTGACTTAGATGGAGAAATTCCTGCAGATGTTCGTCGTGATCCAATTCATAGACAAGCACCTAAGTTTGAAGAATTATCAACTAAAGTTGAAATTTTAGAAACAGGTATTAAAGTAGTAGACTTATTAGCACCTTACATTAAAGGTGGTAAAATCGGATTATTCGGTGGTGCCGGTGTAGGTAAAACTGTATTAATTCAAGAATTAATCAACAATATCGCTCAAGAGCACGGTGGTATTTCAGTATTCGCAGGTGTTGGTGAAAGAACACGTGAAGGTAACGACTTATTCCACGAAATGAGTGACTCAGGCGTTATTAAGAAAACAGCAATGGTATTCGGACAAATGAACGAGCCACCTGGTGCACGTATGCGTGTAGCTTTATCTGGTTTAACAATGGCTGAATACTTCCGTGATGAACAAGGTCAAGACGTACTTTTATTCATCGATAACATCTTCCGTTTCACACAAGCAGGTTCAGAGGTATCGGCATTATTAGGTCGTATGCCATCTGCCGTTGGTTACCAACCAACACTTGCTACTGAAATGGGTCAATTACAAGAACGTATCACATCTACAAACGTAGGTTCAGTTACATCTATCCAAGCGGTATTCGTACCTGCCGATGACTATACTGACCCAGCGCCAGCAACTGCTTTCGCTCACTTAGATGCAACAACTAACTTAGAGCGTAAATTAACTGAGATGGGTATCTACCCAGCCGTTGACCCATTAGCGTCAACATCTCGTGCGTTAACACCAGCTGTTGTTGGAGAAGAGCATTACCATGTAGCGCGTGGCGTTCAAGCAACATTACAAAAGTACCGTGAATTACAAGATATCATCGCTATTTTAGGTATGGATGAATTGTCTGATGAAGATAAAAAGACAGTTGCACGTGCACGTCGTATCCAATTCTTCTTAAGTCAAAACTTCCACGTTGCGGAACAATTTACTGGTCAAAAAGGTTCTTATGTTCCTGTAGCGCAAACAGTTCAAGACTTTAAAGCGATTTTAGAAGGTAAATATGACCATATCCCTGAAGATGCTTTCCGTTTAGTTGGTGGCATTCAAGACGTTTTAGCGAAAGCGAAAGAAATGGGCGTAGAAGTATAATTTAATTAGGAGGTAATACAATGAATACAATCGCAATTGATATTGTCACTCCTAATGGATCAGTTTACTCAAACGACCAAGCTGAACTTATCGTTTTACAAACTGAAACAGGTGAAATGGGTGTGATGGCTGGACATATTCCTACAGTCGCACCACTTAAAATTGGTGCAGTTCGTGTGTCTATTGGTAATTCAAAAGAACATATTGCTGTTACTGAAGGATTTGCCGAAATTAGACCCGGGCAAGTAACTGTACTTGTACAAGCTGCTGAAGTTGCAGATGAAATCGATATCGAACGCGCGAAAGAATCATTAAAACGTGCTGAAGAGCGTTTGCAACATCAGAAACAAGAAAATGTTGACTTCCAAAGAGCGGAACGTGCGTTACACCGTGCGATTAACCGTATTGAAGTTTCAAAGTTTAGATAAAGGTTTTTAACCTTGAACAAAGCCGAACAAAATTAGAATTCGCATTTGGAATTTTGGTTTTGTTCGGTTTTTTATCATTTAATAACAGAATTGAGTGTGAAGTTATGGATGCTGTTTATGCACTGCCAAGTTTAGTTTTATATGTCATTATGTTTTTTGTTAGCTTTTATGCACTTAGAGCAGTTAGACTTGATCAATGGTTTAAAAAAATGCATACGACAGAAATCCAAATACTCCTGCTTTTAATGAGTATGGTACTTGGATATTTAAGTAGTCGATTTATTATGGATATCATTATATTTAGCAATCAAATGCTACAGTTTTTTTAAAAGTGTGTTTCTAATTGAAATTTGATAAAATAACAAAGAGGTGATTACATGCAAAACAAAATAAACAAAGAAAAAATAAAGCGTTTTTTCTATCAACCTAAAACCAGCGAAATACGTGGCACAATTGTTCAACATCGAAGTATACCGTTAATCTCAATCTTTATTGTGGTGATTGTGTTATCAATACTGATGTTTGTGATTGGCTTAATGATTGGTTACGGTGTTTTGCATTCACCATTAGAAATATTCAATCCAAAAACATGGCAACATGCTATGGAACTGACAGGGAGTAAAAAATGATGGAAACAATATTAACATTTGATGAAATTAAAAAGATTATTCCGCACCGTTACCCATTTTTATTAATTGACAGAATTGTTGAATTAGAAGATGGAAAGAAGTGTACAGGTCTTAAGCAAGTCAGTGGTAATGAGCCGTTTTTCCAAGGGCATTTCCCAGAATATGCAGTAATGCCTGGCGTATTAATTGTAGAAGCTTTAGCGCAAGTAGGTGCTGTAGCAATGTTAAAATTAGAAGAAAATCAAGGAAAACTTGCAATGTTTACTGGCATTGATAAATGTCGATTTAAACGTCAAGTCACTCCGGGTGATACTTTAATGTTAGAAGTTGAGATGACACGTGTTAAAGGACCATTAGGTAAAGGTGTAGCAAAAGCAACTGTAAATGGTGAATTAGCTTGTAGTTGTGAAATTAGCTTTGCGATATTAGAAAAATAACCAGAATGATTGCATACGTGCAGTCATTCTGGTTTTATTTTTTTCTTCAGTTTTTACTTGTTGCTAAGCGTTTTTGAACCAGTCTCTATTTTTTAGCTTCGTCTTTCAGCTTTGGTTTTGATTGCATGAGTCGGTTAAATGCTGTGATCAATTCGCTGCCACTTAATCCATCTGCCACGAGTTGCTCTAATAACTTTTCAGCATAGGCTTGTCGATGTGTGTAGATGTGACATTCTAACACGACAGAAATTTTTTCTTTGAGTTGATGAACGCTCTTTATCGTTGCTTCAAATAATGCAGGATCATTAGACGGTCTAGTAATCACAACACGGGTATCTAATACTGTTTCTAAGTTCATGTAGTTTTGCATTTTGTCTAAATGCAAATCATCAATCAATATTTCTAATAACCAACTGCCATCTTCTTTGTTTATAATGACGCCGTCATGTAATTCATATTCTTCAACTGATTCATTATCAATAATTTGAAATCTTACTGCTTTAAATGTTTTCATAGGCATTTCCCTCCAATTTCAATGATATAAAATGAAAAAATTTATATCAAAATACAAAGATTTATAAAATATAGTCGATGTTGCACCATTTTTAAAAAATTGATGTTATTGCTTTAATTTTAGAACAGTTCATTGTTTATTTCATCAATTATTGCTTTTTTTATTTTCATTCGATTTATTTTATATTTTGTTTGGAAGGAGGTGAAAACATGATAAACAAAGTCATCCTTGCAGGTCGTATTGCAAATGAACCTGTGTTAAATAAGTTTTCAAATGATTTTGCAGTGACTACATTTAATATTGCGGTTGATCGTGGTTATAAAAGAGACAGTGAAAAACAAAATGTAGATTTTCTGTATTGTAAAGCATTTAATAAAACGGCACGAAATATTCATGCATATTGTAAAGTAGGGAGTGGCGTTTGTATTACAGGTCAAATTCATAATAATAAGTTTGAAAAAGACGGAAAAGTGCAGTACATGACAGAAATCATGATTGAAAATATAAAATTTTTACCGAGCTTTGGTAAAATTCAAACTGGCGATATGCTACCAAAAACGCCTGATGAAATATGGCAAGAGATGTCTGATAATGAAAAAACGCATCTCATGATGTTGAAAAAAGAATCGTATTTAAGAGAATACGTGAAAAAGCAAAGTCAAAATATTACTGAAAAACATGATACACAAGAACATAAAGAAGTGATTGCAAAAGCAACAGAAGCTAAATGGCAACAAGATCTCAATGAAAGTTTATTAAAAGATAATGAATCATTATCAAAAGAAAGCAACAATATTGAAGTAACTACAGATTCAGAAACTAACACATCTGAAAGTAAAGAAACCAATGAAATAGCTGAGGATATTAAAAACGAAGCAGCTCAAATTGTTGATGAATTGAATCATAAAGCGAATGATTCAGAAGAAGAAATAACGACAGAATTACCCTTTTAACTAAATCCTTTTTATCCCAACTATACAAACTCACATTACTCACAAATAAGGAACACAAACTCAGTGCTGAAGTTTGTGTTTCTTTTTTTATTAAAAGAATTGATTTTTTAATAAATAATATGTGAATGTTCTGAAAATATCATTTTGTGATATGTCTGTAATATTATTGTAATTTTACGACTTAAGTTATTATATTGCTGTAACCTATGAAATCAAAATCCGTGATAAAGTATTAACGTTGAATAAATTTACAAATAAATGAGACGTATATATAGAGAGATTTCAAAATTAGAGGAGAATTAAATTATGAAAAAAATGATTACAGCAACATCTATCGCAGTATTATCTTCAGCAATCGTAGGCGCTAACGCAAACGCTCAAGTACATAAAGTAGAAGCAGGCGAATCTTTATGGTCAATCGCTGATAAATACAATACAACAATTGCAAACATCAAAAAAATTAACAAATTAGAATCAAACTTAATTTTACCAAACCAAAAGATTGAAGTTTTAGTAAACGGTAAATACAAAGTGAAAAAAGGCGATACAATTAAATCAATCGCTAAAAAATATGGTGTTAAAGTTGAGAAAATCAAAAAATGGAACAAAATTAAATCAGATAAAGATTTAAAAGTTGGGAAATTAATTATTTTAGATAAAGGTTCTATGAAAAATAATGTTGCACAAGTAGCAACTGAAAAAGTTGAAACTGCAGTTAAAACAACACAAACAAGTGCTCCAGTTCAAGCGATTCAAACATCATCTGTAAGTGCACCAACTGCTGAAGTTTCACAAGCACCAACTTACAAAGCACCAGTACAACAAACATCATACCAACCAGCTCAAGCGCCAGTTCAATCAGCACCAACAAGTGGTATTCGTTTAGCTAACGGTAACACTGCTGGTTCAGTAGGTTCAGCAGCTGCTCAAGAAATGGCTAAACGTACAGGAGTACCAGCATCTACATGGCAAGCAATCATTGCTCGTGAATCAAATGGTCAAGTAAATGCTTACAACCCATCAGGTGCTTCAGGTTTATTCCAAACTATGCCAGGTTGGGGTTCAACTGCAACAGTTCAAGATCAAATCAACGCTGCAACTAAAGCATACAATGCTCAAGGTTTATCAGCTTGGGGATTCTAATATAATCCATTCAAACACACTAGCAAAAGCTAGTGTGTTTTTTTATTTGCAAATTTCATATACCTTTTCTATACTTAAATTAAGTTAATAAATTTGTTCACTGCTAGGGGTGCCATTTGGCTGAGACGTTTTCACGAACCCTTTACCTGATCTGGATAATGCCAGCGTAGGAAAGTAGTGTTAGGACCTTTGCTAACCTATTTTCTGTCTGAAAATAGGTTTTTTTGTGGATAAATTTAATGACGAATTCATTTTTTAGGAGGCAGTTATGTTTATTGAATCAGTAAAAAAAGAAGCAGAAGTCATTATTGAACAAATCTATCAAGATGACTTTATACAAGGTGTCATCAGAGGGGATATTGACAAAGAAGCCATTCGCCATTATTTACAAGCAGATAGTCGTTATTTGAATGAGTTTGCAAAGATTTATGCTTTGCTTATTCCAAAGTTAAATGATGATGAAGATGTAAGATTTTTATTAGAGCAAATTGATTTTGTAATGAATGGCGAAGTGTCAGCACATTACACAATGGCAGATTATGTTGGGGAAGCTTATCAAGATATTATTAAAAACGGTGCATGGTATCCTTCTAGTGATCATTATATTAAGCATATGTATTACAATGCTTATCATTATAGCGATGCTAGTTTTACAATTTGTGCAATGGCACCATGTCCATACGTTTATCAACAATTGGCGTTAAAAATCACTGAGCGTCATGACTTAACGGGTAATCCTTTAAAAGATTGGGTTGATTTTTATACGAAAAATATGGATGAATTGATGCATCATTTAGATCGATGGGTGGATGATTTTGCACAGCGTGCGACAGATGAAGAAAAAGAAATTTTAAGAAAAAATTTCTTAGAAAGCTGTGTGCATGAACGCAATTTCTTCCAAATGAGTGTAGATCAAGAGAAATGGTCGTTTGAAGGTGAACAATATGTTTAATACAGCATTATCTATTGCGGGTACAGATCCAACGGGCGGTGCTGGAACAACTGTTGATTTAAAGGTATTTCAGTCAAGAAGTGTTTACGGCATGAGTGTTGTGACAAGTATCGTTGCACAAAATACATTAGGGGTACAACAAGTATTTAATCAGCCGGTAGAAGTCATTGAAGCACAATTAGAAAGTGTTTATTCAGACATTGTACCGAATGCTGTTAAAACGGGGATGCTTGCGAGTAGTGACGTTATGGATGTGGTACGTCCTTATATCGAAAAGCATATTCAAACGGTGCCATATGTTATTGACCCAGTAATGGTTGCTAAAAGTGGTGATGCACTACTGGATAAACAAGGACAAATGGCTGTCAGAACTAAGTTATTAGATTTAGCGACTGTTGTAACACCGAATATTCCAGAGTTAGAAACAATTTTAGAAATGAAAGTAGAAACGATGGACGATGTGTTATTAGCAGGCAAGCGATTTATAAAAGAAATCGGCTCACAATCGGTATTAATCAAAGGTGGACATTTAAAAGGGGACGCAACAGATTATTTATTTTTAAATGATACAATGCTTACATTACCAGGTGAGCGCTATAATACAAAACATACGCATGGTACAGGTTGCACATATTCTGCAGTCATTACGTCAGAACTTGCTAAAGGTAAATCCATAGAAGAAAGTGTAAGACTAGCTAAACGTTATATGGATTTAGCGATTAAACATACACCAGAACTTGGGCATGGACAAGGTCCAGTCAATCACTTTGCATTTAAAGGGGAATAAAAATGAGATTAAATGAGATTAGAAAAGATAACCCATTGATTATTTGTATGACTAATGATGTCGTAAAAAACTTTACTGCAAATGGCTTATTAGCACTTGGTGCGAGTCCAGCAATGGCAGAAGCGAAAGAAGAAATGGATGCATTTTTATCTGTTGCTGGCGCATTGTTAATCAATATCGGTTCATTACATCCTTCAAGAGTAGAAGATATGCGTGAAGCGGTTAAATATGCGAATAAGCATCAAGTACCCGTTGTACTTGATCCAGTAGCGAGTGGTGCATCATCATTTAGAAAAGAATTTTGTTTAAATTTATTGAATGACTTTGATATTTCAGTAATTAGAGGAAATGCAAGTGAGCTTCTAGCCCTTTTAGAAGAAACAACAATGAAAGGGACAGATAGCAGAACAGATTTAAATAACGTTGAAATTGCTAAACGAGCACATGAAATATTTGGTTCAGCGATTGTTATTACAGGAGAAGTAGATACGATTGTACAAGATAATCGTGTTGCCTTAGTGAAAAATGGCACATCATTATTAACAAAAGTTACAGGTGGCGGATGTTTATTAGGAGCAGTTGTTGCGAGTTTTGTATATAATAAGGTTAAACCGACATTAGAAGACTTAACTGAAGCACTTGCAGCATATACTGTTGCGAGTGAATTCGCATGTAAGTTACCTAATGGTACGCTACCGGGCCATTTTGCAGTACATTTAATTGATCAATTGTATGAAATTACTGAAGATGATATCGTAGCGAATCAGAGAGTGGAAGAAGTGTAGTGGATGAAGCAAAATTTTGATCAATCAATATTGAAGGTTTATTTTATTGCAGGGACACAAGATACACCTTCAAAAGATGCTTTTATCAGCATTTTACAATCAGCATTAGAAGCGGGCATAACTTGTTTTCAATTACGCGAGAAAGGTGAGAATGCCTTAACTGGTGAGGCAAAGCTTGCACTTGCAAAAGAAGTGAAAGCACTTTGTCAAAAATACAACGTACCATTTATTGTGAATGATGATATTGAACTTGCAAAAGCAGTGGATGCAGATGGCATTCATCTAGGGCAAGATGATGAGAAAATTGAAAATATCATCCATGACTTTGAAGACAAAATCATTGGATTATCAGTAAGTACGTTGCAAGAATATGATAATTCAGATTTAGCACATGTCGATTATATTGGGGTTGGACCTGTTTATCAAACAAGTTCTAAAAGTGATGCGAAACAACCGGGTGGTATTGAATTGATTCGTAAAATGCGATTATATGATAAACACATTCCTATCGTTGCAATTGGTGGTATTACATCTACAAATTGTGAAATGATATTAAAAGCAGGTGCAAATGGTATTTCTACCATTTCATCAATCACAAAAGCTAATGATGTTAAAAGTGTGGTTGAAGCATATAAAGCGTATTATCAATCATAAATACGTGACAATATTGTAATATTAGTTTAAGTATGTGCATTTATATGTTAAAATTACCTCTATGTGAATAAAATTTTTGAGGTGAAGAAATGAAAAATAAGGCATTGTTGCCACTGCTTCTAGGGATTACAGTATTCTTAGCAGGTTGTGATTATTCAAAACAAGAAAATCGTAAAGGTTTCTTCTATGATACGTTTGTACATCCTTTAGACCAATTAATTCATTGGTTAGGATCAAACATGGGCCACAATTACGGTTTAGCAATCATTGCAATTACTTTAATTGTACGTTTAGCGTTGTTCCCATTTATGATGAGAACATACAAGAACCAAAGTATCATGAAAGAAAAAATGGCTTTAATTAAGCCACAATTAACAGAAATTCAAGAACGTACGAAGCGTGCTCGTACACAAGAAGAAAAAATGCAAGCACAACAAGATATGATGGCATTATATAAAGATAACGGTATTAACCCATTAAACATGGGATGTTTACCATTGTTAATTCAATTGCCAATCGTTACTGGTTTATTCTATGTATTAAAATATCCTACAGAAGGCGGTATTACAAAATACCCACACTTCTTATGGTTTGATTTAACAAAAACAGATATCGCATTAACAGTCATTGCGGGTATTGTTTATGCAGTACAAGCTTATGTATCAATGCAAAATATTCCGGATGAACAAAAACAACAAATGAAAATGATGATGTTCATCTCACCAATTATGATCGTTTGGATGTCAGCAATAGCTCCTGCTGCATTACCATTATATTGGGCAGTAGGTGGCGCGTTCTTAGTATTCCAAACATGGTTAGGGAATAAGTTCTATAGTAAGAAAGTACACGAAGAATTAGCACCAATGATTGAAGCGCATGAACGAGAAGAAGCTGCACAACGTAAGAATACGAAAGTAGCACCAAAAAAGAAAAAAAGAAAATAAAAACATAGAGGCTGGGACATAAGTGTTCTGCCACAAGCAAAAACCGGACAAAACGTATAAATCGCTTTTTGATTTATCGTTTTTGTTCGGTTTTTGTTGTAGTGGCAACTTATGTTCCGCCGTTTAGTCTCTTTATCATTAGGTAACAATTACTTTGTACTCAACCGCATAAAATAAAGGCTAGGACATTTGTCCTAGCCTTTATTTTATGCCATTCCACTCGTGAAAAAACATCTCTATAAATTGCTCCATATAAGCATGTTTTTCTTCAGCGAGTTGCTTACCTGTTGTTGTATTCATTAAGTCTTTTAATTTGAATAGTTTTTCATAGAAATGATTAATCGCTGTTGATGGTTCACGATATGTTTTAGTTAAATCTTCTCGCACTTTAATGTTAGGGTCATACATCGCTTCACCGAATTTGCCAGCAAACTGAAATGTACGTGCAATACCAATCGCACCTAAAGCATCTAATCGATCTGCATCTTGAACAATATGTCCTTCAAGAGATTTTAATTTCCCTTCATTAATACCACCTTTAAAGCTCATATATTTTAATATATGTATGATTGCTTCTCGGTCTTTTTGAGGTAATTCGATTTGATTAAAGAATAGTTCTAAATTTGCATAAGCAGTTTCTTCATCAAATAATTTCTCATCAACAGTATCATGTAGTAATGCAGCCATTTCTACTATAAATAAGTTGGCTTTTTCTTTTTTAGCAATATATAAAGCAAGTTTTCTTACACGTTCAATATGATAATAATCATGTCCTGAACGTTCTTTTTCTAATAGTACTTTCACATAGTCTTCAGCTTGTTTAATCATGTTATTTGTCATTTGTGAAAAATTCCTTTCTTTTATGTTTACATTTTTTAAAGTGGTGGTATAATAAATCTATAAATTATCAGAAAATTCTTAAAACTAAGGGGATGTTATTTATGAATCTATCATATCGTTTTGAATTAACTAAAAAACAAAAGATGATTGGTTTTTCTTATCTCGCTTTACATTCACTATTTTTCTTAAATATTGCAGCAGATTTTGTATTCTTTCATTTATAATATATAAATTTAAGAAAATGAATAAAATCTTAAAGGGATTGAGTCGATATTATTGGCTCAATCCCTTTTTAGGTGATTATAAGATTGGTGAAATCAATCTTGCTATAGCTTCTTTTATTTTTATCCATAATACACGAGATTCATAAATTTCAGTAGTTAATTGCGATGAGACTTTAATATCTTCTAAAAATGTATTCTTTAGTTCTGTTGCGACTTTGGCATCATATATAAATGCATTGACTTCAAAGTTTAAATCAAAACTTCTAAAGTCCATATTTGCTGTACCAACACTTGCAACTTCATCATCAATTAGGACCATTTTCGTATGAATAAATCCTTGTTCATAAATATAAATGTTACAGCCATATTCTAATAAGATACCAACGTTTGAATAAGTTGCCCAGTATACAAATGGGTGATCGGGTTTATTCGGTATCATAATGTTCACTTCAACACCTGTCATTGCAGCGATTTTAATCGCATCAAGTAATGAGTCGTCTGGAATGAAGTAAGGTGTTTGAATGTAAATCGATTTTTTGGCACTGGTAATCATTTTTAAATAACCATATTTAATGTGTTGTTCTGTTGAATCTGGGCCGCTTGAAGATATTTGTACGCCAATATCACCTTGCGAATGAACATCTGGGAAGAATTTCTCTTCGTAATGTAAATTATTACGATTGAATTGTGAGTTCCAATCCATCATAAATCGAAGTTGTAATGCATTTACCGCATCGCCTTCGATTTTGAGATGTGTGTCACGCCAATAACCAAATCGTTTGTCTAAACCTAAATATTCATCACCGACATTAAAGCCACCAATATACCCAATCTTTCCGTCGATAACAACAATCTTACGGTGGTTTCGGTTGTTCATCCTTAAATTGATTAATGGGAGACTAGACTTAAAGAATGCTTCTACTTGGCCACCTAATGCTTTAAAGTCTTTAAAACGAGATAATGTTAATGTTCTTGACCCGATATCATCATAGAGCATTCGTACTTCTACGCCTTCTTTTAACTTTTCTTCTAAAGCATCGATGATTTCTTTACCAATCCCATCACGTTTAAAAATATAATATTGAATGTGTATATGATCTTTAGCATTTTTTATATCATGTAATAAACTATCAAACTTTTTACGACCATCTGTGAGAATGGTTATTTTATTGTCTGTTGTTAAGAAAGAAGCATTGTTGTTTAATAGCATGCGAATTAAATCTTGATGTTTAGAAAGTTCTAAAGAATGACCTTTAAGTTCATTCTTATCTAGTGCTTCTATTTGCTCATTAACGATATGTTCAAGACCGACTTTATCTTGTTCATCGAGTTTAAAAATATCTTGTCGCCAAATTTGTCTACCGAATAATAAATAGGCGATAAAGCCGATAATCGGTAAAAAGAATAAGACAAATAGCCATGCCCAAGTTGAACCTGCTTGTCTTCTTTCCATAAATATAATGACAAAGGCTAAAAAGAGGTTGATAATAAATCCTAAAAAGAATAAAACAGATGAAATATTATAGAAATCAATAAGTTGAAATATATCCATATAAACCTCCTTTTTATTTATTATACATGATAATCATATTTAAGGCAGTTTGACATATACCCTTATAGGGTATAGAATGTATTTATTAAAACGACTGTTGTGGAGGTATACGATGACAGCGGATTTAGCAACTAAAAAAAATCTTCAAACAAGATTGAATCGTATCGAAGGTCAAGTCAGAGCGATTAACCGAATGATACAAGAAGATGTTTATTGTGATGATGTATTAACGCAAATTGCTGCAACAAGACAAGCTTTAAATTCGGTCAGTCATTTGTTGTTAGAGCAACATATGAAGACTTGTATTGTAGATAAAATTAATCACAATGAAACAGAACAAGCAATGGAAGAATTACTAAAAACATTTAAAAGAATGAAAGGATGATTCAAATGGAAAAAGTAATTAAAGTTGAAGGTATGACATGTAATCATTGTAAAGCTAGTGTAGAAGAAGCGGCAAATGGTATTGAAGGTGTTCAAGGTAAAGTCGATTTAGAACAAGGTACATTAACACTTCAAATGGAAAATGATCAAATAGAAGCTGTTAAAGCGGCAGTCGAAGATATCGGTTTTGACGTAATCATTTAACAATCTTAATAATCAGTTTTCAAAAAATTTACACAAATAAGTCTCAAGGCCTATAGATTTCTATATTGAATTAAAGTAGAATATAGGTATTAAGAAGATTGGAGCGATATTATGGAGAAAAGACCTGAAAAGTTGAAAAACGTAGTGAATTTGCTTTCATCGCTCGGTGTAAATATTTCAATAACTAAATCTAGATTAGATGCAATGCGTACATTACCACATGTTGCGCCTGCAAAGTTAAAATAATTCATAGAAGCAATGAATTTATTAATTGAGTATAAAAAAGCACTTAAAATGTCTAAAACATTTCAAGTGCTTTTTGTTTTTTTCGTGATTATTTTTTACAGTATTTTATTTTTATTTTTATTTTTTACAGTATTTTATTTTTATTTTTATTTTTTACAGTATTTTATTTTTATTTTTATTTTTTAAATTTAATTTGCTTATGTAGCGGCTGAATTTTGATGTTGTCGTAATTACTTGAGTGATAGAATATCGATAAAGCAACGCCAATACCACACATCACTGCCCAAAGTGCACTACCACCGTAACTTATAAATGGTAGTGGGATACCCGTAATTGGCACAAGTTGAATCGTCATACCGATATTTTGGAAGACATGGAAGACAATCATACTAATAAATCCAATTAAAAATACTGTACTAAATGGGTGCTCTGCATATTGTGCAAGTTTAAATAAATGTGTAAATAAAGCTAAAAACAAGATTAATATTAAAATGGCACCGATAAAGCCAAATTCTTCACCAATGACTGAGAAGATAAAGTCAGTATGGTTTTCAGGAATGTAAACTTCTCCACCTTTAAATCCTTTACCAAACAATCCACCTGAACCAATTGCTTTCATTGATTCCATTAAGTGAAAGCCTTCGCCATCGGAATATTGTGCTGGATTTAACCAAGAATTGATACGGCCGAGTTGATACGTCTGTATGCCTAGTGTTTTTTCAATCAAAGCCGGTTTATAGATGATGGTTAAAATAATGCTACTACCGATGACAAACATTGTAATTAAGAAAGGTGCTAAAATGCGCCATGTTACACCTGATACAATAACAATCCCTAATATAATAGCAAGTAATACAAGTGTAGTTCCTAAGTCATTTTGTAATAAGATCAATAACATAGGTAAACTTGAAACAAACGCTATTTTAAGAAGGAGCATTAAATCTGTTTGCATCGATTTATAATAAGTAAAGCGATTATGATCATAAACCACTTTGCTCAAAGTTAACATTAATATGATTTTCATAAACTCAGAGGGTTGGATACTTAATAAACCGAAAAAGACATACCAACTTTTTGCACCATTGATTACTGGTGTAAATGATGAGTCGGGTAATACGAGTAGTCCAAGTAATAAAATGTTGCCTATGAAATAAAAGACATATGTCCATTTTAGTAAGAACTTTGGACTAAGTAGCATTATAAATAATGCAATACCAAAACCTAAAATATAATAAAAAACTTGTCTAATTGCGAAATTGGTCGAATATTGTCCACCTGTCATCGCTGATGAAATAATACTCACACTGATTGCTAAAAATGCAATCACTATAATGATTAGCCACCAGTCAATGCGTTCTAATAACGGTCTCTTTTCGCGATTGCGTATTGAAAAAGGCATAATGTAACTCCTAAACATAAAATGATATGTTTATTATACATGAAAATGAACGAAATATTGTATAATTATCTCTTTAAAAGTTTCTTAATGTATCTTTCTTGTTGGATTCATCATGTTTCTTTTAGCGGGTTAGGAATGAATGTGGTAATATGAAGTTTAGAGATTAATTTGGAGGAGATACAATTGAAAAAAGAAAATATTTGTATCATTTATGGTGGAAAAAGTGCAGAACATGATGTATCGATTTTAACTGCACAGTCTGTAATTAACGCAATGGATAAAGCACGTTATACAGTGGATACGATTTATATTGATAATGATGGATTATGGATTAAAGGCCCAGAAATTACAGCACCGATTGAAGATGCTGAAGTATTAAGATTGAATGGCGAGAAAAGCCGTTCAATTACAAATATGTTATCTGGTCGTGAAAATGGTGAAGCTTATGATGCGGTATTCCCATTATTACATGGACCAAATGGTGAAGATGGCACGATTCAAGGTTTATTTGAAGTACTAGATATTCCTTATGTAGGTAATGGAGTCCTTGCCGCAAGTAGTTCGATGGATAAACTTGTGATGAAACAATTATTTGCAAATCGCGGATTACCTCAATTACCGTACGTTTCATTTTTAAAAAGTGAATACGAAAAATACCGTCATAACATTTTAGAGCTTGTGATGAATAAATTAACATTCCCTGTATTCGTTAAACCAGCAAATAATGGTTCTTCTGTCGGCATTTCAAAATGTGTTGATAAAGAAAGTTTAATTCAAGGGATTGAAGAAGCATTTAAATTTGACCGCAAATTGGTCATTGAACAAGGTGTGGAAGCAAGAGAAATCGAAGTTGCTGTATTAGGGAATGATTATCCTGAAACGACGCTTGCTGGTGAAGTTGTTAAAGATGTAAGCTTCTACGATTACAAAGCGAAATATAAGGACGGTAATGTCAAACTACAAATTCCTGCTGATATTCCAAATGAAGTACATGAAACATTACGTAATATGGCTATTGAAGCATTTAAAGCAACAGATTGTTCAGGTTTAGTGCGCGCTGACTTCTTCTTAACTGAAGACAATTCTATTTACATCAATGAAACAAATGGGATGCCTGGTTTCACTAAATTTAGTATGTATCCATTATTATGGCAAAACATGGACGTTTCTTATAGTGAGTTAATTACTAAATTGATTGATTTAGCAAAAGAGCGTTATGAAGCAAAGAAACAATTACAATACAAAATTGATTTATAAAAGAGTGTGAAATGATGATTAAACGTAATGCAAAATGGTTAAGTGATGCAGTTGGCGGAAAGTTGAATGCAACTGAATCACTTGAATTTAATGGTGTGAGTATCGATTCAAGAAAAATCGATCAAGGCGTTTTATTTATTCCTTTCAAAGGTGAAAATGTTGATGGTCACAAATATGTTCAACAAGCGTTAGAAAGTGGTGCTTCTCTTGCACTTTGGCAGCAAGACGTGCCATTACCTGAAGGATTGTCGGTTATTGTCGTTGAAGATACTTTAACAGCATTGCAACAAATGGCGAAAGCTTATTTAAATGAAGTGTCACCGAAAGTGATTGCGGTAACTGGATCAAACGGTAAAACAACAACAAAAGATATGATTGAAGCAGTATTAAAGCCGAATTTTAAAGTGAAGAAAACACAAGGTAATTATAACAATGAAATTGGATTGCCGTTAACGATTTGTCAATTAGATGAAGACACAGAAATATCTATTTTAGAAATGGGTATGAGTGGATTTGGTGAAATAGAATTCTTATCTCAATTAGCACAACCAAGTATTGCGGCAATTACTAACATTGGTGAATCACATATGCGTGATTTAGGTTCACGCGAAGGAATTGCGAAAGCGAAGTTTGAAATAACTGCGGGCTTGAATGGACCATTATTATATGATGGCGATGAACCGTTATTAAAACCACTAGTAGATCAATACAGTGGTGAAGTATTGAGTATCGGGTTTAATGAAAGTAATGATTTATACATTCATCATTTAGTTTCATTAGAGCAATCTATTGAATTTGATATCAATGACACGTCATACTCAGTATCTACTTTAGGTGCACATAATGCAAGAAATGCAACCATTGCGATTCAAGTTGGTAAGCTTCTAGGATTATCAGATGAAACCATCCAACAAAATATTCAATCGCTTTCTTTAACTGGTATGCGTATGGAACGTATTCAAGGCATCAACGGTTCACTATTAATCAACGATGCCTATAATGCTAGTCCAACGAGTATGAAAGCGGCAATTGATACAGTGAGTCAAATGCAACAAGCACGTAAAATTATCGTATTAAGTGATGTATTAGAGTTAGGGCCGGATGAAGAACGTTATCATCGTGAAGTGGGTCGTTATTTTGAAGATCAAGGTATTGATTTATTACTTACATATGGTGATGCAGCAAAATACATTTCAGATGAAGCAAAGCAATTTACTGAAGTGAAGCATTTCGAAACAAAAGATGAGATAGCAGATTATTTAAAGTGTGTATTGAATCATCATACAGTATGCTTGTTTAAAGCAAGTCGCGGCATGGCATTAGAAACTATTATTACATCATTAAAGTAAGAAAGTTGTACATGAACTTGTAATAAAGAATAAAAATATTTTTAATATACAAAATATCGTATACCTACAGTAATGTAAGCGTACGATATTTTTTTATTTTGGTTAAAATACCATTATTTCGTCATTCGTTCGTTTGCTTATTTTTGTTAAGGGTGTTAGTATAGAGAAGTTGAAGTGTAGGAGTAGTGAAAAATTACTCACAGAAAATATGCGGTAAAGAACCGCTCGGAAAATTAAAGGAGAAATTATATTGCAAAAATTTAGAGAATTAGGTATTTCTGAAGAAACGATTCAATCTTTAGAAAAAATGGGATTTAGTGAACCAACACCAATCCAAACAGATAGTATTCCACATACAATGGCTGGATTAGATGTGTTAGGTCAAGCGCAAACAGGTACTGGTAAAACTGGTGCGTTCGGGATTCCATTAGTTGAAAAAGTAAAAAACAAACAAGGAATTCAAGCGTTAATCCTAGCACCTACTCGTGAATTAGCTGTTCAAGTTGCTGAACAATTAAAGGCATTTGGACGTGGACAAGGAGTTCAAGTTGCGACTGTATTTGGTGGTATGCCAATCGATCGTCAAATTAGAGAACTTAAAAAACGTCCACAAATTATTGTAGGTACGCCAGGTCGTGTCATTGACCATTTAAATCGTCGTACTTTAAAAACAGAAGACATCAACACGTTAATCTTAGACGAAGCTGATGAAATGATGAACATGGGATTCATCGATGATATGCGTTTTATCATGGATAAATTACCGAAAGAAAATCGTCAAACAATGTTGTTCTCTGCAACAATGCCTAAAGCGATTCAAGAGTTGGTTCAAAAGTTCATGAACAATCCTGTTATCGTTAAAACAATGTCTAGTGAAGATTCAAACCCACAAATTGATGAGTACTACACAATTGTTAAAGAATTAGAAAAGTTTGATACATTTACTAATTTCTTAGACGTTCACCAACCAGAACTTGCTATTGTATTCGGACGTACAAAACGTCGTGTAGATGAATTAACAAGTGCGTTAATTACAAAAGGTTACCGTGCTGAAGGATTACACGGTGACATTACACAAGCGAAACGTTTAGAAGTATTAAAGAAATTCAAAAACGATCAAATCGATATTTTAGTTGCAACAGATGTTGCGGCACGTGGATTAGACGTTTCTGGTGTATCACATGTTTATAACTTTGATATTCCGCAAGACGTAGAAAGTTATACACACCGTATCGGTCGTACAGGCCGTGCTGGTAAATTCGGTATGGCGATTTCATTTGTTAACCCAGTTGAAATGGATTACATTCGTCAAATCGAAAATGCCAAAAATCGTAAAATGCAAGCGATGCGCCCACCAACACCAGGTGAAGTGATGAAAGCTCGAGAAAACGATGTGAAATCAAAAGTTCAAGATTGGGTATCTAAAGATACAGAACAACGTATTGAAGAAATTGCTAAAGAATTAATTGCTGAATACGGTGATGTTAAATTAGTGGCTTCATTATTACAAGAACTTGTAAAATCAAACAATGATGTTGATGTACAATTAACATTTGAAAAACCACTTGGTCGTAAAGGTAGCGGTAAATCATCTTATGGTCGTCGTGGAAATGGTGGCGGTAACCGTTCGAAAGATAGCCGTAATCGTGGACCAAGAAAAGATTCAAAAGACAACCGTCGTAAAAACTTTGAAAAAAAATCAAAACCATCATCAGGTGGAAAGAAACCTTTCAAAGGTAGAACATTTGCTGATCATAAAAAATAATTAAGATAAGACACTTCAATGTAATCTTAAAACGTTTAACGAGACACTTAGATGTCTCGTTTTTTTGTGCATATTTTTGATATAATTTTCTTATGATTAATAAAAAACGAAAAATAAACGAAAAATAAACGATTAAATTCAATTTAAGGGGTGAGGACAAATATGATCAAAGGCATAGGTACAGATATTTTGGAACTGAGCCGTATTGAAAAATATATTCATCAAGAGAAATTTATTTTACGTATTTTACATCCTGATGAAATTAAGGTGTATCAACAATTAACGCTTGATAAGAGGAAAATTGAATATTTGGCAGGACGTTTTTGTGTCAAGGAAGCTTATAGTAAAGCATTAGGTACGGGTATCGGAAAACTTGCTTTTCATGATATTTGTTGCTTAAATGATACGTTAGGTAAACCATATATTAAAGGTGACAACAATGCACATGTATCAATTTCTCACTCAGAATTGTTTGCACAAGCTTTTGTAGTCATTGAGTCGTATAATGAGTAAGAATTAATAATAAATAATAGGTGATCACATGAATAATCAATTTTATAGACCGAGTATCGTCAAAGTCGATTTAGATGCAATATTGCACAATTATCGTTTGTTTAGTGATATGCATAAAGGAAAAACAACGATAGCAGTAATTAAAGCCAATGGTTATGGCTTAGGAGCAGTGCCGATTGCGAAACATTTAGGTGCGCATGGTGCTAAATTTTTTGCTGTCGCAACACTAGATGAAGCTTTTGAGTTGAGACAATCAGGAATAGAAGAAAAAATATTGGTGCTTGGTGTTGTTAAGCCGGAATTTATTAAACAAGCGAGTGAAAGCAATATTAGTCTCACTGTACCGAGTTTAGATTGGCTAAAAGAAGCTAGTGCATTAGCAACAGGTAGCAAGGTGAATCTTCATGTCAAATTAGATACTGGTATGAATCGTATTGGTATACATGATATTCATGAATATAAAGAAGTAGTGCGTATGATTTTGGCCAATGATACTTTTAATTTTGAAGGAGTATTTACGCATTTTAGTGTGGCGGATGCAGAAGATGATCATACAGACGATGCATATTTAGATTTTGAAACAAAGGTCAATAGTAGTCCGAAACCAGAATACATCCATTGTCAAAATTCAGCGGCTTCAATTCGATTTGATAAGTCGTTTTGTAATGCTATTCGTTTAGGGATTAGTTTGTATGGCTATTATCCTTCACCATTTGTGAAATCTCAATATCCACTCGATTTAAAACCGTCGATGCAACTTACAAGTGAAGTATGCCATGTGAAAACAATACAAAATGGTGATGCCGTAAGTTATGGACGTACGTACGTTGCAAAAGACACACATTTTGTTTCAACTGTACCGCTTGGATACGCAGATGGTATTCCTAGAAAGTTACAAGGATATAAAGTAACTGTTGGCAATCAAACTGCAGAAATTATTGGTCGCGTTTGTATGGACCAACTGATGCTAAAAACCGATGCACCTGTTCAAATGGGAGATCGTGTTATTATTATTGATAATAAAGATAATGACCAATCAATTGATGTAGTCGCAGATCATTTAGAAACGATTAACTATGAAGTGCTTACTTCGTTAGGAAGAAGATTACCAAGAGAATACCATCAAAATAATGATATAACTATAAAGAATGATTTGTTACAATAGAAAAGCAATGTGTATTTTTTGAGTATTATATTTAGATGTGTTCTTAATAAATGAGGGAGGAAGACGTTGGATAAAATAGAATCGATTATAAAGCGTTACGATGACGTTTTATTACGTTATATAGAGACAGAAAACAACAACGTACTAAGAGAGATCGAAGCAATTGCTGATGAGGCAATTCGACTAGATGTTTCACCCGAGGAAATTATTGCATTACATAAAGATATCATTTTAGAAAATCAACTAGACACAAGACAACATACAATGGCACTAGATGTATTATATGAGATGTTTGTGGGCTACGGTTTCAGTTATCGAGATTACAAAGCGCTCGTTCAAAGAATGGAACGCGTCGATAAAGAAATGGAAGTAGCGAGTAGTTTACAATCGACTATGTTAAAAACAAACATCCCACAATTAGACAATATTCAAATCGGAGCAATTAGTGTACCAGCACATAAAGTAAATGGAGACTATTTTAACTTAATTGACCATCAAGATGGTACGATGAGTTTTGCGGTTGCGGATGTTATTGGAAAAGGTATTCCTGCAGCACTTGCCATGAGTATGATTAAGTTTGGAATGGATTCATATGGACATTCTCAATTACCTTGTGATGGTTTAAAGCGACTCAATCGCGTTGTTGAAAAAAATGTAAATCAAAATATGTTTGTGACGATGTTCTATGGCTTGTATGAGGAAGTGAATCATACATTGTATTATAGTTCTGCTGGCCATGAACCTGGTTTTATTTATCGCAATAAATTAGATAAATTTGAAGAAATGACTGTTCGTGGCACAGTTTTAGGTGTTCACCCTACAACAAGATATGATCAAGATGAACTAAAGTTAGAAATTGATGATATGGTGATTGTATTCACGGATGGTGTATCGGAAACACGACTCATTGATGGTACTTTTTTTGAGGCGGTAGGATTACTAGAAATCATTCGCAAATATAAAGATTTACATCCACAAGATATTGTACAAGTCGTTTACGAAGAAATCTTAAAAATTGGCGATGTGAAAAAACGTGATGATTTAACAATATTAATTATTAAACGAACAAAATAAAAAAATGTGTTTAAAGTGTTTGGATAAGGGTATTTGTATTTAAACTAAAATTGGTAGAAATCAAGGAGAAGAATGATGAACTTAACAATTGACTCACAAAAACATGATACGTATTACGAAATTAAAGTCGGCGGCGAACTTGATGTGTATACAGCACCTAAGTTAAGAGAAGTATTAATGCCAATTCGTACAGAAGGTTTATATGATATCCACTTAAATATTAAAGACGTTACATATATGGATTCAACTGGCCTTGGTTTATTTGTAGGGACTTTAAAGGATTTAAACAAAAACAATAGAGAGCTTTATGTATTAGGCGTAAATGCTAGAATTGAACGCTTATTTGATATCACTGGTTTAAAAGAATTAATGCACGTAAATGAGACGGAGGCTAAGTAATATGGAAAAAATGTATGATTATATTGAAATGAAATTTCCAGCTACAGCTGAATATGTCGGTTTAGTGCGTTTAACGTTATCAGGTATTTTAAACCGTGCTGGTGCGACTTATGATGATATTGAAGATACAAAGATTGCTGTAAGTGAAGCAGTAACGAATGCAGTAAAACATGCGTACAAAAACGATGAAACTGGCGATGTGCTTGTTGGATATGTCATTTTCAAAGATAAAGTAGAAATTATTGTGTCTGATTCAGGGCAAAGTTTTGATTACGAAAAAACTAAAAAAGAATTAGGTCCATATAAAGAAAATGAAAATGTTGATTTTATTCGTGAAGGTGGATTAGGTTTATTCTTAATCGAATCATTAATGGACGAAGTAAATATTAAAAAGGATGCTGGCGTGACAATCAGTATGACGAAATTCATAAAAGAGGTGTAGAGATGTCTAAACAGGATTTTACACCTGAAGAAATCAATGCTTGGATTAAGTTATATCAAGATACTAACGATGAAATTGCATTAGAAACATTAGTGCACCATTATAAGAAATTAGTTGAATCGTTAGCATACCGTTATTCAAAAGGACAAAGTCATCATGAAGATTTGGTTCAAGTAGGGCACGTTGGATTAATTGGTGCCATAAATCGATTTGATGTTTCTTTTGACCGTAAGTTTGAAGCATTTTTAGTACCGACAGTAATTGGAGAGATTAAACGCTATTTACGTGATAAAACATGGAGTGTACACGTTCCTAGACGTATTAAAGAAATTGGTCCCAAAATTAAAAAGGCCACTGATGAATTGGTTAATACGTTAGGTCGATCACCCAAAATCATTGAAATTGCGAATCATTTAGAAGTTACTGAAGAAGAAGTGCTTGAAGCAATGGAGATGGGCCAAAGCTATAATGCATTAAGTGTGGACCATGCTATTGAAGCGGATAAAGACGGTTCAACGGTTACATTACTTGATATCACAGGTGAGATCGAATCGGGTTATGAGTTAACAGAAAAGAGAATGATATTAGAACGCATCTTACCTTTATTATCGGATAGAGAAAAAGAAATTATTCAATGTACTTTCATAGAAGGATTGAGCCAAAAAGAAACAGGTGAAAAAGTAGGCTTAAGCCAGATGCATGTTTCAAGATTACAAAGAAGTGCAATTAAAAAGTTAAGAGAAGCAGCACAAAATGCAGATCAAGATGCCTAATTGGCATCTTTTTTTGTTAAAATAAAC
Source organism: Macrococcus sp. DPC7161 (assembly GCF_004117835.1). Classification (GTDB taxonomy): domain Bacteria; phylum Bacillota; class Bacilli; order Staphylococcales; family Staphylococcaceae; genus SDSC01. The sequence continues at coordinate 3,304 of NZ_SDSC01000007.1, read as the reverse complement.
AAAACGCTTTAAGGAGGCAACTATGGAACAACACATATTAGATTTAATTATCGAAAAATTACCCTTTAAGAAAGATCAAATTAAAGCAGTCTTAAATTTACTCGAAGAAAAAAATACTGTTCCTTTCATTGCACGTTATCGTAAAGAGGTTACGGGTGGATTAGATGAAGTAGAAATCAAAGCCATTGAAACAGAATATGCTTATATGGCAAACTTACAAAAACGTAAAGATGAAGTGATTCGTTCTATAGAAGGGCAAGGGCTACTTACTGATGAATTAAAACAAGAAATACTTGCTCAAGTGAAATTGCAACGTGTAGAAGATTTGTATCGACCATTCAAACAAAAAAAGAAAACACGAGCAACGGAAGCGAAGAGAAAAGGTTTGGCACCTTTAGCGGATAAAATATTAAACTTTGAAAACTTTGATATTCAAAATGAAGCATTGCAATATTTAAATGAGGAAGTCACATCAGTTGAAATGGCAATTCAAGGTGCAGTTGATATTATTGCTGAAGTGATTGCGGACGAACCGAAGTTCAGAACATATATTTTAAAGTATGTTATGGATAATGGCGTGATTGTAACGAGTAAGAAAAAGAAAGCCGAAGATGAAAAAGGCATTTTTGAGATGTATTACGACTATCAAGAGCCTGTGAATAAAATTGTGCCACATAGAATACTAGCCATTAATCGTGGTGAAAAAGAAGATGTCTTAAAAGTATCGATTGAAGTAGATGAAAGCAAATTAAAACAATATATTCATAATCAAATGATAAAGAAAAAAGCCAATACGAATCAATGGCTTGATCAATCCATTGAAGAAAGTTTAAAAAGGTTGATTTTACCATCAATTGAACGTGAAGTACGTGGCGAATTAACACAAAAAAGTGAAGCGCAAGCGATTGATATTTTTGCAGTAAATTTAAAAAACTTACTATTACAAGCACCATTAAAAGGAAAAATGATATTAGGTGTTGACCCAGCATATCGCACAGGATGTAAATTAGCAGTCATTAATCCATTTGGTAAGTTTATTGAAAAAGGTGTAATTTATCCACATCCACCAGTATCAAAACAACTAGAAGCTAAAAAGAAAGTATTAGACTTTATTCAAAAACATCAAATTGAATTAATCGCAATTGGTAATGGTACGGCGAGTCGTGAAACAGAGCAGTTTATTGCACATTTGATAAAAGACAACAACTTATCATGTCAATTTATTATTGTAAATGAAGCGGGGGCTTCGGTTTATTCTGCTTCTGAAATTGCAAGAAAAGAATTCCCAGATTTCCAAGTAGAAGAAAGAAGTGCAGTATCGATAGCAAGACGAGTACAAGATCCATTATCTGAATTAGTAAAAATCGATCCAAAATCGATTGGTGTCGGACAATATCAACATGATGTGAATCAAAAGTTATTAAATGATACATTATCGTTCGTCGTCGAAACAGCAGTGAACCAAGTTGGTGTGAATGTTAATACAGCATCAAGTGCTTTATTACAGCACGTTTCTGGATTATCTTCAGCAGTTGCGGATAACATCATTCTTTATCGTGAAGAAAATGGTCCAATTAAACATCATAAAGAGATTGAAAAAATAAAACGACTTGGGAAAAAGACATTTGAACAAAGTATTGGTTTCATGAGAATTCCTGATGGTGATGAACCTTTAGATAATACAGGTATTCACCCAGAGAGTTATGAAGCAAGTTATGAATTGTTAAAGTTATTAAATTTATCAATCAATGATTTAGGTACGGATCAATTAAAAACGGCATTATCGACAATTGAAATCACTCAAACTGCAGCGACATTAAATATAGGGGAACCGACTTTAGAAGATATAATTAAAGCGTTAATGGCACCAGGCCGTGATCCACGTGACGATTTTGAAACACCTTTATTAAAGTCAGATGTTTTATCAATTGAAGATTTGAAAAAAGGTATGAAATTGTCAGGTACTGTTAGAAACGTAGTGGATTTTGGTGCGTTTGTAGATATAGGCGTAAAACAAGATGGATTAGTCCATATTTCGAAACTTGCAGATCGTTTTGTTAAACATCCTACAGATGTTGTGAGTGTAGGGGATATTGTCGATGTTTGGATAGATGATGTGAACCTTGAAAAAGGAAAAGTTGCATTAACAATGAAAAATCCTAATGGATAATCAAGCACTGCAGCAATTAACAGAATCAATTTCACTAAATTTTTTTGAGAAACCATTTCAACATCAAGTGACATTTAATAAGCGATTAAGAACGACGGGAGGTAGGTACCTCTTAAGCAGCCATAACATTGAAATTAATCCAAAACAATATGAATTTCATGGCAAAGAAGCGCTGATTGATATTATTAAACATGAATTAGTACATTATCATCTTCATATTGCAGGTCTTGGATTTCAACATCGCGATCGAGACTTCAAAGTGCTCTCCGAAAAAGTTGGTGCACCGAGGTATTGTAATCCATTACCAAATAATAAACATCGCTATGTGTTTACTTGCACAGGGTGCAGTACCCAATACTTTAGACAAAGACGCATTAATATTAAGAAATATCGCTGTTCTAAGTGTTTAAGTGAGTTACAGTTAACACGTAAAGTTTAATTTTACGTGTTAACATTTTTTTTTGAAATAAAGTGTTGACTTATGCTTGAAAACATATTAATATTAATTTCGTTGCTTTAACAACGGCCCCTTGGTCAAGCGGTTAAGACACCGCCCTTTCACGGCGGTAACACGGGTTCGAATCCCGTAGGGGTCACCATTTTATTTTTTGGTTTTAATATCGATTAAAAAATAAAAATAAAACTTTTTGAAAATAAGTGTTGACTTTCAAACTTGAGCGTTATATAATAAATCTTGTTGCTAAAACAGATGACAAGCTTTTAAATGGCCAACGCGCGGTCGTGGCGGAATGGCAGACGCGCTAGGTTGAGGGCCTAGTGGGAGTTAATCCCGTGGAGGTTCAAGTCCTCTCGGCCGCACTTAAAAACTTCAATTATATATGCGGGTGTAGTTTAGTGGTAAAACCTCAGCCTTCCAAGCTGATGTTGTCGGTTCGATTCCGATCACCCGCTCCATAAAAATTTTAATGAACATTGAAAACTGAATGACAATATGTCAACGTTAATTCCAATAATTTGAGTGAACTTAGTTCACTCCCAAAGAGTGGTTGGCTTAACCAATCAAGAGCTTATATCAAGCAATCTTTCATGGAGAGTTTGATCCTGGCTCAGGATGAACGCTGGCGGCGTGCCTAATACATGCAAGTCGAGCGAACGGACAAGAGTGCTTGCACT
>NZ_SDSC01000077.1 GCF_004117835.1 Macrococcus sp. DPC7161 | reverse complement strand
TCGACCTCACGCTTATCAGGCGTGCGCTCTAACCAGCTGAGCTATAGGCCCTCATTATGTTGAATGTTCAATACAATGAAGTATTATAAACACTCAAAACTGAATACAATATGTCAATCGTTATTCCGTAAGGAATTTAAAAATTCCTTTTCCGTATTATCCTTAGAAAGGAGGTGATCCAGCCGCACCTTCCGATACGGCTACCTTGTTAC
>NZ_SDSC01000076.1 GCF_004117835.1 Macrococcus sp. DPC7161 | reverse complement strand
GTAACAAGGTAGCCGTATCGGAAGGTGCGGCTGGATCACCTCCTTTCTAAGGATAATACGGAAAAGGAATTTTTAAATTCCTTATGGAATAACGATTGACATATTGTATTCAGTTTTGAGTGTTTATAATACTTCATTGTATTGAACATTCAACATAATGAGGGCCTATAGCTCAGCTGGTTAGAGCGCACGCCTGATAAGCGTGAGGTCGA
>NZ_SDSC01000075.1 GCF_004117835.1 Macrococcus sp. DPC7161 | reverse complement strand
GTAACAAGGTAGCCGTATCGGAAGGTGCGGCTGGATCACCTCCTTTCTAAGGATAATACGGAAAAGGAATTTTTAAATTCCTTATGGAATAACGATTGACATATTGTATTCAGTTTTGAGTGTTTATCGCTTTAATAAAAGCATAAATATTCAACATTGTACTTTGAAAACTAGATAAAGTAAGAAAAATAGATTTTACCAAGCAAAAACGA
>NZ_SDSC01000074.1 GCF_004117835.1 Macrococcus sp. DPC7161 | reverse complement strand
TTGTTAATGTTACTGTTACACCTGGAATACCTGGTTCTCCCGCATCTTGGATGCCATCTTTATCTGCATCAAACCATACTTTATCTCCTAAATCGTATACAGGTGTCGCTGGTGTTTCTTTTACGAATCCTGAATCGATTGTTGGATCATCTTTACCATCTACAGTGATTGTTACTTTCGTGCCATCTGAGTCACTTGTATCATCACCTGTAT
>NZ_SDSC01000073.1 GCF_004117835.1 Macrococcus sp. DPC7161 | reverse complement strand
CAGTATCAGAATCAACAAGTGGATCAATTAGTGAATCAACATCAGGTTCAGTATCAGAATCAACAAGCGGTTCAGTAAGTGAATCAACATCAGGTTCTATTTCAGAGTCAACAAGTGGTTCAATTAGCGAATCTACTTCTGGATCAATTTCAGAATCAACAAGCGGTTCAGTAAGTGAGTCGACTTCAGGATCAGTATCGAACTCAGAATCAACAAGTGGTTCAATTAGCGAAT
>NZ_SDSC01000072.1 GCF_004117835.1 Macrococcus sp. DPC7161 | reverse complement strand
CAACATCAGGTTCAGTATCAAATAGTGAATCGATATCAGGTTCAATCTCAGAATCAACAAGTGGATCAATCAGTGAATCGACATCAGGTTCTATTTCAGAATCAACAAGTGGATCAGTAAGTGAATCTACTTCAGGATCAGTATCGAACTCAGAATCAACAAGCGGTTCAATTAGTGAGTCGACATCAGGTTCTATTTCAGAGTCAACAAGTGGTTCAATTAGCGAATCAACATCAGGTT
>NZ_SDSC01000071.1 GCF_004117835.1 Macrococcus sp. DPC7161 | reverse complement strand
TTAATATTGTGATGTTTATACATAATGTATAAACGCGCGATTTTTTTCAAGAATTCAAATATGAACTCACTCGGTTTTGCTTGGTAAAATCTATTTTTCTTACTTTATCTAGTTTTCAAAGTACAATTTAATGGTGGGCCTAAATGGACTCGAACCATCGACCTCACGCTTATCAGGCGTGCGCTCTAACCAGCTGAGCTATAGGCCCTCATTATGTTGAATGTTCAATACAATGAAGTATTATAAACACTCAA
>NZ_SDSC01000070.1 GCF_004117835.1 Macrococcus sp. DPC7161 | reverse complement strand
CAGGATCAGTATCGAACTCAGAATCAACAAGCGGTTCAATTAGTGAGTCGACATCAGGTTCTATTTCAGAGTCAACAAGTGGTTCAATTAGCGAATCAACATCAGGTTCAGTATCAGAATCAACAAGCGGTTCAATTAGCGAATCAACATCAGGTTCAGTATCAGAATCAACAAGTGGATCAGTAAGTGAATCGACATCAGGTTCAATCTCAGAATCAACAAGTGGATCAGTAAGTGAATCAACATCAGGTTCTA
>NZ_SDSC01000006.1 GCF_004117835.1 Macrococcus sp. DPC7161 | reverse complement strand
TCAAGATGAGATTTCCCAACTTCGGTTATAAGATCCCTCAAAGATGATGAGGTTAATAGGTTCGAGGTGGAAGTGCAGTAATGTATGGAGCTGACGAATACTAATCGATCGAAGACTTAATCAATTTAAAAGATTTTTTACACGGTAATGTTTGGTTACCTAATTTTCTTACTTATCTAGTTTTGAAAGTATAATATTTAAAAGTGGAAACGAGCGTTATGGCTTGAATCATTTTTGATAAACTGACTGACAGCGCAAGCTGGAATGGAAGTTTAGAAAATGATGAAAGACAGCGAGTTGAAACTGGATATATATTTTCATTTGTCTGGTGACGATGGCAAAGAGGTCACACCTGTTCCCATACCGAACACAGAAGTTAAGCTCTTTAGCGCCGATGGTAGTTGGTCTTACGGCCCGTGAGAGTAGGACGTTGCCGGGCAATATAAAAGAGATCCGAAAGGGTCTCTTTTTTTGTTTATTTATTTGTTTAATTTATTACTGAGTGGGCTGTAAATGTTTATAATAGCCCACTCAGTATTTTATTTTTCACTAAGGTCTTAATTTTGAAATTACTTCATGTATTTGTTCATCTTCAATCCCACCAAATCCAATAATATATTGTTTATTGTATTTTGGATTCTCTCCTTTATAATAATCATTTATCGTATTCATCACTATTGAAGCTGTATTCACTTTTTCATTTGTCTCTAGTACAAAATGCATGCCTGCATCGTTTCCTGTGATTTTGTAGTCATTAAATGTTTTCTGAACTTCTGTTAATACACGTTCTAATTTCTTTTTGTACTCTTTTCTCATACGATTGATATTTCTTTCAAATTCACCATCTTTCATAAATGATGCAATGATATATTGTATATGTCTTGGCACGGTATTATTAGGTTTACTCATTTGTTGATATACTTTTATCAATGATTCAGGGAGTACAAGATACGCACAGCGTATGCTTGGGAATATGGATTTTGAGAAGGTACTCATATATATTACTTTATCGTTACTCATGCCTTGTAAAGCAGATAATGGTCTACCTTTGTATCTAAATTCACTGTCATAATCATCTTCTATAATATAACGTGATGGTGATAATTTTGCCCATTTGATGAGTTCTGTACGTCGTTTAGCACTTAATACGACACCAGTAGGGAATTGATGGCTCGGTGTTACATGAACGATATCTCCATTATCAGGTAAGTTTTGGGCATTAATGCCTTCATGATCAATGTCGATATATTGATATTGTTTATTGTTTTCTAAGAGTACTTTTTGGATTAACGGATATCCCGGGTTTTCTAATATGTAACTGCAATCGCCTAATATTTTTGTGAGTAATGAAAATAATTGTTCAGTTGAACTGCCTATTACAATTTGATGGTTCTCACATTTTACGCCGCGTGAATGATACAAATATCTTCTGATTTCGTTTCTTAATTCAATTTCTCCTTGGACATCTCCTCTTTCAAGTAATTGATGTTGTTCAATTTCGAATGCATCTCTTGCATACTTTCTAAATTTATGGAAAGGAAAAGATTTAATATGGCTATCTTCAATTTTTAGGGATACTTGATTTTGTGATTCTGTTTCTAAATGATGTTCAACTTTGCTTTCAGGTATAATGTTTATCGTTTGAATATCCTCTACAAAGTAACCAACTTTAGGTACAGAATAGATATATCCTTCGTCTTGAAGCTGTTGATATGCAATTTCTATAGTAGTACCACTTAAGTTTAAGTGGGTGCTGAGTTTTCTTTTTGAAGGCAATTTTTCTTGATGTTGTAATTTACCTGTTAATATATCGTGTTTAATGTATTGATAGAGTTGTGTATAGAGATAATCTGATTCGTTAAATTTATATGTGAGCATTTCCATTATTATCTGACCCCTTAAAAATAATAAAAACTGATACTTTTATAATACCAGAATTTATTATACATTGATGTATGTAAATAAAAAATTCAGATTATTTAGAGGTGTATTGATGAGTAAAATTATTGGATCAGATAAAGTAAAACGTGGTATGGCAGAAATGCAAAAAGGCGGCGTTATTATGGACGTTGTTAATGCTGAACAAGCACGTGTTGCAGAAGCTGCTGGTGCTGTTGCAGTTATGGCATTAGAGCGTGTACCAAGTGATATTCGTGCTGCTGGTGGGGTTGCACGTATGGCTGACCCACGTATTGTTGAAGAAGTTATGAATGCTGTTTCAATTCCAGTTATGGCTAAAGGTCGTATCGGTCATATTACTGAAGCTCGTGTATTAGAAGCAATGGGTGTTGACTATATCGATGAGTCAGAAGTATTAACACCAGCAGATGAAGAGTTCCATTTAAAGAAAGATGAATTTACTGTTCCATTCGTATGTGGTTGCCGTGATTTAGGTGAAGCAGCGCGTCGTATTGGTGAAGGTGCTGCAATGTTACGTACTAAAGGTGAACCAGGTACAGGAAATATTGTTGAAGCGGTTCGTCACTTACGTAAAGTGAATGCACAAGTGCGTAAATTATCTGTTATGAGTGATGATGAAATCATGACTGAAGCGAAACTTTTAGGTGCGCCATATGAAGTATTGAAAGAGATTAAAACATTAGGTAAATTACCTGTTGTAAACTTTGCTGCAGGTGGCGTTGCAACACCAGCAGATGCTGCGTTAATGATGGAATTAGGAGCAGACGGTGTATTTGTAGGTTCTGGTATCTTCAAATCAGAAAATCCAGAAAAATTTGCTAAAGCAATCGTTCAAGCAACTACACATTATCAAGATTATAAATTGATTGCTGAATTATCTAAAGAATTAGGTACAGCAATGAAAGGTTTAGATATTAATAAACTTTCTTTAGAAGAAAGAATGCAAGAGCGTGGTTGGTAAGATGAAGATTGGTGTTTTAGCACTTCAAGGAGCGGTTCGCGAACATGCAAGACATATTGAATTATGCGGACATACACCTGTAATTATTAAGCGTATTGAAGAATTAGAGTACATAGATGGCTTAGTGTTACCTGGTGGTGAATCAACAACAATGCGCAGATTGATGGACCTTTATGGTTTTACCGAAGTGTTACGTAAAAGTGACCTACCAATGTATGGTACATGTGCAGGCTTAATTTTACTTGCTGAAAATATCGTCGGTTATGATGAGGGGCATCTTAAGAAAATGAATATTACTGTAGAGCGTAATTCATTTGGCCGACAAGTGGATAGTTTTGAAGCAGATCTAGATGTTTCAGGTATCGAAGACCATGTGAACGCGGTATTCATTCGTGCACCACACATTGTTTCAGTGGCAGATAATGTTGAAGTGTTAAGTAAAGTAGAAGGTAAAATAGTCGCAGTGAAACAAGATAAATATCTTGGCATCTCATTCCACCCTGAGTTAACGGATGATATTAAGATTATGAAATATTTTATTGAAGCAATTGTTCAAGAAAATAAATAATATACAAAAAGGGGTAGAGACATCAAATGATGTCTCTACCTCTTTTTTAGATAAAGAATCCAGCAATTGTTGCTGAAATAAATGAAACTAAAGTTGCACCATATAATAATTTAAGTCCAAAACGTGCAACCACGTCACCTTGTTCATCGCTTAATGATTTAATTGCACCAGCAATGATTCCAATTGATGAGAAGTTTGCAAATGATACTAAGAAAATTGATACGACACCAATTGTATGTTCTGATAATACTTTAGTTGCAGCTATCGTTTTTAAATTCCCCATCGCAACAAATTCGTTAGATACAAGTTTAGTTGCCATTACTGAACCTGCTTTTACTGCTTCATCCCATGGAATACCTACTAAAAATGCTAACGGTGCAAATACATATCCTAATAAATCTTGGAAGTTCATTTTTCCAGGTGTAATACCATCAACCATACCGTTTAACATTGCGATTAATGCAATATAACCAATTAACATTGCGCCAACGATAATCGCTACTTTAAATCCATCTAAAATATATTCCCCAAGCATTTCAAAGAATGATTGCTTTTGTCCTGATTCAATGACAATTTCATCTTCTTCTTCAGTTAATTTATATGGATTAATAATAGAAGCAATAATAAATCCACCAAATAAGTTTAATACAATCGCAGTTACAACATATTTTGGTTCTAATATTGTGAAATAAGAACCGACGATTGAAAATGATACCGTACTCATCGCTGAAGCTGTTAATGTGTATAGACGATGTTTTGGGATATGTGGTAATTGTTTTTTAATAGAAATAAACACTTCTGATTGACCTAAAATTGCTGAAGCGACAGCATTGTAAGATTCTAATTTACCCATACCGTTTACTTTTGATAATGCTAAACCTAAATATTTAATGATGAAAGGTAAAACTTTAATGTACTGTAGAATACCAATTAAAGCTGAAATAAAAGTGATTGGTAATAATACATTTAAGAAGAATGTAAATCCTGCTACACCTTTTGCATCTGTATTCGCAAGACCACCAAATACAAAGTTTACACCCTCTGCAGCATATTTTAATAAATGATCAAATACTTTGGCCATAGCACCTACGACCATAACCCCACCAGTCGTTTTTAATAATAAAAATGCAAATAAAAATTGAATGGCAAACAAGATTCCTATGTACTGCCATCTAATGCCTTTTTTATCTGAACTTACTAGCCATGCGAGCATTATAAAGACGACTAAACCAATAATTCCGATAATAAAATTCATGATATTCTCTCCTTTTATATGTTTTTAAATCTGTAAGCCTTTTCACATTATTTATTTTAATACATATTGTGAAAAAATGATACATTTAATTTTGAAAATATGTTCAATATGTTTGATGAGAGATTCGAACATATTATTTGCACTTCTATATCTCCTTCAATATAATATAGTCAAAGAAGGTCAAAAGAGGTGAAGTTATGCACAATATGTCGGATATTATTGAACAATATTTGAAAGAACTGTTAGAGCAAGCAAGTGGTGATGTGGTTGAAATTAAACGTGCTCATATTGCCGAGAAGTTTGATTGTGTACCTTCTCAGCTGAATTACGTTATTAAGACACGTTTTACGAATGAACACGGCTATCAAATTGAAAGTAAACGAGGCGGTGGAGGTTATATTCGTATCACTAAGATTGAATCAAATGATCAATCTGCATTTATAGAACATTTAAAGGAACTTACAGGACAACAAGTTTCTCAACAAAATGCTGAACGTATTGTAGAAGGATTGTTCCAAAATCAATTAATTACAGAACGTGAAAGAAAGTTAATATTGGTTACATTGCATCGTGATACATTGCGTGTGGATTTACCGTACCGCGACTATATTCGTGCAAACATACTTAAGCAAGTTCTAACGATTATCCAATATGGGTAAAGAATAAAGAGGTGACTTATGAATCAAGAAGAAGAATTCTCAATGCACCAAATTTTAAAGCAATTATTAAATAATGGTGAAATACAAATTACAAACGCACCTGTCAAATGCCCACAATGTGAACTGACGCTTAGAGAAGTGATGCATATTGGTAAGTTTGGTTGTCATCAATGTTATGACACTTTTAAAGAACATGTACCACAAATTGTTTCACGTGTACAAGCTGGAAATGTAACCCACGTTGGGAAACAACCTAAAAAATCACAAGCAAAGATTCTAAAAAAACGTGAAATTGAACGATTAGAACAAGAGTTACAAATACTTGTCGAGCAACAAGCGTTTGAAAAAGCAGTGGTCATAAGAGATCAAATCAAGGCTTTAAAGGAAAGTGAGGCGAATTAAATGTTAGATAAACATCTAGAATCGGTTTTAAGTGACTGGATGCAAACAGAAAATGAAAAACCGGTTATATTAAGTTCAAGAATTCGTCTTGCAAGAAATTTAGAAGGCTTTGTACACCCTTTAATGAGTGATGATCAATCAAGTCTTCAAGTGAGAGAGGCTGTCACTAAAGTGCTAGCGCCTCATTATGAAGGGTTTGTATTAGAAGATTTAAAGGAAACTGAAAAGTATATGCTTGTTGCAAAGCATTTAATGAGTAAAGAATTGTTAAAATCAAATCATGGTGGTTTATTTATAAATGAAGATGAATCTGTAAGTATTATGGTGAATGAGGAAGATCATATCCGAATTCAAGTATTAGGTAAGGATTTATCATTAAATGAACTTTATGAAAAAGCAAGTGAAATTGATGATTTGATAGATGATGCGTTGACGGTTTCGTTTGATGAAAATCTTGGTTACTTGACGACATGTCCAACGAACATTGGAACGGGAATGCGTGCAAGTGTGATGCTACATTTACCTGGATTGTCGATAATGAATCGTATGACGCGAATCGCACAAACGATTAACCGTTTTGGTTACACGATTCGTGGTATTTATGGTGAAGGTACACAAAGTTTAGGACATATCTATCAAGTAAGTAATCAATTGACGCAAGGAAAAACAGAAAAGGTCATTATTGAAGATTTAACGCAAATTGTAGAACAAATCATTGAAGAAGAATTACAAATTAGAAAACGCATGTATAACTATGAACATAGCGAAACGGTTGATCGTATTTATCGAAGTTTAGGGATATTAAAGTATTGTCGAAAAATTTCAGTTGAAGAAGCAAGTTTAAGGCTAAGTGAGTTAAAACTGGGTATTGATATGGGTATTATTGAAGGCATACCATTTCGTTTTAATGAATTGATGGTAGCCATTCAAGCACCGTTTATTATGACTATGCAAGATAAAATGACAATAGATGAAACGAGAGCGCAAATGTTACGCGCTCATATATAGGAGGCATATTATGTTTGGAAGATTAACAGAACGAGCACAACGTGTGTTGGCTCATGCACAAGAAGAAGCTATTCGTTTGAAGCATACAAATATCGGTACAGAACATTTATTACTAGGTTTAGTGAAAGAACCAGAAGGTATCGCTGCAAAAGTATTACAAGCTTTAGATATTACGGAAGAAAAAGTAGTTTATGAAGTAGAACAATTGATTGGTCAAGGTATGGAAATGGGCGGAACAATTCAATATACGCCACGTGCAAAGAAAGTAATTGAACTATCTTTAGATGAAGCGCGTAAATTAAACCATAACTTTGTAGGTACAGAACACATTTTGTTAGGTTTAATTCGTGAAAATGAAGGTGTCGCTGCACGCGTATTAGCAAACTTAGATTTAAATATTACAAAAGCACGTGCACAGGTGGTGAAGCTGTTAGGGACACCTGAAATGGCGAGTAAAAACCCTCAAACTCAAAAAGCACAAGGGACACCAACATTAGATGGATTAGCACGCGATTTAACTGTCATCGCAAAAGATGGCACGTTAGATCCGGTCATCGGTCGAGAAAAGGAAGTCACGCGTATCATTGAAGTGTTAAGCCGTCGTACAAAAAATAATCCGGTACTTATCGGTGAACCTGGTGTAGGTAAAACAGCAATAGTTGAAGGCTTAGCTCAAGCGATTGTGAACAATGAAGTACCAGAAACGTTAAAAGATAAACGTGTGATGAGCTTAGATATGGGAACAGTCGTTGCTGGTACAAAATATCGTGGTGAATTTGAAGAACGTTTGAAAAAAGTAATGGAAGAAATTCATCAAGCAGGGAATATTATTTTATTTATAGATGAATTGCATACATTAATTGGTGCCGGTGGTGCAGAAGGTGCGATTGATGCATCTAATATTTTAAAACCTGCATTAGCACGTGGAGAAATTCAATGTATTGGTGCAACAACTTTAGAAGAATATCGTAAATATATTGAAAAAGATGCGGCATTAGAGCGTCGTTTCCAACCAGTTACAGTTGATGAACCAAATGTTGAAGATGCCATTGAAATCTTAAAAGGCTTACGTGACAGATATGAAGCGCATCATCGTATTAAAATTTCAGACGAGGCATTAGTTGCAGCAGTAAAAATGAGTGATAGATATATTGCTGACCGTTTCTTACCAGATAAAGCAATTGACTTGATTGATGAAGCGGCATCAAAAGTACGTTTACGTAACTATACAACACCACCTAGTTTAAAAGAATTAGAAACAGAAATTGAAAAAGTACGTAACGAAAAAGATGCGGCAGTACATTCTCAAGAATTCGAACAAGCTGCAAGTTTACGTGATAAACAAAAGAAATTAGAACAGCAATTAGAAGAAACACGTAAAGAATGGCAAAAAACACAAGGGCAATCGACAACAAGCGTGACCGCAGATGACATTGCCATTGTTGTGGCCAACTGGACAGGGATTCCAATTAATAAAATTGCTGAAACAGAGTCTCAAAAACTATTAAATTTAGAAAGTATATTACACAATCGTGTTATTGGACAACATGATGCTGTTGAATCGATTTCTAAAGCGGTGAGACGTGCACGTGCAGGATTGAAAGATCCAAAACGTCCAATTGGTAGCTTTATTTTCTTAGGACCTACGGGTGTCGGTAAAACTGAGCTTGCAAGGGCATTGGCTGAAGCGATGTTTGGTGAAGAAGATGCGATGATTCGTGTAGACATGAGTGAATTTATGGAGAAACATAGTGTATCTCGTTTGGTAGGTTCTCCTCCAGGATATGTAGGACATGAAGAGGGCGGACAGTTAACTGAAAAAGTACGTCGCAAACCATATTCAGTCATTTTATTCGACGAAATTGAAAAAGCACATCCAGATGTATTCAATATGTTATTACAAGTTTTAGACGATGGTCGTTTAACGGATTCTAAAGGTAGAACTGTAGACTTTAGAAATACAGTGATTATTATGACAAGTAACGTCGGTGCACAAGAATTAAAAGACAACAAATTTGTTGGATTTGGTGGCAATAGTCAAGCACAAGATTACGAAACAATTCGTAAAACAATGATGGATGAGTTGAAGAAACAATTCCGTCCAGAATTCTTAAACCGTATTGATGATATTATTGTGTTCCACAAGTTAGAAAAAGAACACCTTAAAGAAATTGTAACGTTAATGGTGGAAGGATTATCTAAACGTTTAAAAGAACAAGATATTCATATTGAATTAACTGAAGCGGCAAAAGAAAAAATCGCAGACGAAGGTTATGACCCAGAATATGGTGCAAGACCTTTAACACGTGCAATTCAAAAGCACATCGAAGATAAATTATCAGAAGAATTATTAAAGGGTGAAACATTAGTTGGTCATCAAGTTGAGATTGATTACCAAAATGCTGAATTTATCATTAATAAATCAAAAGAGCGTAATGATACGATAAATTAAATAATATATATGCTACAAAAAGTCTGAGACACTTGTCTCGGACTTTTTATTTAAGTCAAAATTGTGCATGTACATAAAAGAGTATAAAATATATCTATATGAGGAGGGGTTATTGTGGCTAAGGCGAAGAGTACATTTGAATGTATGGCTTGTGGATATCAATCACCTAAATGGATGGGACGTTGTCCGAATTGTGGTGCATGGAACCAGATGGAAGAGGTCATTGAACATAAACAAAAAGGTCCAAAAAATGCGATTGTTTCTAATGAAACGACAACAAAAGTAGAGAAGTTAAAGGATATTACGAAAGAAAGTATTCCTCGTGTACAGACTCATTTGAAAGAATTGGATCGTGTATTAGGTGGCGGTATTGTTCCTGGATCATTAGTGTTAATAGGCGGAGATCCGGGTATAGGTAAGTCTACTTTACTCTTACAAACTTGCGCATTACTCTCTCAGCAGCATAGTGTGTTGTATATTTCAGGAGAGGAATCTGTAAGTCAAACGAAATTAAGAGCGGATCGATTAAGTGAAGATGCAGGTGAGTTGAGTGTCTATGCAGAAACAAACTTACAAGTTATTCATGAAACGGTTAAGAAAATACAACCTAAATTTTTAGTCATCGATTCTATTCAAACGATATTTCATCCAGAAGTAACGAGCGCGCCCGGCAGTGTATCACAAGTGCGTGAATGTACGGGTGAAATCATGCGTATGGCAAAGTCTATGAATATCGCTACATTTATTGTTGGACATGTGACGAAAGAAGGCCAAATAGCAGGTCCAAGACTACTAGAACATATGGTGGATACGGTACTTTATTTTGAAGGAGATACTCATCATAGTTATCGTATTTTACGTGCAGTCAAAAACCGTTTTGGCTCTACAAATGAAATGGGTATCTTTGAGATGCGTAACACAGGTCTTGTAGAAGTGTTGAATCCTTCAGAAATGTTTTTAGAAGAACGAACGAAAAATGTTGCAGGATCAACAATTGTAGCTACGATGGAAGGAACGCGTCCTTTGTTAGTTGAAGTACAAGCATTAGTTACCCCGACATCGTTTCATAATCCGAGACGCATGGCGACTGGGATTGACCATAATCGATTAACGTTACTTATGGCCGTATTAGAGAAAAAGCAAGGTTACTTGTTACAGCAACAAGATGCCTATATAAAAGTTGCTGGTGGTGTAAAATTAATTGAACCAGCCGTGGATTTAAGTGTTATCATTAGTGTTGCATCAAGTTTTAATAATAAGCCTACACGAGGTGATGATTGCTTTATCGGTGAAGTTGGATTGACCGGAGAAGTAAGACGTGTTGCAAGAATTGAGCAACGTGTTTATGAAGCTCAAAAATTAGGTTTCAAACGTGTCATTATCCCTAAAAATAATTTAGGTGGTTGGGAATATCCAGAAGGTATCGAAGTAATCGGTGTGAGTTCTATTCATGAAGCTTTAAAATTAGCATTTTAATAAAGATAAGAAAGGAGCATTTATGCTTAAACGGTTAATCACCTTAGTATTTATTGTATGTGGCGCTTCACTTGGGATATTTTTTATTCCAGAAATTTTTAAAGTATTTAACTTAAATGCCCACCCCCTACTTTTAAATCCATATGTAGATGGATTAATTGGTGTTATTGTCTTTTTTCTATTATTTTATTGGTTAATTGATCGCGTAGTAGGATGGATCATTTTAGGCGAGAAAAAATTATTAAGTAAGAATTTTATGGAATTGATTTTTGCAACATTTGGGATGTTAATTGGATTAATTATCGCGTCACTTATCAGTGTTATCTTTAGTTTAATGGGATTTACATTGTTAAAAAATATCGTCCCAGCAGTGCTTGCTGTCGTATTTGGATATTTAGGGTTCCAAGTTGGTTATAAAAAGAAAGATGAAATCGTGAGTTTCTTGCCAGAGCGTTTTTCAAATCAAAAGAAAAAGGTATCGACGACATACAAATTATTAGATACGTCGGCAATTATTGATGGTAGAATACTATCTGTTGTACAATGCGGCTTTATTGATGGTGCAATACTAGTACCACAAGCCGTTATTGATGAGTTGCAATTGATTGCTGATTCTACTGATGGTTTCAAGCGAGATAAAGGGCAACGTGGTTTAGATATATTGAGTGATTTGCAGAATGCGAGTGAAAGTGTTCAAATTCATCCAGGTATTAAAGGGATGAAGGCAGTCGATCAATTACTTGTTAAAATGGCACTTGAAATGGATGCTAAAGTAATTACGACGGATTATAACTTAAATAAAGTTTGCCAAGTTCAAGGTATCGAAGTCTTAAATGTGAATGATTTATCTGAAGCAATTAAACCGGTCGTTACACAAGGTGATCAATTTGATTTAGTTGTTACAAAGTCAGGTAAAGAAGAAAATCAAGGTGTAGGTTATTTAGAAGATGGCACAATGGTTGTTGTCGATCAAGGTAAACAATACATTAACCAAGAAATCCAAGTAGAAGTTGAATCTGTATTACAAACGTCTTCAGGACGTATTATATTTACAAAGCGAGTGAAAAAACATGTTTGATTGCGTAATTCCAGCAGCTGGCCAAGGTAAACGCATGGAATGTGCGGGTAATAAAATTTTATTAGAAATTAATGAAAAACCAATATTAGAATACACAATTGAAGTGTTTGAAGAAAATAAATTGTGTAGAAATATTTATATTGCTGCACATAAAGATGATATTGAAGAAATTACAGAAATGACAAAAAAATATACAAAAGTAAGACCTATCATTGAAGGTGGTAGTGAGCGTCAATACAGTATTTATAATGCATTGAAGCAGATAAAGCATTGCAATATTGTGATGGTACATGATGCGGCAAGACCATTTATCACACAAGATACAATTAATCGATTATATGAAGCGGCGATGAAAGAACATGCAGCAATCGCTGCTGTAAAGGTGAAAGATACGATTAAAGCAGTTGAAGGTGATATTGTATTAGGTACCATGAAGCGTGAAAGTTTATACGCTGTGCAAACACCACAAGCATTTAAGTACAGTTTATTGATGGAAGCTTATGAATCAGCAATGAATGAAAAATTTTTAGGAACAGATGATGCATCTTTAGTTGAACGTATTAATAAACATGTCCATATTGTGTTAAGTGATTACGATAATATTAAGCTGACAACCCCAGAAGATATGTACTTTGCTGAAGCCATCTTAAAGAAAAGAGGGATTATATGTTTAGGATAGGATATGGATATGACGTGCATCAATTGGTTGAAGGCAGACCTTTAATCATTGGTGGTATCGAACTTGAACATGACAAAGGATTACTAGGACATAGCGATGCGGATGTGTTGTTACATGCGATTACAGATGCAATATTAGGTGCCGTTGCACTTGGAGATATCGGTAAATTCTTTCCTGACGATGACCCTAAATATAAAGGTGCGGATTCAAAAGTATTGTTAAAGGAAAGTTACGATCACGTCATCAAAATGGGATACAAAATCGGAAATATTGATGCGACAATCATTGCTGAAAAACCGAAATTTAGACCGCATATCGATGCAATGCGTGAAGCAATTGCGAATGTTTTAAATATAGAAGTGAACCAAGTTAATGTAAAAGCAACGACGAATGAGAAAATGGGTTATTTAGGTCGTCAAGAAGGTATTTGTGCACAAGCTGTTGTATTGTTAATGAATGAAAAGTAAAGATTTGTGCTATAATTTGAATCATATGAAATTAATTAAATGGAGTGAAAAAAATGAGTAAAGTTAGAGTGCGTTATGCACCGAGTCCAACTGGATTTTTACATATTGGGAATGCCCGTACAGCATTATTTAACTATTTATTTGCTAGACATCATGGTGGAGACTTTATCATTCGTATTGAAGATACAGATACTGCCCGCAATGTTGAAGGTGGAGAAGAAAGTCAATTACGTTTCTTAAAATGGTTAGGTATGGATTGGGATGAATCAATTGATAAAGATGGCGGTTTTGGACCTTATCGTCAATCTGAGCGTCAAGCAATCTATCAACCATTAGTTGATAAGTTATTAGCAGAAGATAAAGCTTATCGTTGTTACATGACTTCTGAAGAATTAGAAGCAGAACGCGAAGCACAACTTGCACGTGGTGAAATGCCACGTTATGGTGGTAAACATGCACATTTAACAAAAGAAGAAGAAGAAGCATTTATCGCTGAAGGACGTCAGCCTTCTATTCGTATTCGTGTTCCTAAAGGAAAAACATATACATTTAACGATATGGTAAAAGGTGAAGTATCATTTGAGTCAGACGGCATCGGTGACTGGGTAATCGTGAAGAAAGACGGTATCCCAACTTACAACTTTGCAGTTGCAATTGATGATCACTTCATGGAAATCACACATGTTATTCGTGGTGATGATCATATTTCAAATACACCAAAACAAATGATGGTCTATGAAGCGTTAGGCTTTGAAGTGCCTACTTTTGGACATATGACATTAATCGTTAACGAAGAGCGTAAAAAATTATCTAAACGTGATGGTTCAATCATTCAATTTATTGAACAATACCATGACTTAGGTTATTTACCAGAAGCATTATTTAACTTTATTGGTTTATTAGGTTGGTCACCAGTTGGAGAAGAAGAAATTTTCTCTAAAGAACAATTTATTGAAATGTTTGATGAGAAACGCTTAAGTAAATCACCAGCATTTTTCGATAAAACAAAATTAGAGTGGATCAACAACCAATACATGAAACAAAAAGATTTAGATGAAGTCTTTGAAATGGCATTACCACATATGAAACAAGCAGGTCTTGTATCTGAAAGTGCCAATGAATCAGAATTAGCTTGGGCGAAACAATTGGTAGCACTTTATAAAGACCAAATGAGCTATGCATCTGAAATTGTAGCGTTAAGTGAATTATTCTTTAAAGACACGTTAGAATTAAATGAAGAAGCAAGTGCTGTCGTTGCTGGCGAGCAAGTACCTGAATTGGTTGAGAACTTTACAAAACAATTAGAAGCGTTAGAATCATTTGATGCGGCTAGTATTAAAGCAGCAATTAAAGCGGTTCAAAAAGAGACGGGTATTAAAGGTAAAAACTTATTTATGCCGATTCGTGTAATGGTTTCAGGACAAACACACGGTCCAGAATTACCAAATACAATCGAGTTATTAGGCAAAGAAAAAGTAATTGAGCGTCTTGCTCAATACAAATAGAATATCAACAGAAAGATATTATTCAGTATTTTTCATTTGATATTTCATAAAAATCTTTTATAATCGTTGTAAGAGACTAAGTAAATAAACATGTTCTTTGTTAGAGAGTATCTGGTTGGTGAAAAGATACAAAGCATGGTTATTGAATGCACCTCTTGAATATTTAAATAAATATTTAAAGTGAGTAAACATTGTTTACTAATCAGAGTGGAACCGTGCTAACGCACCTCTAAGTTTATTAGAGGTGCGTTTTATTTTTTAGATGAAGTATAAGGAGGTAATGATTTGTTCCAGCGTATTAAAGATGATATTGAAATGGTGTTTGAACAGGATCCTGCAGCAAGAAGTAGCGTTGAAGTCTTCTTAACGTATTCTGGTTTACATGCAGTATGGTGGCATATCATTGCACATTGGTTTTTTAAACATAAGATGTATTTTATAGCTAGAAGCATCAGTCAACTATCAAGATTCTTTTCTGGTATTGAAATTCATCCCGGTGCCACGATTGGAAAAAGATTATTTATTGACCATGGTATGGGCATTGTTATCGGGGAAACATGTACGATTGGTGATAATGTGACGATTTATCAAGGGGTTACATTGGGCGGTACTGGTAAAGAACGCGGTAAACGACATCCTGATATTGGTGATAATGTATTGATTGCAGCAGGTGCAAAAGTACTTGGTAACATTCAAATTGGTAATAATGTGAATATTGGTGCAAATTCAGTCGTGTTAAAAGATGTACCTGATTACTCAACGGTAGTTGGGATACCAGGTAAAATCGTTCGACAAAATGGTATTAAAGTCGGTAAAAGTTTTGACCATACACAATTACCGGATCCAATTTATGAAAAGTTAAAAGAACTAGAAAAACATTTAGAACAAACGAAGAATGGAGAGATTCAAGATGATTACGTTATATAATACATTAACAAGAAAAAAAGAAACTTTTAAACCTTTAGAAGAAGGTAAAGTGAAAATGTATGTATGTGGGCCGACAGTTTACAACTACATTCATATTGGTAATGCACGCCCTGCAATTAGCTTTGATGTTGTACGCCGTTATTTTGAATATCGTGGCTATGAAGTCAATTATGTTTCTAACTTTACTGATGTAGATGACAAATTAATCAAAGCAGCAAACGAGTTAGGTTCGACAGTACCAGAAGTAGCTGATCGATTCATTAAAGCTTATTTTGAAGATACAGGGGCATTGAATTGTAAATGTGCAACACATCATCCACGTGTAATGGATCATATGGATGATATCATTCAATTCATTGATAATCTAGTTAAAAAAGATTTTGCATATGAAAGTGGCGGAGATGTTTACTTTAGAACGCGTAAGTTTGATGGCTATGGGAAATTGAGTCATCAATCGATTGATGAGTTAAAAGTTGGTGCGCGTATTGCTCAAGGAGAATTGAAAGATGATGCATTAGATTTTGCTTTATGGAAATCAGCGAAGCCAGGAGAAATCAGTTGGGATTCACCATGGGGTAAAGGTCGTCCAGGTTGGCACATCGAATGTTCTGTGATGGCAAAAGCGCATTTAGGGGACACAATTGATATTCATGCAGGTGGTAGTGACCTTGCATTCCCTCATCACGAAAATGAGATTGCACAATCAGAAGCACATAACGACACAACATTTGCAAACTATTGGATGCATAATGGCTTTATCAATATTGATAATGAAAAGATGAGTAAGTCTTTAGGTAACTTTATTTTAGTTCATGACATTATAAAAGAAGTGAATCCAAATGTCCTTCGTTTCTTCATGATTAGCGTACATTATAGAAACCCAATCAACTACAATATGGAACTTGTAGCAAGCGCTAAAGCGGGATTAGAACGTATTCAAAACGCTTATCAAGCTTTAAAAGAGCGTTTAGAGATTTCTGTAGATGTCGTAGAACATGCTGAAGAATTAGAAAAAATTGAAACAATCTTAAAACAGTTTGAAACAGCAATGGATGATGATTTTAACACTGCAAATGCAGTAACAGCTTGGTATGAATTAGCAAAACAAGCGAATATTTATAATCAAAATCAATCTACAGATAAAAAAGTGTTAGCGCGTTACATTGAAGTTTTTGAAATCTTTAGTGAAGTATTAGGCGTGAAATTAGAAGTTGCTGAAGAAATGCTAGATGAAGAAATTGAAGCATTGATTGAAGAGCGTCAACAAGCACGTAAAAATAAAGACTTTAAACGCGCAGATGAAATCCGTGATTTATTAAAAGAGAAAAATATTATTCTTGAAGATACTGCACAAGGTGTGAGATTCAAACGTGGATAAACCGAGTTTATACAATCCGTTGACGTTAGCATATTTAGGAGATGCGGTTTTAGATTTATATGTGCGTGATTATATTGTTAGGCAGAAGAATAAAAAACCGAATGAATTGCACCGACTATCTACCCAATATGTGAGTGCAAAGAGCCAAGGGCAAACGTATGAAGCACTGCTAGAAATGAATTTTTTTACCGATGAAGAAAAAGATGTTTTAATGCGTGGGCGCAATGCGAAAAGTCATACGAAAGCTAAAAATACCGATGTTGTCACTTATAAGAAGAGTACAGCTTTAGAAGCGGTGATTGGATTTTTACATTTAAGTGGAGAAGAAGCACGCTTACAATCTTTATTAGATACCATCATACAATTATGTGAAAGTAGGGATTAGATGCAAGAAGATATTATTGTTGGCCGTCATGCTGTAAAAAGTGCCATTGAATCAGGACATGAGATTAATAAAGTATTGATTCAAGAAGGCATTAATAAATCACAAATTTCGAGCATTTTAAAATTATGTAAAGAAAATAAAATTGTGACACAAACCGTTCCAAAATCTAAAATTGATTATTTATCAGACGTACCACACCAAGGTATACTTGCTCAAATTGCACCATATGAATATAAGGATTTAGAAGATTTTATTAGTGAAACAGATAATGAGAAGCTTAAAACAGTCATGATACTAGATGGCTTAGAAGATCCGCACAACTTAGGGTCGATTATTCGTACTGCAGATGCAATTGGTATTGATGCCATAATGATTCCTAAACGTCGTTCTGTAAGTCTTAATCAAACTGTTGCTAAAGCATCTACTGGTGCGATTGAACATGTGCCAGTCATTCGTGTAACGAACTTAAATCATGCAATTGATCGCTTAAAAGAAGTCGGCTATTGGATTGCAGGAACAGATGCTAAGCACTCAGTAGACTACCGCAAAATGGATGCGGGGATGAACTTGGGCATTGTGATAGGTTCTGAGGGCGAAGGCATGAGTCGCTTAGTGAAAGATAAATGTGATTTCTTAATTCATTTACCGATGATTGGTCACGTAAATAGTTTAAATGCTTCTGTTGCTGCAAGTTTGTTAATGTATGAAGTTTATCGTAAAAGGAATCCGATCAATTGAAAAAACATTATACAATCATAGACGGGTATAATGTAATTGGGCAAAGTCAAACGCTAAAGACGATTGCACAATCATCTTTAGAAGAGGCTAGAAATGAATTGTTATTAACATTAGCAAGCTTCGAAGCACGAGTAGATGATGAAGTCATTATTGTGTTTGATGCATATGATGTGAAAGATGGTCAAAAAGAAGTCTACTTTCACGGCATTAAAGTCATTTACTCAAGAGAAAAAGAAACAGCAGATGAAGTGATTGAACGATTGGTTTATGATTTGTATGAAAAGCATATAACACAAATTAAAGTAGTGACGAGTGATATGAGCGAACAACATACGATTTTTGGTTCTGGTGCATTAAGAATACCTTCTCGAGAATTTCTGAATGACTTAAGGTATGAAGCGAGTTTGATTGAAAAGGATATAGAAGGATTAGCGAATAATCGACCAAGAACAAGGATAAGTATTGATGAAACGACTAAAGAAAAGCTTGAACGTTTGCGTAGAGGTATTCATGACTAGGAAAATTTATTATCTTATGTAGCACTATTGCAATAAATGGTAATTTCTTTTAAACTTTTGTTAACTAACCAAAAGGGGTGTTAACTTTTGTTTAAAAATCTCATGTTCTTTATATTTGAAACACGTGAAGTTTATGAAGTTACGCAAATCAATAAGTTAGTCAAAAGCGCACAAATGGGGGATGAAGGTGCTTTTGAAGCGATTGTCACTAGACTTAGAAATCGTATAGAAGTACATATTAGAAAGTTATTTACATTTGAACATCATTTTTTGTATCAAGAAAGTTTGATTGTTTTATATGAATGTATTCAACAATACGATAATGATAAGTGCGATCAGTTTGAACCGTATTATTTTTATAGGTTAAAGTTACGATTTAAAGATATCCTTAGACATAGGTATAGAGCCAAGCCGATAGAAAGTTTAGAAAATCTTGATGAAACAGGTAGGAACTTATTAGAACAACTACCCGATGATCGTATAATAAATCCATTATCAGAATGCGAATATTTAGATTTACTTGAACGTATGACGCCTATTAAATTATCATTGTCACATATAGAGTATCGTGTACTACATGCATTGATGAAAAAAATACCTATCGAAGAAATTGCAACGCTTGAACAAACAAATGAAAAAACAATTTATAATACGATAAACCGTTTAAAGCATAAGGTTTATCATTATTTAGAACGTAGTAACTAGATTGACATTTTACCAGTTCACCGTTATATTAAATTAGGATTAGCATGAAATTTTATATACTTTTTTACAATGCTTATAAGCATGGATGGATATAAAGTACTTATATATTTGGAGGGGTTACAATGCAAAAGAAAGAAAACTTCTTCCAAGGTGTCGCGTCGGAAATGAAAAAAACTTCTTGGCCAACAGGTAAAGAAGTTGTAAGAGACACAGGCATTGTTGTTAGTGTCGTATTGTTTTTTATTATTTTCTTTTATGGAATCGACCTTGGAATTTCAGAATTAATTAAGTTAATCAAATAGGAGGACATTATGTCTGAAGAAAGCAAAAAACATTGGTATGCCGTTCACACATATTCTGGTTATGAAAACAAAGTAAAAGATAATTTAGAAAAACGTGTTGAATCGATGAACATGCAAGAACAAATTTTTAGAGTAGTAATTCCTGAACAAGAAGAAACAACTCATAAAGAAGGGAAAACAAAGACATCTTTGAAAAAGACTTTCCCTGGTTATGTACTTGTTGAATTAGTGATGACAGATGAATCTTGGTATGTCGTACGTAACACACCTGGTGTTACTGGATTCGTTGGATCAGCAGGCGCAGGTTCTAAGCCGAATCCATTATTACCAGAAGAAGCGAAGTTTATCCTAAAATCTATGGGTATGAATGAAAAAACAATCGACATTGATGTTGAGGTTGGCGAGCAAGTAAGATTAGTTGCTGGTCCATTCGCAAATCAAGTTGGTGAAATTTCTGAAATGGATATGGATAAATTTAAGTTAACAGTCCTTGTAGATATGTTTGGACGCGAAACAAAAGTAGAAGTAGAATTCGACCAAATCGAAAAGTTATAAATCAACATCTCATATTACCTGAATACCATTTAAATAAAATTGTAAAAATTCACTTGCAATTTTATTGGTATGATGGTAATATTTTAGAGTCGCTTAAATAAGCGTATGTTGAGTGGGAGGGTAAATATCATGCCCTGTGACCACATCACGATATTATAGGAGGTGCACATCGTGGCTAAAAAAGTAATCAAAGTTGTTAAATTACAAATCCCTGCAGGGAAAGCAAACCCAGCGCCACCAGTTGGTCCAGCATTAGGTCAAGCAGGTGTGAACATTATGGGATTCTGTAAAGAATTCAACGCACGTACACAAGAACAAGCAGGTTTAATTATTCCAGTTGAAATTTCTGTATTTGAAGATCGTTCATTTACATTTATCACTAAAACACCACCTGCAGCAGTATTATTAAAGAAAGCAGCTAAAATTGAAAAAGGTTCTGGTGAACCTAACAAAACTAAAGTTGCTACAGTAACTGAAGATCAAGTACGTGAAATCGCTGAATCTAAAATGGAAGATTTAAATGCGGCTAGCGTAGAAGCAGCAATGCGTATTATTGCTGGTACTGCTCGTAGTATGGGTGTAGAAATTAAATAATTAATTTCAAATCTAGTTTTAAAGCAGACGTGTAAACGTCTGCTCTTGCATTGTTTATCAATGCCCGTGGGAGGACATTCCGCTAAAACCACTATAAGGAGGAAATTGAAATGGCTAAAAAAGGTAAAAAGTATCAAGAAGCCGCTAAAAAGTTTGATCGCGCATCTTTCTATTCAATCGAAGAAGCAATCAAATTAGCTAAAGAAACAAGTACTGTAAACTTTGACGCATCTGTTGAAGTTGCATTCCGTTTAGGAATCGATACACGTAAAAATGACCAACAAATCCGTGGAGCTGTAGTATTACCAAACGGAACTGGTAAAACACAACGTGTATTAGTTTTCGCTAAAGGTGAAAAATTAAAAGAAGCTGAAGCTGCTGGAGCAGACTATGCTGGTGATTCAGAATACATCAACAAAATCAACCAAGGTTGGTTCGACTTTGATGTTATCGTAGCTACACCTGACATGATGGGTGAAGTTGGTAAATTAGGTCGTGTATTAGGACCTAAAGGTTTAATGCCAAACCCTAAAACAGGTACTGTAACTATGGATGTTACTAAAGCTGTTAACGAAATCAAAGCTGGTAAAGTTGAGTACCGTGCTGAAAAATCAGGTATCGTACACGCTGCAATCGGTAAAGTTTCATTTGATGAAGCTAAATTAGTTGAGAACTTCAACGCGCTTAAAGATGTATTAGCTAAAGCAAAACCAGCTTCAGCAAAAGGTACATACTTCAAATCAGTTAACGTTTCAACTACAATGGGTCCTGGTATCAAAATCGACCCATCTGAAGTAAGAAACTAATAAACAATTGACAAGATTCAAATTTCACGTTATAGTGTAATTTGTATTTTATAAATAACCTAAGACAGTAGGGGCTTCGGCTTAATATCCTACCGAGGTGAAATTTGACTTGAAACTGTTCAAGCACTTTTTACCATGGGTGAAAAGTGCTTTTTTATTACATATAAAAAAGCACTCAAAATCTTAATGGAGGTGTCAAAATGAGTACAAAAGCTATCGAAATCAAACAACAAAAAGCTGATGTGATCACTGAACAATTAAAAAATTCAGTATCTACAATCATCGTTGACTACCGTGGTTTAACAGTTGCGCAAGTAACTGAACTACGTAAACAACTTCGTGAAGCTGGTATCGAATTCCGTGTTTACAAAAACACATTAGTACGTCGTTCTGCAGTTGCTGCTGGAATCGAAGGTATTGAAGAATTCTTAACTGGTCCAAACGCAATCGCGTTCTCTAACGAAGAAGTAGTTGCTCCAGCTAAAATCATTGCTGACTTTGCTAAAGCAAACGAAGCATTAGAAATCAAAGCTGGTATCATCGAAGGTAAAGTAACTTCTGCTGAAGAAGTTAAAGCAATCGCGTCTTTACCATCAAAAGAAGGACTTATCTCAATGGTTCTTTCAGTATTACAAGCTCCAATCAGAAACTTCGCTTATGCAGTTAAAGCTGTTGGAGAACAAAAAGAAGACGGTACTGAAGCTGTCGAAGAAGCATAATCTCGCAAGTATTGCGTAAAAAATTAAAACTTAAAAAAATGGAGGATTATAATCATGTCAAACGAAAAAATTATCGAAATGATTAAAGAAATGTCAGTTTTAGAATTAAACGATTTAGTTAAAGCAATCGAAGAAGAATTTGGTGTAACTGCTGCTGCTCCTGTAGCTGTAGCTGGTGCTGCTGGTGGCGCTGACGCTGCTGCAGAAAAAACTGAATTCGATGTAGAATTAGTATCTGCTGGAGCTTCAAAAATTAAAGTTGTTAAAGCTGTTAAAGAAGCTGCTGGTTTAGGATTAAAAGAAGCTAAAGAATTAGTTGATAACGCTCCTAAAGTAATCAAATCAGGTATCTCTAAAGATGAAGCTGAAGCATTAAAAGAAAAATTAGAAGAAGCTGGAGCTTCTGTTGAAGTTAAATAATTTCATTTAACTTTTAAATTTTAAAACCCGTTATTTATAACGGGTTTTTCTTTTTACTTTATACAATTTTTTTGTATAAAATAAAGTAAAAGTGAGGTGTAAAATGGGTCATTATTATTCTAAAAATCCAGATGTAGAAAGTAATGAATCGATCATTGAGTATCATTTAGCACCAATGTCTTTAATACTCTCTACGGATAACGGTGTATTTAGTAAAGGTGATATTGATTTTGGTTCTAAAGTACTTGTTAAAGCGTTTTTAGATGATCAACACGAAGTAAAATCGTTGTTAGACGTTGGTTGTGGATACGGCACAATTGGATTGATGATAAAAAAACATTTGCCGACAATAAATTTACATATGGTAGATGTTAATGAACGTGCAATGGCGCTTGCAAAAAAGAATGCAATACAAAACGGCATTTCAGACGTAAAAGTATATGAAAGTGACACGTTAGAGCAAGTCACTGAAAGTTTTGATGCGATTGTAACAAATCCACCCATTCGTGCAGGGAAAGAAGTTGTGCATCGCATTTTAGAAAATAGCATCCATCATTTAAATGTTGGTGGTGCGATTTATGTAGTGATTCAAAAGAAACAAGGCATGCCAAGCGCGAAGAAGAAGCTTGAAGCAGTATTTGGTAATGTAGAAGTGATTGCAAAAGATAAAGGGTATTTTATTTTAAAAAGTATAAAAGGTTGACCTTCATCGCGGGGTCTGTTATAGTAATAGAATGTAAAAATTTAAATTCAATAAGTGTGTACTTTTCTACTAATTATAGAGTTAAAGATAAGTCAAATTAATAGTGAAAATGGAGTGATTGTCTTCCGTTTTCATTTTTTGTCTTAACTGTAGCACTACAAAAAGTATTTTGTGCGCACCACATTTTTTGAGGGGTGAATCTGTTGGCAGGTCAACTTATCCAATACGGAAGACACCGTAAACGTAGAAGTTATGCGAGAATTTCCGAGATTTTAGAATTACCTAACTTAATTGAGATTCAAACGAAATCTTATGACTGGTTCTTAAAAGAAGGTTTAATCGAAATGTTTAGAGACATTTCACCGATTGAAGACTTTACTGGGAACTTATCATTAGAATTTGTAGATTACAGATTAGGTGAACCAAAGTACGATTTAGACGAAGCGAAAAACCGTGATGCAACTTATGCTGCACCTTTACGTGTTAAAGTGCGCTTAGTGATTAAAGAAACAGGTGAAGTTAAAGAGCAAGAAGTATTTATGGGTGATTTCCCAATCATGACGGATACTGGTACGTTTGTCATCAATGGTGCGGAACGTGTTATCGTATCTCAGCTTGTTCGTTCACCGTCAGTTTACTTTAACGACAAAGTCGATAAAAATGGTAAAGTGAGCTTCGGTACGACTGTTATCCCTAACCGTGGTGCTTGGCTAGAATACGAAACAGATGCAAAAGATGTACCGTTTGTAAGAATTGACCGTACACGTAAATTACCAATCACAGTATTATTACGTGCATTAGGTTTCTCTACAGACCAAGAAATCATCGATTTATTAGGTGATAATGAATATTTACGTAATGCGCTAGATAAAGATAATACTGATTCAGTTGAAACAGCATTACTTGAAATCTATGAACGTTTACGTCCAGGCGAACCACCAACGGTTGAGAACGCAAGAAGCTTATTATATTCACGTTTCTTCGATCCAAAACGCTATGATTTAGCAAGTGTTGGTCGTTATAAAATGAACAAAAAGTTACATTTAAAACACCGTTTATTCAATCAAGTATTGGCTGAACCAATTGTAAATGTTGAAACAGGTGAAATCGTAGCTGAAGAAGGTACATTATTAGATCGTAGAAATTTAGATGCGATCATGGATGTATTAGAAAATAATGCAAACCAAAAAGTATACCATTTAGAAAATGGTTTATTAGACGAGCCGATTGAAATCCAATCAATCAAAGTGTACGTGCCTGGCGATGAAGAAAAACGTACTACAACAATCATCGGTAACGCATTCCCTGATGAAGAAGTGAAATGTATTACACCAGCTGATATTGTAGCTTCATTAAGTTATTTCTTTAACTTATTACACGGTGTTGGTGATACAGATGATATCGACCATTTAGGTAACCGTCGCTTACGTTCTGTAGGTGAATTATTACAAAATCAATTCCGTATCGGTTTAAGCCGTATGGAACGTGTTGTTCGTGAGCGTATGAGTATTCAAGATACTGAAGCGATTACACCGCAACAATTAATTAATATTCGTCCTGTTATTGCGTCTATTAAAGAATTCTTTGGTAGTTCACAATTATCACAATTCATGGACCAAGCGAACCCATTAGCAGAGTTAACGCATAAACGTCGTTTATCTGCATTAGGACCTGGTGGTTTAACAAGAGAACGTGCTGGTATGGAAGTACGTGACGTTCACTACTCACACTATGGCCGTATGTGTCCAATTGAAACACCTGAGGGACCAAACATCGGATTAATCAACTCTTTATCAAGTTATGCGCGCGTCAATGAATTTGGTTTCATTGAAACACCATACCGTAAAGTAAACATCGAAACGAATCAAGTAACAGATCAAATCGATTACTTAACAGCTGATGAAGAAGATGCATACGTTGTAGCCCAAGCCAATGCACGTTTAGATGAAAATGGTAAGTTCTTAGATGATGAAGTTGTATGTCGTTTCCGTGGAGACAACACTACAATGGCACGTGAACGTATGGATTACATGGATGTATCACCTAAGCAAGTTGTATCTGCAGCCACTGCATGTATTCCTTTCTTAGAAAACGATGACTCGAACCGTGCATTAATGGGTGCGAACATGCAACGTCAAGCAGTACCTTTAATGAATCCAGAAGCACCATTCGTTGGTACTGGTATGGAACATGTAGCAGCACGTGACTCAGGTGCGGCTGTTGTTGCGAAATATAAAGGACGTGTTGAACATGTTGAAGCACGTCAAATTAAAGTACGCCGTATCGTTGAAGAAGGCGGAAAAGAAATTGAAACAGAATTAGATGTATATAAATTAGCGAAGTTTGCTCGTTCAAACTCAGGTACATGTTACAACCAACGTCCTATTATTGCTGTGGGCGATATCGTAACGAAAGGTGAAATCTTAGCAGATGGTCCTTCTATGGAACTTGGTGAGATGGCACTTGGCCGTAACGTTGTTGTTGGTTTCATGACTTGGGACGGTTATAACTACGAGGATGCTGTTATCATGAGCGAACGTCTTGTTAAAGATGATGTTTATACTTCTATCCATATTGAAGAATATGAATCAGAAGCACGTGATACAAAATTAGGGCCTGAAGAAATCACACGTGATATTCCGAATGTTTCTGATAATGCACTTAAAAACTTAGACGAACGTGGTATTATCTACGTTGGTGCTGAAGTTAAAGATGGCGACATCTTAGTTGGTAAAGTAACACCTAAAGGGGTTACTGAATTAACAGCTGAAGAACGTTTATTACACGCAATCTTTGGTGAGAAAGCACGTGAAGTACGTGATACTTCATTACGTGTGCCTCACGGTGCTGGTGGTATTGTTTTAGATGTTAAAGTGTTTAACCGTGAAGATGGCGATGAGTTATCTCCAGGTGTTAACCAATTAGTTCGTGTTTATATCGTTCAAAAACGTAAAATCCATGTAGGGGATAAAATGTGTGGTCGTCACGGTAATAAAGGGGTTATCTCTCGTATTTTACCAGAAGAAGATATGCCGTTCTTGCCAGATGGACGTCCAATTGATATCATGTTAAACCCACTTGGGGTACCTTCACGTATGAATATCGGACAAGTTTTAGAGTTACACTTAGGTATGGCTGCTAAAAACTTAGGATTACACGTTGCATCTCCAGTATTTGATGGTGCGAACGATGAAGACGTTTGGTCAACAATTGAAGAAGCTGGTATGGCACGTGACGGTAAAACTGTACTTTATGATGGACGTACTGGTGAACCGTTTGATAACCGTGTATCAGTAGGTGTTATGTACATGCTTAAATTAGCCCACATGGTTGATGATAAGTTACACGCACGTTCTACTGGACCATACTCATTAGTTACGCAACAACCACTTGGTGGTAAAGCGCAATTCGGTGGACAACGTTTTGGTGAGATGGAGGTATGGGCACTTGAAGCTTATGGTGCTGCTTATACACTTCAAGAAATCTTAACGTATAAATCAGATGATACTGTTGGTCGTGTGAAAACTTACGAAGCTATCGTAAAAGGTGAAAACATTCCACGTCCAGGTGTTCCTGAATCATTCCGCGTATTGATGAAAGAATTACAAAGTTTAGGTTTAGATGTTAAAGTGATGGATAATAAAGATCAAGAAATTGAAATGCGTGATTTAGAAGATGACGATTTCATCGATCATAAACCACAATTAACACCAGAACCAGCAGTTCAAGCACAAACACAAGCTGAGATCACTGAATAATCAAGTCTCAACTAAATATTGTATTGGGCTAGAGCCCAATACAATGCTTTATATTCGTTTTTAAATAAAATTTTTAATAAATTTGAGGAGGTAGGGCTTTGATTGATGTAAATAACTTTCATTACATGAAGATAGGTCTCGCTTCACCTGAAAAAATTCGTTCTTGGAGTTATGGTGAAGTTAAAAAGCCAGAAACAATTAACTACCGTACATTAAAACCTGAAAGAGATGGTTTATTCTGTGAGAAAATTTTCGGACCTACTAAGGACTGGGAATGTAGCTGTGGTAAATATAAACGTGTACGTTACAAAGGTATGGTCTGTGATCGTTGTGGCGTTGAAGTAACAAAATCTAAAGTGCGTCGTGAGCGCATGGGTCATATTGAATTAGCAGCACCTGTATCACATATTTGGTACTTTAAAGGTATTCCAAGTAGAATGGGTCTTTTATTAGATATGTCTCCACGTTCATTAGAAGAAGTAATTTACTTTGCTTCTTATGCTGTTATTGACCCAGGTCCAACTGGTTTAGAGAAAAAATCTTTATTATCAGAACGTGAATACCGTGAGTATTACGATAAATTCCCTGGTCAATTTACTGCAAAAATGGGTGCTGAAGCCATTAAGGATTTATTAACATCTATCGATTTAGATGCTGAATTAAGAATGTTACGTGAAGAATTAGAATCTGCAACAGGACAACGTTTAACAAGAGCGATTAAACGTTTAGAAGTTGTTGAATCATTCCGTAACTCTGGAAATGATCCATCTTGGATGATTTTAGATGTATTACCAATCATCCCACCTGAAATTCGCCCAATGGTTCAATTAGATGGTGGACGTTTTGCAACGAGTGATTTAAACGATTTATATCGTCGTGTAATCAACCGTAACAACCGTTTAAAACGTTTATTAGATTTAGGTGCTCCTGGCATCATCGTTCAAAACGAAAAACGTATGTTACAAGAAGCTGTTGATGCTTTAATCGATAATGGTCGTCGTGGCCGTCCAGTTACTGGACCAGGTAACCGTCCATTAAAATCTTTATCACATATGTTAAAAGGGAAACAAGGTCGTTTCCGTCAAAACTTACTTGGTAAGCGTGTTGACTATTCTGGTCGTTCGGTTATCGTTGTAGGTCCAAACTTAAAAATGTATCAATGTGGTCTTCCAAAAGAAATGGCACTTGAATTATTCAAACCATTTGTAATGAAAGAACTTGTTGAACGTGAAATTGCTACAAACATCAAGAACGCTAAAGGTAAAATTGAGCGTATGGAAGCTGAAGTTTGGGATGTTTTAGAAGATGTTATTCGTGAACACCCAGTACTTTTAAACCGTGCACCAACGCTTCACCGTTTAGGTATCCAAGCATTCGAACCGACATTAGTTGAAGGTCGTGCAATTCGTTTACATCCACTTGTAACAACTGCATACAATGCCGATTTCGATGGTGACCAAATGGCCGTTCACGTACCGTTATCAAAAGAAGCACAAGCTGAAGCACGTATGTTAATGTTAGCTGCTCAAAATATCTTAAACCCTAAAGATGGTAAACCAGTTGTTACGCCATCTCAGGACATGGTATTAGGTAACTACTACTTAACATTAGAGCGATTAGGTACAATTGGTGAAGGTAGAATCTTTAAAGATGCAAATGAAGTGATGATGGCTTATGTCAATGGTTACGTTCATTTACATTCACGTATTGCTGTAAATGCTGGATCATTTAATAATCCGACATTTACAGAAAAACAAAACAAACAATTATTAGTAACTTCTGTAGGTAAAGTAATCTTTAATGAAATTATGCCGGAATCATTCCCATTCATTAATGAACCAACTTTATCTAACTTAGAAACAGTTACACCTGATAAATACTTCATTGATGCAAGAGATTTAACTGAAGAAGGTTTATTGAAATATTTAGAAGAACAACCTCTTGTTAAACCTTTCAATAAAAAGTTCTTAGGACAAATCATTGCTGAAGTATTTAATCGATTCCATATTACTGACACTTCAATGATGTTAGACAGAATGAAAGACTTAGGATTTAAGTATTCATCACGTGCTGGTATCACTGTAGGTGTATCTGATATCGTGGTATTACCAGATAAACAAGAAATTATTCAAGCAGCTGAACAAAAAGTAGATAAAGTTACAAAACAATTCACACGTGGTTTAATTACTGAAAGTGAACGTTATGCGGCAGTTATCGAAATTTGGACAAAAGCTAAAGATGAAATTCAATCAAAATTAATGAACTCATTAGATAACTTGAATCCAATCTTCATGATGAGTGACTCTGGTGCCCGTGGTAACGCATCTAACTTTACGCAACTTGCTGGTATGCGTGGTCTGATGGCCAACCCAGCTGGTCGTATCATTGAGTTACCTATCAAATCTTCATTCCGTGAAGGTTTAACGGTATTAGAATACTTCATCTCAACACACGGTGCGCGTAAAGGTCTTGCCGATACAGCACTTAAAACTGCCGATTCAGGTTACTTAACACGTCGTTTAGTAGACGTTGCGCAAGATGTTATCGTTCGTGAAGCAGATTGTGGAACTGACCGTGGTTTACTTGTATCAGCAATTAAAGAAGGTTCAGAATTAATTGAGCCATTCATTGAACGTTTAGAAGGACGTTACTCACGTGAAACAGTGAGACATCCTGAAACGAAAGAAATCATTGTTAAGTCAAATGAATTAATCACACCAGAAATCGCGAAACAAATCGTTGATGCTGGTATTGAAGAAATGTATATCCGTTCTGCATTTACATGTAACACGCGTCACGGTGTATGTGAAAAATGTTATGGTAAAAACCTTGCAACAGGTGAAAAAGTTGAGGTTGGTGAAGCAGTTGGTACAATCGCTGCTCAATCTATCGGTGAACCTGGTACACAGTTAACAATGCGTACTTTCCATACAGGTGGGGTAGCCGGTGCCGATATCACTCAAGGTTTACCGCGTATTCAAGAGTTATTCGAAGCGCGTAATCCAAAAGGTCAAGCGGTTATTTCTGAAATCAATGGTGAAATCATCGAAATTAACGTTGTTAAAGATCGTATGCAAGAAATCAAAGTTAAAGGTGAGAACGAAGTACGTACATACTTAGCACCTGGTACTGCGAGATTAAAAGTAGAAATCGGTCAAAAAATTGCCCGTGGTGAAGTAATGACTGAAGGTTCTATTGAGCCTAAAGAATTATTAGCAATCGCTGGTTTAAATGCGACTCAAAGCTACTTATTAAAAGAAGTACAAAAAGTTTACCGTATGCAAGGGGTAGAAATCTCGGACAAACACGTTGAGGTAATGGTACGTCAAATGTTACGTAAAGTACGTATTATCGAAGCTGGAGATACAAATCTATTACCTGGTGCATTAGTAGATATTCATACATTTACAGATGCAAACAAAGCGGTATTCAAAAACAGAAAACGCCCTGCAACTGCGAAACCAGTTTTACTTGGTATTACAAAAGCTTCATTAGAAACAGAAAGTTTCTTATCAGCAGCGTCATTCCAAGAAACAACTCGTGT
This sequence comes from Macrococcus sp. DPC7161, assembly GCF_004117835.1. GTDB lineage: Bacteria > Bacillota > Bacilli > Staphylococcales > Staphylococcaceae > SDSC01. The sequence goes on along the minus strand of NZ_SDSC01000006.1, from coordinate 83,656 downwards.
ATTAACAGATGCAGCAATTAAAGGTAAACGTGATGACTTATTAGGATTAAAAGAAAATGTTATCATTGGTAAGTTAATCCCAGCTGGTACAGGAATGCGTCGTTATCGTGATGTAGGTTACGAAAAAGATGCACCAGATTTTGAACCAGAAGAAGCATTCGTAACTGAATAATCGTATATAATCTTTTAAAAGAAGTGTGATTAGTAATCACACTTCTTTTTTATTCATGCTGTGCAAGATACCAACAAAAAGATGTGTCGAAATATAGAGTGAGATTTAAATTTTTTATAAGTTAATTGATTTATTTACATAAATACATGATTTTTTTTGTTAAAATGTAGTAAAATATTCATTATTGAGAATTAAACTATAATGAGATAAGTATGCCCTATTTATTTCAAGGGAGACATTAAAATGAAAAAACGAAATGATTACATGCAGCAATTTAGTATTAGAAAATTAGCAGCTAGTACAACATCTGTTGTTATTGGTGCTTCTTTATTGTTATCACACTCAGCATTTGCAGCACCGACACCTGGAAGCACAACAGCACCAATTGATACTGTTAATGCGCCAGGAAATAGTCAAGTTAGTGATATTTTTGGACATAGTGGTATTGATATCGATAGCAACGGCACAATCGATACTCAAACTCCTGGAGTTGTTGTAGTATTAACTAATTTAGATACGAATAGCCAATATACTCAGATAACGGATGGATCAGGATATTTTTCTTTTCCAAGAATGAAAGCTGGAAATTATGAAATCGTGTTTAGTCACTATGATGCAAAGGATCCAACGTTAACAAAAAGTGTGACATTTTCAACATTTGGTTATCGTACTACACATGTAAGTTTAATATTGCCTCCACCAGTTCAAGAACCAGTGACGACAGAACCGTCAACACAAGAACCAGTAACAACAGAACCGTCGACACAAGAACCAGTAACAACAGAACCGTCGACGCAAGAACCAGTAACAACAGAACCGTCGACGCAAGAACCAGTAACGACAGAACCATCGACGCAAGAACCAGTAACAACAGAACCGTCGACGCAAGAACCAGTAACAACAGAACCGTCGACACAAGAACCAGTAACTGCAGTATCACCAACGAAACAACCAGGTAATCTTGTAGTTACGAAAACCAACCCAGTAGTTAATCCTCAATCAAAAGAATTGGTGAGTCCATTAATATTACCGAATATTAAAATGGAAGCTGTAAAAACTACGATTAATCGAATTTCGAAAATCATTGTTGAAGTTGAAAAAGAAAACATAAACAAATCACATCACGATGTAAAGGAAATAGATAAAAAAAAGCATACAAAAACTAAAACACCAAAAGAAGATAGTAATACTGTTAATGTAGTTACAAATAATCATAAGAATTCACCACAGAAGGACAAGCGTATGAAGCAAGAATTCCTAAATAATAAAGCGACTTCAGAGTCACTACCAAGTGCTGATTTACATGGTATGCCGACTTTTATTACAGGTTTTGGTGGATCTATTTTGTAACGAATTTCATGTCTAAATAGAGAAGGAGGGGTTTGCAATTTATAATGTGGATGAACGTCTATTCAAATTAGATTTATATTTAAAAGAACATACATTCAATCGTGATGAAATTGCAGACCTATTCTCAGTGACAACAAGGCAGCTGACGCGACTGCTTAATAAATGGCAAGATGAAGGGATTTTAACATACAACAGCGGTGTTGGACGTGGTAATGCTTCTGAAATTATCTTTAATGTAGATATTGAGCAAGAGTTTATTACATATTTGATTCGTAATATTAATAATTATACGATGGAATCACTGCAAGCCATTATTGATTATCCGATGCATGACGATACTAGGAAAGCAATCAAAGTTTGTATTGAAGAAAGTTTATACGGAAAAAAAGAAAGTGATTTATCAGACTATCATATTGATTATATTTATCGTATACCTCAACGTATTCATCCACTAGAAAGTATGGATATTTCTTTAAGTACCATCTTATTAAATGTTGGAGATAGATTATATTATAATTACAATAATGAAATTCATAATCTTTTAGTTTTATATGATGAGTGGGTTGGCAATGAATTGTTTATACATTTGAGGAGGAATATTAGATTCTCAAATGGAGATATTTTGTTTGCAGCAGATGTGGTCGATTGTTTGAAAAGTATGATCGAAAAGAAACGATTATTTTCGGATTTAAATAGTGTTTTAGGTATTGAAGTTCTAGATCATTATAAATTTAAAATTACTTTTCAAAAACGTATGGATATTGTAAAAATAATTTTATCTCAAGAGTTTTCTACGATTTATAAAGTGCGTGACGGGCAGACTTATTTTACTGGAGCATACGAGATAGAATCACAAGATGAAGACAATATAAAATTAAAAATTAATCCTTACTATCATGGTCCTACACCTGATATCACAGGGATTTTATTGATTAATGATAATGATAAATATAGAGCGTATTTTAATCATAACGCATTGAAAGAAAAAGAAACGTTTCAATCTTATATCTTTAATTTTTTATTATTCAATCCTAATTCGAAAATCACATTAGCAAACCGTAAAGAAGCTGAACGCATTGTGAGAGAATTCCAAAAGGATGAAGAAATTAAATTTGAACCGTTTATTGAATCATTAAAAATCATGAAGTTAAAAGGTTCGAAAGGTTCAACTGAGAAGATGATTGATCTATTTAGACGTATGTCTAAATCATTTGAAGTCGTCGAAATGACTTTAGATGATTATATTCAAAATGATATTATCACTTTTGACGTAGACGCAATTTTTATGAATGAATGCGTACCGTCAGATTATGTGTTCTATGACTTGCTGATTAATGGTAAATATTCAGAATGGTATCGACATTTGCCGGAAAGTCAAAATTTTATGTATATTTATAACTATAAACACAAGCCTTATTGGACATATATTGAGAGAATATATAAACAATTTGTTCAAGAAAACTGTTTTATGATTGAGCTTGACCGCTATCATAAAGTATTTGAATTGCCAAGTCATTTTGAAAACATCACAACCAATATGTATGGAGTGATTAATTATAGATCGATTATCATGAAAAATGAGGTACCTTTAAATGATTGATAAAAGACTATTAGATATTAAACGCTATATAACGGATATAGAAACAGAATATACATTAAAAGGACTATCAGAGTATTTAAACATCTCTGAAAGACAACTAGTAAGATTATTTAGTGCTTGGCAAGAAGAGGATTTAATTGAATATATTCCTGGACGTGGTAGAGGGAATAAGATTGAGATTATTTTTAAACAAGATGTAGAAGCAATTATTCTTAATGAAGTACTTGCTGTATTAGAAACAGCAAAGTTTAAAGAAATTCAAGCTTATGTGAATTATTCTTGGAACGATAATTCAGCACACGTGATTCAGAGGAAGATTAATCAAGTTTTAAATCAAACGAATGAAATTGAAAGATCTAAGTTTATTGAATATGTGCCACAATTACCTACTGAAATACATCCTGCATTTTTAAATGATACGATTGGTGCACAAATATCTTATCAAGTATTTGACGCGTTGTATCGAACGACAAATAAGGGTGAAGTAAAAAGAAATTTATTGAGTTTTGATGAATGGATTGAGAATACTTTACATTTACATTTGAAAAAAGATATAAAGTTTTCGAATGGAAGCAATTTAACTGCTAAAGATGTTAAACATTCATTAGAACAACTGATTGAAGATAGTTTATATCGACCGATTTTTTCGGTGATTGAAGCAATTGAGGTCATCAATAATCATTATCTATTATTAAAGTTTAATAAACGACCTAAGTATTTTGAATATACACTTTCGAGTAGATATAGCAGCATATACAAAAAACTACCAAGTGGTGAATTGGTAGGGACAGGTCCTTATTATATAGAACGTTTTGAACCTGATGAAATGGTACTGAAACATAATGTGTACTATAGAGGGAATTTAGCGGATATTGAAACGATTTATATTCACACGAAAAAAGAAATATCTGAAATGCGTTCAGGTGGTATCAAAGGAAATGAAGAAAGTACAATCAAGAAAGTGCCGATTGGCAATGAATTTCTTTTGTTTAATCCACACAAAACATTAACTGTTACACAACGTGGTTTTATTACAGATATTTTTTGTCATTTACTTGGACAATATATACATCCTGAAGACAATGTTAATCATTTCTATATTCCATGTGATGGGCAATTGCCAGATAAAGCAACCGCAGTAAAATTTAACAGACCAATTACAGTACTTGCAAATGAAAAGACAGAGGCGTTTTATAAAATATTAAAACAATTATTTGCTACTTATGAAGTTGAATTAAATATCATTGTTATGAGCCATATTGATTATTTAAACACGCATTTACTGAACACGGATGTGGATTTCATTTGGATGTATGAAAACTATAATCAAATACAACCATTCAAAACTTATGATTTACTTACGCAATGCAAATTTCAAGAATGGTATAGCACAATCAATCCAGGTAGAAGTATTATGGAAGATGAAGCATATATGAGACATGATGCACCTGCTACAGTTGCCAACCAGTATATTAGATATTTAGAGTTGAAGAAATTATTTGTACCATTAGCTTTGAATCAGCGTGAAGTAGAGATACCACAGTCTATTAAAAATATAAAAACACATTCATATGGCACGTTAGATTATAAACATATCGTAATCGATTATTCGCCCACAGCTTAAGAAATAAATAATCCTCCAAAGCTTAAAAACTTTGTTGACACAAATTCTAAACGATGTTAGAATTATAAAGGTTGATGAAGAAACGCTTTGGAGGATTATATGTCTAATGAAAAAGTGATGTATTCGAATCAATTTGTTGTAGGATATAAAGAGTCTTTAAAAGCTCTTAAGCGTGATCAAGTGTTATCTCTTGTGATTGCACGTGATACGGATATCCATCTTCTAGCGAATGTGCTAGTTTTAGCACAACAGTTAAATGTACCTATTGAATTCAGTGCTTCTAAGAAAGCATTGGGTAAGCAATATGGCATCCAAGTGAATGCAACAGTTGTTGCTCATTTGAAACCCGCTTTGTAAGGCGGTTATCTTACAAATTTTTATTTACTCAAAAAATGAACCACCTGGATGTGTGGAATTAAAGAAAAGAGAGGAGGAAACTCAAAATGCCAACTATTAACCAATTAGTTAAGAAGCCTCGTACTTCAAAAATTAAAAAATCAACTGCACCTGCGTTAAACAAAGGTTATAACAGTCACAAGAAAAAAGCTACTGATGTTGCATCTCCACAAAAACGTGGTGTTTGTACTCGTGTAGGTACTATGACTCCTAAAAAACCTAACTCAGCGTTACGTAAATATGCACGTGTGCGTTTATCAAATAATATTGAAGTTAATGCTTACATTCCTGGTATCGGACACAACTTACAAGAACACAGTGTTGTACTTATTCGTGGTGGACGTGTAAAAGACTTACCAGGGGTACGTTACCATATCGTACGTGGTGCATTAGATACTTCAGGTGTTGATGGCCGTATGCAAGGTCGTTCTTTATACGGTGCTAAACGCCCTAAAGCAAAAAAATAATTAATGACTGACATTAATTGAGGAGAAATATTTCATTTATGTAAATGTATGTTTCTCGCTAGACATGAAATTATAAAAAAAATATACTAAGGAAGGAGGATATTATAATGCCTCGTAAAGGACCTGTTGCAAAAAGAGACGTATTACCGGATCCAATTCATAATTCAAAATTAGTTACTAAATTAATCAACAAAATTATGATCGATGGTAAACGTGGTACTGCTCAAAAAATCTTATACGCTGCATTCGATTTAGTTCAAGAACGTTCTGGTCGTGATGCAATGGAAGTATTTGAAGAAGCAATCAATAACATTATGCCTGTATTAGAAGTTAAAGCTCGTCGTGTTGGGGGTTCTAACTACCAAGTACCTGTAGAAGTACGCGCTGAGCGTCGTACAACTTTAGGATTACGTTGGTTAGTGAACTACGCACGTCTTCGTGGTGAAAAAACTATGGAAGAGCGTTTAGCTAATGAAATCTTAGATGCTGCTAACAACACTGGTGGTGCTGTTAAGAAACGCGAAGATACTCATAAAATGGCTGAAGCAAACAAAGCATTTGCTCATTACCGTTGGTAAGACGAAATATAACCCTTTGGTGTTGTACGGGATAACTGTATAATACTTTAGGGCTATGTTTCTATTTAAAATAAAACCTATCCTGGAAGGAGAAAGAATACCCATGGCAAGAGAATTCTCTTTGAAGAACACGCGTAATATCGGTATCATGGCTCACATCGATGCTGGTAAAACGACGACTACTGAACGTATTCTTTATTATACTGGTCGTATCCATAAAATTGGTGAAACACACGAAGGTGCTTCACAAATGGACTGGATGGAACAAGAACAAGAACGTGGTATCACAATCACTTCAGCTGCTACAACAGCTCAGTGGAATGGTCACCGCATTAACATCATCGATACACCTGGACACGTAGACTTCACTGTTGAGGTTGAACGTTCATTACGTGTACTTGATGGTGCTGTTACAGTACTTGATGCACAATCAGGTGTTGAACCTCAAACTGAAACAGTTTGGCGTCAAGCTACAACTTACGGAGTACCTCGTATCGTATTCATTAACAAAATGGATAAAACTGGTGCGGACTTCAATTACTCTGTAGGTACTTTACACGATAGATTACAAGCAAATGCACACCCAATTCAAATGCCTATCGGTGCTGAAGATCAATTCAACGCAATCGTAGATTTAGTTGAAATGAAATTACACACTTATACAAATGAATTAGGTACTGACATTGAAGTAACTGACGTACCTGAAGAATACTTAGCAGATGCTGAAGCTGCGCGTGAAGCGTTAATCGAAGCAGTTGCTGATGTAAACGAAGACTTAATGGATAAGTACTTAGGTGGAGAAGAGATTTCAGTTGAAGAATTGAAAGCTGCAATCCGTCAAGCTACTTGTGATGTTGAATTCTTCCCAGTATTAGCTGGTACAGCATTCAAAAACAAAGGTGTTCAATTAATGCTTGATGCAGCAATCGAATACTTACCATCACCATTAGATGTTAAACCAATCGTAGGTCACGAAGTTGACGATAAAGATGCTGAAATCATCGCTAAACCAGATGATGCAGAGCCATTTGCAGCTTTAGCATTCAAAGTTATGACTGACCCATTCGTAGGTAAATTAACATTCTTCCGTGTGTATTCTGGTACTTTACAATCAGGTTCATACGTACAAAACGCTACTAAAGGTAAACGTGAACGTGTAGGACGTATCTTACAAATGCACGCTAACTCACGTGAAGAGATCTCTGAAGTATACGCTGGAGATATCGCTGCTGCAGTAGGTTTAAAAGATACAACAACTGGTGACACTTTATGTGATGAAAAGACTCAAGTAATCTTAGAATCTATGGAGTTCCCAGAACCAGTTATTCACTTATCTGTTGAGCCTAAATCTAAGGCTGACCAAGATAAAATGACTAACGCTTTAGTTAAATTACAAGAAGAAGATCCAACTTTCCACGCACATACAGATCCTGAAACAGGACAAGTTATCATCGGTGGTATGGGTGAGTTACACTTAGACATCCTTGTTGACCGTATGAAACGTGAATTTAAAGTTGAATGTACAGTTGGTGCGCCAATGGTATCTTACCGTGAAACGTTCAAAACAGCTGCTGCAGTTCAAGGTAAATTCTCACGTCAATCAGGTGGTCGTGGTCAATACGGTGATGTTCACATTGAATTCACTCCAAACGAAGTCGGTGCTGGTTTCGAATTCGAAAACGCTATCGTCGGTGGGGTAGTTCCTCGTGAATACATCCCTTCAGTTGAAGCTGGATTAAAAGATGCAATGGAAAACGGTGTATTAGCTGGATATCCATTAATCGATGTAAAAGCTAAATTATTTGATGGTTCATACCATGATGTCGATTCATCTGAGATGGCCTTCAAAGTTGCTGCTTCATTAGCATTAAAAGAAGCTGCTAAAAAATGTAACCCTGTTATCTTAGAACCTATGATGAAGGTTGAAATCGTTATGCCTGAAGAATACATGGGAGATATCATGGGTGACGTTACTAGCCGTCGTGGACGTGTTGAAGGTATGGAAGCTCGCGGTAACGCACAAGTTGTTCGCGCATTCGTACCATTAGCTGAAATGTTCGGTTATGCAACAAACTTACGTTCTAACACGCAAGGTCGCGGTACATACTCAATGGTATTTGATCACTATGAAGAAGTACCAAAATCAATTGCTGAAGACATCATCAAGAAAAACAAAGGTGAATAATTAATATTTAAACGGTGCACAGTTTAACTAATTGATTTTTTTACCCAAATGCTTTATAAAAGAACTATAGGTTTTCCTCATGAGGGTGAGAATCCCTCATGAGTAATATAAAATAAATTCCATAATTTTAAGGAGAGATTTCGAAATGGCTAAAGAAAAATTTGATCGCTCGAAAACACATGCCAATATTGGTACTATCGGTCACGTTGACCACGGTAAAACAACTTTAACAGCTGCAATTGCAACTGTATTAGCAAAAAAATTAGGTGGGGAAGCTCGTTCATACGACCAAATCGATAACGCACCTGAAGAAAAAGAACGTGGTATCACAATCAATACTTCACACATCGAGTATGAAACTGAATCTCGTCACTACGCACACGTAGACTGCCCAGGACACGCTGACTATGTTAAAAACATGATCACTGGTGCTGCGCAAATGGACGGTGGTATCTTAGTAGTATCTGCTGCTGACGGTCCAATGCCTCAAACTCGTGAGCACATCCTTTTATCACGTAACGTAGGTGTACCTGCATTAGTAGTATTCTTAAACAAAGTTGACATGGTTGACGACGAAGAATTATTAGAATTAGTTGAAATGGAAGTTCGTGACTTATTATCTGAATATGACTTCCCAGGTGACGATGTACCTGTAATCGCTGGATCTGCTTTAAAAGCATTAGAAGGCGTTGAAGAATATGAAGAAAAAATCATGGAATTAATGAACGCAGTTGACGAGTACATCCCAACTCCAGAACGTGACTCTGAAAAACCATTCATGATGCCAGTTGAGGACGTATTCTCAATTACTGGTCGTGGTACAGTTGCTACTGGACGTGTTGAGCGTGGACAAGTTAAAGTTGGTGAAGAAGTTGAAATCATTGGTTTAACTGAAGAGCCATCTAAAACAACTGTAACAGGTGTTGAAATGTTCCGTAAATTATTAGATTACGCTGAAGCTGGTGACAACATCGGTGCATTATTACGTGGGGTTTCACGTGACGATGTTCAACGTGGTCAAGTATTAGCTAAACCAGGTTCAATCACACCACACACAAAATTCAAAGCTGAAGTTTACGTTTTATCTAAAGAAGAAGGTGGACGTCATACTCCATTCTTCTCAAACTACCGCCCACAATTCTATTTCCGTACTACAGACGTTACTGGTGTAGTTAACTTACCAGAAGGTACTGAAATGGTAATGCCTGGCGATAACGTTGAAATGAACGTAGAATTAATCTCACCAATCGCGATCGAAGACGGTACTCGTTTCTCAATCCGTGAAGGTGGACGTACAGTAGGTTCAGGTGTTGTATCTGTAATCGAAAAATAATTCACTTTTGTGAATCATAAAAAATCCGAAGAGGACGCTCTTCGGATTTTTTTTATAAAGTTTTAATGTTTTCAATAAGGGTTACAAACATTTTTACACCATTGACGAGTCCTGCTTCGTCCAAATTAAATTTAGGATGATGATGAGGATAATGGCATTGTTTTTCTTCATTTCTAACACCTGTGTAAAAATAACAACCTGGTCTTTCTTGTAAGAAATAACTAAAATCTTCACCGCCAAGTGAAGGGGCAAACATTTCTACTTGATCTTTGTTCACTACAGTTTCAGCGAGTTGTATGAGCCAATCTGTTTCATTCTTTGTATTAATCAGCACTGGATAACCGTCTATGTAATTCATATCAATAGACACTTCAAAACTTGTTTCAACACCTTTATTTATAGTTTCTAGTCTTTCTTTAATACGCTTCTTTACACTAGGGTCATAGGTACGTACTGTACCAGATAAGTAGGCAGTATCTGCAATGACATTAAATGCGTTACCTGATTTAAATTCACCAATTGTGACAACACCAGTATCTATTGGATCGACACTTCTTGAAATGATGGTTTGATATTGTGAGATCAATTGACTGGCAGCAATGATGGCATCTTTTGTTGTATGTGGTTCAGCCCCATGACCACCTTGACCTTGTATATGGATTTTTAGTGTGTCTGAATTGGCATATGCCGCCCCATGACAAAAAGCGATTTTACCTGTTTCTAATAAACTTGAGGTATGTGTACCGAAGACGTAATCAACACCTTCTAATATACCAGCATCAATCATTGCTTTTGCACCACCAGGTAGTTGTTCTTCAGCATGTTGGTGGCAGAGTATAATTGTACCGTGTATATCTGCTTCATGCGCTTTTAATATCTTTGCTGTGATTAATAACATAGCAGTATGGCCGTCGTGACCACATGCATGCATGACGCCGTCAACTGTTGACTTATATGCGACATCTTTCTCATCTTGAATTGGTAGCGCATCAAAGTCGGCTCTTAAAAGTACAGTTGGACCAGGTTTTTTGCCATATATTTTTCCTATAACACCATTACCACCTACATCTCTCGTTACTTCAATACCTAATTTTTCTAAATAGTCGGCTATAAATGCTTTTGTATTAGTTTCTTGGAAAGACAATTCTGGATGTTTGTGCAAATGTCTTCTAATTTGGATAAGTTCCTCTGTATATTGGTCAACTTCTTGTGCGTACATTTATACATCCTCCTCTAAATAATCAAAAGTAGCTTGTAAAAATACTTTGACTGCATTCATCATTCCTTTTTCATCAATATCAAATTTAGGATGGTGATGTGGAAAATCTGCTTTGAAATGCTCGTTTCTAGTTCCTGTATAGAAGAATGAACCTGGTACTCGTTGTAAATAATATGAGAAATCTTCTCCACCAAGGGAAGCTTCTAATTCAACAAGTTCATCAATACTTTCAATTTTTTTAGCAGCATTAACAATTAAATCGGTTTCTTTATCTGTGTTTACAACAGGTGGATATCCTTTTAAATACTTCAATTCATAAGTAATGCCAGTCGTTGTAACTAATCCTTCAAGCGTGCGTTTAAGCTCTTCGTAAATGTTGTTTTGTGTTTCTGCATCAAATGTTCTAATCGTACCAGCAATACGCGCAGTATCTGGTATAACATTGTTTGTATCACCAGCATCTAACTGTGTTATCGATAATACAGCAGGTGAAGTGGGTTTCGTTTTACGTGAAACGATGTATTGTAGATCATTGCATAGTTTAATCGTTGCAGCGACGGGATCGATAGTCGTATCAGGATGGGCTGCATGTCCACCTTTTCCTTGTATCGTAATCCAGAAATCATCTGGAATCCCTGTAGCAGTCCCATATTTATATCCTACTTTTCCTACAGGAATACTGCTAGAAACATGCTGTCCAATAATGATATCAACGCCTTGTAAGCAGTTGTCTGCAATCATTTGTATCGCGCCACCAGGATCAACTTCCTCAGCATGTTGATGAATGAATATGATGTTACCTTTTAAATGGTCTCTATATTCAGCTAGAATTCGGGCAGTGATTAATAATACTGCTGTGTGTGCATCATGTCCACATGCATGCATGACACCGTCTACAGTTGACTTATAAGGTACTTCTTTTTCATCTTGTATCGGTAGTGCGTCAAAATCAGCACGAATAGCTATAGTAGGAAGTTGAGGATCTTTAATCAAACGACCCACAACGCCTCTACCACCAACACCAGTAGTTACATCAATCCCTAAATCTTCAAGGTAATGTGCAATAAATTGTGGTGTCTTTTCTTCTTGGAATGATAACTCTGGATACATATGTAGATGTCTTCTGATTTCTACGAGCTCATCAAAATATTTTTCACTTTCTTCGATAATTGCTTCAATTTGTGTCATTGATGAATACACCTTCTTCCATAAGAATGCTTAAAAACATTTTTAAACCGTTGACCATTGATGTTTCATTAATGTCGAACATTGGATGATGGTGCGGTGGATAATCACTTGAACCAGCTGCTGTTAAAAAGAAGGCACCAGGTTTATCAAGAATATAATAAGAGAAATCTTCACCAATCATTAAAGGCTTAGAATCTTCGTATTTTAGGCCAGCCCGTTTTGCTGCGCGTTTGATTACTTCATATTCTTGTTCATGGTTAACAACTGCAGGAAAGCCAAGTGTATAGTCTAAATCATAGGTAATCCCTTTAGAAATCGCGAATCCTTTGAGTTCTTGTTCGATGCGTTCTTTGATTAAATATTTAACTTCAGATGTATATGTTCTTACAGTGCCTGAGCATTTTGCGTGATCTGCAATAACGTTAAAGGCATCTCCAGCTTCTACTCTTCCAATCGTCACAACAGCTTGATCAACAGGATTCACATTTCTAGATACAATCGTTTGTAATTGGTTAATTAATTCAGCCATGATAACGATAGCATCTTTTGTGAGATGCGGTTTAGCACCATGTCCTCCTGCGCCATAGATGGTGATATCAAACATATCTGGACTTGCAAGTAACGGACCATTTATCGACTTTACAACGCCTACATCATAGGTTGCCCAATAATGGTTGCCATATACCTTATCAACATTTTCAATGGCACCATCTTGTACCATAAAATTTGCTCCACCAGGCGCAATTTCTTCAGCAAATTGGAATAAGAAAGTCACAGTACCTTTGACTTGTTCAATGTGATGTGCAAGATGTTTCGCAGTGACGAGTAGTGTTGCTGTATGCGCGTCATGTCCACATGCGTGCATAACGCCATCAACTGTAGATTTATAAGGTACATCTTTTTCATCTTGAATAGGTAATGCATCAAAGTCAGCACGAAGCGCGATGTTTTGACCATTGCCATTTGATAAAGTAGCGACGATACCTTTTTCACCAACATGCTCTCTAATATTAATGTGTGGTAGCGCTTTTAGATAATTTAAAATAAACTGATACGTCTTCGTTTCTTGGAACGATAATTCAGGATGCATATGTAAATGACGTCTAATATGTGTTAGTTCTTCTTGATAAGCATGTATTGAGTCAAACATGAATCGCCACCTCTTTCCTTTTATGTAAAGTATAAGACTAGTTTACCAAAAGTGTGTGAATATTTAAATAAATCGAAATTTAAGTAAAACGAATTTAATAATAGAAGTAAGCGTTTTATTTGTGTTATGATGAAGTTGAAATTACTCAATCACTTTAAAGGAGTGCTATACATGTCTAAAGTATTACAACAATTTTTAACGGAGAATTTAGATCATTTAAAAAACAACGGTTTATACAACGAAATTAACGTTGTTGAAGGTGCAAATGGTCCAATCATCAAAGTTAAAGGAAAAGACTTAATTAACTTATCTTCAAATAACTATTTAGGATTAGCAACGAATGAACGTATGAAAAAGGTTGCAAAAGAAGCAGTTGATACACATGGTGTAGGTGCTGGTGCTGTACGTACAATCAACGGTACATTAGATTTACACGTGAAATTAGAAGAAAAGTTAGCAGAATTCAAAGGAACAGAAGCAGCGATTGCTTATCAATCAGGATTTAACTGTAATATGGCAGCAATCAGTGCTGTAATGAATAAAGAAGATGCAATTTTATCAGATGAATTAAACCATGCATCAATTATTGATGGTTGCCGTTTATCAAAAGCAAAAATCATTCGTGTAAAACACTCAGATATGGATGATTTACGTGCTAAAGCTAAAGAAGCGGTTGAATCAGGTTTATACAAAAAAGTAATGTACATTACTGATGGCGTATTCTCAATGGATGGTGACGTTGCGAAGTTACCTGAAATCGTTGAAATCGCTGAAGAATTCGGTTTAATTACTTATGTTGATGATGCACATGGTAGTGGTGTAATGGGTAAAGGTGCAGGTACAGTTAAGCACTTTGGTTTACAAGATAAAATTGACTTCCAAATCGGTACTTTATCTAAAGCAATCGGTGTAGTAGGTGGTTACGTTGCTGGTACTCAAGACTTAATCGACTGGTTAAAAGTTGCATCTCGTCCATTCTTATTCTCAACTTCATTAGCACCAGCTGATACACGTGCAATAACTGAAGCAATTGATATCTTAATGGAATCAACAGAATTACATGATAAAGTTTGGGAAAATGGTAACTACTTAAAAGATGGCTTGAAAAAATTAGGCTTCGATATCGGTCATTCTGAAACACCAATCACACCATGTATTATTGGTGACGAAAAAACAACACAAGAATTCTCTAAACGTTTAATGGAAGAAGGCGTTTATGCAAAATCTATCGTCTTCCCAACAGTACCACGTGGTACAGGACGTGTTCGTAACATGCCAACAGCTGCGCATACTAAAGAGATGTTAGATGATGCATTAGCAATTTACGAACGTGTTGGTAAAGAATTAGGTATTATTAAATAATTTTATATCGATATACATCAAAAGAGGTATAAACAGTAGAAAACTAATATTGTTTATATCTCTTTTGTTCATTTAGGGTATACAAGTAAGCGCTTTTTTAGTATTATATATATGAAAACAATAATAATGTACATTTCAAAAAGACAGTTGTATACAAGGAGAATGACTTATGAAAAGAATAATGATTACAGGGGCATTAGGACAAATTGGTACAGAGTTAACTTTAAAGTTACGTGAAATCTATGGTGTTGAAAATGTTTTAGCAACAGATTTACGCCGTCCAGAAGAAGGCAATCCAGTATTAGATGGACCATTTGAAACTTTAGATGTTATGGACCATGACAAAATGTTAGCGATCGCAGACAGTTTCAAACCAGACACGATGATGCACATGGCAGCATTATTATCAGCGACTGCAGAAAAGAACCCAGTATTTGCTTGGAACTTAAACATGGGTGGATTATTAAACGCATTAGAAGTAGCACGTAAATTAGAAATGCAATTCTTTACACCATCTTCAATTGGTGCATTTGGACCAAATACACCAAAAGACAATACACCACAAACAACAATTCAACGTCCAACAACAATGTATGGTGTAAATAAAGTAGCTGGTGAATTATTATGTGATTATTACCACCATCACTTTGGATTAGATACACGTGGCGTACGTTTCCCAGGATTAATTTCACACGTTAAAGAACCTGGTGGCGGTACTACAGATTATGCTGTTGAAATTTACTTCAAAGCAGTACGTGAAGGTAAATATGCTTCATACATCGACAAAGGAACATTCATGGATATGATGTTTATGGATGATGCGATTAATGCAATCATTGAATTGATGGAAGCACCAGCTGATAAATTAGTAGACCGTAACGCATTTAACGTTACAGCGATGAGTATTGATCCTGAGATGGTAGCTGCTAGCATCAGAAAATTCATTCCTGAATTTGAATTAACATATGAAGTAGATCCAGTACGTCAAGGTATTGCTGAAAGCTGGCCAAACTCAATCGATGCGACTGAAGCGAAAAAACAATGGGGCTTCAATCCTAAATTCGATTTAGACAAAATGACAGAAGAAATGTTAACAGCAATTCGTGCAAAAGAACAAAAATAAGACTAATGGCATAGTCATATAAATTTAGAGGCTGGAACATAAGTGTTCTAGCCTTTTTTGTGATGAATGTTTGATTTTGCAAATGAAAACGTTTTAATTTTGTATATATTTAGAAAATTCGGATATATTATTGAAATACATATTTTGTACTGCTATACTTGTCTACATTAAACATATGGAGGCGGTTATATGACGAATCTACTAGAAGTTCAAACACGTGAAGTATTACAAGAGAAACCAAGTGGTGTGCTTGGTTTTGGTCGATATTTTACAGACTATATGTATTCAGCAGATTATACAGAAGATAAAGGATGGCATAATGAAAAAATTGTACCTTATGAGCCAATCAGCATGTCACCAGCATCGCAAAGCATTCATTATGGTCAATCTGTGTTTGAAGGATTAAAAGCATATAAAACATCAAAAGGTATTCAACTGTTCCGTCCAGAAGAGAACTTTAAGCGTATGAATCAATCGTTATCTCGTTTAGAAATGCCAAACATCGATGTTGAGGCGAGTGTTGATGCATTAAAACAGCTTGTCGCATTAGAAGCGGATTGGGTACCATCAGAACCAGGACAAGCGCTTTATATTCGACCTGTCATTTTTGCTAATGAACCCTTTTTAGGTGTAAGACCTGCAAATCAGTATAAATTTTTAATCATCTTATCACCAGTAGGTGCTTACTATGGTGATGGGCAATTGCAGCCGACGAAGATTTATGTTGAAGATGAATATGTACGTGCAGTTCGTGGTGGTGTAGGCTTTGCGAAAGTAGCAGGGAACTATGCAGCAAGTTTACTTGCACAATCAAAAGCAGGTAAATTAGGTTATGACCAAGTATTGTGGTTAGACGGTGTTGAACAAAAATATGTAGAAGAAGTCGGCAGTATGAATATCTTCTTTGTTTATGGTAATAAGTTAGTCACACCCGCTTTAAATGGCAGTATTTTACCCGGCATAACGCGTAAATCTATTTTAGAACTCGCACAATCATTAGGTTATGAAGTCGAAGAGAAGCGTATTTCCATTGAAGAAGTTTTTGGAGATGTTAAAGCAGGACGTATTACAGAAATTTTTGGTTCAGGGACGGCAGTAGTAATTTCCCCTGTAGGTGAAATTAAGTACAAAGATCAAATTGCAACAGTTCCAGAACAAGTAGGATCTGTGACACGTGAATTATATGATACATATACATCAATACAAAATGGCACACGTGACGATGTTTTTGGTTGGATAGAAAAAGTGGAATAGGGGTGGTTCAATGCAAGATGCTGTAAACAAATCCTACTTTATGGATAGGATGGAAAAAGGGGCAGCTGGTTTATCAGCTGCAATCTTAGTTTCTTTAGGAATCGGATTATTGTTTAAATCTTTAGGTGGATTATTACATATTGATTTGTTGGTGAACATTGGATCAATTTCTACATTCTTAATGACACCTGCGATAGGTGCAGCGATTGCCATTATGCTTGGTGCTAATAATTTAACGATTATTAGTGCGATGGTAAGTGGTGTTATTGGAGGTAATGCGATTGTACCGTTTAAAGAAACGTTCACGATTACAACAGGTGAGCCAATTGGCGCTATTATTGCAGCGATTATCGCTACATATATCGGTAAACGTGTGACAGGAAAGACCTTTTTAGATTTAATGGCTGTTCCTATTTCAAGTATGCTTATTGGCAGTGTGGCTGGGTACTATTTATCGAAAGTCATAGCACCAACATTGATTACAATATCTAAAACGATTACCACTATAGTAGGCAATCAGCCACTATTTGCTTCAATCGTAATAGCAGTTGTCTTTGCTATATTGGTCATGACACCAGCATCAAGTGCAGCATTAGCGATAGCGTTACAGCTCGATTCAAGCGCAGCAGCAGCTGCTTTAGTTGGTATTTCTGCACAATTTGTTGGCTATACTTTTGTCAGTATACGAGAGAATGATTTGGGTGGATTTTTAGCTCAACTCATTTGCACACCTAAAGTTCAATTCCCTAACATCGTTAAGAATCCTAAAATTATGATTGCACCATTAATTGCAGCAGCAGTGTCTGGACCAGTTGCAGTACTCATATTAAATTTAGAAATTCCTTATCAGATAGCAGGACTAGGTTTATGTGCATTGATTGCACCGATTCAAATATTAAATGCCCAAGGAATAGGAGTCCTTCTACAGTTTTTGATTGCTGGTGTCGTGACACCTTTAATCGTGACGTTAATCATTCATTATTTCGTAATGAAACCAAAGTCATGGGTGAAGCCAGGAGATATGCATCTAGAAGTAAATTAATGAATGTTTAGCATCAATGTTATTTGTATTTTCGTTCTATTTTTCGGGTATAATCAACAGTAAGAACTGAAATTTAGGGAGGATATTCAATTGAAACTCATCGTTTTTGATAAAGATGGTACGCTTATGGAACTCGGTAGCCCTATTGTAAAACTGGCAGATGATTTGATTAATGAATTTTCTTCTAGGACCAACGTACACGTCCCAAAATCAGAAATAAAAGATGCGTTTGGGATAATAGACGACAAAATTGACCGTGTATTATCATCTGATAAAGCGAAGCAAATCGTTTCTAAGTTGAGAGTATTGCCTAATGGCGAACAATTATCTCAGTGGACATTAGACAAAATGGCACATTTATCAACTGATAATGAAAAAGATGATATTGAAATTATCGATGGTATTCCAGAGACATTAGCAACATTAAAAGAACAAGGATATCAACTTGCAATTGTCTCTGCTGATGATAATGAGTCAATGGATTTATTTGTAGATAAATATAATATTAGAAAATATTTTGATCTTATTGTTACTAGCGATTCATCACCTTATCAAAAACCACAAAAAGCTTTGATGGATACCATTTTATCGCACTTTGACGTTTCTAAAGAGGAGACGATGATGGTCGGTGATACTGAAATGGATGTGTTGCTTGGCCGAAATGGTGAAGTGGCACATGTTGTAGGAGTCCTTAGTGGATCAGGTGACCGACAAGATTTAGGAAACGCAGATACAATATTAGCGAATGTAAATGAATTACTAAAATATATTGATGAACATATAGATAAGTAAAAAAGCAAAGTCGGTTGACTTTGCTTTTTATCCTCTTTGATTTATTTTTCGGTGTGTTTCGATGACTTTTGCAATTTTTTCAATGATTGGGTCTAATGAATCGATGTCATCATATACATCATATTCATTAATGTTAATGCGAATGACAGGACATGCATTAAATTCATCAATCCATTTTTCATATCTTGCAAATAATGCACGCCAGTAGTTTTCGTCAGTTTCGATTTCCATTTGACGGCCACGTTCTGCGATTCTGTTGATTACTGATTCGTAGTCACATTCAAGATAGATTAAACAGTCTGGTTTTGGGAAATATGGTGTCATGACCATTGCTTCGTATAATTCATAATATGTTTTAAAGTCTTCAGCGGTCATTGTGCCGCCTTCTTCATGCATTTTTGCAAAGATGTCTACGTCTTCATAGATTGAGCGATCTTGAATAAAGCCGCCACCATATTCAAACATACGTTTTTGTTCTTTGAAGCGTTCTGCTAAGAAATAGATTTGTAAGTGAAAGCTCCAACGATCGAAATCATTGTAAAACTTTTCTAAGTAAGGATTGTTATCTACTTTTTCAAAGCTTGTTTTAAAGTTTAATTTTTCAGCTAATGCTTTTGTAAGTGATGATTTGCCGACACCGACTGTGCCTGCAATAGTGATGATTGCATCGTTAGGTATTTGGTACATGTTATTCTCCTATGAGTTGATTGATTTGTTGTAATATATTTTGATAATCTACTTCGGATTTTACAAAGTCAATGTTTGAAGTGTCGATGAGTAATGTTTTATGTGAGTCTTTCATTGACGCATAAACGTGTTCATAATCACTTGTAAGCTTTGTTAAATAATCATCTTCAATGATTTGTTCGAAGTCTCTATTTCTAAGTTTAATGCGAGATTTCAATGTGCTTAAATCTGCTGTTAAAAATATTGTGACATCAGGCATACGAATGTCTTCTGTTAAGATGTCATAAATACGCTCAAATTTATTAAATTCTTTAGGTTTTAACGTATTTCTAGCGAAGACTTTATTTTTTAAAATATGGTAATCACTGATGACTGCTTGGTTATTGGTTAATTCACTAAGTTCTTTGTAACGATGGCATAAAAAAAACATTTCCGTTTGGAAACTCCATTTTTCAATATCTGCATAGAAGTCTGAGAGAAATGGATTCTCTTCGACAATTTCATACATTGGAGTCACATTGTATGTTTCTGATAAACGTTTTGTGAGTGAACTTTTACCGACACCAATCGGACCTTCGATTGCGATATATAATGGCGCCATAAAATTCTCCTTAATGTTAAAATAAAATGTATATGTTATTGTATCACAAAACTGATTAGGTGGAAGATAAATGAATCATGAAAAATATATGAACATCGCAATTGAAGAAGCGAATAAAGCTTTAGCTTTAGATGAAGTGCCTATTGGTGCAATTGTTGTTCACCAAGGTGAAGTGATTGGACGCGGTCACAACTTAAGAGAGATTGGACAAAATCCTACACACCATGCCGAAATGGTTGCCATTCAGCAAGCAAGTGAGCATTTAGGGTCTTGGCGATTAGAAGATTGTACGTTGTATGTTACGTTAGAGCCTTGTGTCATGTGCAGTGGTGCGATTGTCATGAGTAGAATACCTGTCGTTGTCTATGGTGCACATGATCCTAAAGGGGGATGCAGTGGCAGTTTAATGAACTTATTACATGAAGAAAGATTTAATCATCAAGCAACAGTCATCAGCGGTATTTGTCATGATGAATGTAGTCAACTTCTTAAAGATTTCTTTAAGGATTTACGTGCAAAAAAGAAAGCACAAAAACAAAGACAATCTGAAGTGGAATCTTTCGAAAAATAAAGGATTGTTTGTTAAACTAAAACCGATAAAGAATGAGGAGCTGAAAAAATGGTACGATTAATCGCAACAGATATGGATGGAACATTATTAAATAGTAGTCACGAAATTTCTAAAGAAAATATTGAGGCCATCAAAGCAGCACAGGCAAAAGGAATTACTGTAGCCATTGCAACAGGACGCGCATTTTATGAAGCAAGAACACCTGTTGCACCAACAGGACTTAAAGTGCCATACATTTGTTTAAATGGTGCAGAAGTAAGGGATGAATCATTTAATATCATTCATACTTCTAAGTTAAACCACGCACAAATTAAAGATATTACAACGATTTTGGATAAATACAATTTGTATTATCAAGTGTACACAAACGCACGTATTTATACTGAAGATAAACAAATGGATCTAGACATTTATATTGATATTGCGAATAAAATGGGACATACACCGGACGTTGAGAAGATTAGAGCGTCTATTAACAAGCGAATTGAACAAGGCTCATTGAAAGAAGTACAGTCATATAATGAAGTTTATGAACGTGACGGAGAACTTGTCTTAAAATTCTTAGCTTTCTCAAGTGATTTAGAAAAATTAGATCAAGCCAAAGCAGAATTAAAGGCATTTAAGCATTTAGCAGTATCGGCTTCTTCTAGAGGTAATATTGAAATCACACACAATGATGCACAAAAAGGCATTGCATTACAAGCATTGGCCGAAAGCTTAAAAATCGATATGAATGAAGTTGCAGCATTTGGTGATAATTTAAATGATGTATCAATGCTTGAACGTGTAGGGTACTCTTTTGGTATGGAGAATGGCGTAGATGAAGTCAAACAAATTGCGAAGTATCGAGCGGGTTCAAACGAAGAAAGTGGTGTTGGCAGAGGCATTATGCAGTTGTTAAATGGAGAGATTAATTAAAAGAAGTGACGTAACTTTTGATAGATAAAAATAAAAGACAATCGATTTTATTAATCGATTGTCTTTATTATTTTTGCTGGGTTTCCGCCAACAACTGTATTGTTAGGAACATCTTTTATGACAACTGCACCACTTGCAATCACAGCATTATCACCGATGGATACGCCTGGGTTAATAATGGCACCGCCACCAATCCAAACGTTATGTCCAATCGTAATTGGCTTTGCATATTCCACACCGCTGTTACGTGCGACAGGATCAATCGGGTGTGTAGCTGTATAAAGGTGAACACCTGGTGCGATCATACAGTTGTCACCAATGGTTACTGGTGCAACGTCTAGAATCGTCAAATCATGATTTGAGTAAAAGTTTTCACCTACGTGAATATTATATCCATAATCAACTCTTAGGTTCGCTTCAACATGAATCGCGTCTCCAGTTGAACCAAAGATGGATTTAATCATTTGATCACGTTTGGTGCTTTCATCTTCTCCAGTATCATTATATTCACGTGTCTTTAACTTTGCTTGAATGCGATCATTAGCAAGTTCAGGGTCTTGTGGATCATACATTAAGCCAGCAATCATTTTTTCTTTTTCAGTCATATTATAAGTTATAACGAAGTCGAGCAAATGCATCATGTTGGTGAATAGATTCTTCGTTGCGACACTCAATTTCGAATCCTTTAACAAAGTCTAATTCTACTAAATCTGCAGCTATTAAACGTAATAAATCTTCAACAAAACGTGGATTTTCATAAGCGCGTTCAGTCACCGATTTCTCATCTGTACGTTTTAAAATAGGGTATAACATTGAGCTTGCATTGACTTCCATCGCTTCTAAAATACGTTCTTTAAAGTTTTCAGGAAGCTCACTTTCATTATCAAATACAGCTTTCACCGTTACAATACCACGTTGATTATGTGCTGAGTATTCACTGATTTCTTTAGAACATGGACAAAGTGTTGTCACCATCGCTGTTAAAGTCAGTGATTTATGTTTCACTTTCTCACCTTCAACTGATAATGAAAATGTTGCATCAGCATGACCAATGGCACGTAAGTTGGTTACTGGACTGAAGCGGTCAAAGAACCACTTCGCTTGTGCATCTACAGAAGCATCTTTTTGGTACATCACTGTTTGTAATGTCACTAAAACATCTTTTAATGTGTTGAAATCAAGTGCTAAACCATTATCATAATGTGCTTCAACTGATTCTAGAATACGGCTCATATTGATGCCTTTTTCATCTTTAGCTAAGTGTGTTGATAAACTAAATGTACCAGCAGTTTGATAGCCGTCTAAACGAACTGGGTAAGTTAAATTTTTGATACCGACATGATCGATTTCAAAAAGAAAATCTTTCTTTGAGCTTTGAAGGTCTGTCATTTTTTCTTTTTCAGTAGGTTTAGTCCCTTTAATTGGGTCTACTGAACCGAAATGTTTCCAACGACCTTCACGTGTATTTAAGTTATAGTTTTCCATTGCTTTCTCCTAATGATATTAATCTATTGTGTAAGTATAAAAACACTCTTGTTTAAGCCACATGTCTTTTGCTGCTTCTGCTTCTTGTGTATTTTGAGCAAGACTAGCAAGCATTGGACCTGTTTGTGAAGCATGTGCATTTAATACTGCAAGTTTACGTTCTTCATAACCTGTAATATCATGCACGATATCAGGCTGACCAAGATCGTCTAAAGTATTGTTACTGAATGCTACTAAATTCAATTTAGGACGATTATCTTTATCCATTTTACGAACCGCTTCAATAACAGCAGCTGCTGTCGCTTCGTGGTCAGGGTGTACCGCATAATTTGGGTAAAATGAGATGATTAAACTAGGGTTTAATTCCTCAATTAACTTTGTAACCATTTCAGCCAAATCTTCTAATTTTTCAAATTCTAACGTTTTATCACGATAACCCATTTTACGTAAATCTGTGATACCCATTGCTTTAGCAGCGGCATCGAGTTCAGCTTCACGAATCTTTGGTAGTGATTCACGTGTCGCAAAAGGTGGATTACCTAAATTGCGACCCATTTGGCCTAAAGTTAAGCATGCATAAGTCACAGGAGTACCTGCATCAATATGCTTCATAATCGTACCTGAAACACCAAATGCTTCATCATCTGGGTGAGGGAAAATAACGAGTACTTGAGATTCTTTAATCATGATATCACCTATAAATCAAATGGCTTTTCACTAATTTCTAGTGCAGCTGCCAATTGTCCTTGATAATTTAATCCAGCCATTAAGAAACGGCCTTGGTCGTCAATTTCAAAGTGTGTTAATCCTTGAACATAAATCCAACCGTTGTCTAATTTTAAACCGACACGGTAAGGTTCATTATTGCCACCCGTGATAATCCCTTGCTTATATGATACTAAAATATTTCTTAAAAAAGTACCTGCGTTAAATACTTTTTCATCAAAATGGCTAGCATAAGCACCATTTGTCGTTTCAACATGCAGGTAAACTTGTTTATTTTGAAATGTATTGAGTAAGTTTTGAACTTGCTCGACATTAATGATTTCCATGATGTTGCCTCCTCATTGTATACTTATCTATTTTACTAGATTTAGGAGCAAATTTATACCTTTTAAGCTCAAAACCGTGCACAACAAAAAAGCACCCCGAGTGGGATGCCTTTAAATAATTAAACTTCTTTAGTTTGAACGTCGATTTTTTCAACATGGTTGTAAGCACCGTGATTTACAGGACCTACAAAGTCGTTCATTTTCCAACCATTTTTAATTGCTGAAGCGACAAAACCTTTTGCAGCAATAACAGCTTCGCGAGGTGATTTGCCTAACGCTAAGTTCGCTGTAGTAGCGGCAGCAAATGTACAACCAGCACCGTGGTTATAAGAAGATTGGAATTTATCAGTTGTTAATAATGTGTAAGTTTCACCATCAAAGTATAAATCTAAAGCTTCATCAGATTCAAAAGCTTTACCACCTTTAATCACAACATGTTTCGCACCACGTTCGTGAATAATTTTAGCAGCTTCCTTCATTTGTTCAATTGTCGTTAATTTACCTAAGCCAGATAATTGACCCGCTTCGAATAAGTTCGGTGTAACAACAGTAGCTATAGGTAATAATCGTTTAATCATCGCTTCAGTATTTCCTGGGTTAAGTACTTCATCTTCACCTTTACATACCATAACAGGATCTACTACGAAGAATTGTGCATCAGAATCTTCGAAAGCTTTCGCAGCACGTTCGATGATTTCTTCAGAACCAAGCATACCTGTTTTGATTGCATCAGGACCAATTGATAAAGCAGTCTTGATTTGTTTATCTAATAAATCTAATGGTAAAGGTGTAACATCATGACCCCAAGTTTCAGGATCCATCGCAACAACTGCAGTTAATGCAACCATACCGTAAGTATTGTATTCTTGGAAAGTCTTTAAATCTGCTTGCATACCAGCTCCGGCAGAAGTATCAGAACCAGCAATTGTTAAAATCTTTTTAAGTGACATTGTTGTATCTCCCATCTATATAATCTGATATTATTTTATCACGTTTATGAGTAAATAGGGAACGATAGAATTGAGCTACGAATGTGATTAATGAGTGGGTGGCTAGTATTCAAGCACATAGCACCGAAAAAGGGATTATGATACAATCAACAATGAGGTGTTATGATGGAATGGGAAACGATATTTAAAGAAATACATGCACAACATGATTTTTCTAATTTAAAGTCAAAGTTAGAAATAGATTACGAAACGAAAACCATTTTTCCTAAACGAGAGGATATTTATAATGCATTTAAATTTACGCCTTTTGATAATGTGAAAGTCGTGATTGTTGGTCAAGATCCTTATCATGGTGTGAATCAAGCGCATGGTTTAGCGTTTAGCGTGAAAGATGGCAACAAAACACCACCGAGTTTACGCAATATGTATCAAGAATTAGAGAGTGATTTAAAGATTAAACGTACGACACCTGAATTAACAGGTTGGGCTAAAGAAGGTGTATTGTTATTGAACAATGTACTGACTGTTGAAGAAAAGAAAGCAAATGCACATAAAAATTATGGATGGCAAGTATTCACTTCTGAAGTGATTCGTGCAATTTCGGAATATAAAACGCATGTCGTATTTATATTATGGGGTTCACATGCACAAAAATTATTGCCTTTAATTGATCAAACTAAGCATCATGTCATCTTAAATGTGCATCCAAGTCCATTAAGTGCATATAGAGGATTTTTCGGTTCGAAACCTTATAGTGAGACGAATGCTTATTTAATGAAGCACAACATTTCACCAATCAACTGGGCAAGGGAGGATATTTCATGAAAACACAATTGATTGCTCAAATCGAACGCGAGCTTGAAATGATTATGGACACAAATGATGAACTCGCAATCAATAAGCATCTGTATACGATTGAAACGTTAGCTAGGCTTGCTCAAGAATCACAATCTGTATCTGTTGTGCATCAATCAACACCTAAGCCTAAAGTTGAGCCAGCAGTTACAGAACAAGAACTTAAAATGATGGGTGCTAAAGTACCGGATACAAATACAAATAGCAAAAATCTTGCGGTTACCGATGATGGTTTTGGTAATGGTGAGTCATTATTTGATTTTTAGGAGGAAATTATGAAAACATTTTTAATCATTGGTGCAATTAATGCGATGATGGCCGTAGCACTAGGTGCTTTCGGAGCACACGGTTTAGAAGGTAAGTTAAGTGACAAGTATATGAGTATTTGGGAGAAAGCAACAACGTATCAAATGTATCATGCACTAGGTTTATTAATTATTGGTGTGTTATCAGGCACAACAAAATTAGACCTAAACGTAGCAGGTTGGTTAATGACATTTGGTATTGTTTTCTTTAGTGGTTCGTTATACATTTTAGCGGTGACACAAATTAAAATTTTAGGTGCGATTACACCAATTGGTGGCGTCCTCTTTATTGCAAGTTGGGTGATGTTAGTGATTGCAGCTTATAGAATGTAGATAAAAATCATATTAAAAAAGCGTCAGAACAAATCTATTTTGATTTGCTCTGACGCTTTTTATTATTTCTTAGCAGCACTACGTTTTTGTAATTCTTTTTTCACGATTGGAATTAAAATCGGGCTTAATTTAATTAATAATTGAATGATACCTTTTAATAAACGTTTCATTGTTTTCCCACCTTTATTGTTTTAATTATTATATCCGAAAATAAAAAAAGTAAACACAAGTCAGCTTGTGTTTACTGAAAGTTTAATGATGTTTCTTTAAGAAGAAATAGAATGGGATACCTACGATTACGACAAGTACACCTAACATTGAGCCAACAAAATCACTCATTAATGTACTTACAATAATGAATAATCCTCCTAATAATGCAACGATTGGCACGATAGGGTATAAAGGTACTGAGTATGAACGCTCTTGACCTTTAAGGCGTTTTCTTAAAATAAATAATCCAACAAATGCGAACATGTAGAAGATATAGATAACAAAGATACATACTTCTGATAAGTAGTCTGCATTAATAATATCAGGAATTAAAATTGTTAAAATTAATAAAATAAAACTAATCACATAAACTGTAATTAAAGCACCAATAGGTGTTTTGAATTTCGGTGAAATATAACTTACAAGTTTAGGGAAAGGTAATAAATTATCATCTGCCATCGCAAATGGTACACGAGGAAATGTCATAATTTTACCGTTTAAACATCCAAAGATTGAAATGATAACCCCAATGTTAACGAACTTAGAACCTAAATCTCCGAATAAGATTTTAGCTGCTTCAGCTGAAGATGTGTTACCCATACCAACCAATTTATCAGCAGGGATTACGTGGAACACAGCGATGTTAATACATACATATGCAAATGTAACAACAGATAAACCAACAAGCATTGCTAATGGTAAGTTACGTTTTGCATTTTTCATTTCTCCAGTTAAATTTGTTAATAAAATCCAACCGTCATAAGCAAAAAGTGTCGCTAAAACCGCACGACCAAAGTTGATTTCTTCTTTGTTTTGAATTAATGAAGTGACGTCTTGGCCGAAAATACCAGCTTTACCCCACATTAAACCGAAAATAATGATTGCAAATACAGGGATTAATTTACAGATGGTTGTGAATGTTTGCATCGCACCACCTAATTTTGTACCCATGATGTTTAATAGGACAAGGAATGTGAATGCAGCAATACCAATCCAAATACCAACATGTTGATCTAATCCAAAAAAGTTAACTACTAAAATACCAAAGAATAAAGACAATGATGCAATGATTGCAGGACCATAAATAACAGTTTGAACCCAACCTGTTAAGAACCCAGCAAAAGAACCGTAAATATCACGCATATATGCATATAATCCACCGGTCTTTGGAATTTGAGCTCCAACTTCTGCAATTGTTAATCCTGCAGCTAAAGTTAAAATACCTCCGACTACCCAAGCCCAAATGGCCATATTTGATGTACCTGCATGATTAAGTACAACAGATGGCTTAACGAATACACCAGAACCAATGATGGTACCGATAACAACCGTTATAGCTGTCCAAAATCCAATCGTTTTTTGTAAACTTTGCTCACCATGGTTATTCATATGAATACCCCCCTTTAAATACTTTAGTACATTATACAATGAAAATTTCAATTGTAATATACTCTTTTTTCTGAAATTTAAAATTATTTTAAATCAGGAATAAAAAAATTATGTTTTTTTACAAATACAGGTTGATTTATTTTTTAAGTTTGTTAAGATAGTCGTTGAGAACAATTCTCATTGATAATGATTATCATTTTTGCTTGGCCAGCAAACATACAACTAAACTGAATGGAGCTATTGTAAATGAAAAAAGTATCTTATTTACTCGTCGCATTATTAATGGTGTTAGCACTTGCAGCATGTGGCAATAAAGCGAGTGAGAAAAAGTCTGATCAATCTGGTAAAAATACAATTAAAATTGAATCTAATTATAAAGTGTTAGGTGAGAAAAAAGATGGTTCTGATGCTAAGAAAGTAAGTGAAACAGTTGAAGTACCTGTAAACCCTAAAAAAGTAGTAACTTATGACTATGCTGCATTAACAACTTTAATGGATATGGAAGCGGACAAAAATATTGTGGGTATGCCTAAAGGTGAGAATGATATGAGTCTTCCTAAGTTTTTAGAAAAATATAAAGATAAAAAGTATGAGAATTTAGGTACATTAAAAGAACCTAATTTTGAAAAGTTAGCCGAAGTAAATCCTGAGTTGATTTTAATTTCTGGACGTACAGCGAATCAAAAAGTGATTTCAGAAATGAAAAAGGCTGCACCAGACGCAACGATTTTATATGTTGGAACAGACGATAAAGATTATATCGGTTCAATTAAGAAAAACACAGAGAATCTAGGGAAAGTCTTTGATAAAGAAGATAAAGCAAAAGCATTAAATGATGCACTAGATAAAAAAATCAAAGAAGTGAAGCAAATGGCAGATAAATCTAAAGATAAAGGCTTATTTATCTTAGCAAATGAAGGTGAGTTATCTGTATTTGGTAAAGGTGGCAGATTTGGCTTTATTCATGACGTATTAGGTGTTAAAGAAGCAGATACAAATATTAAAGCTGAAGGCCATGGACAAGTGATTAACTTTGAATATTTAAATAAAAAGAACCCAGACATTATCTTCGCAATGGACCGTGGGGTAGCTGTTGGTGGTAAATCATCAAGTAAAAAAGCTTTATCAAATGATGTCATTAAAAATGTAAGCGCGATTAAAGCGAATAAAATTATCGATTTAGATCCATACTTATGGTATTTCTCAAGCGGTGGCGCATCTACAACAGTGAAACAAATTGAAGAAGTAGAAAAAGCATATCAAAAATAACAAGCACATAATTTTTATTCGGGGTGAGGCATCATAATGCCTCCTCCTTTTGTGCATTCTAAAGGGAGTATTTTATGAAACTATTGACCATGACGCTCGTTTTAATAGTGTTATCAATCATTTCTATATTTACAGGTGTCGTTGACTTATCCATTCATCAACTACATCGTTTAGATGAGAACCAATTGAACGTATTATTAAATTCAAGATTACCAAGAACTTTATCGATAATTTTAGCAGGTAGTGCCTTAAGCGTTGCAGGCTTATTAATGCAACAGTTAACACGAAATAAATTTGTATCACCAACGACAGCTGGGACGATGGATTTTGCTAAATTAGGTATTTTAATTACCATGATATTTTTCACAGATGCACCGCTTCTATTAAAGCTATTGATGAGTATTATTACAGCGATTATTGGTACTTTTAGTTTTATGTGGATTGTAAGACGCATTAAATATAAAGATGCTATTTTTATTCCTTTAGTTGGATTAATGTTAGGGAATATCGTTTCATCTATTGCGACTTTTATGGCATTAAGATTTAACGCAGTTCAAAGTATTTCTAATTTCTTTGTCGGTGATTTTTCGATGATTACAAAAGGGCGATATGAAGTATTGGTGATTATCGTGCCGATGCTGATACTCGTATATATATTTGCACATCACTTTACGATTGTTGGCATGGGCGAACACTTTAGTAAAAATCTTGGTATATCTTATGAGAAAATGATGAATTTAGGAGTAATTATCGCTGCGATTGTTTCAGCAACTGTTGTCGTGACGGTCGGTGTTTTACCGTTTCTTGGTTTGATTATTCCAAACATTGTTTCTCTATACTTTGGAGATCATCTCGAAAAAGCAGTCCCTTATACTGCAGTCCTTGGTGCGATTATGGTGATGGTTGCTGATATTTTTAGTCGTATTATTATTTTCCCGTATGAAATTCCAATTGGGCTCACATTAGGTATTTTTGGCAGTATTGTGTTTATGATTTTACTCCTAAAGAGGAGGAAAGCATATGCTTAAAAGACGTGTCTTAATCTTATTAGCAGCTACGCTATTATTAATTGCTGCATTTATTTTAATCAATTTAAACTTTAATATTTTAGGATATATGCTACCGTCAAGAATTAAAAAAGTCATGGCAATTATTCTTGTTGGATGTGCAATCGGCGTATCGTCATTACTATTTCAAACCATTACTGAAAACCACTTGTTAACACCATCTGTGATAGGGCTAGATGCGGTGTACCTTTTCTTACAGACAATTATTATATTTGTGTTTGGCAAATTAGGAGAAGTTTACTTTAATGTATACACGAATTTCTTTTTATCAGTCTTATTAATGATGATCTTTACAGTAATGCTATTTAGAATCGTATTTAAAGGTAATCAATCCGTATATTTTGTCTTA
The DNA here is from genome assembly GCF_004117835.1 of Macrococcus sp. DPC7161. Lineage (GTDB taxonomy): Bacteria > Bacillota > Bacilli > Staphylococcales > Staphylococcaceae > SDSC01. Next base: position 52,780 of record NZ_SDSC01000006.1, on the reverse strand, counting down.
TTGTTCGGATTAGTAATGGGTACTTGTTTCCAAAGTTTATCTAGTTTTATGCATATGGTGATGAATCCTGATGACTTTTTAATGTTACAAGATAAACTATTTGCAAGCTTTAATACGGTTAATGATCAACTCATGATGATTAGTGGTGTCATTATAGTTTGTTTATTGATTTATATCTATACACAAAGTCATAAACTGGATGTATTGAGTCTAGGACAGACACATGCTATTAATTTAGGGATACACGTCAATCAATTCACGCAACGACTACTACTCATTATTTCAATATTAGTCAGTGTTTCAACAGCACTCGTCGGCCCCATCACATTTTTAGGTATTATCGTGTGTAATATTGCGTATCAATTTACAAAGACTTATAAACACAAATATCTTGTAATATCAACATGTTTGATTTCAATTATGACTTTATTAATTGGACAGATGATGAACCAATATATATTTGATGGAAATACTGAAATCACTATTATGATTAACTTTGCAGGTGGATTGTACTTTATTTATTTACTGTTTAGGGAGGGCGCACATGATTAAAGTAAACAATGTATCTAAAATAATAGGTAAAAAATCGATATTAAATGACGTATCAGTGGATATTCATAAAGGTAAAATTACAGCGATTATCGGTCCAAACGGCGCAGGCAAAAGTACGTTGTTATCAGCGATTACACGCTTAATGGATTATGATAACGGTGAGATTACATTAGATGATAAAAATATTCATAAAATACCAAGTGAGGACATTGCCAAACAACTAGCCGTATTAAAACAATCCAACCATACAAACTTAAAAATAACGGTGCGTGATTTAGTAAGTTTCGGCAGATTTCCTTATTCAAAAGGAAGATTGACAAAAGAAGATAACCGCATTATTGATGAAGCTATTGAATACCTTGCACTTGAAGAATATGAAGATCGATTTATAGATAGTCTGTCAGGTGGACAAAAACAACGTGCGTATATTGCGATGACATTAGCTCAAGATACAGATTATATATTTCTTGATGAGCCTTTAAATAACTTAGATATGAAACATTCTGTACAGATGATGCAGTTATTAAGAAGATTAGTACGTGAGAAAAACAAATCAATCATTATTGTTATTCATGATATCAACTTTGCGAGCTGTTATGCAGATGAAATCATTGCTTTAAAAGATGGAGAAGTGATTTTATCAGGACATAAAGATGAAGTGATTCATAAAGATAACTTAAAACGCGTTTATGATATGGATATTAATATTGAATGTATATTTGGTCAGCAAATATGCGTATACTTTGACAATGAACATATGGACGTTGATACATTTATAGAAGAAGTCAGCCATGTAAGTTAAAGACAGGGACAAAAGCGTTCAGCAACAAGTAAAAAGCAAGCCTGAACCAAAATCGCTTTTTGATTTTGAGTGAAGGTGAGGTTCTTTACCGAAGTTGCTGCTTTTGTACCGTTGATTAAGACAGGGACAAAAGCGTTCAGCAACAAGTAAAAAGCGATGATGCCACATTTTTGTCATCATCGCTTTTTATTTCAGTCTATAATAAACGAAAATTATACTTCAAATAATTCTGGTAAATCTTCATTTGTTAAGATATGTCCAACATAGAATGCACCAAATTCGCCGTATCTTGCTGAAACTTCATCAAAACGCATTTCATATACTAACTTTTTGAATTGTAATACATCATCTGAGAATAATGTAACGCCCCATTCAAAATCATCAAAACCAACTGAACCTGTGATGAATTGTTTAACGATACCTGCATAGCCACGTCCAATCATACCGTGTGAACGCATTAAACCTTTACGGTGATCCATATCTAACATGTACCAGTTATCATCACCTTGACGACGTTTATCCATTGGATAGAAACATACGTATTCAGAACGTGGTAATTCTGGATATAATCTTGCTTTAATATGTGGATTTTCGTATGGATCTTCATCTGAACCTTGTGCTAAGTAGTTACTTAACTCAATCACAGATACATAAGAATAAGTAGGAATTAAGAAATCACGAATTGCTAATTTATTAAATTGTGTTTCTAATTTGTTTAAATCTTTCATTTCAGGACGTAGTAACCATAACATTAAATCTGCTTTTTGGCCTGTAATGTTGTAAAAAGCATAAGAGCCTTCTTTTTTAGTATGGTTGTCTTCTAAAGAGTTGATAAATGCTTGTAATTCTTCGACCATTTTAATGCGGTCTTCTTTTTCTACAACTTTTAAGCTTGTAAAATCAATCGCATAAAATAAATGTAAACTGTACCAACCATCTAATGTTTTTGCTGCTTCGTTCATGAAAACATCTCCTTAACTTTATTAATCATTAATATCATACCATATACACATATAATTCATACAAATTACAATATTAGATGCGTGAAAATTATTGAAAATAGGTCTATAATATAACATGCAAATACATTTTAGGAGGCAATTATGGCTAAATTATTAGACGTATTAAATGAAAAATTAACAGGTAAAAACGTAAGAATCGTATTACCAGAAGGTACTGACGAGCGTGTTTTACAAGCAGCAGTAGAACTTCATAAAGGTGATAAAGTAGAACCTGTTGTTTTAGGAAATGCTGAAGAAGTGAAAGCTTTAGCAGACAAATTAGGTGTTTCAATTGAAGGTATTGAAATCATCGATCCTAAAACAAGTGAATTACGCGATGAATTAATTGCATCTTTCGTTGAACGTCGTAAAGGTAAAGCAACTGAAGAACAAGCTCAAACATTATTAAACGATCCAAACTACTTCGGTACAATGTTAGTATATACAAATAAAGCGGCAGGTCTTGTATCAGGTGCGGCGCATTCTACAGCTGACACAGTACGTCCTGCATTACAAATTATCAAAACTAAACCAGGTGTAACAAGAACTTCTGGTGTGTTCTTTATGATTCGTGATGAAGAACAATATGTAATGGGTGATTGCGCAATCAACCCAACTTTAGATGCTCAAGCATTAGCTGAAATTGCAATCGAATCTGCAAAAACAGCAAAAACATTTGGTATGGACCCTAAAGTAGCATTATTATCATTCTCTACAAAAGGTTCTGCAAAAACACCTGAAACTGAAAAAGTAACAGAAGCGACTAAATTAGCACAAGAAAAATTAGCACAAGAAACTGAATTAGCTGGTACAGTCATTGACGGTGAATTCCAATTTGATGCAGCTTTCGTTCCATCAGTAGCAAGCAAAAAAGCACCTGAATCACCAATTCAAGGTGATGCAAACGTATTTGTATTCCCAAGTTTAGAAGCGGGTAATATTGGATACAAAATTGCTCAACGTTTAGGTGGATTTGATGCTGTAGGACCAATCTTACAAGGATTAAATGCACCAGTGAATGATTTATCACGTGGATGTTCAACTGAAGACGTAGTATCTTTATCAATCATCACTGCGGCGCAATCATTATAAGATGAACAACAACATATTTAAATCTCAATTTCAATATGTTGATCATACAGGAGGACTGCAGCCAATGCAGTCCTTTGCTTTTGATGATATGTTCTGTGAATTAACTGGTAAAGAAGCATTACCTAATATCATCAGAACATGGATTCATGATCACGTGATTATCTTAGGCATTCATGATTCTCGCTTGCCATATTTAGATGAAGGTATTCAATTTCTTAATGACCAAGGTTATGGTGCTATTGTTAGAAATTCAGGTGGATTAGGTGTTGTATTAGATAGAGGCGTACTTAATATTTCATTGATCTTTAAAGGAGATATAACATTTTCTATTGATCAAGGTTATGAGTATATGCTTGAACTGATTCGCGAAATGTTTAAAGATTACGAAGTTCAAATTGAAGCGAAAGAAATTAAACATTCATATTGTCCTGGCAGTTATGACTTGAGTATTGATAATCAGAAGTTTGCTGGCATTTCACAACGCAGAGTAAAAGGTGGCGTAGCAGTTCAAATTTATTTATGTGTAGAAGGATCAGGTTCAGAACGCGCAGCTTTAATGAAAAAGTTTTATGAAGTTGCAAAACAACAGGAAATAACGAAGTTTGATTATCCTAATATTGATCCAACATGTATGGCAAGCTTATCAGAATTGCTGGGAGAAACGTTAACAGTACAAGATGTCATGTTCAAATTGTTATTTGCATTAAAAGATTTAGGAGCAACTTTATCAAATAATGAGATGACAGATAGTGACTGGACGTTGTATAATAATTACTTCGAACGCATGGTTGAACGTAATCAAAAAATTTATAAAGGTGGTGATACGAATGCGTAATAAGTTTCAAGTGTGCGATGATTGTCAAGGTGTGTGTTTAAGAACATTAATGCCTAAATTAGAAAAGTTAGATCCTGATGCGGAAGTAGAAATTGCATGTCAATCTTACTGTGGCCCTGGTCGTAAGAAAACTTTCGCATTTGTAAATAACCGCCCAATCGCCGCATTAACAGAAGATGAATTATTAGAAAAAGTAAAAAAACATCTAGAGAAAAAACGCGATCCAGAAGAAGAAGCACGATTAGCAAAACGTAACGAAGAACGTAAACGTCGTTTAGAAGAACAAAACGCAAAAATACGTGCAAAACGCATGAAAGCATAATACGCTAACAATAAGGCTGGTACAAAAGCGTTCAGCAACGAGTAAAAACCGAGCATGAACCAAAATCGCTTTTTGATTTTGAGTGAATGAGAGGTTGTTTACCGAAGTTGCTGCTTTTGAACCGCTGACAATAAGGCTGGTACAAAAGCGTAAGACATTCATTGTCTTACGCTTTTTTTATTAAAAAAATATCATAGCTTAACAATCTATACATTTATTTATTGTAAATTTACATTACGTTAATAACGTTTTGATACGATTAAAGCAATAAATAATATTAAGGGTGTGAGCGTATGGAACGTGTCCTAGTGACGGGTGCAAGAGCCCCGATTTCTTATGAAGTTGTCCAACAGCAAGTGGCTTTAGGTAGAGTTGTTGTGTTAAGTGATTCAACAAAGAAAGTGAGTATTAAGAAATCTAAGTTTATTGAAAAGTTCATTTTAACAACGTCACCTAGGTTCTCAACCCAAGAATATATAAATGATATCAATCGTATTATTAAAGAAGAACGCATTGATTTTATCCTACCTTTGAATGAAGAAGCATTTTATTTATCTCAATATCGACACCAAATTCATGCCCCGATTTGGGTTGAAGATATGACAAAGATGGTATCTGTGCATAACAAGTACAACTTTACGAAGTTGGTTGAATCTCTTGGTTTTAAAGTGCCTGATACTGAATACGTACAATCGCATCAAGAATTAACGAGATTTATGAATGATTTCCCGGGTGATGAGTATATCATTAAACAGCCTTATGGTCGTTTTAGTCAGTCTGTTCGTAAATTAACGCTTATGGAAATTGAGAATGATCATAACATCGAATTTCCTTTTATGATTCAAACATTAATTAAAGGGGTAGAATGGTGTAGTTATTCAATGGCTTATAAAGGTGAAGCGTTATCTACTTCACTTTATTTATCAAATACGCATGACAGTTATAATTGTTCAACGCATTTTCACTCTCAACAAAACCCTGAATTAAAGGCCATTATAGAATCTTTAATTCAACAGTTAGATTGGTCATATCAAATCGCATTTGATGTGATTAAGTGTGATACAACAGGGGATTATTACTTTATTGAATGTAATCCACGTGCAACGAATGGTGCATTGTTTATGCAACCGGAAGTGTGGTTGTTGAAGCCATGCGAACCTAAATATGAAGCACGTCAATTGATTTTTGTATCTTTATATAACTTAATTATGAGACCGAAAAAACATAACTTTGAGAAATTAAAGTATGGTAAAGATGTATTTTGGCATCCGAGTGAAAAGGTAATTTTCTTTGAACAGTTGATTAGTGGTGCGAAATGGTGGATTTCAGCGAAACAAGCGAAAGTAAAAGTGAATTCAATCACGACACATGATATTGAATGGAATATCGATGGACAAGAAAGATTTGAGGGATCGTATTGAAGATTTACAATTCATTTGAAGAAATTGATTTTACAGCATTAAATCATACACATCCGGCATATTTAAAATGCATGATGGAAGGTATTGAGAAATATATTACAAATGTTCATGCGGAAGTAAAAGTCTTATCTTTGAATGGACAATTGATTCCATTTAGTATTTATAATGGGCACGAAGATAGCTGGATACATTCATTTAAAGCACAGTACATTGACGAAATGGTTGAAGAAGTAGATAGAATGAAGATACATTCAATACAAAAAGCATTGGCTTTTCAAATTTTAAATTTTGGAAAGCTTATTTTTCGTGCAACTGGTGAACGTACTATTACAGTCTTTCCTAGTTTTATGTCAACAACACAATATGAAGCTTCACAATTTATACAAATTGAACAAATTAAAGCTGCTTTAATTTCTATGTATCCAAAGCATGCCATTGTGTTTCGTACAATGAATGAGAAGTTTGATGCACCGCATATAGAGGAATTGAAATCATTAGCATTTCAACCACTGATTTCTAGAGCGGTGTATTGTTATGATCCAAATGAGAAACACTCTAAAAATGAAAGAAAAGACATGAAAAAGGATTTAAAACGCTATAAAAAAAGTGAATACACAGTAGATCATCAAATTGCACCAAATGAATTTGATCGACTTTTGTCGCTTTATGAACAAGTTTATTTACAAAAATACTCTCAACATAATCCGCATTATACAAAGGCGTTCTTTGAATACATGTATCAACATTTAAATTTATCTTGGATAATTATTAGAGATAAAGAAGGCAATATGGTTGCCTTTATGGCTATTGATATAAAAGACAACGTGCTGTTTCCAGCATATTTTGGACTAGATACCGCCTTAAATGATTTGTATTTTATTACAAGTGGTTTTTTGTACGAACTAGCTAATCAAAACAAACATGAAATTAATAATTCCGCTGGTGCTAAGGATTATAAATTGGCACGTGGTTCAAGACCATATTATGAATATCATTATTTATACACAAGGCATTTACCCTGTATATCAAGATGGAGTTATGCGCTACTTTTTAAATGTTTTACACCGATAGGAAAAAGGATATTAAAAGCATCTCAATTTCAATGAATTGACAATTATTTTGTATCAATTTATTACAATTCATACGTCCATACGGTATAATATACATTATTGTATATAGGTGGTGGATGTATGTCGCTTTCAATCAGACGTGCGCAATTAGATGATTTGCCCAAAATAGTAGCTATTTATAATGAAACAATTGAAAGTAGAATGGTGACGGCTGATACAGCACCTGTTACAGTTGAAGAGAGATTACCATGGTTTGAAGCCCATCAAGATCATCGCCCGTTAATGGTGATGGAGGAGAATGATGTTATTGTTGGGTGGTACTCATTCAGCTCATTTTATGGTAGACCAGCCTATGATGGCACAGTTGAAGTAAGTATTTATATTACAACGGATGCTAGAGGTAAAGGGTACGGTCAGTTTGCAATTGATCAAATGAAAAAAGATGCGAGTACATTAAATATATCGACACTTTTAGCATTTATATTTTCACATAACGTACCGTCGATTCAATTATTTAAGAAGAATAACTTTAAAGTGTATGGTGAATTACCTGACGTTGCTACGATGGATCATCAGTTATATTCACTCACAATATTAGGATATAAAGTAGAGGATAATGAGCATGTTTATTAGGAAAGCAAGTGAACAAGATTTACCTAAAATTAAAGAAGTAGTTAACGCAGCTTGGTATGACACATATTTAAAATTTATGTACGCATCGACGGTTACTCAATTTTTGGAGACGTTGTATAATGATGAACGTTTATTAAAACGATTAAATGACTCAAGATTTCTTGTTGCAGAAGAAGATGATAAGATTGTGGGCTTCATTAATATTATCAATGGTAAAGAATTGTACTTAGCAGCAAGTTATGTCGATCCAATGTATCAACGTCGCTCAATTGGTAGTGCGCTACTTGAAGCGGCTTTAACTCAATTTGAAGAATATGAAGAAGCGTTTGTTGAAGTGTCTTTAGAGAATAAAGATGCTGTACGTTTCTACGAAAACCGAGGATTTGAGTTATTGCGCTCATATGATCGTGACTTATATGGTGAAGTAGTAAAAACAGGATTATTTAAAAAGCGATTAAAATAAAGTGACTCATATTATTGGGGAATGTCAATAAACGAATAAGTAGCACATAAGGGTACTGCTTATACAGTTTATATGGCATTCCCATTTTATTTTTTCTCAGTAAAATCTCATATTTTTGATATAGGTAATATAATTTTTATTAATATATATAATATATATTGCATTTTTATTCACTTTTATTTATGATGTTTTAAAGGAGTTGGATAAAATGAATAGAGATGAGACGATTATAAAAAATTTTAAACAAAAAAGTTTTCTGAAGATTATGGATTTTAGTAAAGAGGAGTTAACGCAATTAATCGACCTTTCAATAATGATGAAAAAAGCAAAGAAAGAAAATATACCGCACAAACTGCTAAAAGATAAAAATATTGCGCTAATCTTTGAAAAACCTTCTACACGCACCAGGGCAGCTTTTAGTGTTGCAGGTCGTGATTTAGGTGCAAATATAGATTACTTTGGTAAAGAAGAATTACATATTGGTGAAAAAGAGTCTATAGAAGATACTGCTATTGTTCTCGGGAGAATGTATGATGCAATTGAATTCAGAGGACATCGTCATCAAGACGTAGAAGCTTTATCTGCAAGTGCAAAAGTCCCTGTATGGAACGGTTTAACAGATGAATGGCATCCAACACAAATGATTGCAGATTTTATGACAATCACAGAAGTGTTTGGATCATTAGAAGATAAAACACTTTCTTATATCGGAGATGGGAGAAATAACATTGCACGTGATTTATTAATAACAGGATCAATTTTGGGTGTGAATGTTAACATCATAAGTCCTGAAAAACTTTTTCCAGATGATGATATCATTCAAATGGCGCAACAATATGCAACTTTATCTGGTAGCAAGATTAATATCAGTTCAGATATTGATAAAACCATCGTCAATTCAGACGTTATTTATACGGATGTGTGGTTTTCAATGGGTGAGTCTAAAGATTTAATAGATGAACGTATTCAGTTATTAAAACCATTTCAAGTGAATCAGCAGCTATTAGAGAAAACAAAAAATCCGAATACCATTGTGTTACATTGTCTTCCTGCATTTCATGATACAAATACCAATATCGGATTAAGTATCCATAACAAATATGATTTAGAAGCAATGGAAATTACAGATCAAGTCTTCCAAACGAATAAAGAGATGATATTCAACCAAGCCGAAAATCGTCTACATTCTATAAAAGCAATTATGGCAGTCACTTTAGGTGATATGGATACCTTTTATGAGCAAATGGCGATTTAAAGAAAGGGCGTATGAAAATGAAAATAGAATTAGCATTGAAACTTAAAAAATTTTTAATGGATACATATGAAATAGAAATAGGTGAAATTGCGAGTAAGAACATCATTGATTACTTATATCCTTCATTTGAGGATGCCATATGTGATGATATGAAAGACAGTATTTATAATAATTGTATCAATGATATCATTCATGTCATTCTTAAAGAAAAAGTAGAAAATGTTCAATAAAATTATCATGTGAATGGTGAAAATGTCTCAATATAGGAGCGTGACAACTTCAATATTGAGACTTTTCTTATGAAATCGGCGTGAATAAGTGGATTGCATTCATATTTATAAAAGATGTGTTATATTGGAATTATTACAGAAAAGGTGAGGATACGATGGATTATCAATTTCAAAAAATGCCTGAAGAAAAAGTGTTCAAAGACCCTGTCCATAAATACATTCATGTAAGAGACCAATTGATTTGGGATTTAATTAAAACGAAAGAATTTCAGAGACTTCGTCGTATTAAGCAATTAGGCACATTGTATTTAAGTTTTTCATCAGCTGAGCATTCAAGATTTACACATTCCCTCGGTGTATATGAGATTGTTAGACGTATGATTGAACAGTTCCAAGGTCGAGAAGCATGGAGTGATGACTATCGCCCTCTTGCATTATGTGCGGCGTTATTGCACGATTTAGGTCATGGCCCTTTCTCACATTGTTTTGAAAAGATATTTAATACAGATCATGAGGCATACACACAAGGTATTATTATAGGAGATACAGAAGTGAATCAAGTATTACGTCGAGTTCATGATGGCTTTCCTAAAGAAGTTGCTGATGTGATTAATAAAACACATGAAAATAAATTAATTGTGTCTATGATTTCTTCTCAAATCGATGCAGACCGTATGGATTATTTACAAAGAGATGCCTATTTTACAGGTGTAAGTTACGGTAGTTTTGATATGGAACGTATTTTACGATTAATGCGTCCAACAAAAGACGAAGTAGTGATTAAAGAAAGTGGTATGCATGCAGTTGAAGACTACTTAATGAGCCGTTATCAAATGTACTGGCAAGTATATTTCCATCCAGTGAGTCGTGGTGGAGAAGTACTGTTAAATAAGTGTTTTAAACGTGTAAAGGTGTTGCAAGAACAAGGATATACATTTAATAAAGTACCAGATAAACTGTTGCCTTTTTTTGAATCCAGTGATGTATCAGTATTAGATTATTTGAAACTCGATGAGACGGTCCTATTTTATTATTTACAAGAGTGGATGGATGAATCGGACGAGATTCTAAGTGATTTGGCACGTCGATTTGTCAATCGCGATTTATTTAAGTATATTCCGTTTGACGGTGCGAGTATTACCATTGATGAACTGACAGAATTATTTATACAAGCAGGTATTGATACAGAATATTATTTGATATGCGATTCATTTAGTGATTTACCATATGACTATAATCGCCCAGGCTCATTGTCTAATCGTAAGCCAATCCATTTGTTAACACGCAATCAAAAGATAAAAGAAATCAGCTCACAATCGGTTATTATCAATTCAATAACGGGTGTGCAAAGAAAAGATTATAAATTGTATTATCCAAAAGAAATGATACTGAATATTAAAGACCCTGAGATAAAAGGGGCAATTATTAATTTATTAAATGAATTAGAATAAAGAGGTGTAGTATGGCAGATTTTCAATTTAACATTATAAAAAACGATCCGTTAGATGGTCATAAAGGAACTAATATTGGTGCAATCAGTTTAGACAATGTGGCACCTGTTTTTATAGATATACAAGAACAACATGCTTTTATTGATGTAGGTGCAATGCACGCAAGAAGTGAAGTTGAAAAGCGTGTAAAATGGGTGACGGATAAGTCGGAAACTGAAGGCGAAGGCCAAAAGGAATATTGGCTTGTGTGGGTAACGACTGAACGTGGTGAAAAAGGACCATATTATGCAGGGGTAACAGCATGTTATATGGCAGTTAATAAAGAGAAAAAACGTGGTTATAAAATCATGGCCGAACATGTGAATATGATGGATAAATCAATGAAGCATCATATTATTTTAGATCACATCGGTGAAGATAATAAGAAAGTGTTAAAGGATTTTCTGATGACACACAATGCAGAAATGTGGGCGCTGTCTAGTGATGCGTTAAAAGAAACTTTGCAATAAATATTAATATTTATAATTTGTGGCAAAATTATGTCATTTGTGAACTTATCGTTTTACGGTTGTAATTTTTGTTTAAGAGAAGTAATATTATGAGTAGCTATAAAAATAGCTAGGACACTAAAGAGAGCAGGTATTTTTATACCTGCTTTCTTTAATTTTATGCACTAACGGCGTATAATGGAGGTAGCTTCTAGTGATTGATATACAAGTAAAACAAACCGTTACAACAGATGAAAAAACAGAAGTGTTTGAATTCAACACTACAGGCGAATGTATGAAGAAAAGACATACATACATCATTTATGAAGAAGTATTAGAAGACATAAAAACTCAAGTTCGCGTTAAAGTTGAGGATGGACAAATACGCATTCATCGTAAAGGTGCATTGTCGCTAGATTTTTTATTTGTACCTTACGAAACAACACAAAATATGTATCATATGGCCAACCAAAAAACGGTGATGGACATTACAACGAATCAACTCCACATCGAACAAAATGAACAAGGTGGACATATCTATATTCAGTATCACATCAACAATAATGGTGCCAATTTAGGCAGTTATTCATATGAAATAACATACAAGGAGAGAATGGAATGAACATCGTATTAAAACAAAAATCTTTATTGATTGAAGAAATCAAACAGGCAATTTTAAAGGCATCGTTAATTGAAGAAAGCGCAATGCCTGAAATTAAAATTGAAAATCCTAAAGACACGAAAAATGGTGACTACGCAAGTAATATTGCAATGGTATTAACGAAACTTGCACGCAAGAACCCACGTGAAATTGCACAAGCAATCGTGGATAATTTAGATGTTGCAAAAGCAAACGTTTCTAAAATTGATATTGCTGGCCCAGGATTTATCAATTTTTATATGGATAACAGTTACTTAACAAGCATTATTACTGAAGCCATTGAAAAAGGTGATGCGTTTGGTCAATCAGATGCAGGTCAAGGCGAGAAAGTAATGGTTGAGTATGTTTCAGCAAACCCAACAGGTTCATTACACATTGGGCATGCGCGTAACGCTGCAGTAGGTGATGCGTTATGTAACGTGTTAAAAAGTGCAGGATATGACGTATCTCGTGAATACTATATTAACGATGCAGGTAAGCAAATTGAGAATTTAGCATATTCTATTGAAGCGCGTTATAAACAAGCATTAGGTATGGAAGCAACTTTACCTGAAGATGGTTATCACGGTAAAGACATCATTGAAATAGGTGAAGATTTAGCGAAGAAAGAACCAGACTTATTAGACTTAGCAGACGATGTACGCCTTAAAAAGTTCCGTGAGCTTGGATTAGAATACGAAATGAGAAAGTTAAAAGCAGACTTAGCGGAATTCAATGTACATTTTGATAACTGGTTCTCAGAAACATCTTTATATGAAAAAGGTGAAATTCAACTTGCATTAGATAAAATGCGTGAAAATGGTTATTTATATGAACAAGATGGAGCGACTTGGTTAAAAACAACATCATTTGGTGACGATAAAGACCGTGTATTAATTAAAAATGATGGCACTTATACATATTTCTTACCAGATATCGCATACCACTACGATAAAATCGAACGTGGTTTCCAAACGTTAATTAACTTATTTGGTGCAGATCACCATGGTTATATCCCACGTTTAAAAGCATCGTTAGAAACATTTGGTGTAGATTCTAATCGTTTAGAAATACAAATCATGCAAATGGTACGTTTATTACAAGATGGTCAAGAAGTAAAAATGAGTAAACGTACAGGAAATGCGATTACATTACGTGATATTATGGACGAAGTTGGTGTAGATGCAGCACGTTATTTCTTATCAATGCGTAGCCCTGACTCACACTTTGACTTTGATATGGAACTTGCGAAGAGCCAATCAAGTGATAACCCAGTATATTATGCACAATATGCGCATGCACGTATTTGTTCAATGTTACGCCAAGCAGATGAACAAGGCATTAAAGTGGATGAAACAGTAGACTTCAAAACAATCACAAATGAAAAAGCATTTGAATTATTAAAACGTGTCGCAGACTTTGAAACAACAATCGTACAAGCAGCAGAAGCACGTGCACCACACCGAATCACAAATTATATTCAAGACTTAGCAGCACACTTCCATAAATTCTATAATGCTGAAAAAGTATTAACAGAAGATATCGAGAAAAGCCGTGCACATATTGCATTAGTAGATGCTGTAAGAATTACATTAAAAAATGCATTAACATTAGTAGGCGTAAGTGCACCAGAGAAAATGTAGTTTTGATATTGATTTTTAGCGGGTGGCTAGTATTTTGATAATACTAGCTACTCGCTTTTATATTGGATGAAATTTTGCTCCGAGTGGCTAGTAAATACCAAATACTAGCCAGTCACGTATAAAAATAACGGCAAAAGCATCAACACAACTATGTTGATATTTGTAATATTTACAACATGATTACAAATAGAATCAGTATGTTTCCGTTTTAAGACAATTAGTATATGATAAACATATAAATAACAGGAGGTCATGTATGAAACGAATTATTACGTTACTTGTGATGGTTTTTTTATTAGCAGCATGTAATCAACAATCATCAGAACCAAAAGAACGAATTATTTCATTGATGCCAAGTAATACAGAAATTTTATATGCATTAGGTATGGATAAACAAATTGTGGGTGTATCTTCTGTTGATGATTATCCAGAAGATGTGAAGAAAATAAAGAAATTCGATGCTATGAATTTAAATTATGAAGCGATTTTAAAAGCGAAGCCAACAATGGTATTTACGCATGAAACTATGGCGATTGCTCAAGAAAAAACGATGAAAAAGCTTGCTAAAAAAGGAATCAAAGTCATTGTTGTTTCTGATACAAAATCAATCGATACGATTGGTAAAAGTATCAACCAAATCGCCAAAGCGGTTCATAAAGAAGATGCGGGTAAAGATTTAACGAAAAAAATTAATCAAGATGTAAAAAGTGTAGTTGATAAATATAAGGAAAAAACAAAAGATAAGTCAGTATTTATTGAAGTTTCAAGTAATCCTTCGATTTACACAGGAGGTAGTGATACACTCTTTGATTCAATGTTAACAAAGTTATCAGCCAAAAATACTTTCCATGATATTAAAGGGTGGCAAAGTGTGAATCAAGAAGCCATTATTAAGAAAAATCCAGATGTATTGATTACAACTAGTGGTATTTCTACAAAAGCATATCAAAAAGAAATCAGCAAACGTCCTGGGTTTGAATCGATTAAAGCGGTTCAAGATAATCACGTTGTTGCTGTAAATGATGATTACATTTCAAGACCAGGACCAAGAATCGCTAAAGGATTAGAACAAGTTGCAAAAGCCATCGCAGAAAAATAAATTAGTTATTTTATTATTTGTCATACTGATCAGCTGTTTTCTACATGTATTTTATAGCGAAGGTGAATTCCTTCATTTGTCATCACCACTTGATCAAGCAATATTTTTTGAAATTAGATTGCCAAGAGTCATCATGTGTTTACTTTCAGGCGTAATATTAAGTTTTACAGGGTTACTGTTTCAAACGATATTAAATAATATGCTGGCAGACAGTTATTCATTAGGATTAGCAAGTGGTGCAAGTTTAGGTGCTGGTTTAGGCGTTGTTTTAGGCGTGTCTTATATTGCGATTGCTTTATTAAGTATTTCTATGAGTATCTTATCACTTGTATTGATATTGCTATTAGCGAGTATATTTAGAAATCGTCAAGTGGCGTTAATATTATTCGGCATGTTTTTAAATATGTTTTTTGCGAGTGTATTATATGTACTCCTTTTACTGAATCCAAATAAACAGCAACAAATGTTGAATTATTTATTTGGTAGCTTGAGTAGTGTTGATTTAATGGACGTCATTTTGGTAGGGTGTGTTACACTCATCGGTATCATCATTATTGGATACCATTATCACTCCTTATCATTAATGCGTTTAGGAGAACTGACTTCAAAGAGTTTAGGTATGTCTTACACGAAACTGATGTACTTATTATTGTTAGTGGCGAGTATTATGACTGCCGTATTGATTAGTGTCACAGGTATTATTGGCTTTGTTGGGCTCGTAATACCTGCAATGATGAAACATGTTAAAGGTCGTTTTTATGATCAAACAATACTGACAGTGTTATTCGGTATGCTAGTACTGGTATTAGGTGATTTTATTGGAAAGAATATTGTTTATCCTATAGAAATTCCAGTGAGTATTATGATGAGTATCATCGGTTGCCCGATGTTATTTTATTTATTAATTAGAGAATTGAAATATACACGATAAATGTCAGACGTTGTTTGGCATTTATTTTTTTGTTTTAGGGTATAATAAATAAAAACTGGAGGTAAGTGATGATGACTTATTTAGATAAAGACGAAACACTTGAAAGTGGTATTTATGAAAAAGTAACAGTAAATGCAAATAGTGATACGAATGGCAGTATTGAATTAAATGAAATCATGATTGAACCATCAGGTATTTTTACGGTAAACGGTAAGTTAAATGCACCATTCGTTGAAGTTAAAGGACAACTTCATATAACGGATACTTTAGAAACACAAACATTAAATGTCGCTAAAGACGCTTCGCTTAAAGTAGAAAAACAAACAGTAGGTAACACGTTACATAATAAAGGAAAAGCCAGTTTTGAAACAGATGTCTTTATTCCAGAAATCACAAATGACGCTGAGTTATATATTGACGGATTAACGGATACAAAATCATTTAAGTCGACAGGTTTAATTGAAGTGCATCAAATGTTGACTGCTGAAAAAATCAATATTACTTTAGGTAGCGCAAGTTATATTAAAGCAATGAAAGCACAAAAAATTGATGTTAAAGCAGATCGTGAATTGTTGGTTTTCAAAGATGATGATCACAAACTGACTTCAAAAGAGATTATCGGTAATGACATTACATTAGAAAATACAGTGTGTGATGTTGTACGTGGTAAAAATGTAAAAATATTAAATAATTGCATGATTAAAACGATTGAATATAGTGAATCTTATTCATTTGATGGAGATTCAAATTCTGAAGTCTATGAATTTATTAAAGTAAGTACAGAATAAAAAATAAAGAACATCTTATAGGATGTTCTTTATTTTTGTATATACTGGTAAATAATGCTACTCCATTTACTTCTTTTATTAAATGTTGTAAAATAAAGGCAATATTTATAAAACGACAAAATTAGGAGTAAAACGATGAGAAAATGGATGCTGTCTGTCGTGTGTATTGGTTTATTGAGTGGATGTAGTGATGCTTCAGAAGTAAAAGAGAAAACTTACAAGACGTCATACAAAGGCTTACATGAATTACACTTAGATGGTAAAACGTTAGGATTAATTTCTAAAAATAAAGCGCAAACTAAAGCAACCATCCAAACTACAAAACAGCAAATATTAACATCAGCACCACCTGCTATGGCATATTTAGATGTTGCTTCTGATTATTCGAATCATATGAATGAGGTTTTTACTTCTATTTCTAAAGAAGATGATCCATCAAAATTAGAAGAAAAATATCATAAAGTGATTAAAGAAATTGCAACGTATGAAGCGAAGAAAGAGACGACAAAAGTCCCTGAAAAACAAAAAGCAATCAATGAAAATATTAATAAAGCGAATGAAAAATATATTGATTCGATAAGTAAGATTAATGCAGGGGTTGAAAAAAATAATGAAACACTGAAAGAAGCAGGTTTTAAAGAAGCGGCAGAAGGTCATGTTTATTTTCAAAAAGCGGCCATTTATATGAGTAAAATGCAGCCAGAAATATCGATTAAACCTATAGTAATTGATGAACCATCAACGCCAGTGATTAAAGAAGTATACACATCAGAAACGTCTGTTGAATCCAAAGTACCAACATCGAACTATTAAATTTCAAACATTCTTGCATTCATAGTAGTAGATATGATATATAATGATTAAAGATGAAAAATGGTAACTTTTAATCATAAGGGAGAATGTAATGGACAGTAATATATTTGATGACACCTCATTTTTTGAGAAATATAGTGAAATGGAACGTTCGAAACATGGTTTAGAGGCTGCTGGAGAATGGTCGTCATTTAAAGAAATGATGCCAAGTTTAAAGGGCGCTCATGTATTAGACTTAGGTTGTGGCTACGGTTGGCATTTAGAATATGCAGCGACTGAAGGTGCAGAACGTATCGTTGGGGTGGATATTTCAGAAAAAATGTTAAAACGTGCTGCCGAGCAACCACATGCAGATCAATTTACATTGATTCATAGTCCAATAGAAGATGTCGAGTTTGAATCACACGAATTTGATGTGGTCATGAGTTCATTGGCACTACATTATTTGCCATCATTCAAAGATGTGGTTGAAATTGTAAGAGATTGTTTAACGATAAATGGTACATTTATATTTAGTGTGGAACATCCAGTTTATACAGCTGAAGGATCACAAGATTGGTATTATGACGCATCAGGTCAAAAGGCATTTTGGCCAGTAGATGATTATTATAGTGAAGGTGAACGTGAGACTGATTTCTTAGGTGAAAAAGTACGTAAATATCATCGTACATTGTCTCATTATATACAAGTATTACTAGACAATGAATTTTCAATTAAAGGAATTGATGAGCCAATTCCAACTCAAGAAATGTTAGATCAACATCCAGAAATGAAAGATGAATTAAGAAGACCAATGATGTTGATCATTTCAGCAAGAAGAAAATAAATACTTTGAAATCAATTGATTTCAATTATGAATTAAACATGTTAAACTCCTACTATAATTAATAGTTAGGAGTTTTTTTATGTCTTTAGAAATGTCATTTAAAGAAGTATTAGCAAAACGTAAATCCGTAAAGGAATTCGATCCAACAGTAAAAATTAGTCATGAAGAAATGGAAGAAATGATTCAATACGCAACAACAGCACCTTCTTCATGTAATATGCAACCTTGGCGATTTGTAATCATTGATACTGATGAAACAAAAGAGAAAATCAAAGATTTAGTACAGTTCAATACTCGTCAATTAAACACAAGTTCTGCGTTTATTTTCGTATTAGGTGATGTTGATCATTTTAAAACGTTAGATCCAATCTATCAAAAATCAGTCGATTTAGGCTACATGCCACAAGAAGTGAAAGATCAAACGGTAGGTTTCTTATCACAAGGGTTAAATTTAAAAGAAAGAGAATATTTCCTTTATAACGCTATGATGGATGCAAATCTTGCTGCAATGCAATTTATGTTAGTAGCAACAAGTTATGGCTATGATACAAATCCAATTGGTGGCTTTGAAAGACAAGAAGTAATGGAAGTATTAGATATTGATACAGAACGTTATTTCCCGGTAATGATGATTGCTATTGGTAAAGGTGTGAAACCACCATACAATAGCTCAAGACATGAAGTATCTGAAGTGATCAGTTATAACAAAGGTAATAACGGGCAAGTAGGTACAATTTAATGAGAGATAAGAAGCATTGGAAACAAATAGGTATCTTCGTTGTCATAGCAGTGGTATTTGCAATCATATTAAGTACAGTAATGTATTTCAAAAATGAAAAAATAGATACAATGTCGGATAGTGATGTGAATTACTTACAAAGCGGTTTATATGCAACTGTAAAAGATGCAAAAAATGACTTAGAAAAATACGTTATAGGTAGAACCGTTGCAGATACGGATATCACTACGAGTGACATTGGGCAGAATCACTCTAATAAATCAAAAGACATTCATACATTTATGATTACGAAAAAAGGTAAAAATATTCAATATTTAACGATTGCACATGTTTATAAAGGTGAAAGTGATAAAGGGTATCGTATCACTCTTGAAAAGCCAGATTTAAAATTAGTTCGTGATGATATGAAAGCAATCCAATGGTCTGATAAAGTAAATCAAGTTTCATTTGACTACCACATCGCTAAAGATTTAAAAAATCATAGCAATCAATCAGACAGTTCACAGTTATGGCAAGATGAAAAATGGTATGTAACTGTGAACGTTAAATAAATAAATGGATCTGCAGCTCAAGTGAGCCGAACAGATGAGCCGCAAACGAATCTGCAGCTCAAGTGAGCTGAACAGATGAGCCGCAAACGAATCTGCAGCTCAAGTGAGCTGAACAGATGAGCCGCAAACGGATCTGCAGCTCAAGTGAAGCGAACAGATGAGCCGCAAACGGATCTGCAGCTCAAGTGAGCCGGACAGATGAGCCGCAAACGAATCTGCAGCTCAAGTGAGCCGGACAGATGAGCCGCAAACGAATCTGCAGCTCAAGTGAGCTGAACAGATGAGCCGCAAACGAATCTGCAGCTCAAGTGAGCTGAACAGATGAGCCGCAAACGAATCTGCAGCTCAAGTGAGACGAACAGATGAGCTGCAAACGAATCTGCAGCTCAAGTGAGACGGACAGATGAGCTGCAAACGAATCTGCAGCTCAAGTGAGACGGACAGATGAGCCGCAAACCTAAATTTACATAAAAAAATCATGGCCACCTGCATAATAGGTAGCCATGATTTTTTTATGGTTTCAAATAATGAATTCTCTGATTGAGTGATCCTCGAAATGGTAAATCTAATTTTTTTAAATGAGCAACAAAAGGGCCGTCAACGAGTACATCAATGTCATTGAGTAACGGTTTAAGTTGCGCATCATTTTGTATGTACTCTAACATATAACCACTCCACAGCCAAATGGTCTTTGTATTTTTGAATTTATTCCTAAATGCTTTAATGAGTGGTTTTGTAATTGCTAAATTTTGTAACGGTTCACCACCAAGTATAGAAAGGCCCGATATATAGGGTTTATCGAGTAATGACATGATTTCGTCTTCTAATGATTGATCATAAAGACGCCCTTTTTGAAAATCCCAAATACTCGCATTAAAGCAATCCGGACAGTGAAATCTGCAACCAGAAACATAAACTGAAATTCTTACGCCCTCGCCATCAGTCACGACGTCTTTCATCACTTTTGCAACATGTTGATGACCTTCATAACAATTACTCATCGCAAGCATCCATATGTTTAATACGATGTTTAATTTCTTCGTGACGTCCTTTGACCATTGGGCGTTTCAATGGGTTTCCTAAATAACCACAAGTTCTTTTCACGACGTCTGTTGTTTCTGGGTTGCTATTACCACAATTAGGACATTTAAATCCATGAGCTGTAGGGGTGAAGTCACCTTCAAATCCACATTCAAGGCATTGATCGATCGGTGTATTTGTACCAAGATAACCGACTTTATCATAAGCATAATCCCAAACGGCTTCTAGTGCACTTGGATTATGTTTCAAACTTGGATATTCACAGTAATGAATGAAACCACCTGTTGAATATTTCACATATTGACTTTCGAAGTCAATTTTATCAAACGGTGAAATCTTTTTTCTAATATCGTAATGATACGAATTGGTGTAATAGCCTTTATCCGTGATATCTTGAATCATGCCAAACTTTTCAGTATCTAATCTACAGAAGCGATCTGTTAGTGATTCTGATGGTGTTGCATAAATACTGAATTGTATTTGATGTTCATCTGATAGCTGTTTCGCGTAATCATGCATGTACTTTAAGATGTTTGTTGTAAATGAAATGGCCTCTTCATCTTCTTCCCAATCGATACCAAATAACGCTCTGCCAACTTCATATATACCAATGTACCCAATACTGATGGTGGCACGTTTGTTTTTAAATAATGAATCAACTTTTGCGCCTGGTGCGAGTCGATGTGTGAAAGCACCATACTGATAGAGTATTGGTGCATTTTCAGGGATAACATCATTCAAACGTTGAATGCGATATAAACATGCATCTCTAACAATATCCAAACGCTCTTTTAATAAAGTCATAAATGTTTCGCTGTTTTTCGTTTCGAGTGCGATTCTTGGTAAATTTAATGTGACAACACCTAAGTTACATCGTCCGTTATTAATATTTATCCCATTTTCTTGATATTGGTTTAAGAAACTTCTACAACCCATTGGGACTTTAAAGTCTCCGATTAACTTTGTTAAACCCTCATAATTAAGTACATCAGGATACATACGTCGGATGGCACATTTTAAAGCTTGTTGCTTCACGTCGTAGTTAGGGTCTTCTGGTGTTAAGTTGACTCCTCTTTTTAAACTGAATACGAGCTTTGGAAAAATAGCAGTCGTTTGATCTTTACCGAGCCCTCTGTAACGGATATTGAGCATCGCTTTTTGAATCATTACACTGTATTCATCTGTGCCAAGTCCGAATCCGAATGTCACAAATGGTGTTTGTCCATTAGAAGTATATAAAGTATTAATTTCATATTCTAATGATTGCATTGCATCATAAACATCTTTTTCAGTGAGTTGTTGAACGTATCGTTCCGTTTGGTCTCCTAACTGAAAAGTTTGAGCTGTTTGCAAATGTTTTTCAGCATTCTTCCTTGCATAAACGCTTAATACTTCATCGATGCGATCGACTGAACATCCACCATATTGACTGCTTGCTACGTTTGCAATGATTTGTGCAATTTGAGCTGCAGCTGTTTGAATGGATTTCGGTGATTCAACGACAGCATTACCAATTTTAAAGCCATTTTTTAGCATATGTTCGATATCAATTAAACAACAATTTGTCATAGGCATATAAGGGTGATAATCTAGGTCATGAAAATGAATATCTCCATTATTATGAGCATCTCGTACATGATGAGGCAGCATATTTAAACCGATATATTTCGCAACAGTCCCTGCTGTTAAATCTCTTCTCGTATTAAAGACATTCGCATCTTTATTTGCATTTTCATGAATGATACTTTCATCTTGATTGGTTAAACGTTGTATTTCATCTTCTAATGATTTCATAGTAATTCCTCCAAAACACAATATATTGTATGTATTTATCATTTTAATACTATATGTTGTGTTATTGTGGGATTTCACAGACTTGAAAAAGAATTGTCAAAATTGACACTGGTCAAAAATTTGATTAAAGTAGTAAATTGTGAGTAAAAAACAGAGAGGAACGCAAGATGAAGCTAACGAGTAATAAAAAGAAAATGTATTTAAGTGTGATTCATTCGATTCTTTTGGAACAAAGTATGATGCCCATCACATTTGAGCTTTTACAAAATGATGCAAGTATTACACAAGTGATGGTCAAAGAGACCACACACTTCGTCTATGCAAAATATGCTTCAAAGCCGAGTAGTCGACGTGTACATCAAAAGCGTTGGAGCTTTAAGTTTCATTACGATGAAATATTAAAAATAGAAAAATATTATCAATTGAATTCAAATTTTCATATATTCTTTCATTTAAGTGATGAAGACTATCAAAGTGAGATATGTGCATTGACTTATGATGAATTTAAACGATGTATTGGAGATGACACGATAAATAAAGATCGACGCATTGCATTTATTTCTAAACCGCGTCATCGTACACGTGTTTATGGAACAAAAATTGCAGACACAGATGCATTCATTGTAACCAATTCGTTATTTAATGCTTAATGATTTGTTTGTAAATAAATAAAATAAATCGTATTGTTTGAGATATATATGGGTGTTATAATTGATAAGATTTTACATAATAATGATTATAAATTAGCGTATGCTTCGGAGGGAATAGAATGACAACAAGTCAGCATCAGCTACATTTAGTAGACCATTTAAAAACATTAACAGTGAATGACTTAAAACATATTTGTCGTACACACAAAATTAAAAATTTTTCATCTAAGAAAAAAGATGAACTTGTTGAAATGATTAATACATTTGTATTTGAATCTGATGTATTGAAAGAAAAAATGCAGTCGGATTCAATCTATCAACCATTTCAACAAGAAGATAAAGTTACGATGGATACACCAGATGTGTCTACTTTCTTGTTTGAAAGTAATGGAGAAGTCGTGATACCAACAGATTTGAAGACACATCTGTTTAGTAATGTAAATCCTGCAAGTGAACAAATGGATTTAACATTATTTTATCGTGCGGTATTAAACTATTATGGTTATGTTTCATATGAAGCAATTCAAAAGTTAGCGCAAATGGATGGTATGACTAAATCAGTTGAAGCGATTCAGCGTGATTTATTAACGTTATTTAGTGATATGCATGATTATATGGATGACAATGGTGCAAGACATCCACACTTTGATCATTTCAAATTAGATTTAGAGCGTGCTAAAAAGACACCTATCGTGATGCCAGAAAATATGACGACATTGATGGATTATCAAACAATGACGATGATTCCACAATCAGCACAAGTAGAACGTTTCAAAAAGTTTATTGAAACCAATTTATTAACAGGTCAATCTGTGATTGTTGATGAGCTTATTCGTGAAATGCGTTTGTCAGAAGATAGTGCACGTGTTGAAAATTACGTGAGACGCTTAATTAAAGTGAGACGACTTAAAAAATTACCACTTGCTAAATACATGCAAGTCATTACACCTGTACATGAAGAAATTCCAGTATGGTCTTTGGCAGGAGGCTTTAAAGAGAAAAAAGAGGTTGTTAAACGAGCAATTAATTCACGAGTAGTGAAAAAGTCAAAAAAACGTAAAAAAAGCACGAATATTAGTCGTATAAAATAAGCCTTATTTTATACATGCCATGAAAAAAATGGTATAGTGTGTGTATCAATTTTTTTAGGAAGTGACACATTGAGATACAACAATACGATATGGGGTAGAATTTATACTTATTTAAATTTTGTGATTATCGGATTAATCATTATGAGATTCTTTACACCCATGAACTTTAGTGGAATACTTGTATATGCCATGGCAGCACTCTTAATCATTGGACTTTTAGATAGTAATGAACAAAATACATGGCGTCAAAATATGATTAGACATGCATTTGATTTATTTTTATTATTATGGTTTGCTGCATTATATTACGGTTAAGGATTGCCTTAGCCGTTTTTTTGTTTTAAAGTAAGAAGGTAAATTTAAATGAAAGTGGGTCTTATTGTGAAACAGAATGTCTATTTTAACCATGACGGTGGCGTAGATGATTTAATCTCATTATTCTTATTACTTCAAATGGATAATGTAAAATTAACAGGTGTATCAGTAATCGATGCAGATTGTTATATTGAGCCAGCTACATATGCATCTAGAAAAATTATTGATCGATTTGGTGATGGGAAATTGGAAACGGCGATGAGTCCGTTACGTGGAAAAAATCCATTTCCAAAAGATTGGCGCATGCATGCGTTCTTTATGGATGCACTACCAATTTTAAATGAAAAAGGATCGATTGATGCACCATTATCAAAATTAGCTGCACATGAACATTTAATCGAAAAAGTAATGAATGAAAAAGAGAAAACGACATTACTCTTTACAGGACCTTTAACTGACTTAGCCAAAGCATTAGAAGTAGAACCAAAAATCGTTGATAAAATTGACAAGTTAGTATGGATGGGTGGTACATACCGTGAAGAAGGTAATGTACATGAACCTGAACATGACGGTACTGCAGAATGGAACGCATTCTGGGATCCAGAAGCGGTTGGTGTTGTTTTTGATGCAGATATCAAAATCGATATGGTCGCATTAGAGAGTACAATTCAAGTCCCATTAACAGGCGACATCCGTCAAATGTGGGCAAACGAACGTCAATATGAAGGCGTGGACTTCTTAGGTGTAAGCTATGCAGTAGTGCCACCTTTGAAACACTTTGTAACGAACTCTACATATTATTTATGGGATGTGTTAACAACCGCTTCATTAGGTAAACCAGAATTGGTGAAATCTAAAGTTGTTGAATCAGGCGTTTACACACACGGACCAAGTCAAGGACGTACATATGAAATGGAAAATGGCCGTCCAGTGAACGTGGTTTATGACGTGGACCATGATGCATTCTTTGAATACATTACTGATTTAGCGAAGAAAGTAAAATAGTAAGTCGATTCGGATGAGACATTGATGTCTCGTCCTTTTTTATTTGTGGTAAGTGGTGAGTATCGGGTGGATACTAGCCACTGGGTACGAAAAACAGGAGGAAAAAGGAGTGAATGGCGAGTGTTTTGAGAATAAATGGAAAACTTAGCGCGAACGAATGGTGTTTCGCGCCGCAATTACAATAAACTGGAAAGCTTCGCGCGAACGAATCGTGTTTCGCGCCGCAATTACAATAAATTGGAAAACTTAGCGCGAACTCATCAACCTTCGCGCCAAAACTTCAATAAAATGGAAATGAACCTATATCAACTCAATCCAACTGCTCCACAAAATAAAATACTAGCCACTGAACACATTAAATACATAGTCACTTTCTTTTATTTATGACACAAAATAATACATACTTTATAATGAACATAATGATAAAGAGGTGAGCGCATGCAAATTTTATTAGTTGAAGATGATTTAAAGCTTGGGAAATTAACGAAATTAATGATAGAAAGTAAACAGCATATTGTGACTTGGGTGACGGATGGTAGAGATGCGCTTGATTATATTGAAACGAGTCGTTATGACATTGTCTTAATGGATTGGATGTTGCCTTCAATGGAAGGGATTGAAGTCGTTAAGGCCATTCGCAATCAAAAAATTGATGTTCCAATCATTATGATGACAGCAAAAGGGACTTTAGATGATAAAGTGACAGGCTTTCAAACGGGGGCAGATGATTACATTGTAAAGCCATTTGATTTTGAAGAATTAGAAGTACGTATGCTCGCTTTAACGAGAAGATTTTCAGGTCGTGTTTCTGAGAAACTATTCGTCGGACCTATTGAGATTGACTTAGCAGATCAAATGACGCATGTGAATGGTAACCATGTGTTACTCACCAAAAAAGAATATTTATTATTAACACTTTTAATGCACCATGCACATCATATTGTGACGCGTGATTTAATTTTCGATAAAGTATGGTCGATTGATGATGAAGTAACTGATAATGCGATTGAGGCATTAATCAGAAGGTTAAGAAAAAAATTAGGGGACTCCATTGCGCCATATCAAATTAAAGTTATACGTAATATGGGGTACAGTTTAACAGATGAATAAGAAACTACAGTCCCTATACTTATACTTCTCCATCTTGATTCTTGTGTTATTTATCGCATTCTCTGTTCTGATTTATGTGTCTACTGCATCTAGTATTCAATACCAAGAACAATTGAAATCAGATGCATTGATTGATAAAGAAAAAGGTGAGCATACAGTTGTTCAAAAGGGTAAAACAAAGATTATTTCACATGATAAAACAAATCGTAATGATTTGCCGCAACTATACTTTATTGTTCAAAATGATCGCATCATTAAACAGTCTGAATACGGTAGAGCAACTGTCAATGCATTATTTAAAATCATCGAAACAGAAAAAGAATATCACCACGATTATATTAGTTATGATAATAAGCATTACTACATCTCAAGTGAAACCATCGATGATAAAGACAATATTGCAATATATACGATATTAGACAGCACAGAATCATATCATGCCTTATCTAATTTAAAGAACATGTTAATTGGAATGACCAGCTTGTTCGTACTTTTAATCTTACTTTTATCATACGTAATGAGTAAAAGGGCGATTAAACCGTACGAAGAAAGTCATAAATTACAAAAGCAATTCATTCAAGATGCATCTCACGAATTAAAAACACCACTTGCCGTATTAAAGACGGGTACAGGTGTCCTCAAAACGTATGAATATAACAATATGTCTGACATCGGTAAAGAGGTCATTAAAGATTTGGACGATGAAATAAATCAGATGAATCAACTGGTTCAAGACTTGCTTAATTTATCGCGTATTGAAGATAAACCACTCGTTACGTTAGACATAGCTGAAGTTTTTCAAGCGATACAAGACAGATTTAATCCGATGTTAAAAAGACCAATTGAGGTAGAAAATATTCATGCAAACGTTAAAGGTGATCAGTCAACGTTAGTACAAGCTTTTTCTATCCTTGTTGAAAATGCAATTAAATATAATGATATTGAACATCTTAAAATTAACATTAAGATAAAAAATACAAAGTCCAATGTCGAAGTTTTCTTTTCTGATAACGGGGTAGGGATGAAAGAAGAAGATATTGAGCATATGTTTGAGCGCTTTTACCGCAGTGCCAATACACGTCATATTCAAGGTAGTGGTATCGGACTTTCGATATTTAAAGAAATTATGGATCATCATCACGCAACGATAGATGTAGATGGTAAAGACGGTTTAAAAATAAAGATGATATTCCCAAAATAAATGTCAGTTTCGTATAAGGTTCATTGTGTATATTAAGCCTATCAAATAAAAGGAGTGATACACATGCCGTTACATCCACTTATCGTGCATTTTCCAATCGCATTATTATTAGTTGCAGCAGTCATTGAATTATTATCATTAAAATTTAAAAATTTAAGCTTAACAGGAACAATTTTATTAGTAACAGGTTTCGCTTCAGGCGTTCTTGCTTTTATGACAGGAGATTCTGGAGAGCGCTTTGCAGAAATGAATTTTGGTGATGTTGAAGGTATGATTCATCATCACGAAGATATGGCAAGACTTGCATTAATCATCTTTGGTGTTGCAATGTTAATTAAATTATTTACACATTTCTCTAAAAAGTTTATTAAACCATTATTAATCGTAGTTGTAGTATTATCGATTTTAGGAAGCGGTGTTTTAGCTTACGCCGGACACTTAGGCGGACAAATCGTTTATGAAAACTCAAAAGTAACAAATACAAGATAAAGGACGGATTACGATGAAACAATCAAACCAAACAAATTATTTCCATCACGTTGACCATTTAAAAAATCAAACCACATCTAAAAATACATTATGGGCTTCGTTATTTATTACATTATTCTTTACAATCGTTGAGATTGTTGGGGGGATCTTATCGAACTCTCTAGCATTATTATCAGACTCAATGCATATGTTAAGTGACGTATTAGCACTTGGCTTATCAATGTTAGCAATTTATTTTGCTAGTAAAAAACCGACATCTAAATACACATTTGGTTTCTTACGTTTAGAAATTATCGCAGCATTTTTAAATGGTTTAGCACTTGTAATCATCGCATTAGGTATCTGTTATGAAGGTATTCTACGTATGATTCACCCACAAGAAGTTGATGTGAAATTAATGTTAATCATTTCAACAATTGGATTGATTGTAAACATCATTTTAACAATTATTTTAGCACGTTCTTTAAAAGGTGAAGACAATATCAATGTTCAATCCGCATTATGGCATTTCTTTGGAGATTTATTAAATTCAGTAGGTGTCATCGTTGCAGTTGTTGTTATTTACTTTACTGGATGGACTTTAATTGACCCGATTTTAAGTATTTTAATTTCATTAATCATCTTCCGTGGTGGATATAAAATTATTCGCAATGCATGGTTAATCCTAATGGAACGTGTTCCAGAAGATTATGATACAGATGCCATCATTAATGATATGAAACAGTTTGAAGGCGTTATTGACGTACATGAGTTTCATTTATGGGCAATTACGACAGATCATTATTCTTTAACAGCACACGTTGTTGTTGATAATATTGATGGCATTAAAAACTATGAACTAATCAATAAAATTAGTGCCATGTTAAGTGAAAAATATGAACTTGATCATAGTACGTTACAAGTTGAGCATTTAAAAGCAAATCACTTAGATGAACCGTACTTTGACGAAGTAAAAGAGCAACTTTAAATTGTCAGATAAATTACAAAGCATTAACAATTAATTACAAATTATTGAAACCCCTATACAATTGATTAAAACAGGTTATGATAAACAGTAATAACCAAAGTGTTAATCAATATCGTATAGGGGTGATTTTATGGATGACATTCTTCATTCAAAAGCAGCATTAAGATTTTCAGTGACAATGATTATTATCATGCTAACAACATTAATTTGTATCACTGCCTTAAGTATTAAGAATACGATTACATTAAATCAAGAAATAGGGAAAGCCGAAGCAAGAGACCAATCATATGAACTCTTTATTAAGAACAGCTTAACTAAAAGTTATGATTTTAAAATCGTTAAATCAAGTAAAGGCACAAACGTATATAAATAATGAATCATTTTAGAAGCGGTCGATAGATTTGCTTCTTTTTTTGTGGCATCAAATAGACTACAATAAAGTGAATTGGAGGGATATGATGTTTAATATATTTAAACGCAAAAACAAAAAGACAAATGAAACTTTCGCAATGATTGGACTAGATGATACAGTAAAAGACGTTCAGGTTGATACATATATTGAACAAATCGTGAAGTTATACGACTTGATAAAAGATGTAGATGACAAAACAGCACACCAAACGATTAAAGGTATGCGAAATACGGTTTATTGGATGGTAGGACATGTGATTGTACATAATGAATTATTACTTGTTCCAGAAGAAAAAAGACAACCCGAAATTAAAAATATCGAACATTACTTTAAATCAGGAACGAGTCCAAAAGACTTTGATTCAGACATTCCTACATTTGATTCGTTGAAGGAATTGATTAAGGAAAAAGAAAGAAAGTTAATCAATGCAGCATGTAAAGAAAATCCAGTAAAACAAATTGAATTTGCCATTAACCATATGACATTACACTATGGACAATTGAAAACAATGCTACAAATACTATCATAATTAACACATATACCAAATTCACAACGAATTATTAATCTTATATATTCATATTTTATTTATGAAGAAGAGCGTGTTGTTAAAATGGCCTTTCATTTATCTATAGAACAAAAAGTAGTAGAATATATGTAGAAGTTAAATAAAATAGAGGTGACTTATGCGAAAATTAATTTGGATAATTGCAGTAGCAGTATTATGTTTTGGATGTAGTCATAAAAGTGAACAATCACAAGTAGAAGAAGGAAAACAAACATTAAAAACAGACCAAAAACAAAGTATCAACTACAAGAAACTGACACAACAAACATTAGACCGATATTTATCAAAAATGGCTGAAAGTTATAATAACGAAGATTATGATATGGTTAAATCTTATATACAGCCTAAATCTGAAGCGGATAAATACATTTTAAAAAAAATCAAAACAGATGAATTTAAAAATTATGAGATTAAAAGCTATAAAGTAAGTAATATTAAAGTTAATAAATCTATTACACATGCTGATGTTACAAGAATAATGAAGTCTAATAAGACGAATAATCAATATAAAAAAGTAGTAACGCAGTTTGATTTAAAGTATGATAAAAAAACAAAGACAATGCGTATTTATGACTTTAATGATCAATCTGTAAGTGATGTAAAAGTACCAGAAAAAGTTAAAACAGATGAATCAAAAGATAAGGTAACGACTGAAGATAAAACAACAGAACAAAAGCAACAAGCAAAAGGTGATGCATCAACATGTATTACTTCTAGATTTAAATCTAGTTGTGAAGGGGTATCTGATGCAGCATTAAAAGCAGCTTATGACCAAATGGTTGCTAATAAGGTGTTACCATATGCACCGTATGAGGGCTGTGCGCAATGTACGATTCAACATGCATTTGATATAAAAGATGGTAAATTACCGCAAGCAACACCAAATGCAGGGCCAAAAGTATCAAGCATGCAAGACGCAGTACAAATGGTAACAGATCAATATCGTGATGATGTGCAAAGATATTACCCAGAAAAAGATATCACCATAATAGGCACTGAACCTATTAACGGTAGTGATATACAAGAAGATGTAGGTGGTAAATATTATAAAGTACGTGCCATCGATACAAACGGGACACATGAATTATTGAATTCATTTAAAGTTTATATCCAAACAGGCGAAGTCGTAATGGAATAAAGGTGCACTGTAAAAGGCTAGGATTGTGAAATCCTAGCCTTTTTTAATTGATAAAATAAAGCAAGCCAATGAAGTGGCACAATGCCCCTAATAAAATAAAGAAGTGCCAAATCATATGGAAATAATGACGGTTTTTTTGAGCATAAAACCATGAACCTATTGTATACATAATGCCACCTGCTAAAATCCAACATAGAAAAGTAATGGACGCAGTATGAATCATTGCAGGGAATAAGATGATGCCAAGCCAACCCATAATTAAATAAATAGTCAGACTGGCTTTTGGATGCACATTTTTTGCAAGTGATTTATACAAAATACCGGATATCGCAATGAGCCATTCAATAATCATTACAAAGGTACCAAGTTTACCTCCGACCATAAGTAAAGCGACAGGTGTATATGTTCCAGCAATTGCTACATAAATCATACTATGATCAATTATGCGCATAATGTATTTATGTTGAGACTTTGGAGGCATTAAATGATAAATACAACTTGAAAATAACATTAGGAAGATACTGATTAAGAAAACACTGATACTAAACGTTTCCATCGCACCGCCCGAAAGATATGTTTTGACTGCGAAGTAGGGCAATGTGAAAACAATCAATAGTGCTGGGACACCATGTGAAATCGAATTCCCGAGCTCTTCTCCAAATTTTAATGCTTTAATATCTCTAAAGTTATATGTAGTATCTTTAGCTTTCAAATAACCACCTCGACTGTCGAATTTATGTGTGCTTTCTTTATATCTTATCACCTAATGCATCAGAAAACGAATTTTACAAATATATATTACAAAAATGTTACAAAAATATATAATATTCAGAAAATAGTAGAGGACAATTTATTTAGAATTTCAAAACCCTTGATACAAATAGGGTTAAAACATTTATCAATAACAATTTAAATTGAATTTTGTAAATAAACGTTAAAGAAATGCATAATTATTATTAATTGTATAAAATTGTAAAATTTAAAATACGAACAGTACGACTTAAGTTGTATCAATAAAAAGATAAGAAAATGTCGAAAAGTGTTCGCTATTAAAAATTCACTTGTCATAATACATACAATTTGAAATGAAAACGAATTGTAACAAAAAACTGATGTATTTTGTGTAATAATAAGGTGTATATATAATGAGAAAAGTAATGGAGGACTAAGCATTTGAAGAAAAAATTATTATTTGCAGCAACAGGTGCGACAGCTGCAGCTTGTGCATTAGGTCACCACGCAGAGGCAAAGGAATATAAAGTTCAAGCTGGAGATTCTTTATGGTTAATCGCGAACAAACACGGTATTACGATTGAAGAATTGAAGTCGTTAAATAACTTAACTTCTAATTTGATTTTTCCAAATCAATATTTAAAGGTTTCTAAATCATCGTCTAAAGTAGCCAATGGAAATACACCGAGATATAAAACAACATCAACTGCTACTGGTACGCATACTGTAAAACCAGGAGAAAGTCTATCTTTAATCGCCTATAAATACAATACAACGTATCAAAAGATTATGGCATTAAATAATTTAGATTCATTCCTTATTCATCCAGGGCAAAGATTAAAGGTGACAGGAAATGTAGTGGTTAAAAAAACTGCTAAGCGAAAGCCAGTCGTAAACAAAAAACCATCTGCACAATCAACAACAGGTGTTCATGTTGTTGAAGCGGGAGAAAGTGTATCTTTAATTGCCCAAAACTATAACATTTCTGTATCAAAGTTAATGCAATTAAATGGATTAACTTCTTACTTAATCTTCCCAGGCCAAAAATTGAAGATATCTGGAAATGTACGTACTACAAGTACAGTTAGTACTACAAATACTATAAATACGTCATCACCTTCAGGTAGCACATATATTGTTAAACCTGGTGACTACTTATATAAAGTAGCACAAATGTACAATGTAACAATTGAAGACATTAAAAATTGGAATAACTTATCTTCAAACGTACTATACGTTAACCAAAAATTAATTGTTAAAGGTAATGCAGTTCAACAAAAAGTAGTAACTTCATCACCGGTTGTTGCACCAGCAGCACTAACAAGTTACTCACCAGTATTTAACCATTCAAATCTATATGATTATGGTCAATGTACATGGTATGTATTTAATAAACGTGCCGCAATGGGTAAAGGTATTTCAACATATTGGTGGCATGCATTTAACTGGGCGAACGGTGCTCGTAAAGACGGGTATACAGTAAATCGTATTCCTGAAGTAGGAGCAATCGCACAAACAACTCAAGGTGCATACGGTCACGTAGCATTCGTTGAACGTGTTAATGCGGATGGTACAATTTTAGTATCTGAAACAAACTACTTAACGCCAGCAGGTGTTGTAGGATACAGAACATTAACAAAAGCTCAAATGGCAGCTTACGAATTTATTCATTAATAATGATGAGCGCAACGCTTTGGCGTTGCGCTTATTTTATTATTTAGAAATGAATTGTTATGGCTGAGTCTTGGGTGACTGGCTAGTATTCCTCAAATACTATCTACTCAAAAATAGAAATCTGAAAGCATCAAAAAAACAGCATCCAAAAGGATACTGCCGTTTGATTAATTATTTAACATCCATGATTGGAATTGTACGTTTGATGCTTCGCAGCCTAAGCGGTCACGGTCGCGGTCATGCTTCTTTAAATATGAAACGTGATTATCAGTAATACCATAAGGATAGTACTTTTTAACTTCTGTACAATTTCTCAAATACTTTGGTGCGCCTGATTTATATTTAGATGTTGGATAACCAGGTCTAGACTTTTGCACAGGTTTTGTTGTTTTCTTAGTTTTATTACTTTTTACTGGTGCTACAACTTTTGTAGGTGTGACACTTGCTGTTGATGATTTTGTTGTAAATCCTTCTACAAGTGGATTAACGTATCCTGGGATAGACCAAATTTTTAGCTTTTTACTTTTGGCATATTTTTGTGATGCTTCTAATTTGTCTAAGTAATAAACTTGAGAATAAATGTAGCCTACACGTGCATATCCCGCTTTAACCATTGCATCGTTGACTAACTTCCCGTTTGCAAATAAATAAACTAAATGTCTGCCGTATTTATCGTATTTGTCTTGATTGTCATAAGCAATTTGTAATTTGCTATATTTGATTGTTGATTCTAAATATTTTTGTGCTTCTTTTGCATAAGGTTGCACAGGCTTTCTAGGATCTTTAGATTCTGGTGTATCTATTAATAAAAGACGTAATGTGATGACTTTTGATCCTTTTTTAACTTTGACAGTATCTCCATCAACCGTTGAAACATATGTGACTGTTTCTTTCTTTGAAATTGCATCTGCATGTTGTGTAGGTAGAAGAATAAGTAATAAAGATGCAATCAATAATAACTTTAGAAATTTCATATTGTACCCCTCCTGTATATAAATCAAATACATTATACACAATAAAATCAAGTAGAGTAACAAAAATTTTCCAAAATACTAAAATTATTTAAATAAATCTTTCAACGCTTTTATAACACCATCAATAATGTCATCTAAGATGTTATGAAGTAGCTTTCGGAGAAATTCTGAAAAACTGCCTTCTGAATTTCGGTCTGCTTCGGAATCATTAAATCCTTCACCATCTTCATTGACATAGCCTTTTATACTCCATATTTTCAATCCTTTAGCACGGGCAATGCTTTGTGCATTTTCAAGTGTTCGTAAGTGGTCTTTTTGTTGATACACGTAACCTACACGAGCATACCCTTTTTCCACCAATGTCTTATTAACCATTTCGTTTCCACAATACAAATACACTAAGTCACGACCATACTTATCTGTTTTACCTTTTGTATCGTATTGAATGGATAAGTCACAAGTTTTTACAAGGGATTCAGTAAATTTACTGGCCTCGATGGCATATGGTTGGACGGGGGTATTCGGTTTTTTAGATTCCGGTGTGTCTACTAATAATAAACGCACTGTTACGTTGCGATGATTCTTTTTGACAACAACGGTATCACCATCGACAGAATGTACGTATTGTACTGGGATATGAGGTTGTTGATTTAATAATGATGTCCCTAATAAGAGTGATAATATAAAATTCAAAATCAAAACTCCGTTCTTTTAAACTGAACTTCTATTATAGCTTAAATGGCAAAATAAAAAAGCCACCGAAGTGACTTAAATGTACATCTTTATTAAATTATAAAACATGCGTATAACAAAGATTAACGTCATAATCCCCATCACACTAAGCAAAGCATGACGTTGTTTCTTCTCAGGTTCTCCTGTACCATGTTCCAACTCATGTAACAACTGTGCTTCTATTTCTTTATTACGTTCTTCTAAAGATTTGTTTTCATCCATAATGGTCACCATTTCTATAAAATAATAGTTACATTCTATCATATTGTGAAATGAAATTAAATCACGAACAATTTAATGAACAAAAATTGATATGGCCCCAATGATTTTCGAAAGCCTATATGCTAGAATGTACAAAAGTACAAAGAAGAATTCCTACTCATAAGGAGTGGTACCATGGATAAATTCAAGGGCATTTTATTATGCTTTATGATTGCATTAGTAAGTACAGGGTTAGGATTATGGATGCCGGTAATCGGTAGTGTGATGTTTAGTATATTAATCGGAATCGTATTAGGCAACTTGAACTTACATAAAAGCTTCCAGCCAGGCATTAAATATAGCAGTAAGAAATTGCTACAGTACGCGATTATCTTAATGGGATTTACCCTTAGTATTCGTACTGTAGGTAGTATTGGTGTTTCAAGTTTACCACTCACTTTATCAACCATTACGATAGCACTTATTTTTAGTTATTTTGTTGGAAGATATATGCGTATTGCTTCACGCATTTCAACTTTAATAGGGGTTGGTACAGCAATTTGTGGTGGTTCTGCTATTGCAGCGACCAGTCCAATTATTAAAGCAAAAGATGAGGAAATCGCGTTTAGTATTTCAACAATATTTTTATTTAATATTGTTGCTGTGTTTTTGTTTCCTTTTTTAGGGCATTTGTTTAATATGTCTCAAGTCGGATTTGGGTACTTTGCGGGTTCAGCAATCAATGATACGAGTAGTGTGGTGGCAGCAGGGTATACTTATGGTACAGAAGCAGGTGATACAGCAACAATTGTAAAGTTGGTTCGTGCCTTAATGATTGTACCAATATGTTTCATCATTGCATGGATAACATCTAAACAAGACAGAAATATGAAGTTATCTAAAGTGTTTCCTTGGTTTATTCTATATTTCTTGTTAGCGAGTCTATTTGTAAGTATTGTACCAATACCGAAATCATGGATGATGGTTATTAAAACATTATCTACATTCTTAATTAGTATGGCGCTTGCCGGTATTGGATTAAGTGTTAATATTAATACATTCAAGAAAATCGGCATAAAACCTGTAATATTAGGAGCATTAACGTGGTTTATTGTCGCTGTCTCTAGTATGATCATTTTGCATGTTATACATATATGGTAGGTGAAATTATGCTTAAAAAAATATCATTTGCAGTTTTATTAGGATTGATCGCAACTTTATTTAAGAAAAATGAAGCGGAATAACGATGGAATGAGCCGCAAACGAAACTGTGGCTCTTCTTTGTGTCATTTAATAGTTTGGATTGTGATTCAATGTACACTCGCCTATAATAAACTTAATAGTGAAAAATAGAGGTGTATCCATGACGATTTATAATATTAACCTTGGTATTGGGTGGGCAAGTAGCGGTGTAGAATATGCTCAAAGTTATAGGGCAGAGTTGCTAAGAAATCTTAATACAGAAATCAAATTTATTTTTTTAGACTTCATTAATTCAGAGAATATTCAAACTTATACAGAAAACATTGGTTTTAAAGATGAAGAAATCATTTGGATTTATCAATATTTTACTGACGTTAAGATTCATCCATCGACATATACTTTAGAAGAAGTTTATAAAAATTATAATATAAGCCAACCAAAAACTGTGACTACAGAGAAAGTAGTACAAGTATTTTTAGAGGGTAATCATACTTATTTAAAATGTTATTTAAAAAATAAAAATGAAAATATTGTTGACCGTGTAGACGTGATTGTACAAAATAAGTTGATTCGTAAAGATTTTTATACATATACTAAGATTTGCTCTGAATATTATGCGCCTAATGAAGGGGCTAAACTGTATATGAGACAGTTTTTTAATGAAGATGGCACTATTGCTTATCGTGAGCATATTAATAAAGAAGAAAGTATGTTTGAATTTGACAGTCAAAAGTTATACTCAAAACAAGAATTCGTTGCATACTTTATGCAGTGCTTGAATCTCACAAATAAGGATATTGTTATTTTAGATAGAGGAAAAGGTGTCGCACAATCTGTGATTCAAAATAAAGGCGAAAGTAAGCTTGGCGTGGTTGTTCATGCTGAACATTTCAGTGAGAATAATACTTCAGATCAAGTGATTTTATGGAATAATTTTTATGAATATCAATTTATGAACCATCAAGAAGTGGATTTTTATATCACAGCAACAGACCGACAAAATGAGCGTTTAAAAACACACTTTAAGAAGTATTTAAATGTACAACCAAAAATTTATACAATTCCAGTTGGTAGCTTAAAGCATTTACAAAATTCACAAAAAAGAAAACCATTCTCGATGATAACTGCATCGAGGTTAGCAAAAGAGAAACATTTAGATTGGCTTGTATTAGCAACAGTAAGAGCAAAACAAAGTTTGCCAGATTTATCATTAGATATTTATGGGGAAGGCTCACAACGCCAAATGTTAACTGATTTAATAAGAGCGCATAAAGCTGAGAGTTACATTCAATTAAAAGGACATGTACATTTAGAATCTATTTATCCGAATTATGAAGTGTTTCTATCAGGTTCAACAAGTGAAGGCTTTGGATTAACTTTAATGGAAGCAATCGGTTCAGGATTGGGCATGATTGGTCTAAATGTTGAGTATGGTAATCCTACGTTTATTCAGCATGATGTCAACGGGAAGCTTATTGATTATCATAGAGATCAAGACAATACAGAAACTGTTGTTAGAAAATTGGCGGATGCAGTTATAGATTTATTTACAAATCATAAAGATTATCATGATGTCTCATACAAAATTGCTGAAGATTTCTTATCAGACAAAACAGTACAAAAATGGGCAACATTAGTGAGAGAGGTGTGTCATGATTAATTTATTTTATCAATTAGATAAACCATCTTTAGAAATTTATCGAAGTTTGAAAAATGTTGGTATAGAATCTAAGACTGTTGTTATTGAGGATAGTGGTTTCTTACCAAGCGATATTACTAGTCCATATCAATTTTTCGCAAAATATCATGCAACTAAGCAAGACAGACCCAAATTTTTTAATGAAATAAAAATACCTAAACATTGGGAAATACATGGTTCTAATCAATTTGCAAATGTATTTAATTTAGGTGAAATTAAAGCTAATATAAAATACCATTCACATCCACAACCAAGATCTGTACATCGAGTAGAATGGCTAGACAAAAATCAAAAAGTGCGCTTTGTGGATGTTTACAATCAATATGGATATCGATTTATGCAAGAAGTGAGAAATGCAGATAGTCAAATCGTATTTAAATCATATTTTAACCAGCAAAATGAAGAAATCATATACGAAAATATTGTAACCAACCAATTGATATTAAGATGGAATGGTAAAGAATACATTTTTGATTCGAAAACAAAGTTTGTTCAATTTTATCTAAGAGAAAGCGGTTTAGACACAAATGTTCTTAATATCAACTCACTAGGTGTGCCATTTTTTGTTTCTCTTGGGTTGGATAATGGTCATACAAACATTATTTGGCAAGAGCAAATTAAAGAACAAATTCCAGGAAATATGCAGCATGCTTTAACAAAGACATTAAATCGCTCATATAAAGTTTTAGTGCCTGACCAAATGGAATATAATCATGTTAAAGTGATGTCTGAACAAAATGAAAATGTCATTCCATTTGGCTATCACTATCAATTTAAACGTCAAAACCAAGGTAGTAGAGATGTGTTAATTGCTACAAATTCAGATGATTTATTACACTTTGAGCAAATTGTAAAAGATTGTCCTGAATATACGTTCCATGTTGCAGCTATGACAGAAATGTCAAACACATTAATACAATATGATCGATTTGAAAATGTAATACTCTATCCAATTGCTTCAAAATATACTTTTAATAAATTATTTGAAACTTGTGACTATTATTTAGATATAAATAGCGGTAATGAATTACACGGTGCAGTGAGACGCGCTTTTGATATGAACATGCTTATTTTGAGTTTTAAAGGGCGTGCTCATAATAAGACGCTAACGTTACCAGAATTAACTAAAGATGATGCAAGCATAGAAGATTTCATCAAAACATTGAATCAACATTTAGATCAATCCGTACTTAATCGTAGTTTGGCATTACAGATTAAACATGCGAATCATATTAGTAAAGAAGCATTCATTCAGGCACTTCAATAAAAAACAAGTGTGTGACAATAGTTTTTGTCATTTAGTGATTAATAATTTATACGGTGCAACAGAAGTTGACACTACGTCAAAAACCGAACAAAACGATGAATCAAAAATTCATACGTTTTGTTCGGTTTTCTTTATGGTAGAACCCTCATGATTTTTTTCTAAAATTTTTTCATAAATTCACGCCATAGCTCAATATTTTTATCTTCACTGTACTTTTCAATAGATTGATAACAAGCAGATGTATAAGTTTGTTGTAGTTCATGAGATGAAAGATAAGTTTTTATCTTTTCGTATAAAGCATTTTCATCATTTAGAGGAACTAAATTGCCATTAATCCCATCTTGAATCATTTCATTTGGACCGTATTTAATATCATAGCTAAATACAGGTGTATTGTTTTGAAAGGACTCTAATATAGCTAGCCCAAAGCCTTCAAATTGACTTGTAAATAATGAAAGCACACTATCTTTGTACATATCTTCAATATTATTTTCAAAGCCTCTAAGATGTATATAATCTTCAGCATTTAATTCCTCAATAAGTTGTTGAAGAGATTCATGAGCGCTTCCTGGGCCACCAAAACCGTAAATGTCAAATTGAATTTCGTTAAACTCTTGTTTTAAGCGATGTATAACACGTATTTGGTGGTCAAGTTGTTTATTGTATACATATCTACCGACAGAAGTGATTCGATAGGGTTGCTTTTTTTGGATGTGTTTAGGAGCTTTATCAAAATAACCTACTGGTATCGCAAATACATCTCCGTCATACTGACTGACCTGTAATAAATCAGCTTTTTGAGCTTCTGTAGAACAGATCAATGCGTGATACATATTTAGGTGTTCGCGTGTATATTGATATGGCCATTTAAATGTATCGAAATCCTCATTATTCAATAAATGTATAGAGTGGAAGAATAAAACTTTTTTAATAGAAGGATGTGTATGATAAAATGCTTCTGATAGCTCGTAGGGTCTGTCTACAATAAAGGTATCTCCAGCCCTATGAATCGATTCAATAAAGAAAGTGATCATTTCGGTTTCTTTATTGAATCGATGTGTTTGGTTCATTAAATCCTTCACATAAATAACATAGGGAATGTCGCTGTCGATAGTATAATGTTTTTCGATAACTTTGATACCTGAAGGCGTATAAAACTCTTCTAATGTATACTTTTCTCCTTCTGCGTAATAATGGGTTGCACTCAAAAATCCTCGATAATCATACATTTCGTGTTTAATAAGTTTTCCGTTTTGAAAGTAATATATAAAATTAATATGCGTTCTTTCAATTGTAAAAAATCTAGCATACATGATCAGTTGATGATTTTGATCTTTTACTCTAATGTCTAATTGATGAGGTACGACCTCTATGATATAACCACATTCGTGTTCCCAATAATGCATAAGATTTGTTTGTGTTTGAAGATGTTCACTACTACAACGTTGAAAATAATCATACATATTAATTGTGTCTTTTTCTAAGCCTTTTTTTAGTAAATTTTCATAAGCTAAATGGCTATATTGAACAGTTAGTATTTTTGCGGGTATACGATGCTTTTGGAAAAGTTTTAATCGATTGATGTAAGCTCGATCAATTCCTGCGATGCTATAAGATACACCAACGCCAGCGAAATAATACATTGTGATACCTACCTTTTAAGAATTTTTATCTATAAAATGATGCCATTTTTGAATCATATGTGTTTCGTCATAATCTACAATTGATGTCCTACAGTTTTGATAATATTTAGTTGTAATGATTCATCAATTAAAAATTGACGTACAGTTTCATATAAAGCGTCTTCATTATTTCTCGATAACCAATCTGTAGATACTTCATTTTTGTAACCAATAGCATTTTGAAAATAATCATACATATACAAAGTGTCTTCAGCAACATGATAAATTTCAGCGTGATGATTAAAAAAGGGTAAGAAATCAGTGAATAATAGTTTGGCAGGGATGTTGTATTTTTTGAATAAATAAAGACGATTGAATATTGCACGTTCAATGCCTGTAATGCCTAAAGGTATATTAATGCCTACAAAATAATGCATTTTGTATCTCCTTATAATTAATTTTTTTCAACAGATTGAAAATCATTGAGTGTTGTGACTTCTGGTTTGAATGGTTGAATCCCGTGTTCATGAATC
Source organism: Macrococcus sp. DPC7161 (assembly GCF_004117835.1). Taxonomy (GTDB): domain Bacteria; phylum Bacillota; class Bacilli; order Staphylococcales; family Staphylococcaceae; genus SDSC01. The sequence continues at coordinate 10,720 of NZ_SDSC01000006.1, read as the reverse complement.
ATTGTTTCGAGTTTATTAATGAATGTATCGATATCGTCATTTCCACTAACACCTTTAAAGTCACCATAAGCATATTGCCACCATTGTAATTTTAATAATCGTTCGATTGTTTTTTCATCATAACGATATTTTTTTACTTGTGCGGGTACTCCTGCAACGATAGCATAGGGTGGCACATCTTTAGTGACAATTGAACCAGCAGCAATAATAGCGCCATCCCCAACAGTAATTCCTGTATTTGCAAAAGTGACATCTTGACCAATCCAAACATCATTTCCAATAACGACCGGATTTAAAGTTGGTGCAAAAGGTGTTGTGTTAAATTGCATTTGATGATCTTTTGCATATTCGCTAAATGCGCTGTCGTGTTGATTGTATGTAATCATTGCAGTCGTAAAACGGTCCAAGGGATGATTTCCATGCATGCGTTTAACATTTGAAGCGATTGATGAATAGCGGCCGACAACAGTATTAACAGGTAATTCACTTAAAGTAGATGAAAAAGAACCCATTGTATAAAAAAATCTACCATTTAAAAACATCGTGTATGGTTCTATTTGTGCATGGCTAGAAACTTGAATGATTGTTGCTTCTCGTAGTCTTGCACGTACATTATTTTGATTAGGTAACGTGTAGATGCGTCTTTGGTTTAAGAAATGATGAAATTGTTCATTAAATGAAAATCTAATATTTGCATGAGATGGATGAATTATTAAATTATCTTGTGAGAAAGTAATTCCTTTATATTGTGTCGTCATAAGCGCTCCTTTTTATAATGCCTTTTATTAATTATAATAAAAGTATTAGTGAAATTATATATAGTTGTAAAAAACTAATAAAAATTAAAAATATTATTTGCTACATAAAAAATGAGGATAAGATATAGTTGATATGTCTTATCCTCATTTCTGTATTAAATTATTTTATTTCACTTGTGCTTTTCGACCTAAATCTGCTGGTGAAGGTGGTTCTTTCATTTTAGGAACTGCCTTATTTGTACTAACAAGCTTTTCAGACACTTTGCCCGCTTTAGCTTTCCCTTTATCCATTGTATGGACTTTTGAATTTGTTAAATTCATCCCATATACGCTTTGTTACGTGGTGATGTCTTAGCATTGGCGATGACTTTATCAATATTGACAATCGCATCATCATTAGAAACTAATGAGAAAAGGGGCATATATTAATATATGTCATATTGTGTAAAATTTAGCCACTTTTGAGCGATGGCATCTTCATTAAATTTTTGGATAGATTGGTAACACTGTTGATAATATTTTGTTTGTAATGCTTCATCTGATAAAAATGCTTTCACAGTATGATACAGTGCATCTTCATCATTACGAGCGACAAGGTTACCGTTAACACCATCAATAATCATTTCACTTGGACCGTATTTGATGTCATAAGCGATAACGGGTGTATGATGTATTAAAGATTCTAAAATACTAAGCGCAAATCCTTCAGAATTACTCGTAAAAATAGAAAGACTTGCTTGATTGTATATGGGTGTTAAATCATCTACAAAATGATGGATAAAGACGTGCTTTTGCAATTGCATTTCACTAATCATTTGACGGAATTTTTCTTGGAAACTACCATAACCATATAAATGCAATTCAATATCCGGGAAGTCTTTAACGAGTTTTTGGATTAATCTAAACTGATGTTCATGTTGCTTGCCATTCTCGTACCTGGCAATAGAAATCAGTTGATTTGCTTTTTTATTATTGTGATTTTCAAGTGGTTGATGTGCATGAGATACAAAGCCAACTGGAATGGCAAATACTTTTGTTTTGTAATCAATGATGCGTTCAACATCCGCTTTTTGTTGTTCAGTAGAAACAATAATGGCATTAAATCGATTTGCAGAAGGGATTAACGTTTGGTATTGAAATTGAATTTCTGTCGAATCATACATATTGTTATAAGGGACTGCATGCATCACAACTGCTGCGGGTATTTTTTGATCAACAAGGTTAAACACAGGTACCATTTCAAAAGGGCGGTCGATTATAAACAAGTCACCCTCTTTGTAAAACTGTTCCATACAGTAAGCGAGGAAGGCATCATTCGATACAAAAATACGTTCGTCATTGGGTGTTTCGTGCACGATGACATGCTTTATCGATTGATTAGTAACGTCGAAATAGCGTTCAACTTTCACTTGACCGTCGATAGAATAAATATGCTGAACTTGAGCGCGTTGTTCATTATCGTAATAAGTGGTGCTACTTTTAAATCCTCGATAATCATAAGTGTCTTCTTTAATTTTCTTTAAGTTTGTATCGTAATAACTTAAGAAATCAATTTGATTTAATTCACTATCTGTAAAACGGACATAAGCAACTAACTTTGTATTATAGTACAACATATAATCATTTGATGTATTTACTTGAACAGGAATGTAGCCGCGAACATCTTTGAAATAGGCAAGCCAATCTTGCTTCGGTCCTTGATAAGAAGAGTGAACTTCATGAAAATGATCATATAAATAAAGCACGTCTTCCGTAACACCAAATTTTTTTGTGTTTCTATATAAAAGAGGATAGTAGTTAAAATAAAGAATTTTTGCAGGTTGATCTATGGAATTGAATAATTTAATTCGATTAAACATGGCACGATCGACACCTGTTATAGCGTGAGGTAAGTCAATTCCAACAAAATAAAACATGTAAGAACTCCTTTAAATTTTTTTAATTTTATTATAACTTAAAACATATGTAAGAATGAATTTGTTTGTAAAATACAATAGTTATTCTAAACAATTATCGATATAATAGACATTATTGAATAAATATGGAGGCAACCATAAAATGAATTATTTCTGGCTAAACTGTGGCTACAATAGATTTAACCATTTTAAAGATTTAATGTATCAAGTATCTGTTTTTGACTCGACAGTACACTTTAATCCAAACGAAGGTTATCAAGCATTTAAACGTGCCAATGTAGGCGATAAAGTCATTTTCTATATGGTACAAAATAAAGTCGGTTTATTTGGTGCGGGTTCAGTTTCTAAGATTGAAACACCAAAACGAGGACAAATTAAAATTCACTTTACTTACGAAGAAAAATTAATGCCTTATACAAAAGAATATTTAAATCGTGACGAAGATTTAAAAGATATGTTGTTTAATATGAAAGAACAGCTATTAAATCCAATCTCTCAAGAACAATATGAACAAATCGTTAGAATCGGTAAGAACGAAGAAAAAATTAACCGTCACTTTATGATGCGTGAAGATATTGCGTTTAAGCCAGGCGAGGATTATACAATATTTATACGTAATATTAATGGAGGCAACCGTAAAGGTATTGAGCATTATCACCAAATGCAAGAAGGAGATAAAGTTGTTATTTATAAAACAAACCCTGAACGCGGTATTTATGGTATTGGCAGTATTAAACGCGGTGTACATAAAGAAGGTATTATTCCAGGGCGAACAGATACTGAAGCAATTACACTTACTTATATAGAAGATGTTGATGCAAGAACAATTTATGAGTTGGACCGTGAGCCAATGTTACGTGCACAATACTTCTTAAATGAAGAGTGGAATGAGTCAGTTACTGAAATCACGAAAATACAATATCATGCGATGCTTCATCCAACAGAAGAGCAAGTTAAGCCAACATCAAGCATACAACAAACGATAGAAGCGGCAAGATTCAAAGCGAAAAAGCAAATCTTACCTAAAAAAGAAACACATGTGAGTAGTGTAACAGTGCCCAAACAAACAAACACAGAAACGCAAAGCACGCCACAACCATCAAATACATCAACTCAAGAAATACCTACACGAATGAATACAATATCACCTTGGAAATTGATATATGTATTCAGTTTACCTGAACATTTTAATGGTGTAGAAACAGCAATCAAATATTTACAGTTAAAACGAAGCAATACAAATATTTATACCGCTGACCAAAACTTTGTTACAGCAAACTTATATGGACAATATGTAAAAGAAGATGAGCACATCATATTACATAACGGTATCATTACAGAAGCACTGTCACATATGATACCAAAAGATATCATTATTGAAGATTTTGAACATATCACAGCTGGACAATTGAAACCATTAATACATGCAGCTAGTGGTGAATGTGTTAGCTTACCAATATTACATGAACAAAACCGTGCAACAATGGGCATGCAAGATGCAACATATACGTTAGATCGCTCATTTAAACTTGTTGCGATTACACATTTATCAGTAGAAGACTTTAAGAAACGTTATCCAACATACATGCATCCATATATGAAATTTTATGCATATAAATAAAAAATCGCTTAGACAACTGTCTAAGCGATTTTTTTAACGATTAGCTACCAAATCATCATAAGTAAATGTTTTTGGTTTGTATGGTTTAATGATGCCTTCAGCTGCCATATGTTTGATTTTATTAATAAATACTTCGATAGAATCATCTCCACGCACACCTTTAAATTGACCATAATCATATTGCCACCATTTAATGTTAAGTAATTCTTGAATGATGTGGTAATCAAATCGATAGCGAATAACCTTAGCTGGATTACCACCTACAATTGCATAAGGCGGCACATCTTTTGTAACTACAGAACCTGCAGCGATAACAGCACCATCATGCACACGAATTCCCTTAGAAGAAAACAAGACATTTTGACCAATCCATACATCATTACCAATAATAATAGGAGCTTCTTCATTTTCATCGACAACACTACGCTCAAATAATGAATTTGCTTCTTGTTCATAGAAATGATTGACGTTACCTAAAGCTGAATATGAAATAGGAGAAGTTGTGAAACGATTGATAGGATGACTAAATCCCATACGTTTAAATCCAGGTGCAATTGAGCAGTAGCGACCAACTATTGTATTTAAAGGAAGTAATTCACGTGTATAACTAAAAGCACCCATCGTGAAGAAGAAATTAGTACCACCATATACTGTATTTGGCTCAATTATCGCATTGTTTGCAACATAAATCACATCATTGTTTTCTGCTAATATTTGTGGACCGTCAGCAATTTTAGTGTAAATATGATTGTCATTTAGAAATTGAATCAGTTTAGGTGTCGTATAAAGTGATTGATACGCGTGATCATGTTGATATGTTAAACCATCTGTTGAATAATGAATGCCTTTTACTGTTGAAGTCAAAAATAGTAGCTCCTTTGTTATGTTGATGATTAAAACATCAAACAATGAAATTAAAATGATTAATCATATTATACAACAACCTACAATATATGAAAGTATTGCATGCGTTAAAAGAGGACATCGATTTCATATTGCTCACAAATTTAATGGAAAAAGAAATATTTTAGTATCAGTATCTTATTACATAAGAGGACATATTTTTAAAGGATGTCTATAAATAACTTGTGCAAAATAATAAATTTATAAGTTAACAAAGTTAACAAATTCACTTAAATGTCGTTTGCAATAGATCTAGATATTAAAAAATCGAATTATTAATTATAATAAGCAAAAAATAACATACCCAAAAGATGACATGAACAAATGTTCATGTCATCTTTTGGGTATGTTTATATTGCAGGCAATGATTTTTTATATAAATAAATAAAAAATATTAAAAGAGAAATAAATTTAATTTATTGATTTGATAGATTGTTCAAAAAGATGGAATGTTAATCGAGTATTGATGTCTGAAATTATTAAATATCTTTTTTAAAAAAGCGTTTTTTAAAGCAGTTTTTAAATAAAAATTAAAAGTTCACAATTTAGACACATTTATAGAAATATAAAAATGTAATAAAATGTATTTATCTATTTGTTATATTGAAATAATATTATAAAATGCAAAAACATTAAAAAAGCATGAAAGTGTCTGTTAAATCAATCATAAATAATTTATTAATGATGAACAAATGTAAAAATAGTTATATTTATGTCTTAAAAAATTGATTCAATAAAATTAAAAAATGAGTTGCGATTTAAAAATAGTTAACATTTTTAAATAAATGAATTTTTAGTTTGTTATTTTTTACTTTCATTATTTTATTGTGCTGTATATAATAAATCTTAATTTAATAAATGTATAAGAATGAAATCTTATAAAACAAAATTTTTGGAGGTATATATGAATAAAAAACAAAATAGATTGGACTTTTTGCCTAATAGATTGAATAAGTATTCGATTAGAAAGTTTACAGTGGGCACTTCATCAATTCTTATCGGAGCATTAATGTTCTTAGGGAATCCATCAGATGCAAAAGCCGCTGAAAATACGGATCAAACATCTACGGAATCATCTGTAGTAAATGGTGATTCAACAACCACCCCGACATCAGAAGCAACTACAACTGAATCTGTAACTTCTACAGAAGAAGTAAATAATACAGACACTACAGCATCAACTTCAAAAGCAACTACGACAGAAACACCGCAGACAACAGAAGAAGCTCCTACAACGACAGAAACACCGCAGACAACAGAAGAAGCTCCTACAACAACAGAAACACCGAAAACAACTGAAGCGCCATCAACAGAAGAGACTCCGAAAACAACTGAAACACCAACAATAGAAGAAGCATCAAAAACAACAGAAGCACCAAAAACGATAGAAACACCATCAACAGAAGAAGTACCATCAACAACAGTAGAAACACCATTGACAGAAACAACAACTATGGATTTAAATCAAGCGGTTAATGATATTAATACAGCACAATCAATAGATGATAAAAAAACTAAAGCTGTTGATTACGTTGCAACATCTACTGGTATTACAATCGATGAAGCACAAAAATTAGTGAGTGATCTTAATCTAGACTATATAAATATGACAGAAGAAGCGCTTTTGAACGCGTTAATCAATGCGATAGCTGATAAAAGTAATGCACTTGCAGTAGAAGCTACACCTGTGTCTACAATGACGAATCGTTCGATGATGGAGAATAATACATTATCGCTTTCAGATAATTTGAATGGATTAACACTAAAAACATTAGCGGCGACAGGTAACAATGTAAATAATCTTGTTAATGTGACAAATATTGCAGTTGATAAAAATACGATTAAACCAAACAACTCAGATTTCTTCCATATCAGTGCAGATTATGCGGTGACTGGTCCAATTAAAGCTGGAGATTACTTCACAGTACAAATGGATGATAATGTAAGTATGGACGGGGATATTAACTATGATCGTGTTAATTATGAGATGCATAATATTAATTTATTATCTCCTACAGGAATGGTAATTGCTGAAGGCACTTATAATACAGAAACAAAACAACTTCAATATGTATTCACAGATTGGGTAGACGGGAAGACTGATATTTATGGATCAATGAATCTTGTTCAATTTACAGATAGACAGAATTCGCCAACATCAGGTACATACAACTTAAACTATAACTTTGCTGGTGAAACGTACAATACTACAATGAGTATGGATTACTTTGCACCAAAGGATTTAGGATCGGAAGTATATCCAGCGAACATGTCATCATTAATTACAGAAGTCGATCAAAATAGTAATGTACATGACTATCAACAAACAATCTATGTCAACTCAGCGGATATTAATTTATCGAGTGGGGTACTTGAATTACAACCATACGCAACCACACCAGATTCAAGTAGTGCGAGAATAGGTTTTGATATTACTAATATTCATATTTATAAAGTTGATAGCCCATCTGATTTATCAGATAGTTACTATTTTGATACAACAGGAAAAGTTGATTATGCGCAGAATTTTTATAATGGCGGCAGTATATACGAAAATAGTAGAGGAAATTTAGAAATTAACTTTGGAGCAATGGACTCGCCTTACGTAGTTATTGTAGATTCGCCATATGATAGTGCTGCAAATGCTGAGTCGATTGAAGTTAAATCGATATTCTATGCAACAGACTATTATAATAAATCTAGCAGTGTATCATGGGTAAACACTTTAGTATTAGAAAGCAGTAGTGGGACAGGAACGGGAAGTGTACCGGTATATAATTTAGGAGATCTTGTTTGGAATGATGCAGATAAAGATGGTATTCAAGATTATGAAGAATTACCAATTGAAAATGTAACGGTTACGTTAAAAGATAAAAATGGTACTGTACTTCAGACAACACAAACAGATCGATATGGTAACTATATCTTTAGAGATTTAGTAGACGGAGACTATGTAGTAGAATTTACGACACCGACTGGATTTACACCAACAGTGACCAATACTACCGTTGATAGCGAAGACTCAGATGGAACAGTAGTTAATGTAACTATTCAAGGTGCAGACAACATGACAATTGATTCTGGATTCTACATACCTACGTATAAATTAGGAGATTATGTATGGTTTGATGAAAATAAAGATGGTAAACAAGATTCATCAGAAGCTGGATTTGAAGGTATCACTGTTAACTTATTAGATAAAAACGGTAATCCTGTATTAGATGCAACGGGACAGCCAAAGACAACGATAACAGATGCAACAGGTCATTATGTATTTACTGATTTAATTAATGGTGATTACATTGTAGAATTTACAAATGTACCTTCGATATTAGTAGGATCACCATCAAATACAACTGCGGATGAAAATGATTCAGATGGAGAATTAGTATCGCCAGGAACATATAGAGCACCAGCGACAATTAATAATGCTGATAACATGACGATTGACCTAGGTTTATATTCGGATTCAGTAACGGATTCAGTAACAGACTCAGTAACGGATTCAGTAACAGACTCAGTAACGGATTCAGTAACAGACTCAGTAACGGATTCAGTAACAGACTCAGTAACGGATTCAGTAACAGACTCAGTAACGGATTCAGTAACAGACTCAGTAACGGATTCAGTAACAGACTCAGTAACGGATTCAGTAACAGACTCAGTAACGGATTCAGTAACAGACTCAGTAACGGATTCAGTAACGGATTCAGTAACAGACTCAGTAACGGATTCAGTAACAGACTCAGTAACGGATTCAGTAACAGACTCAGTAACGGATTCAGTAACAGACTCAGTGACAGATTCAGTGACAGATTCAGTAACGGATTCAGTAACGGATTCAGTGACAGACTCAGTGACAGATTCAGTAACGGATTCAGTAACGGATTCAGTAACAGATTCAGTAACGGATTCAGTAACGGATTCAGTAACGGATTCAGTAACGGATTCAGTAACGGATTCAGTAACAGATTCAGTAACGGATTCAGTGACAGACTCAGTAACGGATTCAGTGACAGATTCAGTAACGGATTCAGTAACGGATTCAGTAACGGATTCAGTGACAGACTCAGTGACAGATTCAGTAACGGATTCAGTAACGGATTCGGTAACAGATTCAGTAACAGACTCAGTGACAGATTCAGTAACGGATTCAGTAACGGATTCGGTAACAGATTCAGTGACAGACTCAGTGACAGACTCAGTAACAGACTCAGTAACAGATTCAGTGACGGATTCAGTAACGGATTCGGTAACAGATTCAGTAACAGACTCAGTATCAAATTCAAACTCAACTTCAGATTCTATGTCTGATTTATATGATATAGGTGACCATGTATGGTTCGATCAAGATAAAGATGGCATCCAAGATGCGGGAGAACCAGGCATTCCAGGTGTAACAGTAACATTAACAAAACCTGACGGTTCAACAGTAACGACAACGACAGATGCGAATGGTAACTATGTATTTACAGACTTACCAAACGGAGACTACACAGTGACATTCGGTACTCCAGAAGGATACAATGGACCAACAATTTCTAATGTAGGAAACGATGGATTAGATTCAGATGGCCAAGTTGTGAAAGTAACCATCAACAACGCTGATGATATGACAATCGACTCAGGATTCATCAAAGTATCAGTAGGAGATACAGTTTGGGAAGATACAGATGGAGACGGTCAACAAGATACAGATGAGCCAGGTATTCCAGGTGTAACAGTAACAATTACATATCCAGATGGCACAACAGAAACAACAACAACGGACGAAAACGGAAACTATGAGTTCCCGAACGTACCAAATGGTGAAGTAACAATTGAATTTGAAACACCAGAAGGTTACACACCAACAACACCAAATACAGGTGATGATACAAGTGACTCAGATGGCACGAAAGTAACAATCACTGTAGATGGTAAAGATGATCCAACAATCGATTCAGGATTCGTAAAAGAAACACCAGCGACACCTGTATACGATTTAGGAGATAAAGTATGGTTTGATGCAGATAAAGATGGCATCCAAGATGCGGGAGAACCAGGTATTCCAGGTGTAACAGTAACATTAACAAAACCTGACGGTTCAACAATCACAACAATAACAGATGTGAATGGTAACTATGTATTTACAGACTTACCAAACGGTGACTACACATTAACATTTGAAACACCAGCAGGTTACAACGGTCCAACAATCTCTAACGTAGGTAATGACGGATTAGATTCAGATGGTCAAGTTGTGAAAGTAACAATCAACAACGCAGATGATATGACAATCGACTCAGGCTTCATCAAAGTATCAGTAGGAGATACAGTTTGGGAAGATATAGATGGAGACGGTCAACAAGATACAGATGAGCCAGGTATTCCAGGCGTAACAGTAACAATTACGTATCCAGATGGCACAACAGAAACAACAACAACGGACGAAAACGGAAACTATGAGTTCCCGAACGTACCAAATGGTGAAGTAACAATTGAATTTGAAACACCAGAAGGTTACACACCAACAACACCAA
>NZ_SDSC01000069.1 GCF_004117835.1 Macrococcus sp. DPC7161 | reverse complement strand
AAGTGGTTCAATTAGCGAATCTACTTCTGGATCAATTTCAGAATCAACAAGCGGTTCAGTAAGTGAGTCGACTTCAGGATCAGTATCGAACTCAGAATCAACAAGTGGTTCAATTAGCGAATCAACATCAGGTTCTATCTCAGAATCGACAAGTGGTTCAATTAGTGAGTCGACTTCAGGTTCAGTATCAGAATCAACAAGTGGATCAATTAGTGAATCAACATCAGGTTCAGTATCAGAATCAACAAGCGGTTCAGTAAGTGAATCAACATCAGGTTCTATTTCAGAGTCAACAAGTGGTTCAATTAG
>NZ_SDSC01000068.1 GCF_004117835.1 Macrococcus sp. DPC7161 | reverse complement strand
TTCCACCATTTTGGATGTCATCTCCATTTGTATCTAACCATACTTTATCTCCGATTTCATATGTTGGCACTGGTGTTGTCGTTGCTTTAAAGCCTCGGTCGATTGTGTAGTTATTCGCGTTTGTGATAGTTACATCTTGCGATGCCACGTTTGAGTTATCTCCATCTGTTTGTTCATTCACACTTGTCACTTCTGTGTAATTTGTTGTTGTTCCATCTGGATTTGTCACTTGAGCTGGTGTTCCAAATACTACTGTATAGTCGCCTGGTTTTAAGCCGGTGAATAAATAATTACCATTAACATCTGTTGTTTGTG
>NZ_SDSC01000067.1 GCF_004117835.1 Macrococcus sp. DPC7161 | reverse complement strand
TTCCACCATTTTGGATGTCATCTCCATTTGTATCTAACCATACTTTATCTCCGATTTCATATGTTGGCACTGGTGTTGTCGTTGCTTTAAAGCCTCGGTCGATTGTGTAGTTATTCGCGTTTGTGATGGTTACATCTTGCGATGCCACGTTTGAGTTATCTCCATCTGTTTGTTCATTCACACTTGTCACTTCTGTGTAATTTGTTGTTGTTCCATCTGGATTTGTCACTGGTTTCGGTGTATCGAATACTACTGTGTAATCACCTGGTTTTAAGCCGGTGAATAAATAATTACCATTAACATCTGTTGTTTGTG
>NZ_SDSC01000066.1 GCF_004117835.1 Macrococcus sp. DPC7161 | reverse complement strand
TTAATATTGTGATGTTTATACATTATGTATAAACGCGCGATTTTTTTCAAGAATTCAAATATGAACTCACTCGGTTTTGCTTGGTAAAATCTATTTTTCTTACTTTATCTAGTTTTCAAAGTACAATGTTGAATATTTATGCTTTTATTAAAGCGATAAACACTCAAAACTGAATACAATATGTCAATCGTTATTCCATAAGGAATTTAAAAATTCCTTTTCCGTATTATCCTTAGAAAGGAGGTGATCCAGCCGCACCTTCCGATACGGCTACCTTGTTACGACTTCACCCCAATCATCTGTCCCACCTTCGACGGCTAGCTCC
>NZ_SDSC01000065.1 GCF_004117835.1 Macrococcus sp. DPC7161 | reverse complement strand
AAGTGGTTCAATTAGCGAATCTACTTCTGGATCAATTTCAGAATCAACAAGCGGTTCAGTAAGTGAGTCGACTTCAGGATCAGTATCGAACTCAGAATCAACAAGTGGTTCAATTAGCGAATCAACAAGCGGTTCAATTTCAGAGTCGACAAGTGGATCAGTAAGTGAATCGACATCAGGATCAATTTCAGAATCAACAAGCGGATCAGTCAGCGAATCTACTTCAGGATCAGTATCGAACTCAGAATCAACAAGTGAATCGACATCAGGTTCAATCTCAGAATCGACAAGCGGATCAGTAAGTGAGTCGACTTCAGGTTCTATTTCAGAGTCAACAAGTGGATCAG
>NZ_SDSC01000064.1 GCF_004117835.1 Macrococcus sp. DPC7161 | reverse complement strand
CACAAACAACAGATGTTAATGGTAATTATTTATTCACCGGCTTAAAACCAGGCGACTATACAGTAGTATTTGGAACACCAGCTCAAGTGACAAATCCAGATGGATCAACAACAAATTACACAGAAGTAACAAGTGTGAATGAACAAACAGATGGAGATAACTCAAACGTAGCATCGCAAGATGTGACTATCACAAATGCGGACAACTACACAATTGACCGAGGTTTTAGAACAACGACAACACCAGTGCCAACATATGAAATCGGAGATAAAGTATGGTTAGATACAAATGGAGATGACATCCAAAATGGTGGAACAGAACCAGGTATCGCAGGAGTGCAAGTCCAATT
>NZ_SDSC01000063.1 GCF_004117835.1 Macrococcus sp. DPC7161 | reverse complement strand
TTAATATTGTGATGTTTATACATAATGTATAAACGCGCGATTTTTTTCAAGAATTCAAATATGAACTCACTCGGTTTTGCTTGGTAAAATCTATTTTTCTTACTTTATCTAGTTTTCAAAGTACAATATGGTGGAGACTAGCGGGATCGAACCGCTGACCTCCTGCGTGCAAAGCAGGCGCTCTCCCAGCTGAGCTAAGCCCCCAAACGGTAAAAATATTAAATTAATGGTGGGCCTAAATGGACTCGAACCATCGACCTCACGCTTATCAGGCGTGCGCTCTAACCAGCTGAGCTATAGGCCCTCATTATGTTGAATGTTCAATACAATGAAGTATTATAAACACTCAA
>NZ_SDSC01000062.1 GCF_004117835.1 Macrococcus sp. DPC7161 | reverse complement strand
GACCGTCTCCATCTGTATCTTCCCAAACTGTATCTCCTACTGATACTTTGATGAATCCTGAGTCGATTGTCATATCATCAGCGTTGTTGATGGTTACTTTCACAACTTGGCCATCTGAATCTAATCCGTCATTACCTACGTTAGAGATTGTTGGACCGTTGTAACCTGCTGGTGTTTCAAATGTTAATGTGTAGTCTCCGTTTGGTAAGTCTGTGAAGATATAGTTTCCATTTTCATCTGTTGTTGTTGTGATTGTTGAACCGTCAGGTTTTGTTAATGTTACTGTTACACCTGGAATACCTGGTTCTCCCGCATCTTGGATGCCATCTTTATCTGCATCAAACCATACTTTATCTCCTAAATCGTATAC
>NZ_SDSC01000061.1 GCF_004117835.1 Macrococcus sp. DPC7161 | reverse complement strand
ACCGTTAATAGCTCCACGGCCATTAACCGCCCGCATGTTTGATAGATCGGCTGCCAGGTGTAAGCACGCTCACACTGCAACCAAAAACGCCGTTCCTGCAAGCTCTCGATGCTTGCTTCAGGGTTGCTTATTCGCTGGATAACCTGCCTTATCATCAAAGATGTCCTGTGTTTAAAAGTGATGCTGCCCGGACTCGACAAAGATTATCGGCGCGTAAGGGCAGAACTTTACCGCCTGGCCGGGGTAAATTTCCTCACTCCACAACGGAATCTTTCAGGAATACGTTCTGGCTCAAAAAAATAATGGAACACTGTTTTAATATGGTTGACCAGCAAACCACCACAGCGCAAACTAACGCTAATTTTTTACAGATCAGGTT
>NZ_SDSC01000060.1 GCF_004117835.1 Macrococcus sp. DPC7161 | reverse complement strand
GTGGATACCCGCTCTGGTGAATACGTCTCTCGCGTGAAGTAATGCGGTTGTGGTGCGGCCTGCAGGCTGCACCATCACTTATTCAGGTCAGAGATGATGAAACGCCTTATCGTTCTTGTTTTGCTTGCCAGCACGCTGCTCACGGGCTGTAACACCGCTCGCGGTTTCGGCGAAGACATCAAACATCTCGGCAACTCCATCTCTCGCGCTGCCAGCTAATTTTTCTTCTCTTCCGAAAAATCATCAGATTCCCATCATTTTTGGCGATGTTGTCTATTATTAATTTGCTATAGGCAAACATAAATAACATTACCTAAAAGGAAGACGTTATGGTGAAGAAGACAATTGCAGCGATCTTTTCTGTTCTGGTGCTTTCAACAGTAT
>NZ_SDSC01000005.1 GCF_004117835.1 Macrococcus sp. DPC7161 | reverse complement strand
TCAAGATGAGATTTCCCAACTTCGGTTATAAGATCCCTCAAAGATGATGAGGTTAATAGGTTCGAGGTGGAAGTGCAGTAATGTATGGAGCTGACGAATACTAATCGATCGAAGACTTAATCAATTTAAAAGATTTTTTACACGGTAATGTTTGGTTACCTAATTTTCTTACTTATCTAGTTTTGAAAGTATAATATATATTTTCATTTGTCTGGTGACGATGGCAAAGAGGTCACACCTGTTCCCATACCGAACACAGAAGTTAAGCTCTTTAGCGCCGATGGTAGTTGGTCTTACGGCCCGTGAGAGTAGGACGTTGCCGGGCAATATAAAAAGAGATCCGAAAGGGTCTCTTTTTTTGTTTATTATTTGTTTAATTTATTACTGAGTGGGCTGTAAATAGCAAATACAGCCCACTCACCACGAATTTTCAACATTAAATAAAAAGCAGTTATAAAAGTATGTTAAAATAAATATTATTTATAAAAAGGTGACAATATGAATTTAACGATTAATGATATTAATGATACAAAATGTATTGCAACGATTTTAGCACAACATGTTAAACCGAATAATGTAATTTTATTAAAAGGAGACTTAGGTGTTGGTAAAACAACATTTAGTCAATTTTTTGGTGAGGCTTTAGGTGTTGAAGGTATTATCAGTTCTCCAACTTTTAATATTATTAAATCTTATGATGCACGTTTGCCTTTTCACCATATGGATTGCTACCGCTTAGAAGGTGCGGAGGATGATTTAGGTTTTGATGATTATTTCTATGGTAATGGTGTGTGTTTGGTTGAATGGCCACAGATGATTGAAGATTTTTTGCCTGAAGATTATTTAACAATCGAAATTTTGCGTGTAGATGAGATGCGTAGAGAAATGATGATTGTTGCTAATGGAAAACAATCGGTGCAGTTGTTGGAGGTTTTAAATGATGAAATTACTAAACATTGATACGAGTAACCAGCCATTGTCTGTAAGTATTACAGATGGTATCGAAGTATTGGCTGAATTTAATAGTGGTATGCGAATAAATCATTCTATTACTTTAATGAAAAAAGTTGAAGAACTTTTGGCATTTTGTAATTTAACGATGAAGGATATTGAAGGGATTTGTGTAGCAAAAGGACCTGGTTCGTATACGGGGTTAAGAATTGGTGTAACTGCTGCTAAAACTTTGGCATATACTTTGAATATTCCGTTGTATTCTGTGTCTAGTTTACAAGTGATGGCTGCTACTACGAGAATGCATGATTTTTTAATGATTCCAGTAATTGATGCTAGAAGAGATCACGTATTTACGGGTACATATCGTTTCAAAGGAACACATTTAGATACAATCACTGAGGATCGATATATTTCTATTGATGCATTAAATCAGGAATTAATGGCACAGCATTTGCCTTATTTATTTATCGGTGTGGATGCTGAAAAATTAAAAGATAAATTAAAGGGGCCGACTTTTTACACACTACCTAAAAGTTCAGAAATGCGTCGCATCATCAATAAAGAGTATCCTGAAAATGCATTTACTTTTGAGCCGGCTTATTTAAGAATGTCGGAGGCGGAACGTAATTGGATAAAAGCGCAGGATTAACAATTCGTAAAATGATAGAGACTGATGTACCTGCAGTCTTTGAAATAGAAAAGCGTGCATTTCCTAAAGGTTCGTGGACGATTGATGCTTTTTATCATGAAGTGTTACATAATGAGCATGCACATTATTTTGTGATGACTTTAGATGATATGGTCATTGGTTATTTAGGCATGTGGATTGTGATTGATCAAGCTCAAATTACTACAGTCGCTGTTTCAGAAACAGTACGTGGTATGGGCTATGGTGCATTGTTATTAGAATATGTGATGAATTATGCACGTTTGACTTGTGAGATGATGAGTTTAGAAGTAAGAATTGAAAATATTGCGGCACGTGGTTTATATGAAAAGTTTGGATTCACATATGGTGGAGTAAGACGTGATTATTATGGACCAGGTGAAGATGCTAAAGTAATGTGGGTGAAATTAAGATGAGTGATACTAAAATATTAGCAATTGAAACAAGTTGTGATGAGACAGCTGTCAGTATTGTGCAAAATGGTTACCAAGTGCTTAGTAATGTAGTAAATAGCCAAATTGAATCTCATAAACGATTTGGTGGCGTTGTACCTGAAGTCGCTAGTCGTCATCATGTGGAGAATATTACAATGGTGATTGATGAGGCGTTGCAACAAGCACAAATGTCAATGGATGATATTGATGCTGTTGCAGTTACTGAAGGACCTGGATTGATAGGTGCTTTATTAGTTGGCATCAGTGCAGCGAAAGCATTGGCTTTAAGTCATAATAAGCCATTAGTACCTGTCCATCACATTGCTGGTCATGTTTATGCAAATCATATCGAGAAAAGATTAACATTTCCTTTATTAGCGCTTGTCGTGTCTGGCGGCCATACTGAATTGGTTGTGATGAAAGATCATTTAGACTTTGAAATTATTGGTCAAACACGTGATGATGCAGTAGGAGAAGCATACGATAAAGTTGCGAGAACAATTGATTGCCCGTACCCGGGTGGTCCACATATTGACCGCTTGGCTACCTTAGGTGAAGATAATTTAGAGTTACCAAGACCTTACCTTGATGACAGTTATGACTTTAGTTTTAGTGGTTTAAAAAGTGCTGTCATTAATAAATTACATAATTTAAATCAAAAAGGGATATCTTATAAAAAAGAAGATGTTGCAGCGAGTTTTCAAGCGAGTGTGATTGATGTTTTAACTGAAAAAACATTTAAAGCTCTAAAGGCATATGACATCAATCAATTATTGATTTGTGGTGGTGTTGCTGCAAATAGAGGATTACGTGAAAGAATGACAACTATGTGTGAAGCTGAAGGCATCGAATTAATGATTCCTAAAATGAATTTATGTACAGATAATGCGGCAATGATTGGTGCAGCTGCTTATTATGTATATCAAAATCAACACTTTGCTGACATGTCATTAAACGGAAAATCAAATATGAGCATACATTAAGGAGTGAGACATTATATTGTCTCCTCCTTTTTTGTACACATTTTCCCTACAGAACATATGTACTTATGAACAAGATGTCAACAAATTGTGGATAACTTTTTGTCAATAGGTACTTATACACGATAAATAACTTTATTTTTATGTGAAAAAATGTGGATAACTAGGATAACTTTGTGGATTATTGTAGTTATGGGCTTTTTCTTGTGAATAAAAATGTGCACAAAAAAACCGACAAAAAGTCGGAATTTTTGCTTAAGATTCTAATTGTATTTCTAGTTCGCTCCATTGTTCGATAAGCGATTCAAGTTCACTTTGATTTTTTGTTAATGTTTCATTTAAAGCGTATGCTTTTTCATGATCATTAAAATTTTCTGGTAATGTTAATTGGTGCTCAATTGTTTCATTCTCTTGTTCGATTTGCTCAATCATTTGTTCTATTTTTTCTTTTTGACGCTCTAATTTACGTCTCTCTTTTTGCGAAGATTTTTGAGCTTGGTAATCGTTCGGTTGCTTTTCAATTATTTTTTCATCAACTGCTGACTCGAGCACACGTTTTTCTTCAAGTTTTTCTAAATAATATTGATAATCGCCTAAATACAAATCATTACCTTGTGGGTGAATATCTACGATTTTTGTTGCGATTTTATTAATGAAGTATCGGTCATGGCTGACAAATAGTAATGTACCTGGATAATGAATTAATGCATCTTCAAGCACTTCTTTTGCATCTATATCCAGATGGTTTGTCGGCTCATCAAGAATAAGTACGTTATTGTTCTCAAGGGACAACTTTGCAAGTTGTAGTCTTGCCTTTTCGCCACCTGATAAATCATTTACAATTTTCTTTACATCATCTTGCACAAATAAAAATCGACCTAATACTGTTCTGATTTCTTTCTCAGGTAATGTCGGATAGTACTGCCATAATTCTTCTAAAATTGTATTATTCGATTCAAATTCTGCTTGCTTTTGGTCATAATAACCAATTTGTAAATTGGCACCATACTTCACTTCACCGCTTAATGGGGGAATTAGTTTGGCAATCGTCTTAATTAATGTCGATTTACCGATACCATTTGGTCCAATAATCGCAATACTATCTTGCTTAGAAACATCTAATTGGATATGAGAACTAATCGGTGCATCGTAACCAACTGTTAAGTCATCTAATTTAAGGACGTCATTGCCTGTTTCTTTATCGAAAGTAAATCTTAAAGTCATTGAGTGGTCATCTAATTTTGGATTATCGATTTTCGTCATTTTTTCTAAGACTTTACGTCTTGATTTAGCCATTCCTGAAGTAGAAGCTCTAGCGATATTTTTTTGTACGAATGTTTCAAGACGTTTGATCTCATCTTGTTGCTTTTCATAGGCTTGCATCATTTTTTCATAATGTGCATCACGCTGTTCGATAAACTTTGAATAATTCCCAACATATTTTGTAACTTGGCCAAGCGCAACATCATATACAGTATTCACGACTTTATCCAAGAAGAAACGGTCATGAGAGATGATGACAATAGCACCTTCATAAGTTAATAAATAATTTTCTAGCCAAGCAGTTGTTTCCATATCTAAATGGTTCGTCGGTTCGTCTAGAAGAAGTAAATCAGGCTTTTTTAATAACATTTCTGCTAAGGCAAGTCGTGTTTTTTGTCCGCCAGAAAAAGTGTCAATTTTTTCATTGAAATCAGCTTCTGAAAAGTTAAGTCCAGTTAGGACCTGTTTGATTTTATGTTCGTAAGTATAACCATCAAGTGATTCAAATCGATTGTGTAGTTGATCATATTGTTTTAATTTATTTTGATATTCAACAGAATCAGCTTCGTGGCTATGTTCACTTAAATATGAAGTAATATAATCGATTTCATTTTTGAGTTGATCAAGATGTGCAAAAGGTTTTTTCATGGCTTCATACACAGTTCCTTCTGCATTAAGTGTCATTGCTTGTGTTAAGTAACCTAATTTTATATTTTTTGAAATACTTAAATTGCCTGAGTCAAAATTTTCTACGCCGGCAAGAATTTTCATTAAAGTTGTTTTCCCAGCACCATTACGACCAACAATGGCAATGCGGTCATTTGATTTGACTTCAAATTTCACATTCTGAAAAATATCGTCACCTGAGAAACTTTTTGTTAAGTTCGATGCTTGTAATAATATCAATTGATTCACCTCGTTAATATTGTACATTAGTTATCATTTATAGGGAATTCCTTTAGTGATTTTTGTGAAATAACTCATAGTAAATGCATAATGAATCTGTTATAATATTTATGCTGTGAAAAATATCACAAATAAAATTGGAATCAGGTGGACGTATGACTAAGGAAGATGTAAAAATTCCAAAAGCAACATTAAAGCGACTACCATTGTATTATCGTTTTGTTAATACTTTATATAATTCAAATGTAGATCGTGTTTCTAGTAAAGAATTAAGTGAAGGGTTGCAAATTGACTCAGCTACCATTAGACGTGATTTTTCTTATTTCGGAGAATTAGGGAAAAAAGGTTATGGTTATAATGTAAATTTCTTATTAAACTTTTTTAAAACAACATTACAACAAGATATGATAACAAAAGTAGCAATTATTGGTATTGGTAATTTAGGGACTGCGCTTGTGAAATATAACTTCTCAATCAATGACCGCATGAAAATCACTGCAGCATTTGATGCAAGCCCTGAAATTATTGGCAAAAAAGTGGGAAATTTAGAAGTATTCGATATGAAGAATTTCGAAAAAATTGCCAATGAAACTGGGGTACAAGTTGTGATTTTAACGGTGCCAGGAAATGTCGCACAAGATGTCGCAAATTTAGTGACAAATGCCGGAATTAACGGTATATTAAACTTTACACCAGAACGTTTAACTGTACCTCATGGTGTACACGTACACCATATTGATTTAGGTGTCGAGTTACAGTCATTAATATTCTTTATGAAAAATCATTAGGGGGATTTAAATGTTATTCATTAATACACTTGGTATGGTTACACCAGCTATCGCAATATTTTTAGGTATTGTTGCCTTAATTATTTTTGGACCTAAGAAATTACCTGAATTCGGACGCTCTATGGGTGAGACGTTAAAAGAATTTAAAGATGCAACAAATGGCATTTTAGATGATAAAGACGACAAGAAAGATACAGATCAAAAGTAATGCTTAGAACGGCAAATGTTTGCCGTTCTTTATTTTAGGGGTGTATGCATGGATAAAAATAATTTAACCGTTGTCGAACATTTAGAAGAGTTACGTGCAAGGTTAATGATAGTAGGTTATTTTTTAATCGGTGGTTTGATTTTAGGATTTCTGGTCGGAAAACCAGTCATGAAGTATTTAACACATGACAATGTGCCAAAAGGAATTGTGTTAAATTTCCAAAAGGTGTCTGACCCATTAACTGTTTACTTATCAATAATTATGATTATCGCTGTGATTATCATTTCACCAGTGATTTTATATCAATTGTGGGCTTTTATCTCACCTGGGTTACATCCAAGAGAGCGCAAAGTAACATTAAGTTATATACCAATCAGTTTAGTATTGTTTTTAGCAGGTTGTTCATTTAGTTACTTTATAATATTCCCATATTTTATTGTGTTTTCATTACAACTTGCATCTGAGATGGGACTGAATGCAGTAATAGGTGTGAATGAGTATTTTAATGAACTTGTTAAAATAACAATCCCATTTGGTTTAGTATTTGAGTTACCAATACTATTACTGTTTTTAACACGACTGGGTATTGTAACACCGAAGTTTTTAAAGAAAAATAGAAAATACGCATACTTTATTTTGATGGTCATTGCCGCGGTAATCGCACCACCAGATACAATGACTTATATCATCTTTGTGTTGCCGATGATTTTCTTATATGAAGTAAGTATACAAATCAGTGCGATTGGCTACCGACAGTATTTAAAAGCCGAGCAGAAACTTATCGAAGAAGAAATTAATAACATGTAGAATCAATCAAGAGCATCCAAGGGGTGCTCTTTTTTTGTTGGGGTAGTGGCACGAACGCAGAGTGACTCGCTCGGAAAATGTAACGAACTGGAAAAAGCGGCGCGAACTCAGAGTATTTCGCGCCGAAAATGTGATTAACTGGATAAAGTGGCGCAAATCCATAGCGACTCGCGCTGAAATTGTAATGAACTGGAAAAAGCGGCGCGAATCCAGAGAAACTCGCGCTGAATTTGTAACAAAATGGAAAAAGCGGCGCGAACGTAGAGTGACTCGCGCCGAAAATGTAACGAACTGGAAAAGACAGCGCGAAATAGCCGGACATCCTCATACACACAGTACCCAACGCCTTATCAAATGATATACGTACCTCTTTTTGGACCAGGTCGATAGTGTGCTCTTATATATTTTTCAAATAGATGCGATCTGTTTTCAAAACCTGCGAATTGCTGTAGTGCTTTTACAGTTGCAGTATTTGTTAGGTATATATGTTTATAGTCTTTAACCAATAGCGCAAACAATTCATTTTTAGTAAATACATTTCCACAACATTTACAAATACCAAGGTTTCTCTCAAGTTGAATGGTATTGATTTGCTTACACTTTGGACAGCGTAATCCTTTTTGAATTTCAATACAATTTAAATCAGTAGCATGATCATATTTTGAAACATCACGATGATGTGCAATTAACCATTTGGCGATTGGTAATGAATCATATGTGACAAACTGTGATTGATTGTTCGCAATGAATCGTGGTAAATCTTTTAATGTAATACATGAGCCATCGTGTATTGCGTAGCCACTTTTCATATTCGTAAATACTGTAATGGCATCTATATCAGGTACATTTTTAAAATGCTGTTTTAAATATTTTCTTAAAAAAATTGTTGATCTATTCGCTTGTGTAAAAGGGTGTTCGTGGGGATTTCCGTTTAATAAAAAGGCTTGTTGAGTGACTTCGATATTTCCTGTGTAGTACTTTGCATCTACGATTAAAATTTGATGATTAAAAAATAGCAATGTATCAAACTGTCGTTCGACGCCATTGTTCAGAAGGCGAATATCACTAAGTTCAATACCACTAAATTGGATTGTATTCATGACTTCATCAAGCAGTTGTTCGCCGTAATATCCTCTCATTCGTAGTTCATGTTTATCAAATATCACTTGTGTACGATATTTCAAATGCTCTAATTGCAGGTCATATTGATTTAATTTCCTTGTCTTGAGTCGCATATATCCTCCAAGATGATTCGTGTTGTTATTTTCTTTATACCATATTTTCATTTCATGCTAAACTAATATATAAGGGGTTGATAAAGTGAGTAATATTAACGATATTGCAAAGTTAGCCGGCGTGGCAAAGAGTACGGTATCAAGGTATTTGAATGGTGGATCGGTGAGTGAAAAGACACGTTTAAAGATTGATGCTGTTGTAAAAGAAACAGGTTATCAACCCAATCAGTTTGCACAAAGTTTAAAAAGAAAGCGTACGAATATGATTGGTGTTGTAATACCAAGGTTAAATTCTTATGCGAGTAATGAAACTTTGATTGGTATTGAGTCCGTGATGCGAGAGATCAATTATCAAATACTAATTGCCAATACGAACTTGGATACTAAACGTGAAATCGAAGCTTTAAAGACATTTGAAACGAGTAAGATTGACGGCATTATTTTACTTGCAACAATCATTACACCTGAACTATTAGCTTGTATTAAAAAAATAAAAGTGCCTGTGATGATTGTCGGACAAAATCATCCGAATTTGTATACAGTCATTCAAAATGATTATGAAGCTGCAAAAATGTTAGGGGCATATTTTAAAACGCACCAAAAAGATAATTTAGCTTATATCGGTGTGTCTGAAACTGATGAGGCAGTAGGTGTCAATAGAAAACACGGCGTCATTGATGGTTATGAATATCCTTTAGATATTTATGAGACGACATTTAGTTTGAATGATGCATATCAACTTGGTCTTAAAGTTTTAAATGAGAAAGATTATAACGGTATTATTTGTGCAACAGATAATATTGCTTTAGGTATTCTAAAAGCAGCACATGAACTGAAGATTAATGTACCTAAGACATTATCGATTGCAGGTTTTGGTGGGTATGAAACAACTTCTATTGTCTCACCACAAGTGACAACGATGAAATACGATTATATTGCGACTGGTGAAGTTGCAGCACGTGCTTTATTAAAAAGAATTAATGATGAAGAAATTCCCCAAATACATGTGATGCCTTTTACACTAGAAGAGAAAGAAAGCGTTGACATCATTCGTGATGCAACCTAAAATGAAGGTAAAATAGAACCGGTTCCACAAAGTGGACGAATAACGATATAAGGAGAAAATTATGATTGAATGGGACAGAGCAGCACGCTATAAAAAGTTATCAGAAATAACTGAAGCGGAATTTGAAGCTTTACAATTGAAGACCGATCAGTCACCTTGGAGACAAGCATTTCATATTCAACCGATTTCAGGTTTACTTAATGATCCAAATGGTTTTTGTTATTACAATGGTGAATATCATTTATTTTATCAATGGTTTCCACTTGGACCTGTACATGGTTTAAAGCATTGGTATCATACAACGAGTAAAGACCTTGCAACGTTTAAAAATAAAGGACTTGCTGTAACACCTGATACAAAGTGGGATTCACATGGTGCTTATAGTGGTTCTGGTATTGTTGTAAATGGACAATTTTATATCGTATATACTGGTAATCATAGAACTGAAGCATGGAAACGTGTACCTTATCAAGTGATTGCACAAATTGAAAATGGTGAAGCCATCAACAAAACAAAGATTATTGATGGTCCACATGAGGGATATACAGATCATTATCGTGATCCAAAAGTTTGGTATGAAAATGGATTATATTACATGGTACTTGGTGCTCAGCGAACGAATGAAACAGGGACGATTGTTGTATATACTTCAATGGATTTTAAAGAATGGACTTTTAAAGGTGAATTAGAAACAACGTATGATGACTTTGGTTACATGTGGGAATGTCCTGATGTATTTTCATTAAATAACCAAGATGTTGTCCTATTCTGTCCTCAAGGTCTTGATCCTGTTGATGGCAAATATCAAAATATTTATCAATCAGGTTACTTGATTGGCCATATCGATAGAACAACTTTAGAGATGACACATGGTGAATTCCAAGAGTTAGATCATGGATTTGATTTTTACGCACCTCAAACGACGTTAGATAAAGATGGCAATCGTATTCTTATTGGTTGGATGGGCTTACCAGATACGGATTATCCAACAGATGAATATGGATGGGCGCATTGTTTAACGTTACCTCGTGTATTAACGATTGAAGATGGAAAGTTACGACAAAGGCCTGTTCCAAGCTTACAAAAATTGCGTCGAAATGAAGAAACAGCATTAGGCTATGCAACGCGTAGAAATGTGAAGTTACATCCATACGAAGGTAAAGCTTACGAATTGATTGTTGATATTTTAGAAAATGAAGCACCAGAATTTTATTTAGAATTAAAGGTATCTAAAAAAGAATCGACGCTAATGACTTATAATAAAGCAGAACGTCGATTAACATTAGAACGCTTTGATTCAGGACGTGTGTCACAAGAAGTGGTTGGAACTTCAAGAAGCATCGTATTGGAAAAAGATTTATCTCAACTACAAATCTTTGTAGATCATTCAAGTATTGAGATTTTTATTAATGATGGTGAAGCGGTAATGACGTCACGTATTTTTGCATCAGAACAAGCAACAGGTATTAGAACAAGCACAGCCAATGGACAAGTGTATTTAAAGTTTACAAAATATGATTTGATAGGTGAATAATATGGGTAAATTATACGCAATTGGAGAAGCATTGATTGATTTTATTCCGCATACTAAAGGTGTTAAGTTAAAGGAAGTTAAAGACTTTGAAGTGCAAGTTGGTGGTGCACCAGCGAATGTCAGTGCAACAGTGGCTAAATTAGGTGGACAAAGTGCATTGATTTCACAATTAGGTGAAGATAGTTTTGGTGATTTAATTGTAGACACATTATCTAATATTGGAGTAGATACATCACATATTTCTAGAATTAAACATGCGAATACTGCACTTGCTTTCGTTAGTTTAACAAGTGATGGAGAGCGTGACTTTTCATTTTATCGCAATCCATCTGCAGACATGTTACTGAGTGAAAAAGCGATTCAACTTGATATCCAGCGTGATGATATTTTGCATTTCTCATCAGTAGCACTGGTGCCATCACCGATGAAAGAAGCACATGAATATTGTATCGACCAGTTTACAAAAGCAGGCGCAACGATTGTATTTGATCCTAATTTAAGATTCCCACTATGGCCAAACCTAGATGCGCTAAAGGAAACGGTTCAAGCATTTTGTAAAAAAGCGCACATTTTAAAAATTTCTGACGAAGAATTAGAATTTATTACTGGTATTAAAGATGAAAAATTAGCGATTCAAAGTTTATTGAACGGTGTGACTGAGGCAGTTATATATACAAAAGGGAAACATGGTGCTGAAGTTCACTTTAAGGATGGTTTTGAATCATCTGAAGGATTCACTGTTCACGTTGAAGATACTACAGGTGCTGGAGATAGTTTTATCGGTGCAATCAATTATCAACTATTGCAACATGAAGATAAGTTAGCTGCATTAAGAACGCATGCGACAGCGATGTTAAGATTCGCTAATGCGGTTGGTGCCATTACAACTACGAAAAAAGGTGCGATTCAAAGTTTACCAAGTATAGATGATGTAAACGAAATATTAGAATTGTAAAATATTTGTAATAGGGATACCGGGAACTTTAGAAATCATTTATAATAAATGAAAATTCATCTAAGAGGTAGATTATGGATTCTTTATTATTGTCGATTTCAAAAAGGTATCAACAATTTTCTTCTGTAGATAGACGCATTGCGGATTTGATTATAGAACAACCTAAAGAAATTGTGCATATGCCAGTGAAGTTACTCGCTGTGAAAGCATGCGTGAGCGAATCAGCATTAGTGCGCTTTGCGAAACGTATTGGTTTATCTGGTATTAAACAGTTAAAAGTTGAAATTGCAAAAGAATTACACACGATAGATGTTGTCACAAGTGATGAACATACGGTAGGCCATATGATAGATGAAGCAACATATTACTTACAATTTGCGCAAAAGTTTATTCAACAAGAAACGATTAGTCATTGTGCGAAGAGAATTTCTAATGCCCGAAAAATACTGTTGTTTTCATCGGCACAATATCAATTAGGCATTCAATATTTAGATGAACGATTGAAGCAGTTAGGTTATACACCGATATATTGTAGTCAAGAATGCTCATTACCTCAGTATCTAAAATATATGAATGAAATGGATTTATTAATATTAGGTACTAATGATAAGTTGCAGATGACAACCAATGTACCGATGATTAATGTTACAAATCAAAAGGCATATAAAGGACGAGAAGTGATACGAATCATTCCACATGAACGATTACCTCAGTTTGATATATTAATCTTTATGCTTATTGTTGAAATGTTAATAAAGGAACTCAAAAAGGATTAAGTTGATTTCAACTTAATCCTTTTTTATTTATAGACTTATTATTTTTTAATAATCAAACGATTTTCAACTGGTGAAAATTCTTTAGGACCCGCTTGTGAGCCGATTGAACCGAATGGCATTTGTGCAACAAATTCCCAAGTTGAAGGAATATCAAATAATGCACGAATTTCTTCATCACAAACGCCGTTATAATGTTGTAAGCTTGCACCTAAATCTACTTCACTGAATGCTTGCCAAACTGCATATTGGTGCATAGCATTTGAATGATGTGCCCATTCTGGGAATTTTGCAGCATAGCTTGTGAATTGTTCTTGTAAACCTTCAGTTACTTTTGTATCGATGTAATAAAGCACTGTGCCGTATGCAGCTTTAAAGCTGTTTAACTTTTGTTCTGTGGCAGAAAAATCACGATCTGGACCCATTTTTTCTTTAAGTGCATGCATTAATGTATCCCAGAACTTTTTGTGTTCATTATTTAATAATAAAACCATACGAGTACTTTGAGAGTTAAATGCACTTGGTGTATGTTTAATCACATCAGTTAAAATATTTTCAATTTCACTGTCTGAAACAGTCGACTTTGGTTCTAAATGATAAATTGAACGACGCTTTGATAAATCTTGAGTAGCTTTCTGTTTATTAAATAATCCCATGAAAAACACTCCTTTTATTGTTTTACCATTACTTGAATGGCAATATTATTTGGATCTAATATAGTATCTGAATTCCCGTCTTTTAGTGTTTTTAATCCTAAAGATTCAATTTTACTTGTGAAGTAAGCTAAATCCTCTTCATTTGGGATATTGATTTCATACTTTCTTAAACCAGGTAATGAGATAGAAGCGGGCGCTGTTTGACCTTGCCAAGTGTTTAATCCTAAATGATGGTGATACCCACCAGCAGACATAAATGCCGCTTGATGACCGTAATAAGTCATAACATCCATACCGAACACGTCTTCATAAAATTTAACCGTATTTTCAATGTTTAAAACTTGTAAATGCATATGCCCTACAATTGTATCTTCAGGCATACCGTTGAATAGACGATTTTGGTTGGCATCCAATACACCTTGGTAATCCATTTCAACGGTACCCATAACGATATCTCCGTTATCACGCCATTGCCATTCTTTAGAAGGTAAATCACGGTAGATTTCAATACCGTTACCTTCAGGGTCTGCTAAATAAATAGCTTCTGAAACATCATGGTCACTAGCACCGTGAAGTGGATATTGTGTTTTAATTAAATGAAAGAAGATATTGCCTAAGTCTTCACGACTAGGTACTAAAAATGCCATATGGAATAACCCAGCTGTTTGTGTTCTCTTCTCATTTGTTTGATATAAATAAACTAACTTTCTTTCGCCAACACCTAATGCAACATAGGTATCTGTTTGTTCGATAATATTCATTCCTAAAATTTCATTATAAAAACGTACGCTATTCTCTAAAAAATTAACATTTAAATGCACAGCACCGATATGTGTATCCGTTGAAAAAAATTTTTGTTCCATATTGATCTCCTTTAATATACTTTTTATACTTGATATAATTATTATATTTTAAATTAATCTATTTGTAAACTAAAACATATTGCAATAATAAATATTATATTAAGACTGTGTAACATTCGCCATTCTGAATAGAATTATTTCACTTTCTCTATTATAATTGAATTAATTGTAATTTGGAGGAGAGCGTATGAAAAAAAAGAACTTCCATTCAATATTGATTTCAACAGGTATCGCAGTGATCGTATCACCGATGTTACATATAGATGCAACTTATGCAAAGACAAACAACACAATTGAAATTGTAACGACTGAAACACCGAAAGTGGATCAATCGAATGAAACTAAAAGTACAGAAACTTCTGTTGAACCAAAGACACAAGAAGCGAAAACTACAGAAGTAACTACAGAAAAGCCATCAAAAGAACAACCAACCATTCAGTCACCTAAAACTGAAGAAGTAAAAACAACGGAACAACCTACAGAAGAAACAACATCAGAAATTGTTACCGATGAAGTGCCGTCAACCAATGAACCAACGCCTTCGACAGAACCGGCTAAACCATCTACACCAAGTGCACCAGTAGATACACCACAGCCAACACAACCTCAAGAACCAACAACGAGTGAACCTTCAGTGCAAGAACCAACGACCAATGTTCCTGATTTAGATTTGCCGCAAATTGATGCAATCAAACCTGGAAAGTTTAAACCTTTAAATGGGGAAGATTATTATCGTGATTTGGATGAACAAGTTGGTTTATTTGTAACGAAAAAGATTAACGGTGAAAAAACAATTAAAGACGAAGTGAATGAAGATACAGATAAATCTTCATCTAAAGAAAAAACTTCGAAAAAAGAAAAATCAAAAAAAGAAAAAGAGCCTAAATCATTACCAGATACAGGTGAATCAATGCCACTAGTATTAATGAGTATGAGTTTAATGGCTGTTGGATTTTTATTAATAACAAGAAAAAGAAGCGCGTAATTGCGCTTCTTTTTTTAGAATGAACTTGTATCGATATTTTCGATATATTGATCTAAAAATGTCATGATTGTTGATAAAGTACCTGATTCAAATGGTGATACTAAGTTACCTTCTTTAACTAATGCATTAAATGGTAATGAGCCACCAATTTTACATAAGTGTAAGTAGTCTTTCCAAGCGCTATCAAAGTCCTCTGTTGAACGTTTAAAGAATTGGAAGGCACATACTTGCGCTAAAGTGTAATCGATATAATAGAATGGTGAAGCAAATATATGACCTTGTTTATGCCAGAAGCTACCATCAACTAATGGTGCAATGCCATCGTAATCTCTATTCGGTAAATATTTAGCCTCAAGCTTTTTCCACTCAGCTCTTCTTTCCTCTTTCGTTAATGTTGGATTCTCATAAACAATGTGTTGGAATTCATCAACAGCAACACCATATGGTAAGAATTGAATCGCATCACCGATATGTTTATAAATGAATTTCTCTGGATTCTCAAAGAATAATTTCATCCAAGGATACGTAAAGAATTCCATACTCATTGAATGGATTTCACAAGATTCATGTGTTGGCCATAAATAGTCAGGTACTTCTAAATGTTGAGATGAATATACTTGGAAAGCATGACCAGCTTCATGAGTTAACACGGTAATATCCCCATCTGTACCATTAAAGTTAGAGAAGATGAATGGTGAGTTGTAATTGTTGATGAACGTACAATAACCACCAGCTTCTTTACCTTTTTTCGCTTCAACATCAAACAATTCTCTTTCCATCATAAAGTCATAAAATTCAGCTGTTTCTTTAGAAAGCTCGTGATACATTTTACGACCATTTTCTAAAATCATCTTCGCATCATCTTTAGGCATTGCATTACCGTTATTGAATTTAAAGTCTTCATCATAAAACTTCAATGTATCAACACCGATGCGTTTTGCTTGAGCTTGATAAAGTTTTGTTGCTAAAGGTACGACGTGTGTAGCGATTTGTTCGCGATAATTTTTAACCATTGCTTGATCATAGTCAACGCGACGCATTCTCACATAACCTAATTCGATAAAGTTCTTAAAACCAAGTGTCGTTGCAATTTGATGGCGTACTTTCACTAATCGATCGTAAATATCATCGAAGTCTTCTAAATGTTTACCACGGAAATCTTGAGTAGCAATTAATGCAGCTTTTCTAACTTCACGATCAGGATTTTGCATATATGCTGCAAGTTGCGCTAAGTTTAATGTTTTACCATCAAATTCAATTTCAGCACTCGCTACTAATTTACTGTATTCTGAAACAATTTTATTTTCTTCATTAATCAAATCTTTCACTGAATCATCGTATTGTTTAACATAAAGTTCAGCTAGTGCAAATAATTGTTCGCCATATTTTTCGATTAATTCAGATTTGAATTGAGATTTAGTGATGGCATTATAATAAGCAGATTCTAACCATACAATTTCTGCACCATTTTCATCAAAGAAGTCACGTTCTTTTGAATAAAATTCATCAGTCGTGTCGATAGAGGCACGCACATATACAAGTGCAGACTCTGAATCAACGGCTTTACGGATTTCATTCATTTGATCAATTAACTGAATTTGAGTTTCAACATCTTGAGCATCTTCAAATTGTTGAATTAATGCTTTGAATTCAGTTTTTACTTTTTCTAAATCTGGTCGAGTATACTTGTAATCTTGAAATTTCATCTAAATTCTCCTTATATTTTGAAAATTAAAACTATTAATACTATTGTACGCGATGATACCAATAAAAGGAATACTTTTTAAAAACAAATGTTGTATAATAAAAGTGTTAAAAGGAGGATGGATCATGACAGAAATTAAAGAAGCACTCGCATTAAAGGTTGCAGAATTAGTAAGAGCAACGCATGAAGCAAAGATTCCGGTAATGGTACTATTCGAAGGGATACCTGCAAGTGGGAAGTCAAGATTATCAAATGAATTATTGTTAACACTTGATGCAAAATATACGCAATTTTATGCAACAAAAACACCAACTGCAGATGATTTACGCATGCCATTTTTATATCCATATTGGAAGAACATGCCGAAAAAAGGGGATGTAACGATATTCTTTAGAAGCTGGTATGCATCAAAATTAGATTATGAAGTACACGGATTAAAAAAGGAAATTTATAAAGATTATGATGTATTAAATCACGAAATTAAAGGTTTTGAGTCAATGCTTCAAGACGATGGCTATGAAATCATTAAATTCTATTTAACAGTTAATGAAGAGAAACGATTAGAGCATATCGCTCAAACAAAAGAAAATCCATTAACAAGATGGAAAGCGCAAGAATACGAAACAGCCATTCCGACAAAAAGCTATGAAAAAGGCATGAAGCCATTAATGAAACTGACTGAAGACTTATCACCATGGGTACATATTGATTACACTGAACGTGGTAAAGCAGTGAATGAAATGTATGAAGTCATTATTGAACGTTTAGAGAAAGCATTAAAGGCACAACAAAAGAAAAAAGATACAAAAGTCGTAGATGGCAAATTCTCAGATAAATTCGAAACCGATATGTTTGAAGATACAGAAGATGAACTAAAGAAAAAAGATTACAAAAAACTATTGCCAGAATTACAACATCGTATGCGTGAAATTCAGTATGCATTGTATGACAGAAAAATACCATTAATATTAGTTTATGAAGGTATGGATGCAGCAGGTAAAGGTGGAAACATTAAACGTATCCGTGAAAGTTTAGACCCAACAGGATATGAAGTCAATGCCATTTCAGCACCTACAGAAACAGAACTTGCATATCATTACTTATGGCGATTTGCTACAGATATGCCAAGAACAGGTCATATAGAAATCTTTGACCGCAGTTGGTATGGCCGTGTGTTAGTAGAACGTGTAGAAGGCTTTGCAAGTACAGAAGAATGGTCACGTGCTTACAAAGAAATCAATCAATTTGAAAAAGCACTTCAAATTGAAGGTGCAATCATCATTAAATTCTTCTTAGTATTAGACAAAGAAGAACAACTCGTCCGCTTTGAAGAACGTCAAAATACACCAGAAAAACAATGGAAAATCACTGATGAAGATTGGCGTAACCGTGAAAAATGGGATTTATATTTAGAAGCTAGTAAAGATATGATCGATAAAACATCAACAGATGAAGCACCGTGGGTTATCGTACCAGCAAACAATAAAAAAGCAGCACGTATCAAAGCATTGAAAACAATCATCGAAGCATGTGAAGAAAGACTTTGGGGCGTAAAACGTTATTAAGAATAGCTAGAAAAAACCGGACAAAGTCCGGTTTTTGTTTGTTTGTGATATATGTAATGTTTTATGAGTGTCGAGTGAGCGAAGTTACTTAATAGTCGCTCACTCACTATCAAATATGATTGATTTATGTGTCGAGTGAGCGAAGACACTTAATAAACGTTCACTCACTATCAAATATCGTTGATATTTATATGTCGAGTGAGCGAAGACACTTAATAGTCGCTCACTCACTATCAAATATATGATTGATTTATATGTCGAGTGAGCGAAGTTACTGAATAAACGCTCACTCACCATCAATAAATAAATAAATATCTCCATAAACAAACAATATCACCGTAGATTCACTAGAAGTAATCTACGGTGATATTGTTATTGTATGATATGTAAAATGATTTGTGCAGTTTGCTTTGCTTGTTGTTGTAAGTGCTCTAATTTATCAGCAAAGACTAATTGTACTAAAACAACCGTCGTATTCATCATCGCATGTGCGAACATTGGCACGATGATGCGCTTTGTTGCGACATATAAGCCACTAAATACAAAGGCCATTCCTAAATAAATTAATGTATGATCAAAGTCACCATGTGCTGCTGCGAAGATCAATCCACTGATTAAACCACTAATAATAAATGCAATTACACGGTTAAATTTCAAGAACTCAAATAACTCACCAAATATGACTTTCCTAAAGACATATTCTTCTAGAATCGGACCAAATACCGAAATTAATATGATAAACATTGGCATCTTTTTAGCGACTTGCATTAAATTCTTTGTATTTTGGCTTTCGATTGGTTGATTTAAAATATATACATTTATCATACCCATAATCATTTGTGCGAAGAATGCTAAAAACACACCTGCGAACATCCAAATTAATGTTTCTGTCCACTTTGCTTTTTTAGAACGTTCTAATCGTGTTTCATTCTTAACGCGTGTATGCAAAAAGACGATTAAAATTGTAGCTACTATAAATGTCGGTGGTAACCAACTGAGTGCGATTTGATTAATCTCATTATAAGATAGACCTTTAGATTTATAATACAACCCAGGAATGAGTGTAATAAATTGTGCACCTAAGTAAATTAAAAGGGTCAAAATATTAACAGATAAGCGATTCAACTTCATAATTAACTCCATTCATTAATAATACTACTATTGTACATTAGATTTGATGAAATGATAAATTTTTTAGTAGAAACAAAATCATTTGCATTTTTGACCTTCTTTGATTATTATAAAAAGTAGATTAGCACTTTATAAGTTAGAGTGCTAACACATTACATCAACATCCAATGTAGGATGTACTACAAGGAGGAAATACTGTGTTAAAACCATTAGGAAATCGTATTGTCATTGAGAAAACTGAAAAAGAGCAAACTACTAAAAGTGGTATTATCTTAACAGATTCTGCTAAAGAAAAATCAAATGAAGGTACAGTAGCAGCAGTAGGACCAGGTCGTTTATTAGAAAATGGCACACGTGCAGCAATGGAAGTTTCAGTAGGCGATCATGTCGTATATTCACCATATGGTGGCACAGAAGTTAAAGTTGGCGATGCAACTTATTTAGTATTAACTGAAGAAGACGTATTAGCAATCGTGCAATAATACTAAGTTAATTATACATAATCAATTGATGAAAAATAATATAGAACATAACGGAGGATAAATCATGGCAAAAGAACTTAAATTCTCAGAAGATGCAAGACGTTCAATGCTTGCAGGTGTAGATAAATTAGCAAATGCAGTGAAAGTTACATTAGGACCTAAAGGACGTAATGTCGTTTTAGATAAAAAATTCGTTGCACCATTAATTACAAATGACGGTGTTACAATCGCGAAAGAAATCGAATTAGAAGATCCGTACGAAAATATGGGTGCAAAATTAGTTGCAGAAGTTGCAAACAAAACAAATGAAATTGCTGGTGACGGTACGACAACTGCGACTGTATTAGCACAAGCAATGATTCAAGAAGGACTTAAAAACGTAACAAGTGGTGCAAACCCTGTTGGTATTCGCCAAGGGATTGATAAAGCCGTTGCTGTTGCATTAGATGCTTTAAAATCAATTTCAAAAGAAGTAAGTAGCAAAGAAGAAATTGCACAAGTTGGTGCGATTTCAGCTGCAGATGAAGAAATTGGGCGTTTCATTTCAGAAGCGATGGAAAAAGTAGGTAACGACGGTGTTATTACAATCGAAGAATCAAAAGGATTCAAAACAGAATTAGAAGTTGTTGAAGGTATGCAATTTGACCGTGGATATGCATCACCATACATGGTAACAGATTCAGATAAAATGATTGCAAACTTAGAAAATCCATACATCTTAATCACAGATAAAAAGATTTCATCATTCCAAGATATCTTACCTGTATTAGAGCAAGTTGTACAAACATCACGTCCAATCTTAATCGTAGCAGAAGACGTGGATGGCGATGCATTAACAAACATCGTATTAAACCGTTTACGCGGCACATTTACAGCAGTAGCAGTAAAAGCACCAGGATTTGGTGACCGTCGTAAAGCAATGTTAGAAGACTTAGCTATCTTAACAGGTGGACAAGTCATTACAGATGACCTTGGCTTAGAATTAAAAGAAACAACAATCGATATGTTAGGTACAGCTGCGAAAGTACACGTTACTAAAGACGATACAACAGTAGTTGAAGGACGTGGCGACGCACACAATATCGATGCACGTGTTTCACAAATTAAAGCACAAATCGAAGAAACAACATCAGACTTTGATCGTGAAAAATTACAAGAGCGCTTAGCGAAATTAGCTGGCGGCGTTGCAGTCATCAAAGTCGGAGCAGCAACTGAAACAGAATTAAAAGAACGTAAATTACGAATTGAAGATGCATTGAACTCAACACGAGCAGCTGTTGAAGAAGGTATCGTTGCAGGTGGTGGTACTGCTTTAGTATCAATTTATAACGAAGTAGCAGCAATCGAAGCATCAGGTGATGTACAAACAGGTGTGAACATCGTATTGAAAGCATTAGAAGCACCAATCCGTCAAATCGCTGAAAATGCAGGATTAGAAGGATCAATCATTGTAGAAAAAATTAAACACGCTGAAACAGGCGTTGGTTACAATGCAGCAACAGATGAATGGGTGAACATGCTTGAAGCGGGTATCGTAGACCCTACAAAAGTAACACGTTCAGCATTACAAAACGCAGCATCAGTAGCAGCATTATTCTTAACAACAGAAGCGGTAGTTGCAGACATTCCAGAACCACAACCAGCAATGCCAGATATGAGCATGGGCGGCATGCCAGGAATGATGTAAAGGTACTTTGGCAGCTAAAAAATAAGAAGTATTGTGCTTTTTAATATATTTTTAATGCAATAACCACTTTTCAATTAATTTTGAAAGGTGGTTTTTTAATGTTGTTATAGTTTGCAATTTTAGATTTTATTGATGATAAATACATCGAATTTGTTAAATAAAAATAATCATTGAAAATGGAACTAAAATAACAATAATGTTAATAACCATAGAAACAATTGATAAAGTTTTCTTTTCAGTAATACTCATTCCATATGCACTTAAACATAACAATATTATTGCTAAAAGTAATGGAACCCCAAATGGCACTGCGAAAAACGAATCATTGGTTCCATGGTCGATAAAACCAGTACTTACAGAATAAATTAAATTCAATATAGATAATACCAGAGCAATTAACTGAAACCTGTTGGTATTTACCATGTCTACACACCTCCTTATATGCAAGTTACTTGCATTGTAACAATACTTGTATTGTATTTAAATACTTATACTGTAATTTTAAGGTAACATTAAGGTTTAGTTCTGGTTATACAGAACAGTAGTGTGGCATTAGATGTAACAAAACATATTTGTGGAACTTTAAACCCAAAAACCACTTTTCTAAATTTTTATTTTGAAAAGTGGTTTTTTATGTTTTCTTAAATGTTCTAAACAAAACACTTTGAAACATTATTAAAGTTTTTCATTCAATTATATAATTGAATAATACTTATTGTTAATGTATACTTTATTCAATTAATTAATTGAATAAGGGGTATTTTTATGTCTAATAATGATATGTGTAGTGTAGTATGCAATAATTTAGAACAAGTCAATCGAGTGAAACGACATTTGGATCAATTACCGATGAAAGAAGTTACGTTGTTTCTAAAAGCCATCGCTGATGAAAATCGTTCGAAGATTGTCAGTGCATTATGTACTGAAGAAGAACTATGTGTATGTGATATAGCCTGTATCCTAGATATTTCAATTGCCAATGCATCAAGTCATTTGCGTAAGCTTCATAAACAAGGGGTTGTTAAAACAAGGAAGGACGGTAAATTGGTCCATTACAGTCTTGATGATCGACACGTTAAATTAATTATGGAAACGACAATAGAACATATGGAGGAAAAATTATGAGTAAGAATAATGAGAGAAAAACTTATCGTATACAGAACCTTTCCTGTTCTAACTGTGCAAAAACATATGAAGCTAATTTGAAAGCATTACCTAATGTGATAGATGCAGAAGTTAATCATGCAGCTGCAAAGATATATATCACTGGTGAAGCAACGATTGCTGAGATGGAGAAAGCAGGAGCTTTCGATAATATAAAAGTTAGAGACGCGAGTGAACGTAAGGTTGAAAAAGAAAGTTTTTGGAAGAAGAAAGAAAATTATTCTGTTTATGTGGCAGCAGTCATCGTAGTTATCAGCTTGATACTTTCCTTTACTTTAGGAGAAAAACATATTCTGCCGACAATTGGTTATTTAATAGCAATCATCATTGGAGGATATTCTTTATTCATTACAGGATTTAAAAACCTGATACGATTGAAGTTTGATATGAATACTTTGATGACCATTGCAGTCATCGGTGCTGTTTTAATTGGAGAATGGCAGGAGGGTGCAACTGTAGTCATTTTGTTTGCTATAAGTGAAGCGCTGGAACGTTATTCCATGGATAAAGCGAGACAATCTATCAATCTTCTTATGGATGTCGCACCTTCAGAGGCATTAATCCGAAGAAATGATACTGAACAGACAATGAATGTCGCAGATATTTGTGTCGGGGATATTATGATTGTCAAACCAGGTAAAAAAGTTGCCATGGATGGTATCGTCATTAAAGGTAATTCTACAATCAATCAGGCTGCTATTACTGGGGAAAGTGTCCCGGTAGTCAAAGAGATAAATGATGAAGTTTTTGCAGGTAGCCTAAATGAAGAAGGATTACTGGAAGTTAAAGTCACAAAACTTGTTGAAGATACGACAATCTCAAAAATTATTCATCTCGTTGAAGAAGCACAAGCTGAACGTGCACCTTCTCAAGCATTCGTTGATAAGTTTGCAGAATATTATACACCAGCCATAGTAATAATTGCTGTATTAGTCATGCTGATACCACCGTTATTGCTAAACGGTTCATGGCATGAGTGGTTGTACCAAGGCCTTGCAGTGCTCATCATTGGATGTCCATGTGCACTCGTTATTTCTACACCTGTTGCAATAGTAACAGCAATTGGGAATGCAGCACGTCAAGGTGTTTTAATTAAAGGTGGGATACATCTAGAAGAAGCAAGTCATATTGATACGATTGCTTTTGATAAGACTGGCACATTGACTGAGGGGATTCCTGCAGTAACTGATATCTACCCTAGTGATAATGAATCACTTATCAAAGCAGCTGCACTTGAAAATGGTTCACAACATCCACTAGCTGCAGCAATCTTGCGAAAAGCAGAAACAGAACAGTTACATTATCAATCTGTGACAGTCGAAAATTTTCAGTCGATTACAGGAAAAGGTGTTAAAGGTGACATTGATGGTAGAACATATTATATAGGTAGCCCGACATTATTTGAGAATCTAGGGTTCGATGTTGATGAGAGGATTGAAACGTTACAAGCAGATGGTAAGACAGTGATGTTATTCGGCAGTGATAAAATTGAATTGATTATTGCTGTAGCAGACGCACTACGACCTGATGTGATAGACGTCCTCAAAGAGTTGAATCAGATGCAGATACAAACGATTATGTTGACAGGTGATAATGAAAGAACAGGTCAGGCAATTGGAAGACGTGCTGGACTGACATCTGTACAGGCGAACTTGATGCCTGAAGATAAACTTAATATCATACGTGAAATAAAAAAACAACATAAAGTTGCGATGATAGGTGATGGTGTAAATGATGCACCTGCGCTTGCAGCAGCTGATATTGGTTTTGCAATGGGTGGCTCGGGGACAGATACAGCATTAGAAACTGCAGATATCGCCTTGATGTCAGACGACTTAAAGAAACTCCCTTATACGATTAGACTAAGTAAAAAAACATTAACAGTTATTAAACAGAATATTATCTTCTCTCTGCTTATCAAACTGATTGCCTTACTACTTGTCATTCCTGGATGGTTGACACTTTGGATTGCCCTCTTCTCAGATATTGGAGCTACTTTGATAGTCACACTCAATAGTATGCGTCTTATCAAGACCAATAATAAATAATATGAATTGAAACCGAACAATATCTAACAATGTCGTTCGGTTTCAATTCTATCGATCATTAATTCAACAACACTTTAAAAAAATCTAAATATGCTTGTGGCATGAAGTCAAAGCCAGTTCTACAGAAAACATTAACCAATCATAATGAATAATAATAGCGATATATATACATTCGAATACACCCATTAAATTAACGATTTGTATAGATACCTATCATAATAGTGCTACTTTTCCTCATTTTGAAATATTACCCTTTTTACCGTATTCCTTATTAAATTGTATAAGATTATAATTTGTATGTATGAATATATAGACAAGGAGATATGGGATGAGTTTTAAGAGAATAATTACTTCAATCATTACGCTGATTCTTCTTGCCATGCTCGGCATCATGGCATTGCCTTATATGAAAGGTGAAAAGCACATATTCAATAAAGAATCACATGAAGTGAACAAAGTAAAAGCGACAACAAAAGAGAAAATTTTATCAGCAGCAAGTCAATTAGAAAAAGATTTAAAAAAACAAGATTTGTATGCATATGATTCGAAGTATGTGGTGCAAGATGAAAAATATAAATCATTATATCCAGATATGCTGCAAGCTTTGATTAAGAACAACACAAATAAAGATATTAGAGACGTGCAATTTGGATTTGTTGCATGGGATAAAAATGGTTTGCCAATAAAATTAAAAGGTAACATAGATTTAGGAAAAAGCTACATACGTGGTGTGAATGGAGATGCAGTAAATTTAACTGCGAAAGGTACATTCGGTGAAGCACATGGCTTTGAAATCGATAAAGATTTAGAAGTCGATACATTTAAACCAATCGTTGTGAGTTATACAGATTTCAAAGGCAACAAATGGCACAATCCAAAGTTTGATGAATTTTTTAAAGTATACGAAGGTAAACGACTAAAAGACATTAAAGATAGTGATAAATACATCTATTACAAAAATAAAAAATCAAAAACACCTGAAAAAGTTACTTTGAAAAATGATGCGAAATTACCAGAGAACTTAAATCAAAAGAAATTTGACGAAATCAGTAAGAACATTCAAAAGAAAAGTGAAGCATCGCCAGAAGAATTAGAAGCTTATATCGCATATTTAAAGTTAATGGGATTACTAGCGTATTTAGATGCATATGAAGCAATGTATGGATTAGATGATATTTACAACTACTACGACATCGAAGAAACAAATCCAGATGACTACAACTTCGATGATTATGACTTCTCATCAGAATACGATGATTCAAGTGAATATTCAGATGAAAGTTATGACGATACATATGATACAGAAGAAACACCTGATGAATACAGTGATGAAGAAAACTACGAAGATACCACTGAATCATCTACTGATGAGTACACAGATGAAACGTACACAGAAGATACTGAAGAAGCACCAGTTGATGATACATACAGTGAAGATACTACAGAATTATACGATTCAAGTGAATATGTAGAAGAATAAACGTACTTAATGCACCCGTTATGGGTGCTTTTTTTCATAAAAAATTAACAAAGTGTGTAAATTCTACTATTGTAAAAGAAAAAAAGTCCTATATACTTAAATCGTAAGTATTTCGATTTAGAAAAGAGGAAAATAAAATGACAAGTAAAATTTCAAAGATTGTATTATCAACAGGACTCGTATTTAGCGCAGTAACACCAATCGCAACAATACAAACACATGCAGAAGAAACACAAATGGCAAAAGTGTTTGTAAATAATGAAGATGCAGAAAGCATTGCAAACGTAAAAGTAAGCTTACTATTAAACGGAAAAACAGTAGCAACAAGTAAAACAGATGCGCAAGGAATGGCAGCATTCTCAGAAAAATTAAAATCAAAAACGGATTATGAAATTCAAGTAGAAGGCATCAAAATGACAAATGCTAACATACGCATTGGAAGAGAAGTACGCGTATCAGTCGACTCAAACCAATTAAAAGAACAAATGAAAAAAGGGATTACATTTAAAGCATATGTGATCAACGATAAATATGAATATGTTAAAAATCAAAAAGTAACAATTAAAGCTATTTCAGGTAAAAGACAAACACTAAAAACAGTGAAAACAAACAGCAAAGGATTAGCACAATTCACTAAATTACCAGAACAACGTAGCATGACTGTATACTTAAACGGAGAAAAAACAGGATATAACTTACGAGGCATCGAAGGAAGCCAATTTGCTTATACATTCTATGTGAATAAAAAAGGAAAAGGCAAATACGATGTAAAAACAAAAGGTGCAAAAGTAACTGTTATAGATGAAAATGATAATCCATTAAACAAACAAAAAGTTGAAATATATCGTGGAAAAACAAAAGTAAGAACAGGATACACAAGTAAAGACGGCCATGTTTCATTCTACAAATACATTACAGTAGGAACAATGTATAACATCAAAGTAAACGGCAAAATGATACCAAATAAATTCACAAAATCAGGTGCAAATGAATTTGTATATGTAGCAAGTAAGTAGTAGCGAAATTCAAATCGATTTGGTAAAATAAGGGTGAAGTAGCAAGAGATATATTAGATACTAAAATATCCAAATGCATAAGGGGTGGCATATGAAGTATATTAAAATGTATCCGAAACAATTTATCCTATTATTTATATTAACATCATTATATATACTGTTAAACATGTATGGAGTAAGAGATTGGATCGTTACTATAATATATGCATTATTTGTTTTTGCATACACATACACAATGTTCTACTCTAGCAGCCAAGAAGAAGAACTGAACAAATTGATTGATGAAGAAGTAAGACGATTGGGTTATTCACGAGAGCAATTGTATCAAGTAACAGGATATAATCGATTTGAAGTCAGTGAGAATTCATTAGGCCAGACGCAATTTTGGATAACTCCTAATAAGAAGAAAGCACTACTGAAGAAATTAAGAAGTATTGAAAACTAAATCAACAAAACAAAAGTGCATTCATATGGATGCACTTTAAGGTGCTTATTTAATTCCATGGTTTGATAGAGATATTGAATCAAAATATTAGTGACAATTTCATATTATTTGTTGAGAACACTGCATTATTTTTAATGTGGTGTTCTTATTTTATTATTTAAATTTTTTTGAAAATCTTTTTTGTTGTACTCAAAAATTGTACAAATTATTGTTGACATGTATTTTTGTTAATATTACAATTGATAACGGTTATCAATGATAATGATTATCAATTAGGAGGAAATGAGATGAAAAGGTTATTTGTAGTGTTATTATCATTTGTCACATTACTTGCGGCATGTGGTAAACCATCTGATTCTAAGGATGTTAATAAAGGTAAGGAAACAATCGCTGTGAAACATGCGATGGGGACAACGGATGTGCCTAAGCATCCGAAACGTGTTGTTGTTTTAACGAATGAAGGAACTGAAGCACTTGTAGCTTTGGGAATTAAGCCAATTGGTGCTGCGAATTCGTATGTTGGTGATCCTTGGTATGATCATTTAAAGGATAAATACAAAGGAATTGAACCTGTTGGGAATGAAAGTGAAATTAATATTGAGCGTATTGTTAAGTTAAAGCCTGATTTAATTATCGGTAATAAGTTTAGACAAGAGGCACAATATAAGAAACTATCTGCAATTGCACCGACTGTATTTTCTGAGGAATTACGTGGTGATTGGAAAGAGAACTTTAAGTTATATGCGAAAGCAGTGAATTTAGAAGATAAAGGTAACAAAGTGTTAGCAGATTATAATCAACATGTGAAAAAGACGAAAGAATCACTTGGTGATAAGGTAAATTCAAAAATTTCTATGGTGCGTTTCATGCCAGGGGATGTGCGTATTTATCATAAAGATACTTTCTCAGGTGTGATTCTTGATGAAGTTGGTTTAAAACGTCCTAAAGGTCAAGATAAGAATGATTTTGCTGAAAAAGGTTTAACGAAGGAAAGAATTAGCGCAATGGACGGCGATTATTTATTCTACTTTACGTTTAATACACCTAAAGAAGATGTGACGACTGTAGAGAAGGAATGGGTGAATGATCCTGCATTTAAAGCGTTAAACGCCTCTAAGAAAAATCATGCGATGAAAGTTGATGACTCGATTTGGAATACTTCTGGTGGTGTGTTATCTGCAAATATGATGTTAGATGATTTAAAGGAGAAGTTATTAAGTGAAAAATAGGCATTTGCTGAATTTTTCGTTTGTCATTTGTTTTTTGATTGTATTGATTTTCTTAAGTTTTATGTTAGGGTATCACCGTTTTAGTGTCGTGGATTTATTTCGTGTTTTTTTGATGCGTGAGTCTATTTCACATGATGAAATATTGTTTGATTTAAGATTACCTCGCACAACGATTGCGATATTAGTCGGTATGCTCTTAGGTGTGAGTGGTGTTTTAATTCAGACGATTACGAGAAATCCTTTTGCCAGTCCGGGTATTATGGGCATCAATAGCGGGGCAAGTTTATTTGTAGTTTGTGCCATTGTTTGTTTTCATATAACGGGTTCGTTTTGGTTAAGTTTGATTGCATTTATGGGCGCATTTATTGTGAGTTGTTTAATTGTTGTTGCAACGATATTCCCTAAAAAGCCATTGTCCATTATGGAACTGACATTGTTTGGTGCAAGTATCAGTGCATTTTGTATGGCCCTTACGCAAGGGTTATTGATTTACAATGAATCGGCGATAGAACAGGTCATTTATTGGTTAAGTGGTTCTGTGAGTAATCGTAAATTAACAGTGCTCACTTATTTATGGCCATTGATTGTTATAGGCTTATGTTTCGCATTTTTTAATATCAAACATTTGAATTTGTTTCATTTAGATGAAACAGCAATGTCAGGTGTTGGTGGTGATTTTGTAAAGATAAAGTTAATCGTGATGATGATTGTTGCATTACTTAGTGGTGCAGCTGTTGCGATTGCTGGTCCGATTGCTTTTATTGGTTTAATTACACCACACCTCACACGCTTATGGTTTAAAAGTTATAATCATTTAATGTTAATACCCGCTTCAGCGCTTGTAGGTGCTTGTGTATTACTGTTAAGTGATATATTAAGCAGGTTTATTTTATACCCTCAAGAATTGCCAGTAGGTATTGCGACTGCATTAATCGGAGCACCAATATT
The DNA here is from genome assembly GCF_004117835.1 of Macrococcus sp. DPC7161. GTDB lineage: Bacteria > Bacillota > Bacilli > Staphylococcales > Staphylococcaceae > SDSC01. Next base: position 109,734 of record NZ_SDSC01000005.1, on the reverse strand, counting down.
TTTCTATTTAATCTTGAATCGAAAGGCGCAAACACTATGAGATATGTGATACAAATTTTAATAGGCGTTTGTGGGCTATTTATAGCTTTAATGTTTGGCGATACGATCATTTCACCGATTGAAGTGTTTAAGAGTTTATTTTGGATGAGTGACGATTATATTCATTTAATTATCCATACCCTTCGTTTGCCAAGGGTGTTACTAGCAATGATAGTCGGTGCAGCATTAGGGATTGCGGGTTGCTTATTGCAACGTATTACGAAGAATGCCCTTGCATCTCCAGATGTCATTGGAATTTCTCAAGGTGCAGTTGTTGGCAGTTTGTTCTTCTTAATCATACTGACAACTAAAAGTGAAAAGTTATTGTTTCCAATTGCATATCAAAGTGTTAGTGCAATGATAGGTGCAACGCTTGTGACCATTTTATTGTATGTGTTTGCGTTAAGAGGGCAATTTAAGAAAGAACGTTTAATTTTGTTAGGTATTTGCTTTAATATTTTCTTTCAAGGTTTGACGATGTTACTCATAATGTCATCTAGTAAACGCAGTGCACAAGCACAAATTTGGATAACAGGCTCTGTACATTTAGCAGAATACTATCAAGTCATTGTGATGCTGATTGTTACGATATTGACAGTACTCATCATGATTGTAATCGGAAGACATCTTGATATTCATCAACTTGGAAGTCAAATGTCTAATGGACTTGGCTTGAACTATCAAATGATTACAGTTATCACCTTATTACTCGTGAGCATATTAACAGGTTTAAGTATGAGTTTTGTTGGTGGTATTCAGTTTGTTGGTTTAATCGCACCACATGTTGCCAAAAGATTTAAAGCAACATCTTTTGTGTCATTGATGTCAATGAGTGCACTTATAGGGAGTTTAATTGTGTTATTTAGTGATTTGATTGGCCGCACATTGTTTAGTCCCATTGAAATACCAGCCGGCGTATTTACAGCTTTTATCGGCGCACCATTCTTTATGTATGTCATGTTTAGAAATAGGGCAATGAAGTCCTAACGGATCGCTAAATGATTGAATTTTTAAATCCGAATAATGATAAGAAAATAACATTTATTTTCAAATCATTGTTCGGATTTTTTATTTTATAAAAGCTTTAAAAGGAGAAAAATTTATGAGTTTAAATCATTCCGAATATAAAGAGACAGCTCTAAAGTATTTTAGGGATGTTTCTGAAAGTAAATATAATGAATTATTTGAAGCGGCAAAAGCTGATATTTGTAATCGTGTCATTAGTTGTGAACAATTAGAACACATTGAAAATACAAATACTTGGGAAGTGTTGCATGATGAACTGGAGCAATCAGTACAAAATCTTACTTTCAGTTTATTGCAATATCACGTTGACCATCAAAATTATTTTGGTCGTTATGAAAATATATTTGAATTTGTGAATGCGTTTAAAATGAAAGATTATTTCTTTGAACAAAGTGTCACATTGGGTCATGCGACGCATCCTATGACTAAAACTAAATTAGGGTTTATACCGAAAGAGGTATTACGTTATGCACCAGAGTTTAGAAATGATGTTGAAGTGATTCCGCTTTTATGTCGTAAGGAGGATGTCGTGAGCCATGGGGTAAACACTATTCCTAAATCATTTACTGCACAACTTCAAGCTCACATGGAGCAACATCATCTAAATATAGATGATTACGCATTGATTTGGCTGCATGAATGGCAATATGAGCACTATTTAAGGAAACGTCAAGAATCATTAATTGATACAGGTATTGTGCTTCCAATACCATCATTGAAAGTAAGCGGAAAGCCATTACTATCGTTTCGTTCGTTACATGTACCAGCGTTTGATTGTGTCATTAAAACAGCAGTGAATGCGCAAGCAACAAGTGCAGTGCGTAATGTGTCGATGGCGTCAGTTACAAATGGCATGCTGTTAAGTGATTATGTGTCAAAAATATTTGAACGTGATTATCCGAATTGCTTTATTCAAAAAGATTTAGGTGGTGCTTCATTGAATATTGAACCTCATCAAAATAAACTGAGTTGCATCTATAGAGAAAGTATTCCAGTTGAATCCAATCAATATGCGATGGTTGCAGCAAGTTTAATTACGAAAAGTTTTATTACAGATCAATTTATTATTTTTGAAGCAATTGAAATGATAATGGCGCATCAAGATATTAATTTTGAAACTGCTGCATTGAAGTTTTTTGAAAGCTATACGTCACTATTAATCGATGCAACATATCGATTGATGTTAGAACATCAAATCAGTTTAGAAGCACATATGCAAAACACGTCGATTGTATTAGAACAAGGGATGCCAGCGCGTATTTACATTAGAGATTTCGGCGGTGTTCGAATTAAGAATCCATCCATTCCAGTAGATAATACGACAGGGTTAATTACCGATTCATTTCAAGATTTACTGAATGTGTTTACACATGCCGTATTATACAATCATTTATTTCTTATTATCGATGTATTAGGAAAGCATATTGATTGTACTGAATTGTATGAAGTGATTAGAAAACATATACAACATATTAATATGTTGATGACTCCTGAAATCGATGTTTTACAAATGGATAGATTACCTATTAAATCGCTTCTTAAGATGCGACTGTTTGATGATGGTTACAGCTATCAATACGCTACCATCCGTAATCCATTAAAAAGTGAGGCTGAAGTATGTGGGAAACAGTAGTACAACAATATAGTAAGACATTTTCTTCTGAAGAAATCACAAAAAGTATACAGCAAGCAAAAGTCGAAACGATGCGTAAAATCATCCGTTGTATCGTTGATGAACAGATTTATCCTGTGAAAATCACAAAAACGGGATATTGTATAAACTTATTTAATGGCATAGCAAACTATGATGCCAATCATTCTATTGTAAAGTTTGAAAATGATGTGATAGAAGACCCATTAATCTTTTTAGAACAATGTCTTGAACGTAAAACGGATCATCCAACAAATCATCCATTCATATTAGAAATAGAAAATCATTTGATTCATCAATCGTTGAGTTATCTACATTGTAGTCATGTGCCTAAAAGTGCACATCCTATATTAAGTGGGGATCAATGGGTGATTACAGGACATAATATTCATCCTTGCTCTAAAACAAAATTGGGGATGCCAATACAAGAAGTGATGCGATATGCACCAGAATACAATCAATCCTTTAAATTAAATTGGATCATGGTTAAAAAGTCATTACTATTTAATAATTTATGTGATGATCATATGGAAAAACTTAAGGCATTTAGTGAATTTGATGGTGAAATATCGGATGATTATTATCTTGTACCGGTGCATCCATATCAATATCAATATGAACTGGCATCAATATATGAAAGTGAAATTAAAGAGAACTCTATCATCATGTTAGATCATCAAGGCGGTGTTGTGAAGAGTACCTCTTCATTTAGAACGGTTTGTCCTTTAGATCATACATTCCCTATGATTAAACTGCCAATCAATTCACAAATGACGTCAACGGTACGTTCTATTAGTAATAACAGTGTAATGAACAGTAAAAATATCAGCACATTCATTGATGAAATATACGAACACGATCCTTTATTAAAAACAATTAGTTCACCAATGGCTGAATATGGTGGTATGACCTATTGTCACTCGAATGTATTGAAGCAACGTAATTTATCGTTTATATTGCGAGAAAATCATGCAAAAGCATTACAAGGTAAATCAATGTATACAGCAACATGTCTTTTTGAACGTGATCATACTGGCACAAAGATTTATCAACAGTTAATAAATAAATCACAATTGAATCCTTATGAATGGTTTGAAAACTATATACAATTATTGATTAAAACAACGATTACACTAATGACTAAGTACGGTGTAGGGATAGAAGCACATATGCAAAATATTTCAGTATGTTTTCAACAAGGGAATCCTGTTCATTTATTCATCAAAGATTATGGCGGTGTTAGAATCGATATATCTAGGACGGGTAATCGATTGAAAATCAATGAAGGGCATACACATGCAACGACGAGTAGCATGCATGAGAAAGTACAAAATACATTGATTTCAAATCATATATCAACCATCATTTCTCATCTTGTCGCTGATTATCCATTGGAAGAAATGGCTTTATGGAAAATCGTATGTCTCTATATTCAACAAGTATTTGAACAACTATCGAAAGAGCAAATTCCTTGGCTCGATGATGATTTTTGTATATTTAATGCAAAGACTTTAAAACAAAAAGCACTCATGTCAATGCGACTTACAAATGCAAAAAATGATATTTATATCGAAAAGGAAAACCCGTTGTATGTGTACATTCATTAAAGAAAATAAAGCACTTCAACGTTTCTTGATAGGACAAATCATTCAACGAACGAGTGATTGGATTGATATTATCGTTTTAAACTGGGTCATGTTACATATATTCAAAGATCCAATGTCAATTGCTTGGTTAAATGCAGCAAGATTATTACCACAATTATTACTTTCAATGATAACAGGGAAATTAGTCGATCGTTTGAAATCAAATGTATTACTATATTGGACACAATCATCTATTTTTATATGTACCATTATTATCATGTTGTCGTTTTATACTCAAAATTTACTGAGTATTTATATCTTTGTTGCAGTGAGAGCTTACTTTCAATCTGTAGATAATGTACAACGCAATAAAGTTTTTCCTTACTTTGTGTCGCAATCATATTTAAAACAAATCATAAGTTTGAATGCACTCATTATTAATTTAACACGCATCATCGGCCCTTTTATTGGCGGGTTATTACTAGGACTATTTGATGATTATGTTTTATTGCTAATACCAATGTTGAGTAGTATTTGTGTTGTATTACTGAATAAGACCTTACCAGACAATCAATGTGAACGAACGAATCAGCATCAAATTATGAAATATTTAAAAAATCATCCCCTTATTGTACACATCATGATCAGTAGTATATTATCAATGCTATTTGGCTTTTCGTTTACGATATTATTGCCGATGATTGTAAAATATTCGTTTCAACAATCAGCAACGATGTATGCACTGTATACAGCATTGATTGCTGCAGGTTCTGTGATTGTTTTATCAATGTTTATTAAAAGTAAGCGAACGTGTTCCATCCAAACATTATTATTTTGGTCCGTGATTTTTACGATATCTGTCGTGATGTTAATGGTAGCAACACATCCTTATTTTGTGATGATTTCATTGTTTGTTATGGGATTTGCATCACAGGGATTTCGAACAACACACCGTGTTTTAGTTCAACAACATACAAGTGAGCAATATAAAGGAGCGGTATTAGCTGTGACGATGATGGATAGGGGATTTATTCCAATTGGAGGCGTGTTGCTTACTTATATTTATAAAACTTTTGGCATCAACGTTACATATATGACCATGCTCCTAGGACTCGTGTTAATGACATTGATGTGTATTTATATGTTAAAGGAGGTAAGAAACAATGCATCATATATATCAGGAACTTAGGAATACTAATAAAGACTATTATATTTATGATTTAAATGCATTAAAGCAACGTGCTGCTTATATTACTGATAAATTGAATCACAACGTTTACTATGCGGTGAAAGCAAATAGTCATCACCGTATATTAAGCACATTGTTGCCATACGTTGCTGGATTTGAAGTGGCATCGGTCGGTGAAATAATGAAGGTAAGACAAATTTCAAGTGATGCGCATATCATTTTTGGTGGCCCAGTAAAGACTTATGATGATTTGAAGTATGCAATTGATCATCACGTTTCAAGTATTCAAATTGAAAGTTTATTTGAATTAGATCATTTAATAGCATTAACCGAACAAAAAGAATCATCGATAGATGTATTAATAAGAATCAATTTGAAAGATATTCAAACAAGTGCAAAATTAAAGATGGCTGGTGCAACACAGTTTGGAATGCCAGATGAAGATATAAAAGAGGCAATGAATTTAATCAAAAGTTCCCCTTGGATAAACTTTAAAGGATTGCATTTTCATGCGATGAGCAACAACTTAGATGCAAATGCACATATTGCATTCATTCAGCAGGCACTTCAATACCATCATTCAGACATAAATGTACCAATAGAGACAATGAATGTTGGTGGTGGGATTGGAATTGACTATCAGCATAAGGTAGCCTTTGATTTTGAACATTTTGCTGAGCGTGTTCATCATATGCCAAAACTGACATTTGAAATAGGAAGATATCTTGTTGGGCCGATTGGATACTATGCGGCGAATGTATTTGATATCAAAAAGAATCAAGAGAGTAATTTTGTATTGCTTAACGGTGGTACAAATCACTTTAGATTTCCAAAAGCATGGCATCATCAACATTATCACACAGTATATCGTCCAACCAAAACGCAACGTAAAGGTAGAACAAAAATACTTTCAAATGAAGAAGCCTTTTTTGCTGGGAAATTATGTACACCAAATGATGTGTTTGGTACAAAATATCATATAGATAATATTCAAACAGGCGATTGGGTTGTTTTTCATTTTGCAGGCGCATATGCTTATGATATTAGTCATATCAATTTTTTATCACACCCTGAACCTGAAATTATTTTTGTGACTACATAATCGATTATTTCAATCCCATATTGCCGATACGTCTTTCTATGCTTATAATTATGGGTATCGAAATTAAAGGATGAGGTTCATGTATTTTATTGTTGGTGATGTTCATGGTTGTTTTCATACTTTAAAGAAGGTATTGAAGGCTTGGGATCGTACATGTGAACAACTCATATTTGTTGGTGATTATATTAATAAAGGAAAACACTCTAAAGAAGTAGTGCAGCTGGTTCGTCAATTAGAACGTGAAGGTGCAATTTGTATTATGGGTAACCATGAATATCAAATGAGTCAATATATAATGCAGCACACAGCGTTTGATGATATGAAAGAAAATTATCAATATACGATTAAGCATTATGATTTAAAGAAGAAGTATCGTGATGACGTACATTGGATGGGGCATTTGCCTTTATATTATAAAGATGCACGCATTTTTGTTTCACATGCGGGAGTTAATTTTCTTGGATTCAGGAAGTTTAATAAAGAAAGCAGTTATTCTGTATTAAGATATCGTGGTAAATTAAAGCGTATGAAGCAATTGCAAGTTATTGGGCATACACCTGTCATGCAATCTAAACCTAAATTCGATGCGAAATCGAATGTGTTAAACATTGATACCGGTGCTGGCAATTATCAATATTTATCGGCAGTACGCATTAATCATAAAGGTGAAGTGGTGGAGACCATTTCTAAGAAAATAGAGAAGGAAGACGAAATTTAATCGTCTTCCTTTTTTAGTGTTGATTCTAATATTTTTGCTATTACTCTAATTTATCAATTTGTTGTATTTGTTGGTTAAGTTGTTCAGCATCAATTGTTTTATCGATGGATACTGCTGAGTCAATGATGGTTTTGTCTTGGATGGTAAGTGTACGTGTTTTGATTTGATTACTGAAATAGTCATCATGACTGACGAATAGAATGGCAGACTCAAATCGATTCAACATATTGATTAAGATGTCTTGCATTTCGATATCAAAGTAGTTGGTTGGCTCATCTAATATGAGTATATGTGCAGGTGTAAAATACAGCTTAACGAAAGAGAGTCGACATTTTTCTCCCATAGATAAATCTTTTACAAGTTGATTCATTTGTGATTCAGTAAACCGAAAAGATGCTAAGATGGTTCTTAATTTACTTGTGTCTATTAAAGTTTCTTGTACTTCTTCTAATACGGTACGTTCTGGATTTAAATTTTCTAGTTGTTGTGAGAAATAACCGATTTTTAAGTTCGGGATTTGTTGAATGCTTTGTTGCTCACCGTAATCACCTAAGATGAGTTTAAGTAAGGTCGATTTACCACTGCCATTTTTTCCTTTTAGATGGATGCGTTCTTTCGGTTTGATTTGAAATGTGACGTTATTGAATATTGTTTTATCGTCATATTGAAAATTCAACTGGTTCACTGTAATGAGGTGATTTTTGTTGATGTTTTCATGGTTTAAGTTGTAATCTGTACGCTTTTCTTTTTCTATTTTGCCTTCAAATTTTTCGATTTTTTGTTCTAGTTGATGGGTTTTTGTTTTCATCCTCTTTGCAAGTCTTGCCATTTTCTTTTGTTCATCTGGATTTCTGTTACTTGTGTTTTGATCCATCGTATGATGCCATTCTTTCATATTTTGAATCATGGCTTTCATGCGTTTCTTTTCTTTTTGTTCTTTATGGATGCGTTCTTGATTCGTTTTATGTTCGAGGTCTTTTTGTATTTTATATTGATCGTAATTCATTTCAAATTTGCGAATACCATCATGTGTGAGTTCAAGAATTTCGTGTGCGGTTTGATTGATGAAATCACGGTCATGTGTTGCATACAAGATGGTATGATCTGATTGATTCATCCACTGAATCAGCCATTGTTTCGTCTCAATATCAAGATGGTTAGTCGGTTCATCAAATAACAATGTCGTTTTCCCTGATATTAATAATTTGATTAATGCGATTTTTGTTTGTTCTCCACCAGATAGTGTTTGGATACTTCTATCTGCATCTGTTTCACTGAATCCAAAGCGTTTCATCATCGTGATGATTTCTTGTTCAATTTGATAACCATCTTGTTCGATATATGCTTCGATATACGTATAATCTTCGTTCATTTTCTTCTTAATTTGATAAAGCGTTTCACGTGAACTTAAAATATAATCCAATACGTTATCTGTGGTTTTAGGCAATGTTTGTTCAAGTATGCCGATATTGTGATCTTGAGTTAATAGCGTCTTTAAAAGTGTTGTTTTGCCAATACCGTTATTGCCAATGAGTGCCACATGTTTGTGTGTGTCAATAACAAATGTTAAATCGTTAAACAGTCGTTTATCTCCTGCATTAATGTTTGTTTTATTAAGTTTAAGCATGATATCACCTCATAAAAAAATGTATCTCGCACAACGCACAGAGATACACTAAATAGACGGATATCTAATTTTAGACACCACAATTTAGACAGACTTATCCCAATAATAAAAACGTTGTGCAAGTTGTTGTTCAATTTGCTGAGTTTTCATTATTGAATAATCATCTCTAAATATAGATGCCTCCTTCTTTTGAATTAGATGTAATATAACACAATTTTGATTGTATTTCAAATGAATGGTAATTAGTCGCTACTAAGCTTTAATCGTTGTATAATTATGAGATAGAGGTGGATTATGAAATATAAATATTTGTTTTTTGATATTGATAATACTTTATTAGATTTTAACAAAGCGGAAGAAAATGCACTCCGTAAGATGTTTGAGGCGCTTGGTTTAGCATATCATCATGAAATACTAACAGATTATAGACGTATTAATGGAGCATTGTGGAAAAGGCATGAAACAGAAAACTTACCCATTAAAGAAGTATTAAATACACGTTTTGCGAAATTATTTGAAACTTACGGCCAAACGGTTGATGGTGAAAAGATGGAGAGGCAGTATCGCAAGTTGTTAGAAGAAGGGCATGATTTAATGCCGAATGCGATGTCGATATTGGATGCATTATGTGATTATCCATTGTATATTGTGACCAATGGTGTTAAAGAAACACAACATAAACGACTTAAGTTAGCAGGTATTCATGATAAGTTTGAAGCATTGTTTATTTCATCTGAAATTGGCTACCAAAAGCCGAATCCAGTATTTTTCGAAAAAGCTTTTTCAACGATTTCTGATTTTGATCATAAGCATGCACTCATTATAGGTGATACGTTAGGTGCAGATATTTTAGGTGGGAATAATGTCGGTGTAGATACGGTTTGGTACAATCCACAACGAAGAGAAAATATCTCTGAGATTCGACCAACATTTGAAATTCATGATTTAATGGCGTTGCAATCTATTATAAAGGGTGTGTAAGGAATGTGGATGGATATTTCTCAAGAGTTACACAATGGTATTGCCAACTGGCCTGGGGATACACCATTTAAGTATCAATTAGATACGACGATTGATGAAAGTGGTGTAAATGTAGGGCGTGTTGAGGCGTCGTTTCATATTGGTACACATTTAGATGCACCTTACCATTATGATAATGATGGTTTAAAGATTCATGAACTAGATATCAATAAATTGATTGATCGCGCACAGATTATTGAATGCTTAGATATCGATTGTATTACGGTATCAGATATTGAAGGAATTGAAATTGAAGCACCCATTGTTTTGTTTAAGACACGTTATACGAAACAATTGGATGCTTTTACAGAGAGTTTCTCTATCCTTTCAGAAGGCTTAATTGATTATTTAAAGCAGCATAATGTCGGAATTATTGGTGTAGATACGCCGAGTGTTGATGCTTATGAGGACGATGCCTTACCTGTTCATCATGCATGTAATCGTGCCAATATTTTAATCATTGAGAATTTAGAATTAAGTAAAGTGAGAGCAGGCATTTATGACTTTATTGGATTACCGATTAAAGTGATTGGTGATGCCAGCCCAATTCGAGCAGTTGTGAAACGTGTCTAAAGGAGGCAATATGAAAGTAGGAATTATTGGTGCAGGATTTAGTGGAATGACTGCTGCAATATTGTTAGAACAGCTCGGAATCGACGTCAAGATTTTCGAAAAAAGACATACATTAACACAACTTTCAGTCAAAATTGGATTCAACCAAAATGTATTTAAAATTTTTGAAACTATCGGTATTGCACAAGAAGTTCAAGCACAAAGTTCTAGTGCGCCCGCATTAAACATTTATACTAGTGAAAATAAACAATTGAAACATATTCCGTATGCATCTACGGAATTCGAACAAGGTTTTATTGATAGAGATGTGTTATTTCAATTACTAAAGTCGAAGTTACAATCAGATATTCAGTTGATACACGAAGTCGTAAAAGTAGATGAAAATTCAGGGACGATTTATTTTTCTGATGGGACTCATGAAACATTTGATGTCGTCATTGCGAGTGATGGTGGTTTTTCTAAAGTGCGTCAACAATTCTTTGGTATAGAGCCGACATTTCGTGGCTACACTTGCTTTAGAGGGATTGTAAATGATATTGATATGACAACGGATGTTCATGAATATTGGGGGAAAAAGGGACGTATACAACTTGTGAAAGTACAAGATGACGTGTATTGGAGCGCGTATATTAATGCATATGAACAAGATAAAAACTATAAACAATACACAAAATATTCATTACAAAAGCACTTCGTACATTATCCTCCATTAGTTCAACAAGTGTTTGAACAAACGAGTGAGTATTTCACACAACAAGATATTTATGATTCAAAGCCATTAGATGCATTTACAAAAGGGAAAGTCGCATTGATCGGTGATGCGGCTCACATGTTAACACCCAATTTAGGGCAAGGTACCGCATTTGCCATTGAAGATGCAGTTTGTCTTGTTCAACAGTTGATGAAATATGATGATGTTGAAAGTGCATTAAAGGCATATGATAAACTCAGTGTAAGCTATATGAAGAAAGTGACATTAAACGCAAGAAGAATCGGTAATTTGGCACAGTTGGATGCCAATCGACAAATTGCAATACGCAATAAAATGATGAAGACATTACCATCTCGCTTTGTAGAGAAATGGTCATTTTCACTCAATCATCGTTTTATCAATTAAAAAAAGAGCCATTGGCTCTTTTTTTAATTGAATTGATTAAGTATATCGTCTTTAACAGCTTCCCAAAATTCAGGTGAATTTAAGTATTTATCATGAATTTGATGATGTTTCTCTTTTTGTAATGCTTCAAAATCAGGATGTGATTTGTCAGGTAAATCACTTCTTACTTCAGTAACGAAGTCTTGAACGACTTGAGCACGTGGGCCCCATTTTGCAACTTCTTCAAAATCATCATTTAAGAAAATAAAAATAGGAATACTGCGTGCCGTACCATTTGTTAAGTATGCATCCATTAAATCTAAATTGCTATCTCTTAAAGAAAACTTCACTTCTAAATCTGTAGCTTCGGCAATACGTAATAATACTGGGATGTTCATCATCGCATCGCCACACCAGTCTTCAGTGATGACGATAACTTTAGATGCTTTTTCTCTTACCATTTGTAATCTCGCGTCCGCTTCATCTAAATGAAAGGCATTGTAAATCGACTCAGACTCAGAACGGTTGACTTGCATGTGATTGAAATATGCTTCTTTTGTTAAACCTTTTTCGAAATAATGTTTTAATGTTTCCATAATCGCACTCCTTTTTATTTTAGTATAACAATGTGATATATTATTTCAATTTTAAGGTATTATTCATGTACAATTAATGCGCAGTGTGTAATGATATTGTTGAATAAATGGAAAGTAGTGATGACATGAAACGAAATATAGTAATTGGTGCAGTTATCATTGTATTGATTGCAATAGGCGTATGGATTTATCAATACACAACAACACCAGATACTTCTTTAGCAGATGAAGCCATTGATAATATACGTATTGGCGATACGGTAGATCATTTGAAAGAAGATTTCATTAAAGATCAACAAATCGTATTAGAAGGTAAACAGTTCTACAAATCACGCCAACATAAAGGTATGATTGTCCGAGTGAGTGATAAATCAAAGAAAGTTTCAGCAATAACAGTGTTTAAGAATAAAGATGTTGCGACAAGTAGAAATGTTCATGTTGGTGACACGACAGATGAAGTCACTGAAGTATATGGTGACACATATAAAAAATCAGTACTACCAAATAAAAAAAGCAGCATTACTTATAAAGATCGAGAACATAAAATGACATTAAAATTTACAATCAGTAAAGACCATGTTAAACGTATTGAGCTCTTCTCAGAATAATAGAAATATTATAAAATAAAGATATGTTTCGGAAATCGATATAAATGTAAGGGGGAAACATATTGGAATATTTAGAGTTAGTTAAAAAATATGCAGAAACAGTAGTACGAGTAGGTTTGAATGTACAGCCTGGACAAAAAGTTGTACTGAATGCAGATATTGATGCAATTGATTTTGTACGTGCGGTTACAAAGGCATCATATGAAGCAGGCGCATCTGAAGTCATTCAAAAGTTAACAGATGGTCCATCAACTCAAATGAAATTTGAATATGCACCGATGGAAGTGTTTGAAACGATTGAACAATATAAAATAGATGAGACAAGTGCATACTTAAAAGAAAAAGTAGCACATTTAAGAATCTATTCTCAAACACCAGAATTATTAAAAGATGCAGACCCTAAAAAGATTGCCGCAAATGCGAAAGCTTTAGGTGAAGCGAATAAAGACTTTGCACGTGCAGTAGGTAGATATGATTTTTCATGGTGTATTGTGGCGTTTCCTAACGTTGCATGGGGAGAACTTGTATTCCCTGAATTAAAGGGCGAAGCAGCACGATTAAAATTGTTAGATGCAATGATTAAAGCAGTGCGTGTGGATAATGAAGACCCAGTAGAAGCATGGCGCATTCATAATGACAATTTAAACACACGTGCAAGACAGTTAACTGAAAAAGCATATGACCGCTTGCATTATAAATCATCGAGAACAGATGTAGAAATCGGTTTAACTGAAAATAACATTTGGTTAGGCGCAAGTGCAGTGAATAGTGATGGTGTTGAAATTCAAGTGAATATGCCAACAGAAGAAATCTTCACATCACCAGATTATCGTAGAGTAAACGGTGTGATTGGAAATACAAGACCACTTGCATACCAAGGTGCGATTGTTGATGACTTTAAATTGACATTTAAAGATGGCGTTGTCGTGGACTTTGAAGCGGGCGTTGGTTATGACGTATTAGAAAATATGTTAAACAACGATGAAGGTGCAAGAAGATTAGGAGAAATCGCATTAGTACCAGACGATTCACCAATATCAAATTCAGGCATCTTATACTACAACACATTGTATGATGAAAACGCATCATGCCACGTCGCATTAGGACGATCATTCCCGAATACGATTGAAGCGGGTAAAGACTTATCGAAAGAAGCATTATTTGAACGCGGATTAAACCAATCAAATATCCACGTAGACTTTATGATGGGTTCAAGTGATTTATCAATCGATGGCATTAAAAAAGACGGCACAGTAGAACCCGTATTTAGAAATGGAAATTGGGTAATATAAGATTTGAAAGGATGAGTTGTTTTGATGACTCATCCTTTTTTTGTTTGGTGTTATGAATTTAAGTGAAATGTGAGTGAGTAGCTAGTATTCGATAAATACTAGCCAGTCGGCCATGAAATCAAGTAAAAATAGGGTTGAGTAGCTAGTATTCGTTAAATACTAGCCAGAAACATTTTTAATATCATATCAAATGTATGTTAAAATGGAAACAAATATTCTAGGAGATGATTCAAGTGACAGGACCAAGTTTAAAGCAATTACATGCACATAAACAAATTCATGATACAGGGTTAGGTTTAGCGATTGAAATGACGGATGATTTGATTGTGAAATTCCGTGAAGGTGATGAAAAAGAAATCGTAACGCAAGTTGTAGAAATCGTTGAATTTTGGGAATCACGTGTGTTAAGTCATGCGGAAGCGGAAGAAGAAGCGGGTGGTTTATACGCTGAGATGGAAGCGAAATCTCCTGAGCTACATGATAAAGTTCAAATGTTAAAACGCGATCATGATTTATTAAAGCAAGTTGTTACTAAAATTAAAATGCAAATGGAGAACGAAGGTTTTTCAACGCAAATCATCGATTACTGCCGTACATTAATTATTTTAAACGAAATGCATTCTCGTGATGAAGAAAAGTTTTTATTAGCATAACATAAATAGAGAAGTTCCTATTATTTTAGGGACTTCTCTTTTTTAATTTAATTTATTTTAATAATACTTCCAATAAATAATCAACTGTAGCAACAATATGTGTTGGGTTTGCTGCTTTAATTTCTTCTAAAGAACCGTAGCCATATAATACACCTATAGAGTCGATTTGATTGTCATGTGCACCATTGATGTCAAATTTACGGTCACCAATCATTATCGTTTCTGCTTTGTTCAATTGATGTGTTTCAATTACATGTTGAATAATTTCTGCTTTATGACTCATCGTACCATCAAGTTCACTACCTTGAATCATTTCAAAGAAGTGGTCTAAATTAAAGTGTTGTAAGATGCCTTTTGCAAATACAGTCGGTTTACTAGTAGCGACAAATAATCTGCAGCTTTGTTGTTTTAATGCTGCCAGTACAATGTCGATCATTGGATAAGGTGCATTCTCATACATACCTTGCTCTTTAAAGTATTCACGATACATACTAACGGCACGTAAGTTTTCATCACCAATTAAACCGTAATCCGCTTCAAAGCTATCTGCTAGTGGCGGTCCAATAAAATGTAATAGATCATCATTTGTTGGTGCTTCGATGCCCATTTTAGTGAGCGCATAAATGATTGAATTGGTAATGCCTTCTTTTGGATCAGTAAGTGTACCGTCTAAGTCGAAGAGTATATTTTTGTACATTTGTGCCTCCTTTATGCTTTTTATTTTATTTTAAATTAATTTTATTATTTTTAAAGGGAATTATTTGATTATATGCATTTTGTTCAATAAAATGGAATTATCAATATGATTGGACGTGGGGATTATGTACGAAGTTAAAACTGAAATAAAGATTATCCCAGATGGCTTTGAATCTGTTAACGCTTATTTTCACCGCTATGTATTAAGAAATTATATTGAACTTGGTGCCAAATTAATTGGTAGATGGATTGATGATGATCATACGGTGATTGTAGAGATTTGGGGATTTGACGATCAGTTACATTACCAAAATTTCTTTGAAATGCGCAAAAAAACGTCTCATTATCAAAAGAGTTTATTCGAAAAAGTAGCTAATGATAAATGGATTATTTCTAAGAAGGAAGTTCATTTGACGCCTACGGGTGATTACTTTCAACCGAAATACAGTGTATCTGCAAGTGTGTATGTAGAAAATGAAGAGGGTGAAGTATTATTAGTACGCAGTTTGCATCGCAGTGATACGTTAGAATTGCCAGGCGGTACTTTAGATCCTGGTGAAACATTGATGGACTGTGCGAAACGTGAAGTGAAAGAAGAAGCGGGATTAGATGTAGAGATTGTTGGATTGGTATACGTTGCTCAGAATGTATCCAATGGTGTAATTTCTTATGTGTTTCATGGTAAAGTCGTTGGGGGAACACCAACCAATTGTGCAGAAGAAACAACTGATGTGGCATTTTATGAAGTGAATGATTTTAATATTG
This sequence comes from Macrococcus sp. DPC7161, assembly GCF_004117835.1. Classification (GTDB taxonomy): domain Bacteria; phylum Bacillota; class Bacilli; order Staphylococcales; family Staphylococcaceae; genus SDSC01. The sequence continues at coordinate 93,497 of NZ_SDSC01000005.1, read as the reverse complement.
ATACTTTAATTACAAGACCGCATTTTAAAGAGCGATTGGTTGAGAGTAGAAAGTTAAATTATCAAAATATGGATTTCATTAAAATTAGACCATATGAATTATTACATAGAAGTTAAAAACAGTGAGACCTGTCTCACTGTTTTTTATTGGTTTTGTTCCAGTCTTTTATTCAACGGAACAAAAACAGCAACTTCGGTAAAGAACTTCACACTCACCCAAAATCAAAAAGCGATTTTGGTTCATGTTCAGTTTTTACTCGTTGCTGATCGTTTTGTCCCAGTCTTTTATTATTCACTGGCAAATGTAAGTTGTGTTCTGAGTGTGCCTTCGATGGCTGTAAATTCAGGGAGTTTCCCTTGATGAAAGTCTTTCAATGATAGTGTATAACGTTTGCCTTGTCCTAATGTGATATGCATGGCTAACTTTTTCGGTTCATATGCAGTAGTATGAATCGTACCACTCCAACTTGCATAATTATCACAGAAGATGCCTTTATCAGGATGATTCATAATATGAAATGCTTCATCTAAAGTGAGTGTATCATTTACTTGGTTGGTTAAATGATGCATTCTTGATTGTGATTCTTCTAAATATCGTCTATTCTCATGTGTTAATACTTCAAAGTGGTTAGTACAGTAATGATGGTCTCTTACAATCACATCTCTTGGTGTCGCTTCTACAATCTTTGTTACACCACTTTTGTCTAGTAATATATAACTAAAGCTTGCACGATGTGGGATTTCCTTTAATAAATCCACAGCCATCTCTACAGAATCACACGTTTCTAATATTAATCTACCAATCATAAAGCATACAAAGCCGTCTCCAGGGACTTTGCGATGCATAAAGTTATATCCCATGGCGAGTCCTTGAAGATTGATGCCATCCATGCGACCAGTAATTCGGCTTACTGGTGCTAATGTAGGTATGCCGCCATCTGTTGGTTCAAAGTATGTGATGCGACCATCATAAGTTGAAGGATGATAATCGTAATTTCTAACAAGATAATCTTCGGTCGTAAATACTGAACAGCCACTTGGTTTCTGGTAAACACGGTAGTGCCCAAAGTTTAATAGGACATTGTGTAAATCCATTTTCAATCCATCTTGTAAGCCCATTAATTCGTCCCATATATACGGTGCAAACTGATTGTATGCGGCTTTAGTTGCTTCTACATCGATATCAAATCGAGGTCTTCTAATACGCCAATCTCTTTCTCTATTTTTCATCATCAATGTTTGTTTAATCCATTCACTTTGATATAGCCCAAAGTCATAATGATTGCCGCTAAAATAGGTAATGTCACTTTTGACGTGCTGTATTATTTCTGATTCACTCATTTTTATCATCCTTATTTAAAGCTTTCGGTAACGAGGTTAAGTACATCTTTTAAATGCATTGTTTTCATATGTCTGATATTTTGACCAGCCCACATGCTCATATAATTTGAATTGTTTTGTGCTTTACTTGTACTTCTGATCGGTTTTGTCATTTGATGCATGACAGGGTAATTCGGCACGTCATATTTTTTGAGTTGATCAATTAAATCATTTCGAATACCACGCGCAGTTTTACCCGTGATTTTATCAGTTTCGACGGTTGCAGTTTCTATTGCTTGTGAAATCGCATTTTTATGAATATCACTTGCGATAGATTCATACGTGTTTAAGAATCGTGTCCCCATTTGGAAATAATCTGCACCTAAAATATTGGCAGCTTGAATGGTTTTATTATCTACAATGCCACCTGCTGCAATGATCGGTATAGAAACAGATTGCTTTACTTGAGGGAGTAGGGCAAATAAACCGATACTTGGTTGATTTAAAAAGCCACCACGATGTCCACCGGCTTCATAACCTTGACAAACGACGAAATCCATTCCCGCTTCTTCAATTCTAATTGCTTCCTCAACACTATTCGCAGTCCCAATTGTAATAATACCGTTCTTTTTCAATCGTTGAATAAGTTGAATGTCTGGTAAGCCAAATGTAAAGCTCACAATAGGAACCGCTTCTTGAATACAAAGCTCAACATATTGTTCTGTCGTTGGATACGTTTGATATTCATAGGTTGTTTGAATACCGAGTTCCTTTTCAATTTCATTTAGGTGTGTCTTTACAGTTTCAAATTGTTCAATAGTTTTGTAATGATGATCGAGTACAAACAAATTTACCATAAAAGGCTTTTCTGTCAGTTGCTTTACTGCTTGAATCTCTTCTTGAAGTGCTTCAATCGATAAATTACCACCTGCAATGGCACCAAGACAACCATAGTTACTGATGGTACTTACAAATTTTGCATCAGTAATCCCGCCGGCCATCGGTGCTTGAATAATTGGAAATTGTATTGGAAGTTTCATTTGCATCACCTCAACTTTATTGTAATCAAAGTAGCGCACATTGCCAAAAAATATGACAGTTAAAAAATACAATCATAAATTTATTCAAATGTATGACTTTAAAATAGACTATTAAATCAGAATGATTGTGATATAATAAATGACAAATATTAGAATTGAGGGGATTATATGAGTATTATTGATTCACAGTTACGCCAAGGGGAACAAGTTATTAATAAAACAGAAGCAGCAATGCAATTACATAAAGCACCTCAAAGTTATCCAGGGTTTATCGTGTTGACCAATCAACGTATTTTTTGGGTAGCAAGTGGTGGGTTACATGGCTATGAAGTAGACAATTCATTCGAATTAGAAGCAATCAGTAAAGTTAAATGTGGTACGGTCATTATTTTTTACCGCATTGTGATTTATTTGAAAAATGGGGACAGCATACTCTTTAATCAAGTCGACAAAAGAAGCGCAAAAGCCTTTGTTGAAGCTTACAATCAATTAACAAATTAGAAAAAATAACAAAAAAACTTGATATTACTTATTCGTAACATCAAGTTCAATATATGCGCGAACCAATTGGCGTTTATCAACGACTGTATCAAATGTGAAAATACAAAGTGCACCGGTTGGAGATTGTGTAAATTTCAAATCGCCTGTGGCAACTTTGATTACGACAATATTTGCACTACATCGTTCGGTTTTATAGAGCACATCGAATTGCCATTCACGATCATTTAAATCGACGGCATCGAGTCTTTTTTTCAATAGGCCAACAAAATCATCATAAGATAATGATTTTTCAGTACCATCTTGATACACGATATTTGTTTTGATATCTTTAGCTACTATTGATTTGATTGTTTCAATATCATTGCTTTGCCATGCGGCAAGAAAATGTACGTGTGGCATCGTATCCTCCTTAATTAGTTTATCTGTTTTATTATATCTATAAATTATAAAAGTGCAAGGTATTATTCGTGTTTGTAATCTTATTGTGTGATAGAATAAGTCAAAAGAAGTAAGGAGGACGTTAAGATGAAGTGTTTCTTAAAAGGACTATTCCTATTTATTTTAATTTTATCAATTATCGCTACAGCAAGTATCGCATTCTTCTTCGTAAGTTTCAAAAAGGATTTCGAAGATATCGAACGTCGTACACGTGATATCGTTGCTAAAATCGAAGCAGAAAATGCGTAAATATTATAAAAAATTGAGTGGAACGAATGTGTTTCACTCAATTTTTTTATTAATATTTATTTGTGCATTGTACATTATATAATAACTACCTAATTGTATCTTGTTATATCTAATGATTATTGTTATTTCTTTTTGTTACAAATAACAATAATAAACCTGAACCTAATGCAATGATTGCAGCGATAGGAAGTAATGTTTTCATCGCTTCACCTGTTGATGGTAATTCTTCTGAAGACGCACTTTCACTTGATGGTGTTTCAACCGGTTGTCCACTTGATGCGTTATCGCTATTACTTGAACTACTAGAAGCCACACGATCATCTGGATCTGTAACGACTGGCTTACTGCTGTATGATTTTAGAGGAGAAACATTTGGTTTTTCAACCTTCACTTGAGGTTTTTTAACGTTTGTTTCTTTTTGATGTGTACTTTTGATTTCTTTTTTTGTTGATTCTTTATTGTCTTTATCTGCTTCATCTTCAGTTGATGAATTTGGTTTATATAATCTTTGGATCGTTGTACGTTTACCTTCTTGAGATGGGGTAATCGGTGTGATTTCATGTTTAGTATCTAGAGTTTCCATAATGAAATGGACATGTGTATCAACTTCTACTGATTTTGCATCTTCACCAGATACATCTTGTGAAACAGTATAATGACCATCAGCTTCTAAATCATCAAATTGGACCTTAGCAGTCTCAATCTTAGCAGATTGTACGAATTCACCATCTTTGAATAAATACAATACATCAGTAGCTTCATCATTCGTATCGACTTCTTCAACACTAGTTGTTTCTGCCTTTTTTTCCTCAGCCGTTAATGCCTCGGTACTTTTATCTTCAGTATTATTAGATACATTTAATGATTGAAATGGCGTATAGTCTTCATTCACGATATCTAGAGTAATTGAATGTGTTTTTTTATCTTGATGACTTACATCACTATTCTCTACACTGCTATCGTTATCCTTTTTAACTTCTTTAACATTATCAGCCTTTAAATGAATATGATTGACTTTTGTCGGTGTAACATCATAAGTTACATCATCAACTTTAATTTGGTTAACATCTTCAATATTTAAAACACGGATACCGTCATCTAGTGTTGTATATATTTCTGTTTTATTGTGATTGATGATTTCAAATGAATGTACTTTATGATCATCAAATGCAATCACAAGTGGTTTGGATGCAGCATGTGTCGGTAATGACATCATGAGTAATGGGAGGGTCATCATTGCTGTTTTGATTTTTTTCATTTTCGTCTCCTTTTTGTGATTTGATTTTATTATGTCATAAAACATAAAGCTGTACTATATAAATACTAAAATTTTACAAAAAATTTAACCAATTGATAAAGGTGATTACATTGTTACAAATTTGAGATGAAAACCGCTTTTTTGAACTTATAATCTCCTACATTTGTTAAAGTAGTGTCACATTACATATATCTAAAAATGCAATAAAACATGTTTGATTCGAAGGGCGTATACTACCAATGACGAGCATGGCCCACTGGTCAATCTTCTCAATCATCATTTCAACACTTTCTATCCAACCATCATGAAAATATTCAATACACACCGCTTGATTGTTATTGATGGCAATGTGTAATGTTTGGTTGATTTCTTCTAAACGATCTTCTGAAAGTTCTAAGCGCTCCGTTTTGCTTTGGTTTTTAATTTGTGATTGTATATATTCATATTGTTGCGGCATTGTAGCAAATGGTGCCCATTTAATCATGCCACGACCTTTTGGAATATCTCGTTTTAAAGTGTCTTTTGGACGTCGTTTATAGTTTAATTCACCGTAAATAGGATGTATCATTCGTATCAACTCACTTTCATTAATTTAAGTATACGAACATACGTTCTGTTTTACAAGTGGAAGTTGATGAAAAAAATATAAAATAAAATTAAAAATAAAACCGAGCATCTCCAAAATAAAAATGTGATTTTAGGGATGCTCGGTGCTTTATGATGGATTAAAGGATGCGTCATCATTTTAAAATGACAGCTTCTTAATGTTGCGAATAGATACGTAACAAGTTTCACCGTTCGTAAAGTTAACGATGCGTTCTTTTTTATTTACCGATTTGATGTAATCTTTGTTCACGATATAACTGTGATGGCATCTAAAAAAGCGCTCATCTAAATTATCATAATCCTTTAAAGAGCCATAAAACTCAATAATGCGGTTCGTCAAATGAAGTATGATACGATGTGGATTCGGTGAAGATTCAAAATAAATGATATCATCGTAATCGACAAATAGGGTTTGACTACCTGATTTGATTTCTAGTTTATTAACGTAATCCGTATTGGCAAGGTGACTTAAGCGTTCATAGCTAACATTTAAACATTCAATCACGCGCTTTTGTAAGTTATCGAAATCATCTTTAATGATGAAGTCCATCGCAGCGACTTTATATACGAAAGTCAAATATGTGAGTTCACTATGACTCGTCACAAAAATAATACTTCCAATCGGATCATATTTTCGAATTTCTTGAGCTAGCATAATTCCATTTTCTTCAGTGCCAAGATGGATGTCCAAAAAGTAGAGACCAATGTCATTTGCTTGTTTAACCGCTTCGATTAACGTTTTAGGGTCGCCTGTTGCACAATAGATGCTCATATCTTTTTGTTCAAATGTGATGTAATTGGTAATGATTTTTTTCATATGCTCTAATTGTGTTTTAGAATCTTCACAAATAAAGATTTTCATATGGACCTCCTACTGATGAATCAGTTCGATTTTTTGGATAAACATATGATTGCTAATCGATGTATCCACAAACATGTTTGGTAGTGTTGCAGAAATTTCTTTTAATGTGAGTAATCCAAAACCACGATCATTACCTTTTGTTGAAAAGCCTTTTTGATACAATTTATGAATCGAAGGTAAGTTATCTTCACAGCGATTGGTCATAATAAATAGGATGCTGTGCTCTGTTTTAATAATGGCCGCATCGATTTTTGGATCATCAATTTTTTGAGATGCCTCAATTGCATTATCCCATATAATCCCTATGGCACGCGATAATTTGATCATATCTACATTTATATCTTCATCAAAGATCTCATCCGACACTTCAATAGATAAAGGGATATGCGCTTCTTGTGTGCGAATAATTTTAGTTGTGAGTAAGCCTTTTAAAGGGGTGACATGCACTTTTTCAAGGCCGTGTAATTGCAATAACTGATAATCAATATCTGCTTTAAGCGGCACAATATTTGTATTAAAGTATTCTGTTAATCCTTCAATATCATTAGTATGAATGTAATTGGTCATTGTAGACAAAATATTAATGTAATCATGCTTAAACTGACGCATTTCTTGATTGATTTGTTCTAATGACTTCGTGTATTCAAAATAATCTTCGTTTTCTTTTTTCGCTCTTTTATACATATAGTTACGATGTAAATAACGAGATAACACCGCAATGATTAAAATACTAAATAAAATATACATTAAAAAGAACAAAACAAAGCGTTTATAATTATCAAAATGCGTTAGTGATTCAAAAGTAATCAATGTATAAAACGCAATAATACTACAACTTAAGAAAATCATTAATATCATCACAAATGTCTTATCATACAACATACTCGTATGTTTTAATCGTGTCGTACCAAGCTTGAATAAATAAGAAAATAAAACCATAAATACTAAAAACAATATAAAATATAAAAAATAAAAAGGTGTATCGAATATTGATTTGTGAAACACATAATAAAGTAATAAAGTAGACAAATGATCAGAAATGACACCGATAATAATACATAGACATGCATTGAGTAAACTATGCATCAAGTTTCTCGAACGATTTAAATAGCCAAAATAAACCACAAAGTAAACAATCGCAAAAATCTTTAAGATAAAAAATAACGCAATCGAGGGCACTACAAAGAAACAAGCAATGTGCCCTAAATCACGTTTATCATACTTTACATCTTCTAAAATCATCATTGCTAAAGTAAAACTAAAGCATTGAAACGTAATGAAAAGAATGGATTCTAAAAAAGTAAAACTAAATGGAATCATTAATTTTTACTTTCAAATAATTCTTGGTCAAGTTCTGATTCATTAAAGTAGAAGTAGCAGCTTTTTAAGATGCTGAAATCACCTAAATGAATTAATGCAGAAATCGCTTTTGATAAAATACTTGTGAAAAATGACATAATTATCGCTCCTTTTTAAATATAGGTAAAAGACTAATGGATTGAATACAAATACCCACAATCATCATTTGAGATAGGGGACGTGGTATTAGCATGGCGATGATGCATAAAATAAAAGCAGTGAACATAGATTGTCGTTTTAACTTTGCATGATGCTTTGTTGCAATAGGGTGTTTCGATGTAGGACTAGGTGCAAAAATCGTGATGAGGATGAAACTGAAACACATTAAACCGAATAACAAGTAAAAAGGTAAAATCACCTTAGACAATAAATAGGGCAAACCTACAAATACTAATGTACTATAAAGCATACATAAAATAAAACGTTGTAAGTGGGCACCGAAACTTGTTAAACGAATCACAAAATAACTTAAGTGCATAATCAATGTATAGAGTAAAACTTCTAAATAAAAACTCAAACCATAAATGATAAGCATTAAGAATACATTCTTCTTAACAATATTTACGCCACGCTTTAACTTTAAAACATCTAAGTCACTTAAATCAAATTGATCTTGAAGGGTAGAATACATCAATATTGCCTCCTAAAATCATTATACGCAATATAATCTAGCAAAAGTTAAAGCCTTCATAACTGTCGGATTTTTATTCCTAAGTGTTAAAACGTAACAATTTTGAACTAGAATATATTAAAAATATAACAGAAATGAATGAAAAACGGCAAGTTAAGAATGAAATGCACCACGATGATAAAGGGTGCGTATAATAAAAGTATCACATGAGTGATTAAAAACGGATGGAGGTAATGAAAATGACTGCAGATATCATCAACGCTATCGTAGGATTTATCACTTGGTTAGCAAAAACAATTACAGCATTTGCTGGTTAATAAAATGAAGTACCATCATGACACAAGGTACTAATCGCAAAATATCACATGAATAATTAATATCGAATGGAGGTAATGAACATGACTGCAGCTATCATTGAAGCTATCGTAGGATTCATCACTTGGTTAGCAAAAACTATCACAACATTTGCAGGTTAATAGAATGAACGCGCCATTTTAGGCGCGTTTTTTATGTAGGTTCATCGCTACAAATATGCAACATACCCCAATAATACCTAGGAAGCATACGTAACTTGCCATAAAGATATCCCCTGTATAAGCCCCAATGACTAAACCGGAACTGGCCACTAAGCTTGCACCACTAAATCCTAATGAACTAAAGGCAATGTAACTAGCACGTTGATCGTCAGGCATAAGTTTTGCTTGATATACTGAATAGATTGGGCTGAACATTAATTCTCCTATCGTTGCAATCAATACAGCAAGCAACAATAAATACCAGGTATTTAATGCGTGACTAATTGCATATCCTCCTGCATACAACATGGCCCCAACCATCATGACGTACTTCGGATTGAATGGTTCTACTAACTTGCTGATTAAGAAGGTGATGGTTACGACTAAGACGGTATTTTCAATCAGCATTAAACTCATCATTCTCACACCATCCACATGTACACCAAATAAATCTACTGGTTTAAATTCATGATGTAATCTCACCCCGATATAATTCGTCAATGCAAATTCTGCCGAATAGATAAATACGACTGCAATGGTAAACATCACAAAAGGTAAGTCTTTTAATGCGATGGCATAATTTTTTAACAAGTCGTGTACCCAATGGGTATGTACGATTTTTTTCTCTCGTCTTGTTGTAGGATCATCAAGAAACTTCATAAAGATAATCGTATTAAGAATAAAGATGATAATAATAATGATAAACAAAAGCATGCGATGTTCTTTATAAAATAAACCACCAATTGCAGTACCAATCGCTGTCGCTAAGTTGTTAGACCAATAATTAAATACGTATACATATTTACGTTGTGCTTCTGTTGTTGAGTCTACAATTAATGCATCCATCGCCGGGAATATCATTGAACCGCTGACTGCTGTTAGCATAAAGAGTATCGTTACAACGTACGGTTGATTGATACTAGGATGAATAAACAATGCAATTAAAGCGATTAAGACAGTAAAGAAGATTTGGCCAGAGATTAATATGCCTTTACGACTGAAGCGGTCAGCATAATAGCCACTCATTAAATTACAAATCAAGCCAAAAATAACGTTAATGGATAACAAAATACCAGAAGTCACTTTACCCAATTCATCTGCGATATACAGTACCATAAAAGGCATAATACTCATAGAAATGGCATGATCAAAAAAGCCACAAAAGATACGCAGTTTAACGTTTTTAGGAAAATCTTTAAATTTCATGATGCACCCCCTTAGATTGTAATAGGTTAATTATAGAGGAAAAAGTAGAGGGATGGGGAAGCTTTTTTTTATTTGCGGATATATTAATGATTGGTTATTAATATAAAAAACCACATGAACAAAATGTTCATGTGGTAATATATTATTTCGTTATTGCTAACATTAATTCTCTAGCAACTTTTGCAGCAACTGCATTAGATACACCTGTTGGGTCATATGGTGGTGATAATTCTACGATGTCTGCTGCAACGACGTTTAATTGTTCAAAGACTTTAAACGCAGGTTCTAATTCACGGAATGTTAATCCACCTGGTTCTGGTGTGCCTGTTCCTGGGAAGATAGATGGGTCTAAGCAATCTAAGTCGATTGTGACATAGACTGGTGTATCTCCAAGGATTTGTGGCAAGTCTTTTAATGTATTGATTGTGAATTTTTCTAACGTTGTATGTGTATCGCTCCAGTCGAATTCTTCTTTCGTACCTGAACGAATACCATATTGATAAATACGACCATCTCCAACGATGTCATGAATACGACGAACAACAGTCGCATGTGATAAAGGTTCACCCATATAATCATCACGTAAATCTGTATGTGCATCTAATTGTACTAATACAACGTCTGGATATTTTTCATGTACAGCACGGAATGGGCCAAGTGTTACTAAATGCTCGCCACCAATCATAAACGGCAATTTGTTCGCGTTTAAAATTGTGCGTGCTGTATCTTCTAATTCTTCTAGTACTTTTACTTTATTACCGATTGTAATATCCACATCACCAGTATCGATAATATTCACATCTTCTAAATCTTTGTTTAAGTATGGGCTATATGTTTCTAGACCATAAGATTCTGAACGAATTGCGTCTCCAGCAAATCTTGTACCTGGTCGGTTAGATACTGTACCGTCAAATGGGGCACCATAGATGACTGTTGTTGCATCTTCAAACGATGCTTCACAACTCATATAAACATGCTTATTTGCTTTCATCTGCTAACATCTCCTTAACAAATGTCGGTAACATAAATGCACCAGTATGGATGTCAGTATTGTAGTATTTTGTTTTAATGCCAAGTTTGTTCCATGCATCTAAATCCGCATCTTTTAAAGGATCAAATGATTTTGAAGCGAAACCAAATAACCAATGACCTGATGGGTATGTTGGCATATGGAATTGGTAAACGCGTGTAATCGGGAATAATCCTTTAATTTTTGAATGTGCACGTTTCATTTCATGTGCATATCCTTCATAATATGGTGATTCATGTTGGTTAATTAAGATACCATCGTCAGTTAATACACGGAAACAGTTGTTATAAAAGTCATGCGAGAATAATCCTTCGCCAGGACCGATTGGGTCTGTTGAATCTACTAAGATTAAGTCGTAGTAGCCAGCTTCTTTATTTTTCACATAAGCTAAACCATCTTCAAATAATAATGTAACACGTGGATCTTCTAATTTACCTGCTGTAATTGGTAAGTATTGTTGTGACAGGCGTACAACGCGCTCATCGATTTCAACCATATCGATTTGTTCGATTGAAGCGTAACGTGTTAATTCACGTACTGTACCACCGTCTCCGCCACCAATTACTAATACTTTCTTGATGTTAGGGTTAGTTGCCATTGCAACGTGTGTGATCATATCGTGATATACGAATTCGTCTTTTTCGTTTACCATCATTAAACCATCTAAAGTGAAAAACGTACCAAATTCATCTGATTCGAAGAAATCAATTTGTTGGAATGGTGTTTGTTCTGAATGTAAGTGTTTCTTAGTTTTAATTGAAAATTTAACGTTGTCTGTATGATTTTCTGTGTACCATAAATCTAACATGATGTATCCTCCTTATTTAACTTCAACTTCGATTGGTTTGAATGATTCTACAACGATTTCACCGTTTGAGTATTTGTGAATTTTATCCGCCATACCACGACCAATTTCCATTGAATCTGATAATTCAGCTTTTAATTCACGTTGTAAGAAATCTTCTGCTAACCAAGGATCTACTGTGTCACCACAAGTAAATACGTCTACAGATGCATAACCATATTCTGGCCAAGTGTGGATTGTTAAATGTGATTCAGAAATGATAACCGCACCACTTACACCGTATGGGTTAAATGTATGGAAACAGCTTTCTACAATTGTTGCACCAGCAACACGTGCAGCTTCGTTCATTAATCTTTCGATTGTATCGTGGTCTTTCAAGATTTCTTTATCACAGTTGTAATATTCAATAAATACGTGTCTTCCTAAAGTTGTTAATTTCATTTTTCATTCTCCTCAACAATATAAATTTCATTTTTATTTTCTGCACCAATCTTAATGATTGGTTGGTTATTTACAAACTCCCAATAATCAATGACATCTTGGCTGATGACTTCACCGGCCATGAGAATTGGAATACCGGGAGGGTATATCATTAAACTTTCAGCACAAACTTTCCCAAGTGCGTCATGTAATTTGATGGCTTTCTTTTCACTATAGAATACATCTCTTAAACCCATTTTTTGTTCTGGAATTTCAAGCTGCTTTAACATTGGTGAAACATCATTTTCATTGACACGATAGAAGCGTTTAGAAATATCTTTCAATGCTTCAAGTAATGTGTTTAATTCAGTTGCGTTATCCATAAAGGATACGATGCCCATAATCATATTCGGTTCAGAAAGTTCCATTTGTATGTCGTAGTCACTGCGTAATAATTTATAAACTTCAAAACCAGAGATTGGCATATGATGATCGATATAAATTGTTAATTTCGTTGGATCTAAATATTGATCATAAGTTGTTTCAAAATGTGTCTCATCTAACATATGAAATCCAGGGACTTTGTTGATTTCAGCTTTAAAGTCATCCACAAGTGTTAATACATGCTCGATTTTACTTTTACCGTCTTTTGCTAAATGTTGTCTTGCAAGATCAAGACTCGACATCAATAAGTAAGAAGCTGAAGTACTCGTCAATATGTTGATAACACTTTTTACTTTATGTTGCAGTGCTTCATCACCACGAACGAGTAAGATACTCGTTTGAGTAAATGAACCGCCTGTTTTGTGCAAGCTTGTTGCAGCAAGATCAGCACCTGCTTCCATACTCGACATCGGTAATTTATCTGAGAATCTTAAATGTGCACCATGTGCTTCATCAACCAATACTTTCATATTGTGTTGATGTGCTAAATCAACAATTTCTTTTAGATGACTGGCAGCACCGAAGTAAGTTGGGTTAATTACAAATACTGCTTTTGCATCAGGGTGTTGTGCAATCGTCTGTTTCACAGTTTGCACACTGACGTTATGGCTAATACCAAATTGTGTGTCGAATTCTGGCACAATATAAATCGGTGTGATGTCGGCAAGTGCCATCGCATTTAATACTGATTTATGGACATTTCTCGGTACAATCAATTTATCTTTAGGTTTACAAACAGAAAGGAGCATGGCTTGAATGCCTTGCGTTGTACCATTCACTAAAAAATGAGCAGCATCTGCTAAAAACAAATCTGCCATTAAACTTTGCGCCTCTTTAATGACTGATGTTGGATGATCAAAGTTATCAAGTTGTGGCATAGAATTCACGTCATGTCTTAACGTTTTAATGCCGTACTCGTTTAAGCGATAACTTTTATCAATCCCACGCTTATGACCAGGTACATCAAAACTTGTTACTTGCTGTGATTCATATATGTTTAAAGCATCATATAAAGGTGCAAATTGATGCTTTTGTAAATCAATGTGTTGAAAAGGTTTTAAACCTTGAGTGGTTATCAAAAAATCACCTCTAATGCAAATTGCAATAATAAAATAAGGTTTATACTTAACTAATTGTTCTGTATAACTGCTTCTTTTATATTTACCAAACAAATTGTAATGTATTACTAAACTTCTTGCAAGAAAAAATTGCATTAAAATTAAATAAATTATGATAATGCATATTTTGTTAACAATAACTGACATTATGTGTTTTTTTAGACATACAAATTAATGGAAGTAGATTGTTAAATCATATGTAAGGGGTTAATATTTTATAGTATGAAAACAGTTTGCTAAAATGAAAGTACAATGTTTGGAGGGAATAATATGATAACAGGATATATTGGTTCATATACAAAAGAAAATGGTAAAGGTATTTACAAGTTCTCTATTGATGAAGATAAAAAGGTGATTCATAGTGTAGAAACTGGCTATGAAGTACAAGCTTCAACATATATTGCAAAGTATAAAGATCATTTATATGGTATTAAAAAATCAGATAATCAATGTGGTATTCAAAGTTATCAAATAGAAAGTGATGAAACACTGAAAGCGACAAATGATGTATTACCACATCAATCAACAGGATGTCATATTTCAATCTCACATGATGGTAAGTATTTATTAGAAGCGGTATATGGAGATGGTGTCGTTAGATTGTACGGTCTAGACAAAGATTTAAATATTGAACGCTTTATCGATACACACCAACAAAAAGGGAATGGCCCTAATACAGAAAGACAAGACAATGCTCATACGCATTTTATTCAAGAAACACCAGACCATAAATATGCAGTAGCTGTTGATTTAGGAACAGATGAGGTCATTACATTTTCATTTGGAGAAGATGGTTTTGAACAAGTCCATACATTAAAAGTGGCACCCGGAAGTGGCCCAAGACATCTAGTCTTCCATGAAAATGGCAAATACGCTTATTTATTTACTGAACTTTCTAATAAAGTGACGGTACTTGAATACAATCAAGGTCAATTTAAAGTATTAGAAACATATCAAGCATTACCTGAAGCTTTTGATGGTCATTCACAAGGTGCTGCAGTACGCATGAGTCATGATCAACGCTTCGTTTATGTTTCTAATAGAGGACATCAATCGATTACAGTATATGAAGTGTTAGGGAATGGAGAAGCGTTAAAGAACGTTGGATGCGTTGAAAGTGGCGGCGATTGGCCAAGAGATTTCAATATTGATCCATCAGATCGTTTCTTAGTATGTGCACATGAAAGAAGTGGTCATTTAGTACTCTTTGAACGCGATATTGAAACAGGATTATTAACAATGGTAGATAATACACAAAAAGTACCAGAAGGCGTTTGTGTGATTTTTAATTAAACAGATTATTAACAAATCAAAGCGAGGCATCTATTACAGATGCCTCGCATTAGTTTTATTTAAAGATTTGTTTAACGTATCTGAATTTCCCTTTATAAGGTGGGAACATCACACCAGATTCTAATTTTGTACTTTTTGTCATGATGCTTTTTTCATGGCTAAATAATAAATATGAATGTTTACCATGATAGCTACCAATACCAGAGTGACCGACGCCTCCGAATGGTAAGTTCGGGTTTGTTAAATGCATAATTGTGTCATTTACACATCCACCGCCAAATGAAACTTCACGCATGATTTGATCTGTGAAGTCACGGTCTTCAGAGAATACATATAATGCGAGTGGTTTTTCATATTGATTGATGAAATCAAATATTTCTGTTTTATCTTGATAACTAATGATTGGTAATAAAGGTCCGAATATTTCTTCTTGCATGATTTGTTGAGTACTTTTTACATCACTTAATAATGTTGGTGCGATATACAGTTCATTTGCATCATGTTGTCCACCAATGACAATGTTATTTTCTGCATCATTTAATAATGAAATTAAGCGATTAAAATGTTTATCATTCACAATACGTCCAAAGTCTGGGCTTGTTTCAGGTGTTTTACCGTAAAAGTCAGTAATGGTCGATTGCATCGCAGATATAAATTTATCTTTAATACTTTCATCGATAAGCACATAATCTGGTGCTACACATGTTTGACCCGCGTTCATAAATTTACCGAATGCAATACGTTCAGCTGCAACTTTTAGATTGGCTGTTTTATCAATAATTGTAGGACTTTTACCGCCTAATTCTAAAGCTACAGGTGTAAGATGCTTACTTGCTTTCTCATAGACGATTTGACCAACTCGTGTACTTCCTGTAAAGAAAATGAAGTCGAATCTTTCATTTAATAATGCTTCTGTTGTTTCTTGTTCGCCTTGAATTACTTGTACATACTCAGTATCAAATACACTTTCAATAATTTGTTCGATGACCATACTCGTTTGTGGTGTGAGTTCTGATGGTTTCACAATAGCTGTATTACCTGCTGCAATGGCACCAATTAAAGGTTCCATCACTAATTGGAATGGATAGTTGTATGGACCAATGATCAGCACAGTACCATAAGGTTCACGGTATAAATAACTCTTTCCTGGAAACTGTAGCATAGGTGTATGAATCGATTCTTTTCTTGCCCATCCTTTTAATTCTTTAATGAATAATGATAATGATTTTAAAACAATCCCAATTTCAGTCGCATAGGCTTCGACTTTACTTTTACCTAAATCTGAATTAAGCGCATCTATGATATCTGTTTCATGTTGTTGAATCGCTTTTTTTAAAGCTTTTAATTTTTTTCTTCTGAATTTTACTTGTTTTGTTTCATGTGTTTTAAAGTAAGACTTTTGATTGGCTACAATTTCATGAATGTTCATAATGACACCTCTATAAAAAGTTTTCTTAAAGATTTACTTAATTTTATAATAAAACGATAAAATGATAAAATAAATGGAACTATATAGATGAGGTGACTTATGAAATTTGGATTTATCGGTACGAATTGGATTACAGACAGATTGATTGCATCTGGTGCATCAATTGAAGACTTTGAACCTTATAGCGTTTATTCAAGAACGATGGACAAAGCGAAAGCATTTGGAGACAAACATGCATTAAAATACTGTACGGATGATTTAGAAGCATTTTTAAATGATCCTGAATTAGAAGCAGTTTATATTGCGACGCCTAATTACATTCATCACGAACAAGCAATTAAGGCATTACAACATAATAAGCACGTTTTATGTGAAAAGCCAGTGACTATCAACAGTGAAAATTTAAAAGCCATTTTGAATGCTGAACAAGACTCTGATGGTTTATTTTTGGAGGCAATGAAAAATTTATATGCGCCTTCTTTTGAAAAGGTGAAATTTTGGTTGGAAACAATTGGACCTGTAAGACATATCAACTTTCATTACCATCAATATTCATCAAGATACGACAAATACAAAGAGGGTATCATTGAAAATGCTTTTAAACCTGAGTTAGGTAATGGAGCAATGATGGATATTGGTGTGTACACAATAAGTCCGTTAATCGATTTGTTTGGTACACCAGAAAGTATACAAGTTAGTCACTTAAAACTTTCTTCTGGAGCAGATGCGCATGGTAGCATTTTATGTCAGTATGAAGATAAAGTGGCGAATTTAAATTACTCTAAGATTGTGGATTCGCACTTGCCTTCTGAAATTATTGGTGAACGTGGCATTATAATAATTGATAAAATTTCTGCACCGAATGTCGTGCAATTATTAAACCGTCAAAATGAAGTGGTTGAAACATTTGAAAGCCCAAATCCACCAATGTCTTATGAATTAGACCATTTTATTAATACGGTTAAAGCAAATGATAAAGTAGCTTCAAAAGTAGCGTTTAAACATGAAACTTCAATACAAATGATGCAGATGATTGATACTTTAAAAACAATGCAAGCATTAAGGTTTTAGTAATGACGAAAGTAAATAAAGCATGGTTATTACTAGTCTTAGGTGGCTTGTTGGAAGTGGCGTGGGCAGTTGGTTTGAAATATGCGCATGGTTTTACCAATTTAAAATGGACGCTGATTACGCTATGCATTATGGTGATTTCTTTTTATTGTTTTGGTTATGCATTAACAAGACTTGAAATTGGTACAGCGTATGCCATTTACACAGGGATTGGTGCTGTAGGGACGGTAATTTATGGTGTTGCATTTTTGAATGAACCAATGCACTTATTAAAGTTGTTTTTTGTTGTGTTATTAATAGGATCAATCATTGGTTTAAAAGTTATTGCAAAGGAGTAATTTATGAATTGGATGATATTAATCAGTGCGGGACTGATGGAAGTCATTATGGTGATGGCACTCAAAAAAACCGATTCATTTAAAGTTAAAAAATGGACTGTCATTTGGTTTATATTAAGTTTATGTAGTTTATTTTTATTGAGTATTGCTTTAAAAACCATTCCACTCGGAACTGCATACGGTGTGTGGACAGGCATTGGTGCGATGGGGAGTGTTATTGTAGGAATGCTTGTGTATAAAGAAGAAGTAAATTTGCTGAAGCTCATTTTAATCGTTTGTATAATTGTTTCAATTATCGGCTTAAAAGTTGTATAGTATAAAATATCAAATTAATGATTGATTATTCAGAAAATTTAATTTATAATAAAGCTATACCATTTTTTCATTCTTTCAATATAAAAACCGCGTTCGTTGAACGCGGTTTTTATATTGTTATTAATTCATATTAAGCTAATACTTCAGTTAATTGAGGTACAACTTGTTTTTTACGAGAAACAACACCTTTTAATAAAGCTGTGTCATTTTCTAAAGAGACGTTAAATGCTTTTTCAACAGCCGCTTGTTCTTGACCTAAAGCCAATACTTTAGAATCAGAATTTAAAATATCCGTTACAACTAATACGAATAAATCATAGCCTTCTTTTGCAGTTTCTGCATTGATTGCATTTGTTAATTCTTCTTGACGGTTTAATACTTCATCAATATCGACAGTGTTTACTTGTGCAACACGTACTTGTTTTTCACCCATTGCGAAACTTTTTGCATCGATATTTAATAATTCTTCTGCAGATTTATCACTTGTTTTCGCACCAGCTTTTAACATTTCTAAACCGTATGCTTCAACATCAACGTTTGCAATTGCAGCTAATTCTTTCGCTGCCTTAACATCTTCTTCAGTACATGTAGGTGACTTGAATAATAATGAGTCAGAAATAATTGCAGAAACCATTAAACCAGCAATTTCAGGTTTGATTTCAATACCATTTTCTTTATACATTTTATTTAAAATAGTTGCTGTACAACCTACAGGCTCAGCACGGTAGAATAATGGTCCAGCAGTTTCAAAGTTTGCAATACGGTGGTGGTCCACAACCATAGAAATTGTTGCAGATTCAATACCGTCTGCTGATTGTTGGAATTCGTTGTGGTCTACTAAAATAACTTCTTCGCCGTTTAAAGCATCTGTTAATAAACGTGGTGCATCTACTTTGAAATAATCTAATGCATAAGCTGTTTCACCGTTTAATTCGCCTAAACGAACTGCTTCGATATCTTTGCCTAAAGCTTTTTGTAAATCTGCCATTACTAATGCAGATGTAATTGTGTCTGTATCAGGATTTTTGTGTCCAAAAGTTAAAATTGTCATGAGTAATCTCCTTTAATGTGTATTATAAACTTTATTTTATCATGATTAAGAATGTGTATCTACAGCCATGCCTAATACATTTTTAAAATGTTTTAAAGCATATTCATGACCAGTTTGATCAAAACTCGCAACACAATTTTCATCAACTGTGACTTTGTAACCTAAATTGAATGCGTCAATAACAGTATGCAACACACAAATATCTGTACATACGCCCGCAACTTCTATTTCTGTAATACCACGTTCTTGAAGTAATTGATGAAGTGGTGTACCACAAAAACTAGAATAACGACGTTTATCTAGCCAAAATATATGTGGCTCATTTTGTTCTACAGAATATAAATCATGAATCTTTCCGTATAACTTTCTGCCATCTGTGCCTTCAATGTTATGTGGTGGAAAAAGCTTCGTTTCTGGATGAAAAGCATCATTTTCGTGATGTAAATCCATCATGACAAAAATCGGTAACTTTTTTGATGAATATGTTTGCCATTTTTCATAAATAGCAGATTCAATTGCTTGTGCAGGCGCACCACAAGTTAATTTACCATCCGTTGCTACGAAATCATAAGAATAGTCTACTAAAATAAATGCTTGAGTCATTTTCAAAACCTCTCTCATGTTTATTTTGTTATATTTAGTATAATATACTATTAGACAATATATCGATATTTATGAGGAATTTGGTGAAATAATGGAACAAAGAAGAATCAACGTTAAAGATTATGGTGCAACGACTAGAAATATGTTATTTGATACGATTGGTATTCAACGTGCATTAAACGAAGCAAAGAAAGGGCCTGTTGAAGTATATATCCCAGAAGGGACATACTATATCGCTAAAGAATTGGTCATTTACAGCCATACATATTTGCATTTACATGAAAATGCAGTATTAAGACGCATGAGTCCATTTGCAATGCTTAAGAACGGTGTTAAAAATGGTCAATATAAAGGTTACGATGGACATGGCCATATTAAAATAGAAGGTGGTACATTTGACCAATTCGGACATGTACTGAATTATAACAATACGATTATGTCATTAGGACATGCGAGAGAAATTGAAATTAAGAACGTTACATTTAAAAATGTCGTCTCAGGACATGCAATTGATGCTTGTGGCATAGATGGTTTTAAAGTGAGTCATTGTAAGTTTTTAGGATTCCGTGATGATGGTGGGACACGATACTTTTCTGAAGCCATTCAATTAGATTTACAGCTTAAAGATTCATTTCCAAAGTTCGGTTCGTATGACGGAACGATTACCAAAAATGTGATTATTGAGCATTGCTATTTTGGGAATTCTAACGAGCCGATGATGAAACCATGGAATAGAGCGATTGGATCACATGCATCAATGCATGAAAATTTTTATGAAAATATTACTATCAGACATAATACATTCGATAAAATGGGTGACTATGCATTAACTTTCCTAAAGTCGAAAGTACTTCATGTTCATGATAATACGTTTAATGATTGTGAAGGTGGAATACGCTACTTGGCTGTGAAAAAAGGGAAATATACCTTTGATTTATTCGGTAAAGAACATGGCACAGAAGCGGGTGAATTAACTTTAATTAGAAATAACCATTTTCATTCTATCAATTCAAAATATGCAATCTTATTTCAAAGTTTTGATGAGGTTAAAAATAAAGATATCTTTATTGTGGATAATGTCTTTAGTGAAGATGAGTCATGTACGATAAAAATAGGTGAAGCGGAAAATGTCGTATGTGTAAAAAATAAACATCTAAAGAAAGTCAAAAAAGAACGTGTAAATGCATTTTATGATGCATTGTTAACGGAAGAAGAATCTGTGTCTGAAAATTAATAGATATAGATAAATAAAGAAATAAAATAAAAAGAAATAAAAAATTGCGCTCAGACATTTAATAATGTCTCGAGCGCATTTTTAATGGTAAGGGCATTTATTTGAATGATTGTCCTCTTGTTTGGTTGGTTTCTTTTTATAATAAAAGTTCGGATTATGGTATGTATTGTCATATCCTTTATGCCAGTTATGTACGAGCGATGGTGAAATAGGTGGAATCAGCCAAGTCCAATCTCCAGTAACTTGACGTCCGCATTGGTTTTCGTTTTGTTCAAATTTCTCAAATTGCTTACTCGCTGTGTAGTGATCGACGATAGAAACATTATTAGATTTATAGGATTGATGTACTGCATAATTTAATTCAACCAACGCTTTATCTCGCCAATATGTACTTGTTTTACTCGTATCCAAATCAAATGCATTCGCAACAGTGTTTAATAAGTCATAGCGATACGTATCTAATAAATTACGACTGGCAATTTCAGACACCATATACCAACCATTAAATGGTACAAGCGTGTATATAACGCCACCAATGTTTAAGTCCATGCTACTGATGATAGGAATGGCATACCAAGTTAAATTTAAAGCATCAAACTTCGGAAATTGTGGATGCGTTAAAGGGACATCAAGGATGATGGATTCATCGATAGGATGTACTTTGGTTTCACCGTTATACGTATATAGCCAGGGTAAAAATTTCGATTGTACTTTTGATGATTGAATGTCTTCAATTTGTTGTAATATCGGACGAACAATAGGATCGTTGCTGTAACGAATCAGTTGATCGTTATGTAAGATGAAGGTTGTATTGGGCTTGAATATGCTAATGGTAGGTATAATTCTCCCATCGTTTGTTGCATATTTAATATGATCTTCTAATGCATTAATAATGTCTGAAGCATCATCTAAATGCCTTAAATCTTTCACTTCAAGCTTGTCCCAAAACAATCTGCCAATACATCGATTACTATTACGCCAAGCTACACGTGCGCCATAAATTAACTCTTCTTGTGTATGGTAATACGTACCGGTTGACTCAATTTCTTGTTGAATGACTTCAAGTCGTCCATTTAACGTAGCATGGTCTTTATTTAAATCTTGATACATTTGTGTAATGAACGATTGAGCGTCCTTAAACATTAGTTCACCTCTTTTTTCGGTAAGGCTTCAAAGAAACTAGCCGTTTCACAAGCGCGGTCCACGATACATGCTTTGACGCCTACAGCTTCTAATAATTTAATATCTTCAATATTGCGTATACCGCCTGCAGCGATAATTGGTAAATTAGTTAAACCAACAATTTCTTTATTCATTTCAATATTCGGTCCAAGTAATTTACCGTCTTTTGATAAGTCTTTGTAAATAATGCCTTTTAATTTAAAATCTTTTACTTTATGAATAATATCACTAACAGTTAAGCGACTTTTTTGTTTCCATTCATTTTGAAGGATTTCATTTACATTTGCATTTAAGACCAAATAAATTTTATTTGGGTAACGATTCGTAATTTGTTTTAACCATAATAAATCGCTTAACCCTTTATTACCAATAGCGATAGCATCAACACCACTTTTTAAATATTGTTCTATCGCCTCAATACTGCGAATACCACCACCTACAACAACGGGTAATTGAGAGCGAGTAATCAATTGAAAAATCTTGTCTGTCGCTTGAGGTTTTTCTCTCTCAATGCCTTGAATATCAATCATATGAACATGACTGAATGCTTGATATGATTGGTATAAATCTAATGCGTCTTCAGGAGACCTAGATGCTGTTGTTTTAGACAGACGATCTAAGTTTATGGAAGGCCAAATATTAATCATTACATACAACTCCTATTTTTCTCTTTCTTTTATTGATTACATTGCTATTTATCGGTGTAAAGTTGTTTTTATTAAATTCATCTTACTGATTGAATCGACGCAATTGTCTGCCTTTAAAAAAGGTGATTAAACTGATTAAACATAAGATGAATGCTATATAACTAAAGAACTGTGTATTATTTGAGATGGATAATGTGACGCCGCCACCAATTGGACCGAATATGCTACCAATACTAAAAATAATGCCGCACATGATGTTACCTGCAGGTAATAGTCGTTTCGGTGTGAGTTCGGTCATATAAGTAACGCCTAAAGAATACAATGATCCAACACATGCACCTGATATAAAAATAAATGCCATTAATACATAAAATTGATTAAAGAGTTGGCATAATAAAAATGTTGTCGCACCACATGCAGTTAGTATAGTTAGTAAACGACTGCGCCCAATGACATCACTTAAAGTGCCTATCGGTACTTGAAATAATATGGCTCCTAAACTAAACATCGGCAATAGTATTGCGATTTGTGTTGTTGTTAGCCCTGTGTTTAAAGCATAAACAGGTAAGTTACTGTTTAAACTAGCCTCTAATACACCGTACATCATTGGAAATAAAAAGGCTAACCAACTTACCTTTAAAACATCTTTAAAGTTAATCATTGTATGTTTTAAAGTGAGGTGTGTCGTTTGATCTTCAGGTTTTTCAGGTGATAAGAGCAATACAAGTAGTATAGCGCCAATAGAGAGCAATGCACATAAATAAAAAGGTATATTTTCATTAATATTTTGTGTCATTGCAATGATTGGCCCCAACATAAATCCTAATGAGAAACTTAAACCATATATAGAAATCGTTCGCCCGAGCATGTGTTTAGGTGTACTTTCTGTGAGCCAAGATTGTGTTGAAAAGTGAAGCATATTATCTCCCACACCGACGAGTAGTCGTAAAAGAAACCAAAATATTAAATCGTCATTCATTGGAAATAATAAAAGTGGAATGACAATAAATAAACCACCTAATAATATTAAATATTTATATCCGAGTTTCCTAAGCATTTGTTCTAAAAATAAAGAGGCTAAAAATACCCCAATATATATACTGGTCGCATGTAATCCATTAATAAAACTTGTCACATCTTTTTTCTCTAAAAGTATGGCGATTAATGGTAACAGCATCCCTTGTGTTAATCCTGAAATTGAAACAATGATGGTCAGTATAAAAAATCTTTTTTTGTTCATCTTTTTCCCTCGCATTTAACTCTATTGTATCAAAATTTTGTAAAAAAATACTTCGATATTCGATAAATTAAAAGGTTATGGTACTATGTTGTTAATAAATACTTCTAAAGGTGAGATAAATGTATAAAAATAATGATGATAGTTTAATGTTACACACGGATTTGTATCAAATCAATATGGGGGAAACATATTGGCATGATGGCATCCATGAAAGATTAGCAGTATTTGATGTTTATTTTAGAAAGATGCCATTTGATAGTGGTTATGCAGTCTTTGCTGGCCTAGAGCGTATTGTTGATTACATTAAAGGCTTTAAGTTTAGTGAAACGGATATTGAATATCTTGCATCACTTGGCTATCAAGAAGATTATTTAAATTATTTAAAGGATATGAAATTTACAGGGAATATTCGCATGATGCAAGAAGGTGAAATTTGTTTTAATAATGAGCCACTTATTCGTGTCGAAGCACCTTTGATTGAAGCACAAATTTTAGAAACAGCCATTTTAAATATTGTAAACTTCCAAACATTAATTGCTACGAAGGCAAGTCGTATTAAACAAGAAGTTAAAGATCAAATTGTAATGGAATTTGGTACAAGACGTGCGCAAGAATTAGATGCAGCCATTTGGGGCACACGTGCAGCTTATATTGCAGGGTTTGATTCAACAAGTAACGTTCGAGCTGGTAAATTATTTGGCATGCCTGTATCAGGTACGCATGCGCATGCGATGGTACAAACTTATGATGATGAATATATCGCATTTAAAAAGTATGCAGAACGTCATAAAAACTGTGTCTTCTTGGTAGATACATTCCATACATTGAAGAGTGGCGTACCAAATGCGATTCGTGTAGCAAAAGAATTAGGAGATCAAATTAACTTTATCGGTATCCGTTTAGATTCTGGAGATTTGGCATATTTATCAAAAGAAGCACGTAAAATGTTAGATGCAGCTGGATTTAAAGATGCCAAAATCTTTGCATCTAATGATTTAGATGAAGAAACGATCATTAACTTAAAACTACAAGGTGCTAAAATCGACGCTTGGGGTATTGGTACTAAGTTGATTACAGCTTATGACCAACCAGCATTGGGTGCGGTTTATAAGTTAGTTGCCATTCAAAATGAACACGGTGAATATGAAGACCGTATTAAAATATCAAATAATGCAGAGAAAGTAACGACACCTGGTAAGAAAAATGTTTATCGCATTATTAATAATCAAACAAACAAATCTGAAGGAGATTACATCACTTTAGAACATGAAGATCCAAACTTAGAAAAGCCATTAAAAATGTTCCATCCTATTCATACTTACAAACAAAAGTGGATTAATGATTTCGTAGCGAAACCACTACATGTTGATGTATTTAAAGAAGGTCAATTGGTTTATGAATTACCAACTTTAGATGAATCAAGAGCTTACTTACAAGAGAACTTAAATTATTTATGGGAAGAAACAACACGTATATTAAATCCTGAAGAATATCCTGTCGATTTAAGCTTGGCATGTTGGGAAAATAAAAACGAAAAAATCTATCAAGTGCAAATGAAAGTGAGTGAAATGAAATGAACTTGCAACAAAAAATAGTCGAAGAAATGCAAGTGAAAACGAACTTTGATGCTCAACTTGAGTTCACTGCTATTATTACATTTATAAAAGATTATTGTCATCGTTATCCATTTATAAAATCTTTAGTACTTGGTATATCAGGAGGACAAGACTCAACGTTAACGGGTAAGCTTTGTCAAATGGCTGTAAATGAATTGAAAGAAGAAGGAAGAGACATTCAATTTATTGCGGTTAGGCTGCCATACGGTGTTCAAAAGGATGAACAAGATTGCCAAGATGCACTGCAATTTATTCAACCTGATAAAATATATACGATTAATATTAAAAATGCTGTTGATGCTAGCATTCAAACATTAACAGATGCAGGTGTGACGTTGTCTGACTTTCATAAAGGGAATGAGAAAGCACGCGAACGTATGAAAGCACAGTATGCGATTGCTGCATATCATCAAGGGATAGTCGTTGGGACAGATCATTCAGCTGAAAGTATTACTGGATTTTATACAAAATATGGTGACGGGGGAGCGGATATCGTACCAATCTTTGGTCTCAATAAACGTCAAGGTAGAGCGATATTAAAGTTACTAGGTGCACCGAGTCATTTATATGAAAAAACACCAACAGCTGATTTAGAGGAAAATAAACCACAATTGCCAGATGAAGTGGCATTAGGCGTGACTTATGATGAGATTGATGATTATTTAGAAGGTAAATCAATTGATTCTGCTTCAAAGGAAAAGTTAGAACAACATTATTTAAAAACGCAGCATAAACGACTTTTACCAATCTCAAGGTTCAACTTTGATGAATTGATTTAACAGCTATCTTTTGTTAGAATGGCTCGTATATAAAGGAGTGTTGATGTTGTTAGAAAATCCTTGGATAATGGTGCTGGTCATATTTTTAATTAATATTATTTATGTAACGGCATTAACTATGCGAATGATTTTAACTTTAAAGGGATATCGCTACTTTGCTGCAGGTGTTTCTGTGATTGAAGTTTTAATTTATATCGTTGGCCTAGGCCTTGTAATGAACAGTTTAGATCAAATTCAAAATGTGTTGGCATATGCATTTGGGTTTGGTGTCGGAATCATCGTAGGGATGAAATTAGAGGAAATGATTGCATTAGGTTACATCGTTGTTAATGTGACTACTGCAGAGTATGATAAAGAAATTCCACGTACATTAAGAGATTTAGGTTATGGTGTGACACATTATGCGGCAAAAGGCAGAGATGGAGATCGCTTAGTTATGCAAATCTTAACACCAAGAAAATACGAACTAAAGTTAATGGATACTGTGAAACAATTAGACCCTAAAGCATTTATTATTGCTTATGAGCCAAAAAATATACACGGTGGCTTCTGGGTGAAAGGTGTTCGTAGTAAGAGGTTAAAAGCGTATGACACAGAAGAAATTTGAAGTACAAGATAATGAAAGCATTCAAGAGTGTCTTGAACGTATGAAAAAAGAAGGCTATATGCCTGTAAAAAGGTTTCAAAAACCAATATTTCAAGAATTGCAAGATGGTTCTATTGAAGTATTAAAGGAACAAATTATTTTTACTGGAAAGAAAATCGAACTTTAATCATATAAAAAACGAAGTTTAATGTGAAAATAAGTGTTAAAAATAGACATATACACGTACGATATTAAAAGGATAACTTTAAATGTACGTGTATGTGTTTTTTTGTTATAATAGGTTTGTAAATTATAAATCGGAGGAATCTATTCATGATTGAACGTTATTCAAGAGAAGAAATGTCTAGTATTTGGACAGAACAAAATCGTTTTGAAGCTTGGTTAGAAGTAGAAATTTTAGCGAGTGAAGCTTGGGCAGAGTTAGGTTATATTCCTAAAGAAGATGTAAAGTTAATTCGTCAAAATGCTCGTGTTGATGTAGAACGTGCTAAAGAAATTGAATTAGAAACACGTCATGACGTTGTTGCATTCACACGTCAAGTTTCTGAAACATTAGGTGAAGAAAAGAAATGGGTACATTACGGATTAACAAGTACTGACGTAGTGGACACTGCATTAAGTTATGTAATTAAACAAGCAAACGACATTATTGAAGCGGATCTTGAAAGATTCATTGAAGTATTAAAACAAAAAGCATTAAAACACAAAACAACATTAATGATGGGACGTACTCATGGTGTACATGCTGAACCAACAACTTTCGGTTTAAAAATGGCTTTATGGTATATGGAAATGAAACGTAACTTAAAACGTTTCAAAGAAGTACGTAAAGAAATCGAAGTAGGTAAAATGAGTGGTGCCGTTGGTACATTCGCGAATATCCCTCCTGAAATTGAAGCTTATGTATGTGAAAAGTTAGGCATTGGTTGTGCAGAAATTTCTACACAAACATTACAACGTGATCGCCATGCATACTACATTGCAACTTTAGGTTTAATTGCAACATCTATCGAGAAATTTGCAGTTGAAGTTCGTGGTTTACAAAAGACTGAAACACGTGAAGTTGAAGAAGCATTTGCAAAAGGTCAAAAAGGATCATCAGCAATGCCACATAAACGTAATCCAATCGGTTCAGAAAACGTTACAGGTATCGCACGTGTGATTCGTGGATACATTACAACAGCTTATGAGAACGTACCATTATGGCATGAACGTGATATTTCACATTCATCAGCAGAACGTATCATGTTACCTGATGTGACAATCGCATTAGATTACATGTTAAATCGTTTCACAAACATTATTGATAACTTAACAGTTTATGAAGAAAATATGAAAGCCAACATGGAAAAAACATTTGGATTAATTTATTCACAACGTGTTATGTTAACATTAATCGACAAAGGTATGGTACGTGAGGAAGCTTACGATACAGTACAACCAAAAGCGATGGAATCATGGGCTACAAAAACACCATTCCGTGAGTTAGTTGAAGCAGATGAAAAGATTACAAACTTATTATCTAAAGAAGAATTAGATGAGTGCTTCAATGAAAATCATCACTTAAATCAAATCGACACATTATTCAAACGTGCTGGTTTAGAATAATTATTGGAACTTTATATGTAATAAATTGCCTGGGACAAAGTCTCAGGCAATTTTTTGTATTATCAGCGGTACAATAGCAGCAACCGCGGTAAAGAACACTATTGTAACGTCCTCATAAAATAAAATGTTTAAATGTATGCTTGAAGGTGAATAAGTAAGTATACTTAATAATTAAGGAGTGTTTATTTTGGCAACGACAGCAGTACATTTAAGTAATGGTGATATATTATATACAGGAATGAGTCATCAATCATTGGTGAAATCTATCTCTGAAAACGATCAACCATTTATATTAAATGCATCGCGAAAAAAAGATTTAAAAGATAACTTTAATGCATTAATCGTCATTCAAAATGTGATGTATTTTGAAGAATTAGAAGGATAATATAAAGATTAAATGGCGCTAAGAATCTGCCATTTATAATATGTAAACGAGGTGAGACACTGTGTCTCATCTTTTTTATTATTTTTAATTTATTTCAAATTATTAAAAGAACAAAAGTTTTTGAACAATTTTTTATTATTTTTTGAAAAAAGTTTCTAATTTGAATGCATTTTTATTATAATATTATTAAGAACAAAATGATTCACTGTACTTTAGTGATGTAATGCGTTAAAATTTGTAGTATAGATTTTATTAGGGGTTGAGGAAATGCAAATTGAAAAATTAAGAGGCAAACAACTAGATGATTTATTCGATTCTATTTTAACGTTGAAAGATAGAGAAGAATGCTATCAATTTTTTGATGATTTATGCACAGTGAATGAATTGCAATCATTGTCACAACGTTTACAAGTGGCTAAAATGATTAAGCAAGGATATACCTATGCTGCTATTGAAAAAGAATCTGGTGCTTCTACTGCAACGATTTCACGTGTAAAGCGCTCATTACAGTGGGGAAATGACGCATATTCTATGGTGATGGATCGTTTGAACCAATCGGAATCTAAAGGGGAATAAAGTGTTGAATCAATTTGATTCAGCACTTTTTTTGTCGTATAATTCAGTATGGAAAAGAGGGAAAAAATGAAAAAATATGTCATATTATTGTCTGCATTACTTCTTATAGTGGGGTGTAGTAATTTAAAAGAGCAGACTGCCTCAAAAACTGATGAAGTTAAAAAGACAGTTGAAGAAAAAGTAGTAAAAAAAATCGTAAAACCACAATATGAGAAAAAAGTGATTGATGGTAGAACTTATATTAATGGAATCCTAATTGTAAATAAGCAAATTGGATTACCAAAAGATTATAATCCAGGAGAAGATCCGGTAGCACATCAAGCAATAGAGCAGCTCATGCAAGCAGGCAATCGTACAGGGTTACAATTTGTCTTAAGAAGTAGCTTTAGAAGCTATGATAATCAAGCCATGCTATATCAAAATTATGTAGCAAGAGACGGAAAGGCTGCAGCGGATACATATTCTGCAGAACCAGGGCATTCTGAGCATCAAACAGGACTTGCTTATGATGTCGGCTCTGTAGTTAGTGCAAATGATTTTCGAGTGAGTTTTGGGACAACGCCTGAAGGTGAGTGGTTAAAGCACCATGCACATGAATTTGGTTTTATTATTCGATATGGTGAAGGCAAAACACATATTACAGGTTACCAATATGAACCGTGGCATGTACGTTATGTTGGGAAAAAGGTTGCGAATGAAATATATAAGAGCAATAAGACGTTAGAAGAATATTTAGGATTGTATCCGAAAGACTTAACAGAAACTGTGAAATAAAATGCTTGGGACGAAAGTTCCAAGCATTTTATTTTGCAAGCTAGACGGCGGAACATAAGTTGACTTTACGACTAAAACCTAAGAAAACGATAAATTAAAAATTGATTTATTCGTTTTCTTAGGTTTTTGCTTGTGTCAGAGCACTTATGTACCAGACCCTCCTCAAACGTATGTTCTTATCTCGTGAAATTGAAACAAAAAATGATATAATATTACTATTGAAAATTATAAATTCGAGGAGTAATTATGTATAACGTACAAGATTGGCAACATGTATTTAAATTAGACCCAGCTAAAGTAATATCAGATGAAGCATTAGAGCAAATTTGTGAATCTGGTACGGATGCTATTATTGTGGGTGGTACTGACAATGTGACGATGGAAAATGTACTGGATTTGATGAGTAGAGTGAGAAGATATCCATTACCTTGTGTACTTGAAATTTCAAATGTTGAAAGTGTCATTCCTGGTTTTGATCGCTATCTTGTACCAAGTGTATTGAATACTGCGCATTCTAAATTCCAAACAGGGCAATTACAAGAAGCGTTAAAGGCATTTGGCCATATGATTCAATTTTCAGAGTTATCTATGGAAGGTTATGTGATTTTAAATCCAGAAAGCAAGGTGGCTCAATATACGGAGGCCAACACACAGTTAAGCAGTGATGATATTTCAGCATATGCGATGATGATTGAGCAATTATTGAATTTCCCAGTTATGTATATTGAATATAGTGGTACATTTGGAGATGTTGAAATGTTAAAGTCTGCGAAATCACAACTGCAAAATACAAGATTATTTTACGGTGGTGGCATCGATGATTTACAGAAAGCAAAGACCATGTTATCCGTTGCTGATACGATTGTTGTAGGCAATATTATTTACACAGATTTAAAATCGGCTTTATCTACTGTAAAAGCAAAGAAAGAGGTTTAGTATGAATCCCTTATTATCTAGAATGAATGATGAACAAAAACAAGCGGTACAAACGACAGAAGGACCGCTTTTAATTATGGCAGGCGCTGGTAGTGGTAAGACAAGAGTCTTAACGCATCGTATTGCATACCTTATTGACGAAAAGTCGGTATCACCTTATCAAATTTTGGCCATTACATTTACGAATAAAGCGGCAAAAGAAATGAAAGAACGTGTTGAAGCATTAGTCGGTGAACAAGCGGAGGCTATTTGGATTTCAACGTTTCACTCGATGTGCGTACGAATTTTAAGACGCGACATTGATCGTATTGGTATCGAACGTAATTTTTCAATTTTAGACCCAACAGATCAACGTAGTGTGATTAAAGATGTCTTAAAGAAAGAAAATATAGACCCTAAAAAGTATGATCCAAAAATGTTTGTGGCGACCATTTCTAATTTAAAAAACGAATTAAAAACGCCTCAAGATGCGCAAGATGAAGCAACGGATTATATGAGTTTAATGGTGGCGAATGTTTACAAAAAATATCAAGACATCTTACTTAAAAATCACGCATTAGATTTTGATGATTTGATAATGACGACATTAAAGTTATTTGAACGTGTTCCAGATGTATTAAATTTCTATCAAAATAAATTCCAATACATCCATGTTGATGAGTACCAAGATACAAATAAAGCACAATATTTATTAGTAAAGATGCTGGCAGATAAATTTAAAAATTTATGTGTTGTAGGTGATTCGGATCAATCGATTTATGGTTGGCGTGGTGCAGATATTTACAATATTTTAAGTTTTGAAAAAGACTACAAAGATGCAAAAACGATTTTCCTTGAGCGAAATTATCGTTCTACTAAAAATATTTTGTTTGCAGCAAATGAAGTCATAAAAAATAATAATGAACGTAAACCTAAAGCATTATGGACAGATAATGATTATGGCTCAAAGATTAAATATTATAAAGCATTTTCAGAACGTGATGAAGCGACATATATCGTTTCGGAAATTCAAAAGAAAATGCGAGAAGGTTATGCTTTAAAAGATATGGCCATTTTATATCGTACGAATGCACAATCACGTGTATTAGAGGAAACGTTAATGAAATCGAACATTGCTTATACGATGGTCGGTGGCGTAAAGTTCTACGATAGAAAAGAAATTAAAGATATTTTAAGTTACTTGCGTTTGATTGCAAATAGCAATGATGACATCAGTTTAACGAGAATTATAAACACACCTAAACGTGGGATTGGACCTGGAGCGCTGGAAAAGATTGCAAATTATGCTGAACAAAATGGCATTAGTTATTTCGATGCGATTAGTGAAGTAGATTTTATCGGATTGCCTAAGAAGACCACTGAGAACTTAGTAACGTTTTATGAAATGATGGATCATTTCATGCAACAACAAGAATTTTTATCAGTAACAGAGTTAACTGAAGAAGTATTAAAGCAGTCTGGTTATTTAAAAATGTTAGAATCTGAAAATACGATAGAAAGTCAAAGTCGTATTGAAAATATTCAAGAATTTTTAAGTGTGCCTAAGGACTATGATAAAGTAACACCTGATGATGAAAAGTCTTTAATTAATTTCTTAACAGATTTATCGCTTGTCGCAGATGTAGACAATGCGGACTTAGAATCGGGTATTACATTAATGACGATGCACTCAGCAAAAGGACTAGAGTTTAAAGTCGTATTTATTGCTGGTTTAGAAGAATCGATTTTCCCACACTCTAGAAGTTTAGATAACGAATCTGAAATGGAAGAGGAACGTAGGTTAATGTATGTTGCCATTACAAGGGCAGAAGAACATTTATATGTATCTCATTGTGATACTAGAACTTTATTTGGTAGAACTCAAGCGAATAAAAAGTCTAGATTTATTGATGAAATGCCACAAGACATCTTAGAATTACCAGAGAAAAAAGTCAAAAAACCATTTGAAAAAAGAACGCATTCACGTGTGGTTACTGATCATAAAAAAGTGGAATCAGATTATAAAGTTGGCGATAAAGTGCTGCATAAAGCATGGGGTGAAGGCTTAATTAGTAATGTCACAGACAGAGATGGTTCAGTGGAATTAGATATCATCTTCAAATCTGTTGGGATGAAGCGATTACTTAGCCAATTTGCACCGATTACAAAGAAAGAATAATAGAGGTAATATACATGGATAAATCAAGAGTAGCAACATTGCATCAGTTGTTAAATCAATACAATTATGAATATCATGTTTTAGATAACCCAAGTGTACCAGATGCTGAATATGATCAATTGTTACACGAACTGATTGCAATAGAAGAAGCACATCCTGAATTAAAGACGGATGATTCACCAACTGTACGTGTTGGTGGAACACCGCTATCAAGATTCGAAAAAGTGAACCACGATACACCGATGCTTAGTTTAAGTAATGCATTTTCAGAAGCTGATTTAAGAGCATTTGATGAACGTATTGTTAAAGATGTTGGGCAAGTAGAGTACATGGTAGAACTAAAAATTGACGGTCTTGCTGTCAGTTTGAAATATGAAAAAGGAAAATTCGTACAAGGTTTAACAAGAGGTGATGGTACAACTGGTGAAAATATCACTGAAAATTTAAAGACTATTCATGCCATTCCTTTATCAATTGACTCACCATTAACATTTGAAGTTCGTGGTGAAGCGTATATGCCTAGAAAGTCGTTTATTAAATTAAATGAACAAAAAGAAAAACTTGGTGAAACACTAGCAGCAAACCCTCGTAATGCAGCTGCAGGATCATTGCGCCAATTGGATTCAAAAATTACTGCAAAACGTAACTTAAGCGTATTTTTATATAGCGTTAATGATTTAAAAGAATTGAATGCACAAAGTCAAAGTGAAGCACTAGATAAATTAGATGAATTAGGTTTTGTAACAAATCATGAACGTGCACTTTGTAAAAATATTGATGAGGTCCTTCAATACATTGAAAAATGGACGAAATTAAGAAATGACTTAGCTTATGATATTGATGGTATCGTTATTAAAGTCAATGATTTACATAAACAACAAGAACTTGGCTTTACAGCGAAAAGTCCGAGATGGGCGATTGCTTATAAGTTTCCAGCTGAAGAAGTTGTGACGACATTACTTGATATTGAGTTATCTGTAGGAAGAACTGGAGTAGTAACACCTACCGCTGTATTAGAACCGGTTAAAGTCGCAGGGACAACAGTAAGCCGTGCGTCTTTACATAATGAAGATTTGATTAACGAAAAAGACATCAGAATTGGTGATAGTGTTGTTGTTAAAAAAGCAGGGGATATTATTCCAGAAGTCGTTCGTGTAGTTATGGATAGAAGAAAGCCTGATGCAGTCGTATTTAAATATCCAGAAATTTGTCCTTCTTGTGGCCATCATTTAGTACGTATTGAAGATGAAGTTGCACAGCGTTGTATTAATCCTAAGTGTGATGCTAAACTCGTTGAAGGTGTGAATCACTTCGTATCTAGAACTGCAATGAATATTGATGGTTTAGGTGAAAAGATTGTCGAAAGCTTATTTAATGAAGACTTAATACAAGATGTTGCAGATATTTATGGTTTAACAAAAGAAATGTTGTTACCGATGGAAAGAATGGGTGAGAAAAAGGCAACGAAGTTATTAGAAGCTATCGAAAATTCAAAACAAAATTCACTAGAACGCTTATTATTCGGTTTAGGTATTAGACATCTTGGCGCGAAGGCTTGTCAAATATTGGCTGAAAATTATATGACGATGGATCGTTTAAAAACAGTCACAGTAGATGAATTGGTTACAATCAATGACATCGGTCATAAGATGGCAACGAGCTTAGTGACTTACATGGAAAATGAAGACATCATCCGCTTGATTGATAAGTTAAAAGATTATGGTGTGAATATGTCATATACAGGTACATTAAAGACAGAAATAGAAGGTCACCCTGCATTTGAAGGAAAAACAATTGTGCTAACAGGAAAATTAAGTGTTCTATCAAGACAAGAAGCAACAAAACAATTGACGAATTTAGGTGCTAAAGTAACAAGTTCTGTGACGAAAAAAACAGATTTGGTCATTGCAGGTGAAGATGCAGGATCAAAACTTGTAAAAGCTGAAAGTTTAAATATTGAAATTTGGTCAGAAAATGATATGGTTAAAGCACTAGAAGATTTATAAGTTAGGAGAACAAGATGAAGCGTTTAGGAATCATTATACTTTCAACAGTATTACTTGCTAGCTGTTCAAATCAAAGCGCAAATAATAATAAAGAAAAGAAACAGGAAAAACAAATTTCAACTGATATTCAAATTTCAAATGATTATTACAGAACATTGTTGCCATTTAAAGAGAGCCAAGCACGTGGATTAACAAGCTCAAATATGGCAAGTAGCTATAATAGTGAAGCATTTGAAACAGGCCTATTAAATATCAGTAAAAAACAATTTTCACCAGATGATTATTTGTATAGAGATGGTCAATTATTAACAAAAACTGAAGTCGAAAGTTACTTAGAGCCACAATATACTAAGGAAGAAATCGATAAAATGAGTAAAGATGAGCGTATTGAAAAGAATGCATATGCTAACTTTGGTTTAAATCCTTCACGTAAAGGTGAAACAAACCCAGAAAAGATTGCAGAAAATTCACCAACTTATTTATCACATATTCTCGAACAAGATTTCTTCACAGAAAAAGATGCTAAAAGTGAAACCATTTCAGGGATGACAATTGGTCTTGCCATGAATAGTGTTTATTACTATCAAAAGGAAGAATATGGTGAAACATATAGTAAAAAGTTAGACGAAAAAGAAGTTGAGAAAAAAGGAAAAGAAATGGCTAAAGAAATTCTTTCAAGACTTCGTGTAAAACAATCATTAAAAGACATTCCTATTACTTTTGCAATCTTTATTCAATCTTCAGCTGAAAGTATTAAGCCTGGTCATTTTGTGTCTTATGCTGTGAGTAAAGAAGGCAGTAATAAACTAGGCAGTTGGGATAGCATCAATGAACAATATGTATTGTTACCATCATCTGAAGCAAGTGATTTAGACAAAAAATTAAACAATAACTTCAAACAATTTAATGATCAATTACAACAATACTTTCCTAATTTTACACAATCTATCGGTACAGGTTATTTTGTAGATAACGAATTAAAGTCAATGTCGATTAATGTGCCATTAGATTATTATGGTAAAGCAGAAGTTGTAGGTGTAACACAATACATCGCTGACCTTGCTATGAATCATTTTAGAGGCGTAGATGATGTTGAAATTTCAATTGTGGATAATGATAAACCTCTTGCATTGATTGTAAAAGAAAAAGGGAAATCAGATCCATACATTCACGTATATGGCCAATAATTTAAATCAAATAAACTGTTTTTAAAGCAAAGTAAAAGGAGCGAGATTAGTCTCACTCCTTTTATTTATGTCATATTATGATTTTAAAATTTGTTCCATTTCATCAAACTCATCTAAAATACGTTGTTCAGGTTGTTTAGTTACTAATGATACTAACACTGTTGAAACTAAACTTACGATAAATCCTGGAATGATTTCATAAAATTCAAAGATACCAGGGTTATCTTTAAAGATACCTTTCATAACAATCCAGAAGATAACTGTAGCAGATCCTAATAACATACCTGTAATGGCACCGTATTTTGTTAGACGTTTCCAGAATAATGATAATAATACTAAAGGTCCGAATGCAGCACCAAATCCTGCCCATGCGTTACCTACTAAGTTTAAGATTGTATCATTAGGTGTCCAAGCAATTGCCATCGATACAGCAGAAACGATTAATACAGATAAACGTCCTACTCTTACAAATTCTTTTTCACGATGTTTTTCTTGAATTGATGTTTTACGAATTAACATATAGAAATCTTGAGTTAATGAACTTGATGTTACTAATAATTGTGAAGAAATTGTACTCATAATCGCTGCTAAAATTGCTGCTAAGAAGAATCCAGCGATTAATGGATGGAACAACACTTGACTCATCACGACGAAAATTGTCTCAGCATTGTCTAATTTCATACCTGAATCATGAATAAATGCGATACCGATTAAACCAGTCATACAAGCACCGATTAACGATACAGCCATCCAAGAAATACCGATACGTCTTGCTGCTGATAATTGTTTATGTGATTTAATACTCATAAAACGAACAATAATATGTGGTTGGCCAAAGTAGCCTAATCCCCATGCCATTAAAGAAACGATACTTACAAATGATGTACCTTTAAACCAATCTAAATTTGTTGGTTTTAATTCTACGATTGTATCAAATGTATCTAAACCGTTTAATTTTAATAATGCAACGATAGGCACTAATACTAAAGCGATTAACATGATAACCCCTTGGAAGAAGTCGGTTAATGATACCGCTAAATAACCACCAAATAATGTGTAAATAATAACGATACTTGCTGTTAATATTAATCCTACATGATAATTTAATCCAAATGCACTTTCAAATAAAATCCCACCAGAAACCATACCTGCTTGAGTGTATAACGTAAAGAAAACAACGATAACTAAACCAGAAATGATTTTTAACATACGTGTATGGTCAGATACACGTTTTTCAAAGAAGTCAGGAATTGTAATTGCATTGTCAGCTAATTCTGTGTAAATACGTAATCTTGGTGCAACTAAAATATAGTTTAACCATGCCCCTAAAGTTAATCCAATTGCAATCCAAGTTGCAGATAAACCTGTTGAATAAACTGACCCAGGTAATCCCATTAACATCCAACCACTCATATCAGCAGCACCTGCTGATAGAGCAGTAACTAATGGTCCTAAACTTCGACCTCCAAGCATGTACTCATCTAAAGTACTTGTTGATTGTTTATATGCATAATAACCAATCCCAAGTAAGATAAGGAAGTACAGACCAATCATTACATAGGTCATCCATGATGCTTCAATTTTTACATTTTGAAACGTGTGTCCCAAAATAAACATAAAATCCACCCCTTCAATAAGATAATTTAATTATATACCACATTAAAGCGTTTTCAAGACTAAATTTTTTGATTTTTTTGACTGTTTGTGATATGAATTTAAATTTTCGCACATTTATTGATGTTTTTGTACAACTATTTTTAGATTTTTAATAAAAAGTTTGGTAAAATTTAATGATGATATAAAAGTAGGAGGTCACCAATGACAAACATATCAAATGATCAAGTAAAGCATGTTGCGCATTTAGCACGACTTGAAATTACTGAAGAAGAAGCAACAAAGTTCAGCTCTCAATTAGAAGCCATTTTAAATTTTGCAAATCAATTAGAAGAAGTAAATACTGATGATGTTGAACCAACATTCCACGTACTAGATCTTCAAAATGTATTGCGTGAAGATGTTGCTTCAATGAGCTTAACACAAGAAGAAGTTTTATCAAATGCGAAGAATATCGAAGATGGACAATTCAAAGTGCCATCAATTATTGATGGAGGAGAATAAGTATGTCATTAAGATATGAATCAATTCAAAGTTTATCAAACATGATTCAAAACAAAACACTTAAACCATCTGAATTGGTTGAAGATACTTTTAAAAATATCGAAGCAGATGATGCGAAAATCAATGCATTTTTAGCGTTAAATAAAGACGCAGCTTTAGAACAAGCAAAGGCTTTAGATAATCAAACACCAACTGGACGCTTATTTGGTATCCCTATGGGAATCAAAGACAATATCGTCACTAAAAACGTTGAAACAACTTGTGCATCTAAGATTTTAACTGGATTTAATCCTGTATACGATGCAACAGTAATGAATAAATTAAATGCTGAAAACGGTATTTTAGTTGGTAAATTAAATATGGATGAATTTGCAATGGGTGGTTCAACTGAAAACTCATTCTACAAAAAAACTGTGAATCCATTTGACCATACAGCAGTACCAGGTGGTTCTTCTGGTGGTTCAGCAGCAGCAGTAGCAGCAAGTTTAGTGCCATTCTCATTAGGTTCTGATACAGGTGGTTCAATCCGTCAGCCTGCATCATATTGCGGTATTGTTGGAATGAAACCAACTTATGGTCGTGTATCACGTTATGGTTTAGTTGCATTTGCATCTTCATTAGATCAAATTGGTCCAATGACACGTAATGTTGAAGACAACGCGACAATTTTAGAAATCATTTCAGGTCACGATAAAATGGATTCAACAAGTGCACCTGTTGATAATGTTGATTTTACTTCAACTTTAAAACAAGATATCAAAGGATTGAAAGTTGCCGTACCAACTGAATATTTAGGTGAAGGTGTATCTGAAGAAGTGCGTGCAAGCGTGAAACAAGCGATTGCTGAACTTGAAAAAATGGGCGCTGAAATTTCTGAAGTTTCTTTACCAAATTCTAAATACGGTGTAGCAACTTACTATATTCTTTCATCAAGTGAAGCAAGTGCAAACTTAGCACGTTTTGATGGTATTCGTTACGGTTATCAAACTGAAAATGCGAAGAACTTAGAAGAATTATATAAAAAGACACGTCAAGAAGGATTTGGCGATGAAGTAAAACGTCGTATTATGTTAGGAACTTATGCATTAAGTTCAGGTTACTATGATGCTTACTACAAAAAAGCACAAAAAGTACGTACATTAATTAAACAAGATTTCGAAAAAGTATTCGAAAATTACGATATTATTGTTGGACCAACTGCACCAACAACAGCATTCAATATTGGTTCACAAATTGACGATCCATTAACAATGTATGCAAATGATATTTTAACGATTCCTGTAAACTTAGCTGGATTACCATCATTATCAGTTCCTTGTGGTGAATCAAACGGCCGTCCGATTGGATTACAGTTAATTGGTAAACCATTTGATGAAAAATTATTATACAACGTTGCTTATAACTACGAACAAGTGTTTAACTTACAAGAACGTTATAAATCATTATAAGGAGAATATACTATGCATTTTGAAACGGTAATTGGACTAGAAGTCCACGTAGAATTAAAAACAGAATCAAAAATGTTCAGTAATTCACCAGCGCATTTTGGTGCAAACCCAAATACGAATGTCAATGTGATTGACTTAGGATATCCTGGTGTATTACCTGTTGTAAATAAAACGGCTGTTGATTGGGCAATGCGTGCTGCAATGGCATTAAATATGGATATTAGAACTGAAACAAAGTTCGACCGTAAAAACTATTTCTATCCGGATAATCCGAAAGCTTACCAAATTTCACAATTTGATGAGCCAATTGGTGAGAACGGTTATATTGATATTGAAGTTAATGGTGAAACAAAACGTATTGGTATTACGCGTTTACATATGGAAGAAGATGCAGGTAAATTAAGCCATAAAGATGGTTATTCACTTGTCGATTTAAACCGTCAAGGTACACCATTAGTTGAAATCGTATCTGAACCAGATATTCGTACACCTGAAGAAGCGTATGCTTATTTAGAGAAGTTAAAAGCCATCATTCAATATACAGGCGTTTCTGACTGTAAGATGGAAGAAGGCTCACTACGTTGTGATGCAAATATTTCAATTCGTCCTATAGGACAAAAAGAATTTGGTACAAAGGCAGAACTAAAAAACTTAAACTCATTCAACTACGTACGCCGTGGATTAGAATATGAAGAAAAACGTCAAGCAGAAGTATTATTAAACGGTGGCGAAATTCTGCAAGAAACACGTCGATTTGATGAGTCTACAGGTAAAACAATCTTAATGCGTGTTAAAGAAGGTTCAGATGATTACAGATACTTCCCTGAACCTGACTTAGTACCTTTATACATTGATGAAGCTTGGAAAGAACGTGTTCGTGCGACAATTCCTGAGTTACCAGATGTACGTAAAGCGAAGTATGTTTCTGAATTTGGATTACCAGCATACGATGCACACGTATTAACATTAACAAAAGAAATGTCAGATTTCTTTGA
Source organism: Macrococcus sp. DPC7161 (assembly GCF_004117835.1). Classification (GTDB taxonomy): domain Bacteria; phylum Bacillota; class Bacilli; order Staphylococcales; family Staphylococcaceae; genus SDSC01. The sequence goes on along the minus strand of NZ_SDSC01000005.1, from coordinate 52,100 downwards.
AGCAATGGTAGCACTTGGTGCGGATGCTAAATTATCTTCAAACTGGTTAATGGGTGGCGTGAACGAGTATTTAAATAAAAACCAAAAGGATTTATTAGAAACACAATTAACGCCAGAAAACTTATCAGAAATGGTGAAGTTATTAGCTGATGGTACAATTTCATCAAAAATTGCGAAACAAGTATTTGCTGACATGGTGGAATCAGGTAAAGCACCTAAAGTCATCATGGAAGAAAAAGGATTGGTTCAAATTTCAGATCCAGAAACGTTACGTGGGTTTGTAAATGAGGCATTAGATAATAATCCACAATCGATTGAAGACTTTAAAAATGGTAAAGGAAGAGCTATGGGCTTCTTAGTAGGTCAAATTATGAAAATCTCTAAAGGCCAAGCAAATCCTCAATTAGTAAACCAATACTTAAAAGAAGAATTAGAAAAACGTTAAACTGCCTTATTATCATTATAGGATTGGGACAAATGTCTCAATCCTTTTTTACAATGAATATAAATATACTTACTTGCGGTGTATTCATTGAGTTGATATATTTTTCTTAAAGGAGTGATTAAAATGATTGATATCCATAATCATATTTTGTTTGGTATTGATGATGGTGCCCAAACAGAAGAAGATACATTAAATATGGCAAGACGTGCTGTAGAACAAGGCATTACTGATATTATCGCAACACCACACCATAAAATTGGTGTATATGAAAACTTTGGACCAAAAATTATTGCGCTTACCGAAAAAGTTAATACATTATTACAAACACATCAAATCCCATTAAAGGTACATCCATCACAAGAAGTGCGTATATATGGAGATATGATTAAAGATTTAAAAGAAGGTATTGCATTACCTTTAAATTCTAATGCACCATATGTATTAGTAGAGTTCCCTTCACACGAAGTGCCAGTTTATACTGAGCAACTCTTTACACAAATGGCGTTAGAAGGTTATGTACCAATCATTGCACATCCAGAACGTAATAGTGAACTTCAAAAAAATCCAAATAAATTAGCGGAATTGATTGAACTTGGTGCGTTAGCACAAGTTACAGCTGGTGTCGTTATTGGTAAACTTGGTGAATACAATAAGCAAATTGCACATTTAATGATTGAGCATAATATGATTCATTTTGTTGCGAGTGATGCACATAATGTAACAACGAGAGATTTCTTTATGAAAGAAGCCTATGCTCATATTGAAGCGACTTTCGGTGAGGCAATCGTACAAAAGTTAGATGACAATGCTAAGAAAGTATTGAATGGAGAGAATATTCGTTATTCTAGTCCAAGAGAAGTCGCTAAAGAAGATAAAATTGAAAAATCAGATGTGAAAAAGAAGAAGAAAAAGAAAAAGTTTTTAGGGTTATTTTAAATATAATATAAACTAAATATTTGATGCAAAGTAACATATAAAAACCAATCGAATAAATTTGATATGCACCTCCAAAGTTGAAACTTATAAATCAACTTTAGGGGTGTTTATTTTTGAAAAATAGTATGAACTTTACTTTAAATTAGGAAAAAGTTTTAGGAACACGTTCAAAATTGTACAATATAGTCAATTTATAACTGGCTTTTAAAAATAAATCATATAAAATAGAATTTAATCAAGAAAAAATGTTTAACTCAATGTATTTTGGTAATAATATTATTATTTAATGCATTTTTCAAAGGGTTAACGACGTATTATTGTAAAATGTAGAAATTTTACATATTGTGTGGTAAAATACGGATAATATTTAAATAATAAAAAATTTTTCGTATCATCAATCAAAGTGCTACTAAGCATTTTTGGAGGAATTGTATGATAGAGTATTATAATGTCAAATCAAAGTATGAAGCCATGTTTATTGAGGAGTCTAAACAGCTAATTGAAATATTTAGAAATGAAATTGTTGAAATTCATCATTTTGGTAGCAGTGCAATAGGTGATCATACATTAATAGATTCATTAGATATATTACCAGTGGTGAAAGATTTATCACGTGTTTTAGAGTATCAAGAAGAAATGGAAGCGATTGGCTATCAATTAATCCATAATGATTTGGAAAAAGAACGTAATGTAATGTTTGTTAAATCGAGTGGTCAATTGAATACATATATCATCTTAGTGGAACGCCATGACTTCTATGCGATAGATCGTCGCTTAGCAGTAAGAGATTATTTACGTACACATAAAGAAGAACGTGCAGCTTATACAAACTTAAAAGTAAGATTGGCAAAACAATATCCAAATCAATATGATATGTATAAAAAAGTGAAAGACGATTATATTGCTAAGTTAGAACGTGTCGCTATTGAGTGGTATAAATTAAATAAACAATTTAATAAGTAATCAAATCAATCAACCAAAGGAATGAAAATTTCATTCCTTTTTTTGTACGTTAAAAATTGCATAATCAATTCGTTAATGTAAAATAAAAGTATTAACACTAATCAACTGAAAAGAGTGAGCATATGACAGCGATTAATATTGCAAAAAATGATAAAGATATCGTTTTAAATTTACAAATGGCGAATAGACACGGTCTTATTGCGGGTGCTACTGGTACTGGAAAAACCATTACTTTAAAAGTAATGGCAGAACAATTCTCAAAATCAGGTGTACCTGTATTTTTAGCGGATATTAAAGGTGATTTGGCGAGTATCGCAGAAGCTATAACGGTAAACGAGAAAGTTCAAGAGCGATTAACAAATCTTAATATTACGGATTATAATCCACAAACTTTCCCTGTACGTTTATGGGACATTTTCGGTAAAGACGGTACGCCAGTACGTGCGACAATTTCAGAAATGGGGCCATTATTGCTATCGCGTTTATTAGAATTAAATGATGTACAAACAGGCGTATTGAATATCGCATTTAAAATTAGTGATGAAAATGGCTTATTACTTCTAGATTTAAAAGATTTACAATGTTTATTAAAAGACATGGGAGACCATGCAGATCAATATTCAAGCCAATATGGTAATGTATCTAAACAATCAATTGGTGCAATTCAGCGTAAGTTATTAGAATTAGAAGGACAAAATGCTGAAGATTTCTTTGGAGAGCCCGCTTTAAAATTAAGTGACTTCATGCAATTAGATGCATCAGGTAAAGGTGTTATTAACGTTTTAATGGCAAATCAATTGTATACAAAGCCTGTATTATATTCTACGTTCTTATTATGGTTATTAACGGAGTTATTTGAAGAGTTACCTGAAGTCGGAGATATGGATAAACCGAAACTTGTATTCTTCTTTGATGAGGCGCATTTATTATTTAAAGATGCACCAAAATCATTTGTAACGCAAGTTGAACAAGTGGTACGTTTAGTTCGTTCAAAAGGTGTAGGGGTGTACTTTATTACTCAAAATCCAATCGATATTCCAGATGAAGTATTAGGTCAATTAGGTAACCGTGTACAACATGCATTACGTTCATTCACACCACGTGACCAAAAAGCAGTGAAGAGTGCTGCTGAAACATTTAGACAAAATCCAGAACTTGATGTTGAAAGTGTTATTGGCGAATTAAAGACGGGTGAAGCTTTAATTTCAACGTTAAATGAAGAAGGTCAACCAAGTATCGTTGAGCGTGCATTTATTAGACCACCTGAAAGTAAAATTGGAGTTATTGATCCTACTGTACAAAAACAAGTGCTTGAAGGTAATCCATTCCACCAAACGTATTTAAATAGTGTGGACCGTGAAAGTGCATTTGAAATGTTACAAAAGAAATTCGACGAACAAACGAAAGCACAAGCTGCTGCAGAAGAACAAAAAGCACAAGAAAAAATTGAAAAAGAAACGCAAAAGGCAAAAAAATCTGAAAAACCTTCAGAATTACAACGTGTTGCAACTAACATTTTATCATCAGTAGGCCGTCAAATTGGTCGTGAAATTGTAAGAAACATCTTTGGTGGTAGAAGACGTTAATGCGATCGATTGTGTATATTGTATTGATGTTACTGAATTTTGGTTTGATGTATGGTTTATTTATATATGAACATGACGGTACAATGAAAAAAGGGTTTCAAATTGGTATTGTTGTTGTAACATTTATTTTATTTAGAATGTATTTAAAGGATCGAAATATCCTTAAAAAACAGTGATTGAGGTTTACTTATGAGAAAACGTGCAAGAATTATTTACAATCCAACTTCTGGTCGTGAGTTGTTTAAACGATCATTAGCTGACGTATTGATAAAGTTAGAAGACGCTGGATATGAAACAAGTGCATATGCAACAAAGGCAGCTGGAGATGCTATTAATGCAGCACGCTTTGCAGTCGAAGAACGCTTTGATTTAGTGATTGCTGCTGGTGGTGATGGAACGATTAATGAAGTTATTAATGGTATCGCTGAACAAGAACATCGTCCAAATATTGGTGTCATTCCAATGGGTACAGTCAATGACTTCGGTCGCGCTTTATTAATTCCTAGAGATATTATGGAAGCGGTAGATGTCATAATTCAAGGTGATACTGTGCCGGTTGATGTTGGTAAAATGAACAATCGATATTTTATTAATATCGCAGGTGGTGGTAAAATCACTGAAGTGAGTTATGAAGCACCAAGTAAACTTAAGACAGTACTTGGACCACTTGCGTATTACGTTAAAGGACTTGAAATGTTACCAGAAATAAAAGCGACAGATGTCCGTATTGAATATGATGGTGAAGTATTTAGTGGCGAGGCAATGTTATTTTTAATTGGTTTAACGAATTCAATCGGTGGTTTCGAGAAATTAGTACCGGATGCATCGATAAATGACGGTAAATTTACGTTATTAATCTTGGAGAAAGTAAACTTTGCAGAGTTCGGACATGTTATGACTTTAGCTGCAAGAGGAGATCATATCAAACATGCTAAAGTGCATTACCATAAAGCGAGCGACATCAAAGTATCTTCTTTTGAAAAAGTTCAATTGAATGTGGATGGAGAATTCGGTGGTATATTACCAGCACACTTCGTGAACTTAGAACGTCATATTAATGTTTACAGTCAGCTTGAAGTCATCAATCCTGATAAAAAACATGAAATTAAAGAGCAATACGAAACTTATGAAGAAGAGTAATATACACTTCAGTAAATAATTGGATAATAAATAAAAAACCAAACGAAAGTATCAATTGATGTTGATTGTCATTTCGTTTGGTTTTTATTTTTTATATTTCATCCGTAAATGATTCTAACAATTCATCATATTCAAAGTTACGGTGTGAAGGATATAAACTTAACCCGCCATCTGCGACGATAGTTTGTCCCGTTATGTATTTACTTTCCTTACTTGCTAAAAAGGCGGCGACACTTGCAATTTCTTCTGGTTCTGCAACATAACCCATTGGCACAAATAAATCAGCGTCTTTTTTATCTTGTGCTGTTTTAAAATTTTCAGCGTTAATAGGTGTATTGACACTGCCTGGAGCGATATTATTAATGCGAATTTGTACGCGTGCATATTCTAATGCCAAACTTTGCGTCATTAATTTCACGGCACCTTTACTTGCGCTGTAGTGGGTGTAATGAGGCCACGGTATAATTTCATGCACACTAGAAACGTTAATGATATTGCCTTTAAACTTTCGATCCATAAAGTGTTTGAGAGCGAGTTGACAACCAATGAAAGTACCACGTAAATTGACATTGATGACTTTATCAAAGTCTTCGATAGACATTTCATGACTGACGATATCACTTTGAATGCCGGCATTGTTCACTAATATATGAAATGCACCAAAATGGTTAATCGTTTCATTAATTAAGTTCTCAAAGTCATTTTTATTTGTCGTATCTGCTTGTACCATAATTGCATCCACTTTTTTATCTTTAATCACTTCAATTAATGCTTTCGCTTCATCACTTCTTGAACGATAATTCAATACGATATTGACCCCTTCATCTGCGAGTCTTAATGCAATTGCTTTACCTATACCTGATGCACCACCTGTAATGATGGCTACTTTACCTTTTAAATCTTGATACATCATATCACCTCATTTTCCAATTACCCGATATTTACATCATTATGCAATATAATGTGACACTTCTAATGATTTTTTATAGAATAAAAGGGAAAGGTGGCATATTATGTATCAATTATCCATTTTAGCACTGAGCGATGTGCACAGTCATATCAGTTTATACGATTATTTTTTAAATCAAGCATCAATGGAAAATGGCTTAATATTAGCTGGTAGTAAAATGAGGGCAATAAAAAAAGAAAATGAACAAAAAGGGATATTAACACTTTGTTTAGACAATGGCGATGTATTACAAGGGAATATTATTGCAGACTATGCAGCATCCAATGCACTAAAGATTCATCCTATGGCAGAAATGATGAATCAAATTCCGATGGATGTAAGTACATTTGGTAATCATGAATTTAACTATGGATTAAATTATTTAAACGACTATATCCATTCAACAACTTTTCCAATTGTGAATTGTAATGTCTTCGATAAAAATAACGAACCATTAACACAATCTTATACCATTTTAGAACGTACATTCCATGATGGCACACCTATTAAAATTGGGATTACAGGTGTCGTACCTGAAGAAATATTGAAATGGGACAAAGCGCATTTAGAAGATAAAGTGATTGTTAAACCAATGATTGAAGCGCTACAACAAACAACACAGCAATTAAAAACAGCGGGTTGTGACTTGATTATTGGCTTATTACATACTGGAATGAATACAAGTGATTTAGAGAAAACGACAGGTGAGAACTTAGTTTATCAACTTGCTAAAAACAGTGATTTAGATGCTCTAGTATTTGGTCATACACATCAAATGTTCCCAAGCGATGATTACAAAGACTTACCAAATGTAGATATTGAAAAAGGGAAAATCTTTAATACTTTTGCAGTGCAACCCGTTTCATTCGGAAGTCATTTAGGACAAATTGACTTCGAGTTGGACTTTGATAAACAAAGTAAAAAATTCTCTATACAAAATGGACAAAGTAAAGTCATCCATTTAAAAGAAGCGGCACTGCAAATAGATGAAGACTTAGTAAAATTAAATCAAAAAACACATGAAGCATTGTTAGCTTATATCGCACAACCGATAGGACATACAAATGTTCCAATACAAAGTTATTTCTCACAAATTGCACCAAGTCGTGCGGTTGAAATTGTTGCTAAAGCTGGCAAACATAAATTTATGGAAATCACGAAAGAGATGGATTTAGGTAGTGAAGGGATTATAAGTACAAGTGCACCGATAAAAGCAGGACGTGATGGTATTTATGATTACGTCGATATTCCTGCAGGCCCGCTTACTTTAAAGGATGCAATTAGTATATACCGATTCCCAAATACGATGGCTGCATGTAATGTGACTGGCAAAGTATTAAAAGAATGGTTAGAATGGTCAGTATCGTGTTTCAATACACTAGATCAACCATTGATTTTAAAGGAAAATCAATCAACAGAACCAGGGTTTCCAAGTTACAATCAAGACATCTTTTACGAATTATCATATACAATCGATTTAAGTGTGCCAGCAAGATATTCTAACATTGGGGAAAAGATTAACAATACAAATCGAGTAAATGATGTTATATTTAATGGTGCACCTGTAAATGATGAAGCGATTTTTACAGTATTAACAAATGATTATCGATTAAGTTTTTGTCCAATATTACAAGATAATATGACGATAATACCAATAGAAACTTTAGAAGTAAGGCAAGTTGTCATTGATTATATAAAATCATATGGCTTAGATTTTGAACCTAGTATTCCATTTAAATTTAAACATAATGGTCCTTATCCATTTATTACAAGCCCAAATGCTAAAGAAGCATCTAATATACGTGCAACAAATCAAATGCATGGTGAATACCAAGTATTTGAAATAACGAACCAATAGGAGAACACATGAAACAAATTAATTTTAAGAAAAATGATGAATTGCAAGGGAAAGTTGTTGATTTAACACACGAAGGATCAGGTGTCGTTAAAATCGATGATTACCCATTTTTCGTCGAAGGTGCTTTGCCAGGAGAAGACGTTACCATTAAAGTCATGAAAGTCGGAAAGACATTTGGATTTGCTAGATTGGTATCGATTCAAACGGAAAGCGAAGATCGAGTTGCTGAAAAGGATATTAAAGGTCGACAAATTGGTACGATGACATTGCAACATTTATCATATCCAGCACAATTAAAGTTTAAACAGCATTTAGTAGAAAGTGCATTTAAACGTTTAGGTCACTTTAAAAACATTAAAGTCGCTGAAACTTTAGGCATGGAAGTACCTTATGAATACCGTAACAAAGCTCAAATTCCTGTAAGATCAGTGAATGGTATGCTTGAAACAGGATTCTTCCGTAAGAATTCACATCAATTAGTGCCAATTGAGAATTTCTATATTCAGCATAAAGCAATTGATGAAGCGATTGTGAAAGTGAGAGATATTTTACGTAAATATGATATCGTACCTTATAACGAGCGTAATCATAACGGGGAAGTGCGTCATATCGTAGTGAAACGTGGTCATTATACAGGGCAGTTAATGATTATTTTAGTAACGAACAAGAAGCGTCTACAAAATATCGAATCTATTACACATGATATTGTAAATACGATTGATAACGTGGAAAGCGTTGTATTGAATTTCAATAATCAAGAAGGTAATGCGATATTAGGACGTAATAATACTGTGTTACATGGTACACCGTATTATACGGATAAAATGTTAGGATTAGAATTTAGAGTATCTCCAAACTCATTCTTCCAAGTCAATACACCGCAAGCAGAAGAACTTTATAAATTGGCACTTGAAGCGGCTGATTTAAACGGTACAGAAACTGTGTTGGATGCTTATTGTGGTATCGGTACAATTTCATTAGCATTAGCAAAAGAAGCAAAACAAGTCTATGCAATGGAAATTGTCCATGAATCAATTAAGATGGCGAAACAGAACGCGAAACTTAATGGTATTGAAAATGCGCATTTTGAAACAGGTGCTGCAGATGAAATCTTACCGAAGTGGAGTGAAGAAGGCGTGAAGTTTGATGTTGCGGTTGTCGATCCACCTCGTAAAGGATTAGACGACGACTTCATCCAAACACTTATTAAACAAAATCCTAAAAAGATCGTCTACGTAAGCTGTAATCCATCAACATGTGCCCGCGACTGCCGTAAATTTGCAGATGCAGGATACAAAATCGAAACAGTGAAACCAGTTGACTTATTCCCACAAACAGCGCATGTAGAATGTGTTGTTAGATTAACAAAATAATATCATTGAAACACAGACCAATATGAGGTCTGTGTTTTTTTGTGAAGGTGTGGTAAAACAGGTTAAAAATAGTAACGACTGGCTAGTATTAACGAAATACTAGCCACCCAACCACAAAAGTCCTTGTTCAAAATTATAGGCATATCAATTATTATAAATTTAATCCCCATCATTATCTTCTTTCTCACAATTCATATATAATAAATTTACGAGTAAATAAAAGAAGTGATGAAATGGAAAGAAGAATTATTCATATTGATATGGATGCTTTCTTTGCGCAAGTTGAGGAAAGGGATCATCCTGAATATAAAGGGAAACCGATAATAGTAGGTGGACTAAGTCGTCATCGTGGTGTTGTTGCGACTTGTAATTATGCTGCACGTAAATTCGGAGTACACTCAGCAATGCCCACTTCACGTGCGCATCAACTTTGTCCAGACGGTATTTATGTGAAACCAAGGTTTGATGTGTATCAAGCCGTTTCTAAAATATTTATGGATATCTTTAAAAGTTATACCGAGTTAGTTCAACCGTTATCTTTAGATGAAGCCTATTTAGATATTACCCACCTTGTCAGAAGAGACTTAAGTGCATCACAAATTGCAATGCATATTAAACAAGATGTATATAACGCAACTAAGCTTACATGTTCAGCAGGAGTTTCATATAATAAGTACTTAGCCAAAATCGCATCTGGTATGAACAAACCGAACGGCTTAACCATTATTTCACATGATAATGTGTTAGACATATTACATCAACTTGATATTGGTGAATTTCCAGGTGTCGGAAAAGTAACGAAAGAGAAAATGACACGATTAGGCATTTATACAGGCAAAGACTTATATGAAAAAACTAAAGGTGAACTGACCGAGTTATTTGGTAAACATGGAGAAAGCTTGTACAATAAAGCTAGAGGTATTGGTACAGATATTGTGGAACCTACAAGAGTAAGAAAATCAATAGGAAAAGAAACCACATTTTCATATGACGTATCAGATGAAACATTCCTATTACAAAAACTCGATCAACTCAGTGAACGCGTCGCTGAGAAGTTACAAGAAAAGCATATGGTCGGAGATGTTGTGACGGTTAAAATAAAAACAACTGACTTTAAAACACATACAAAACAAACCAAACTCATGAACAAAACAGACCAACATCAAACCATATATCAAACAGCAGTGTTACTATATACAGAATTAAAAGACCCAAATGAAAATTTACGTTTAATTGGTATACAAATCGGGAATATAAATAATAAAACATACGAAAATTTAACCATCTATGATTTTCTATAAGCGAGGAAGTGTGAAAAATGAAATTTAAATTTGCGATCATTGGAATTACAGCATTGTTATTAATTATGTTTGTGAAGCAAACAATGGAACATGGATTTAACGTGTTAAATTTAATCGGTATTATTGTCGTAGCAGTATTCTTATTCTGGATTGACCATAAATTAGAAAGACCTGTAACAAAAGAAAGTTTAAAACAAAACATTAAACGTACGAGACATAAATAATTTTAAGCCATCCTATATTAGTAGGATGGTTTTTTATTGGGTGAACGGGATCTGCGGCTCAAGTGTGAGCGCCAGATGAGCTACAGATGAAACTGCAGCTCAAGTGAGAGCACCAGATGAGCTACAGATGGATCTGCAGCTCAAGTGTTAGCAAGAGATGAGCCACAGCCGAATCTGCAGCTCAAGTGTGGGCACTAGATGAGCTACAGATGGATCTGCAGCTCAAGTGTGTGGACCAGATGAGCCACAGCCGAATCTGCAGCCCAAGTGTAGGGACCAGATGAGCCACAGATGATTCTTTGATTCAAGTATTACTGAAGGAATTGGCAACCAATAACTATAAGTAGTCAGAATTATAAGATAACTATATAATGCTATAAAGGGGGAATATTTAATGAAGCATTATATTTTTATTTTTAAAGAATGCGCGCTATTTGAAGTTGTTTTGTTGGCAAATTTCTTATCCAGTCAAAATGAACAGGTTGTTATTGTAGGGGAAGAAGAAACAGTAAAAGTACATGAGGGATTCAAAATACAAGTTGATATGCTATTAAAAGATATTGATATTGAAACTATCAAATCATTTACTATAACGGGTGGTAATCCTTCAAATTTAGTTGATAAAGCATCATTAAAATCATTATTGTTGAAGCTTCAGAACAATTCGGATGTATTGATTGGAGCAATTTGTGGTGGTGTATATATCATTAGTGAATTACTTGAAATTGATTTTAATAAAATCAATAAACCAGATGTATTTCTATATGAAAATATTCTATTAAGTCCACCCAACAAATATGTCGACTTTGCAATTCAAATGTTAAAAGAAATGAATTTATATAAAAATGAAGAGGATTATTTAGAAACTATAAAATTTTTTAAAGAGTTTAAAGCAGAATGATAGTTTCTATAATTTTAATATGAATTCTTAAAGATGCTATGAATATTTAAGAAAAAAACTTAGTGGGGATGTTAATTTGAAGTATAGAATTATCTGGATAAATGGTGCGTTTGGTACAGGAAAAACTACTTGTGTTGAAATGTTAAATAAAATAATTAATAATAGTATCATTTTTGATCCAGAAATATCTGGGAATATGATAAATTCAATTTTACCATCGAAATTAAAGCTTTATGATTTTCAAGATTATAAAGAATGGTGGATTATTAATAATTTATTATTGAAAAAACTCTTTTATGAAACAACGAAAATAATATTAATTCCTATGACTATTACCAATCAGGTGTATTTTTATGAAATTCTTAAGGAATACCACATAACGAATGTAAACAATTTATATTAATTGCTAGTCATAAAACTATTGTTGAAAGGTTAGAAAACCGAGGAGAACCGATAGGCTCATGGCCATATCAACAAATAGACAATTGTATTTCATCGTTCAAAAGAATGAATGATATTACAACAATAAATACAGATAATTTAGGGATAAATGATGTTACAGAAATAATTTTTAAATTGTTAATATAGGGAGGAAATAATGCTAAAAACAAACAGATTACTAATTGATGTCCCTAAAGAAAAATATTTTAAAAAAATATTTGAAATTCATGCAGATCCAGTAGCAAATCAATTTAATCCAAATGGACCTGAATCATCAATTGAAGATTTTCATAATACTTATCAACAATGGCAAGAACACCACGATAGACACAGATATGGATATTATGTATTAATTGATAATACAGACAATATACCATTTGGAGTGTGTGGTTTAAGAAGAAAAGAATTAAAAAATGAAATAGTATTAAATATCTATTATAGAATTTCTTCTCAAAAAACAAGAAAAGGGTTTGTAAAAGAAGCCGCGGAAGTAATTATCAATCATGTTAATTCAATTACTCAAAATAAGTTTAGATTAGTAGCACAAACAAAGTATAATAATTATCCTTCTATAAAAACAGCAGAATCATTAGGATTTGTATATGATGTGAGTTATGATAATTATAATGTGTATTTATTTAGATAATATAAATGTAAGTGTAAGAAAGTAAATTTAAAGCCAAGTATTGATAAAAATTCAATACTTGGCTTTTTTATGAGAATAGCTCATCAACTGTAACATTAAAACATTTTGCTAATTTAAAAGCGAGAGATAATGTTGGATCATATTTATCATTTTCAATAGCATTAATTGTTTGACGAGATACCTCCATTTTCTTGCTTAATTCAGCTTGAGACATTCCTATTTGTTTTCTTAATTCTTTTATTTTATTCTTCAATGCAATCATCCCTTAGCACTATACTTATATTTAGTATAAACAAAACTAAGTAAAAGCATAATAATAATGATAATTAAATAAAATACTTCTGGATACTCTGGTAAAATACTTTTTTCGGGATGTCCTATACCGAATAATTTTAAAATTATTGCTAGTATTAAGGCATATACTGTCCATACTAAAGTATATGAAAAAGCTTCTAGAATTATTTTAGTTTGACGTTCATCAATTTTTTTATTGGTCCCTTCAATTATATCTTTAGGCAAATATTTTTTTGTTAAAAAAGTCCATAAAGCACTAAAAATAAATATGCAAATCAATCCGAATATATTCATGTTAGTCACTCCTAGACATTGTATTTTTTGTTGATACTTATGTAATTTATTACTAGTAAAGCTAAGGTTAAACCAAGATTTGCAACTTCTTTATACTCATTTAAAAAATCAAAATCTAAATTTTTAAATCCTATTGTTTTAAAGATGATAATGATGAACCAAATGGCAATTAAATAAATCAGTGTATTTGAGAATACTTCAATAAGTATTCTTTGTTTTCTTTCATCATATACTTTTGTTGGTGCGTCTAATGTTAAGTATTTTATGAAGAAAATGAATATACCGATCAAAAGCAACAAGGCAATAACTAATTTTAATATCAAATTTTAAACCTCCTTAAATGTCAAATCTTTTTTACATTTTTAATATAACAACAACCTAATATAATGTCAAAAGTTTTTGACATTTAAAGTAGACAATATTAATAAATTGTCTATTTTTAAACTATATACCTGTTGATATAATCATCAAAAGAGGTGATGTTATGATTACGGATTCATTTGATATTGATTCAGAAGGGATTGTAAATCTTGAGATGTTTTATGGAAAGAGTAAACAATTGATAGATACTTGTTTTATCATTCTTTCTAAAAAAATACATGACACAATCCTACAAAATTATGAATGTGAATTGATTGGAGAGATTGGTGCATGTAATGGGAAAACACCGATTTATAAGATGAAACATGAGGGATTAGAAATTGGATTTTATTTATCGGGTATTGGATCTGCTGTAGCTTCTCATATGTGTGTTGAAGCGAATTGGCTTACGGGTGCGTCTCATTTTATTATGTTTGGTTCAGCTGGCAGTTTAAATAAAAATTTAACTGAAAATAAATATGTTTTATCTACAGAAACTTATAGGGATGAAGGGATGTCATATCATTATAAAAAACCAAGTGATTATATAAAGATTAAAAATAGTAATCGATTGGCAGAATGGTTTAATGAAATGAATATTCCTTATATCCAAGGTAAAACTTGGACGACCGATGCGATGTTAAGAGAGACAAAGAATAATGTAAATAAACGTATAGATGATGGCTGTATTGCAGTAGATATGGAATTGGCTGGTGTTCAAGCTATTTGTGATTTTCACGAATTTGAATTGTATAATTTTTTAGCCACTGGTGATGTATTATCTGAACATAGTTACGAAGTAGAAGGACTATCGAATGCGAATCATGATATGGATAAATTTTATATTGGGTTAGAAGTAGCTAAAAGAATCAAGAAGTTATTATAATTTTGATGGAGTTCACTTTTTATTATCCTAGTCTTCAATTTATGCTATACTCATATCACTAAAGTGAGGTATTTATTATGATTAAAGCATACGAATTTGCACAAGTGATGATTAAGGTGAGTCAATTACTTAAGATTTATAAAACGAATGATCCAACGACGAATAAGGCACAGAAGAATATTATTTTAGATGAGATTCGTACGATTTTTATTGTAAATGATATTGATGCTTCTTCTCAAATTGAAAAGTTTGATGATATTAGGCTTTCGAAGCAGAGAGCTGCGAGTATTATTTCTGAGTTAAAGCAGTTTGTTGAACCGTTTGAGATGCCTTCTATAAAGCAGGTTGAGAAGCTTTTCAAAAAGGTGAAGAAGTTAAAGACACCACCAAGTGATCAATTGGATTTACAGATGATGAGTTATTTAGGGTGGAATGATCCTGCTGCTAATCGTAAATATATGATTTATAAAGATCAATCTGATACGTTTAAAGGGATGTATGGTGAATTGTCACCGACGAAGGTAAAAGGGTTTTGTTCGATTTGTCAAAATGAGTCTGATGTTGCATTATTTCTAAATAAGACAAAATCGAATAGTGATGGTACTTATACGAAAAAGGGTGATTACATTTGTTATGATAGTAACGTTTGTAATCAACATTTAGATGATATCGAAAAGTTATATCAATTTGTTAATAAAGTGCAATAGAAGTTAGTATGTATAGTTTGAAGCTTAAAAATTAATAAATGTCCGAAGTCACGATTAATTTCGGACATTTCAAACGAAATGACACACAGAAAGTAACCAAAATGTCCGAAGTCACGATTAATTTCGGACATTTCAAACGAAATGACACACAGAAAGTAACCAAAATGTCCGAAGTCACGATTAATTTCGGACATTTCAAACGAAATGACACACAGAAAGTAACCAAAATGTCCGAAGTCACGATTAATTTCGGACATTTCAAACGAAATGACACACAGAAAGTAACCAAAATGTCCGAAGTCATGTTGTACTTCGGACATTTTTATTGATTTTCTTTAAATGGCAGAGAAGCACCTTTTTAATTGAAAAACATCATCATGGCTTTTAATTTTTCTTCGTTGATGAGTGTTATGTCGCTACCGAGTGCGATTTTATTTCTTATGATGCCTTCTTTTTTGGATGCTTTGTCTTCTTTTTGTTTACCATGTATAAAGTAGTCGATGGGTTCGTTGACGTCTTCGATATAGGTGCCACCTTGATTGACAATGTATTGTACGATTTTCTTTCTTGGTAAATGCAAGGTGCCAGATATGCCAATCTTCTTTTGATAGAAGGGGTGATCAGGGTTGGCGTTTGTTTCGGGTTGTATTTGCATTAAGTCTCGTATGTATTTATTTCTTGTTTGTGTGGCATTGTTTTTCATATTGCTTAAATATTTTTTATTGTGTTTTAAATAATCATCCAGGCTGTCGTATGACTTTAATAGTCTAACTGCAATCATCGCACATGCTTTTGCATCGTTTAATGCATGGTGGTGACCATGAAAATCGATGTGATAGTAGTTCATTAAGTTCTTAAGTGAATAGCTGTATGTTGAGATTGTCTTTCTTGCCATGATACGTGTGCAGAAGTATTTCAATGTTGGTATTTCGATATTGTTTTTCTTTAATGTTTGGTAGATGACATTCATATCAAATTGCGCATTGTGTGCAACGACTGGTAAATCGCCAATGAAATCTAACATGTGTGGCCATACTTCATTGAATGTCGGTGCGTTTGTAACGTCGCTTGGTTTGATATGATGAATGGCGATATTGGATGGTGAGAAGTGTGTTTTCGGATTAATCATGGTATAAAATTCTTCTACCATCATATTGTCGATAATTTTTACCATACCAATACTACAAGGTGATGCGAAGGATGAATTGGCTGTTTCAAAGTCTAATGCAACGAATGCGTTCATGTGATGCTCCTTTTTGTTCATAATAAAAAAGATAAGCTATCGCTTATCTTTTATTGTATCAATATTGATTTGTGTTTCACAATGGCAATTCGAACTGCATGTGTTGCATTTGCCTTCTTTTGATTTTTTGAAGAATTTAATGAGTGTATATGCTGCATAGCCAAAGATTGCTAATATAAGTACTGCATTAATTAATAGTGTCATAAAATCCTCCTTATATGAATTGTTGTCCGATTTGATAAACAAGCATCGATAATAAATATGCGATTGCTATTGGATAAGTCATTGCAAATATCGTCCATTTCCATGATGTTGTTTCTTTTCGAATGGCTGCGACTGTTGATAAACATGGTATGTATAACAAAATAAATAACATAAAGCTATATGCTGATAATGGAGTGAATTGTTCTCTAATTGTATGGATTAAAGCATTATCATCTACTGCATAAATGATGGCCATTGCACTAACAACAACTTCTTTTGCTAAGAATCCAGGGATTAAAGTAGCACCTGCTTGCCATGAACTGAATCCAAGTGGCAATAGTAATGGTGCAATAACACCACCAATGATGCTTAAGAAACTATGATCAATATCAACACCAAATCCACCTGGACCAGCATAGTTTAATAACCAAATAACTACTGAACCACCAAAGATAAATGTACCGGCTTTTTTAACGAATCCTTTACCTTTCTCCCATGTGCTACGCCATAAGGTTTTTACAGCAGGGAGACGGTAAGGTGGTAATTCAACGATGAATACGGATGAATCATTTTTTAATATTGTTTTTGATAGGATATAACTTACGATTAACGCAACAACAATACCAATAACGTATAAACTTAATACGATGGTTGCTTGGTTTTCTTTAAAGAATACACCTGCAAATAATGCATACACAGGTAATCGTGCAGAACATGACATAAATGGTGCAATTAAAATAGTTGTCATGCGTTCTTTTTCTTCTTCAATACTGCGTGCTGCCATAATACCAGGTACGTTACATCCAAATCCAATAATCATTGGAATAAATGATTTACCGTTTAACCCGAATACTTCCATAACACGGTCCATAATGACAGCAATTCTTGCCATGTATCCAGAGTCTTCAAGTAAAGAGATGAAGAAGAATAATACAAGGATTTGTGGCACGAATACCAATACGCCACCAACCCCAGCAATGATTCCGTCTGTAATTAAATCTTGTAAAAAAGGCATGACATGCACTTGCTGCATGATTGATTTCGTGAAATCAGTAACCGTGCCACCTATAAAACCATCTAACATATCAGATAGCGGTGTACCAATCCATGTAAATGTTGTTTGGAAAATCAACCACATCACAAATAAGAAGATAGGTATACCAAAAATACGGTGTGTTAAAAGTTTATCCACTTTGTCAGTTAGTGGTGTTTGATTTTCCTTCGTATAAGTGACAACACCAGATAAAAGCGTATCTAAATAACTGTTTCTGCTATTTTGAATTGATTGTTTAATGTTGATATCACTTTGCACTAATTCTGTCTTAATTTGATTAAGTACATTGAGGTCTTCATTTGATAATTGTTGGTTAAAATAATCTATTACAGCTTTGTTATCTAATAAATATTGAATGCTTAAGAATCTAAAGTGGATGGGATTTAGACGAACTTTATTTTGAATCGTCTTTGAAATACGTTCAATGCTTGATTCGATTACTTGATCATAACGAATGATTAAAGGTCTTGCTTTAATATCATGAGATTTTAACGCGTCTAATACTTCATTTGTCCCTTTACCACTTCTTGCGATGATTGGCAGAATTGGTGTTTTTAGTTTACGCATGAGCAATTGATAATCTACTTTTATACCACGATTCAATGCAACGTCCATCATGTTTAATCCTATAATCATTGGTGCTCCATATTCTAACATTTGAATCGTTAATAATAAATTACGTTTGATTTGTGCAGCATCTACAATATTTAGGACGCCATCAAATTGATCGTGAATTAAAAAATTTGTTACCACTGTTTCATCTTTAGAAATAGGTAACAAATCATATATCCCCGGTAAATCTACCATCGTACCGATATTTTGTTTTAAGTTCCCAACTTTCTTTTCAACGGTTACACCACTCCAGTTACCCACATATTCATAATTACCTGTTAACGCATTGAATAAAGATGTTTTTCCTACGTTTGGATTTCCGATTAAACAATAATTAAGCATCACACTGCTCCAATTTAATGCAACATGCATCGCAATTTCTTATACAAATATGTTGACCATTCACTTCTAAAGTACAAGGTCCTTTAAATAATTTCTTGTTACATACTTTTACAACTGCACCTTCTGTGAATCCTAAGGCATTCAAGCGGTGGGCAAGCATTTGATTTACAAAATCTAAAGATTTAATTTTATATAGCGTATTTAATTTTGCTGTACTAACGTTCATTATGAACACCTCTAAACAATTAATGATTATCATTCTCAATTAGAAGAATAGCATATAAGAGCGTTCAAAACAAGTAAATTTTTGAGGTTTTCCTTGAGAGAATTATAATAAGAATAAAGTAATGACAATAGGATATTTTAAACAGTAATGCTATAATAAATTGTTGATAATAGGAGGTAGTTATGAGTATCTTTTTAGCGAAAAATGTTGCCAAATTGGCAAGACGTGCAAGCATTATGGCGGGTAAACGCGGAACAGATTTACCTGGACAAATTGCGCGCAAAATAGACCCACAAATTTTAAGAAAACTAAGTCATCAAGTTGATGAGATTGTATTCATTTCTGGTACAAATGGAAAAACGACAACGAGCAATTTAATAGGACATACATTAAAAGCCAATGGCATCTCTATTATTCATAACACTGAAGGTGCGAATATGGCAGCAGGCATCACTGCGAGCTTTATTGTGCAGTCGAAAAAAGACACGAAACTCGCAATTATTGAAATTGATGAAGGATCAATTGAACGTGTGATGAAAGAAATGACACCAACAAAAATGGTGTTTACAAACTTTTTCCGTGACCAAATGGATCGCTTTGGTGAAATTGATATTTTAGTAGATAAAATTGCGGATAATATTAAAGGGCGTGGCATTCAGCTTATTTTAAATGCAGATGATCCATTTGTATCAAGATTAAAGATAGCAAGTCAAAATGTCGTTTACTACGGTATGAAGGACGGTATTCATACATTTGAAGAAAGTACGATGATTGAAAGTAAATATTGTCCAAACTGCGGTAAGTTACTTGAATATGATCATATTCATTACAATCAAATCGGTCACTATCATTGTTCTTGTGGCTTTAAACGTGAAACACCGAAATATGAAATTACAAAGTTAACAGAAACACCATACTTAAACCCAACGATCAATGGTAAGACATTTAACACAAAACTTGCTGGTGATTTTAACGTATTTAATATGATTGCGGCATACAGTGTATTAAGAGAACTTGGTTTGAACGATGATTCTATTGAAAAAGGATTCTCAACATATCAATCAGATAACGGGCGTATGCAACATTATGACAATGGGACAAAGCAAGCCATCATTAACCTTGCAAAAAATCCAGCAGGTTTAAATGCAAGCTTATCCGTTGGTGAAAAGATTGAAGGTACGAAAAGTTATTTAATTAGCTTAAACGACAATGGTGCTGATGGACGTGATGTATCTTGGATTTGGGATGCTGATTTTGAAAAGTTAAGTCGCCAAAACATCGATAAGATTATGTGTACTGGTCAACGTGCTGAAGAATTAGCACTTCGATTAAAATATGCAGAAATTAATGCAGATATCATGGTAAACCAAGACATTAAAGCAGCGACAAAAGCCATTTTAGATCAGTCGGATTATACAGTTTGTGTACCAAACTATACGTCTTTAGAACCGATGCACCAAGCGTTAAATCATTACTTTGAGGAGGCACACAATGGATAAAACAATT
The DNA here is from genome assembly GCF_004117835.1 of Macrococcus sp. DPC7161. GTDB lineage: Bacteria > Bacillota > Bacilli > Staphylococcales > Staphylococcaceae > SDSC01. The sequence goes on along the minus strand of NZ_SDSC01000005.1, from coordinate 31,609 downwards.
AATATATTTCATTTTATGCCTGATAAATTAAATTTATATGGTGATATCGGTAATGTCATTGCACTTAAACAACGTGCAAAATGGGCTGGTGTCGATGTTACTGTTACAGATATCAATTCAACAGCAGGTATTCAATTATCTGATGCAGATATTTTATTTATTGGTGGCGGCAGTGACCGCGAACAAAAAATAGCGACAGATGATTTATTTAGAATTAAAGATGAATTTAAAGCAGCTATTGAAGATGGCATGCCAGCATTAACGATTTGTGGTGGCTATCAATTTTTAGGTGAGAAGTACATTACGTTGGATGGCCAAGAATTAAAAGGGCTAAACATTTTAGACTTTTATACAGAATCAAAAAAGGACCGCTTAATTGGTAATATTGTTATAGAATCTGAGACATTTGGTCAAATCGTAGGCTTTGAGAATCACGGTGGTAGAACATATCATCAATATAACACACTTGGTAATGTCGTAAGTGGTTATGGTAATAATGATACCGATAAAAAAGAAGGCATTCATTATAAAAACTTATTAGGTACATATTTACATGGACCAATCTTACCGAAAAATCATGAAATTACCGATTATTTATTACGTGCAGCTTGCGAACGTAAAGGGATTAAATTTGATAATCAAATGATTGATAACCGTGTTGAAGAAGCGGCAAAAAGCGTTATTGTTAAGCGCTTGTTAGAAAATAAATAATGTAAATGGAGAGGCTGGGACATAAGTGTTCTGCCACAAGCATAAACCGAGCAAAACGTATAAATCGCTTTTTGATTTATCGTTTTTGTTCGGTTTTTGTAGTAGTGGCAACTTATGTTCCGCCGTTTAGTCTGTTTATCATTAGGGGACATAATCAATCACTCATTTTTTGTCATGTTTTTGTCCCAGTCTTCTAATCAACGGTACAAAAACAGCAACTTCGGTAAAGAACTTCACATTCACTCAAAATCAAAAAGCGATTTTGGTTCATGTTCAGTTTTTACTTGTTGCTGAACGTTTTTGTCCCAGTCTCCAATTTTATTTGTGACAATATTAAAAACAAACTTAAAGATGTATTTAAAATGTAACTTTTAGGTGTATAATCATAATTGTAAATATCGACGAGGTGATAAGATGCTGGATTATAACGAAAAACCGTTTATCGTAATTTGGGAAGTAACAAGAGCTTGTGAACTACATTGTTTACATTGTCGAGCTGAAGCTCAAGTTAATCGCAATCCATATGAATTAACGACACAAGAAGGTAAAGCATTAATTGATGATATTGCTAAGATGGATGGCCCAATGCTTGTTTTTACTGGCGGAGATCCATTGATGCGTGAAGATATTTTTGAACTGAGCGAATATGCAGTTAAAAAAGGTGTGAGAGTGTCAATGACACCAAGTGCGACACCTAATGTGACTAAGGAAAATATGGAACGTGCTAAAAATGTAGGTTTATCACGCTGGGCATTTAGTATTGATGGGCATACGAAAGAGATTCATGATCATTTTCGTGGCACTGAAGGTAGTTTTGATTTAACGATGAACGCCATTCAATACTTAAAAGAGCTTAAAATGCCATTACAAATCAACACGGTAATTAGCAGATACAATATTGATTATTTAGAAGAAATGGCACAAATGGTTGAAGATTTAGGTTGTGTTTTATGGAGTGTCTTTTTCTTAGTGCCAACTGGCCGTGGCAAGACAGAAGATATGGTTTCGCCTGAAGATCATGAACGCGTGTTTAGATTTTTAAATCAATTAAGAAAGACAGCATCATTTGGTATTAAAACAACTTCAGCACAACATTATCGTCGCGTTGTATTACAAGAGAAAATACGAGAAATGAAAAAATCGGGTACATTTGATGCGATTAAATACGAAGACAGCTTATCTACAATGGATATTAATACAATTGATGGCTTAGGGCGTGCGCCTAAAGGTGTTAATGATGGCAATGGTTTTGTATTTGTATCTCATTTAGGTCATGTTTATCCGAGTGGCTTATTGCCAGTGAATTGTGGCAATGTGAGAGAAAAGCCTTTAAGTGATATTTATGTGAATTCACCAATACTTAAAAATTTAAGAAATCCAGATCTATTTAGTGGTAAATGTGGCATGTGTGAATTCCGTTATGTATGTGGGGGCTCTAGAAGTCGTGCATACGCTGTTACTGGCGATTACATGGCGTCAGAACCGTATTGTGTATACAATCCAAAAGAATGGATTAAGCATCAAAGAGCATTAAAAAAAGCATAGTTTAAAAAATTAATAAGCAATGTTGGGTTAAAAAATATAAAAAAGTAAGTTAAAATTTGGAGGAATTATAATGATTACAAAAGATATGAAAGTTTCAGAAATCGTAAAAGCTTTACCAAAATCAGCAGATATTTTCCGTGCAAACCGCATTGATTTTTGTTGTGGAGGGAATATTGCATTAGAAGAAGCCATTAATGAAAAAAGTAAACCATTAGATGCATTATTAGAAGAAATTAATAGTTTAGACCAAGGTAGTAATGATGGATTAGATGTTCAATATTTAGATAATAGAAGTTTAATTATCTATATTCAAAATAAATTCCATAAACCACTTGAAGAAGAATTTAAAAACTTAATGCCGTACGTAACAAAAGTAGCAAAAGTTCATGGTGAAAGACACCCACACTTACTTGAATTAAAAGTATTAGTAATGAAATTACGTGATGAATTATTAGATCATACGAAAGATGAAGATGAAAATGTATTCCCATTAGTAATTGCTTATTCAGAAAATCCAACAGATGAATTAAAAGCTCAACTTGCACCACACATCGAAGAACTAGAATCTGAACATGATGGGGCAGGAGACATATTAAAACGTATGCGTGAAATTACAAATGATTTCACACCACCGATGGATGCATGTGGTACATACAGAGTAGTATACCAACGTTTAGCAATGTTAGAGGCGGCTACTTTCCAACATGTGCATTTAGAAAATAATGTGTTATTTGAAAGATTAAAATAATTTAATTATTTATGTCAAACATATGAAAAAACAAACGCCGATGACTGTCATCGGCGTTTGTTTGGGTGTTGCTCTAATAATTTATTAATCATTAATATTTCATATATCATATGATTTTTAAATTGGTTTTCATCAAATTCATCAAGATGTTTGACACTCATTTTAAGTAGGCTCAGTGATGGTTTGTGAGGCTCATAAATTCTCGTTTCACCAAATTGATGAAATGATTGAATTAAGTGATTCATCGCTGTTTGTTCTTCTTCACTGAAATGCAGCTGTATATCATGTGGCAACATAATCAAATGATTGATATGTAATTGTATTAAACGATTGACGTTTAAACGATGCGTAATTTGAGCCAGCTCTAATTGTTTTTCAGTGTTTTTATGAAATTGTAATTCTTCTTTCTGATAGCCTTTTAATTGTTCAATCTTAGAGATTAATTTATCTGTTTCAACCATTAATTGCTCAGTTGTGTTAGAAGTAATTTTTTCATTAGTAATCTCATTGATGCGTGTATTTAAAGTATTCATCATTTTTGTTTCAAATATATCTAGCAATTGTTTAATTTGATTGATGTACTTTGGTGGCAATACAAAGAAATTGACCACACCTGCAGTACCTAGGCCAATTGTAGTTGTTGCGAGTCTTGAAAAGAAATTATAAGCAAAGTCTGTATGTATGTTAGGTACCATGGCAACGGCTGTAAGGCTGGCTACGAGTAAGCCATCATATAATTTCAATTTATAGCAAACAAAGATAGTTACTGTAGCAGCAATACTGTAACTCAGCGCTGATTCTCCTAAAAAGTAGGTGCTCGTTACGGCGATAAATGCACCAAGGATTGAAGCGGGGAACCTGACATAAGCTTTTCTAAGCGATGCTTTTGCTGTAGGTTCGATGGATACAATGGACGTAATCACAGCAAATATCGCAGGTAAAGTCAGCAACTGACAAAACAAAGCAGTTAAAAATGTAGCAAGACCAGTTTTAATGGTACGTGCACCAATCAATTTGTTGAGCCATTTGATTTTCATATTTATTTAATCCTTTATTCTAAAAAATTTTTGATATAATAGAAGTAATGTATCTATATTAGTCATATTTTTGGATAAAATCAACCAATCACTTGTATACTAATAAAGTAAAGACATAAATAGTAAAGGACGGTCAATATGATAGTAAAAACAGCTGAAGAACTTGAAGGATTAAAGGAAATTGGACGTATTTGTGCCATTATTCGTGATACGATGCAAAAAGAAACAAAAGCAGGCATGACTACGAAAGAAATCGATATGATTGCTAAAAGACTTTTTGAAGAATATGATGCGAAATCTGCACCAATCACAGAATACGACTTCCCAGGATATACTTGTATTAGTGTGAACGAAGAAGTTGCACACGGTATTCCAGGTACAAGAATTATCAATAATGGTGATTTAGTTAACATTGATGTTTCTGCATGCAAAAATGGATATTATGCAGACACAGGTATTTCATTCGTAGTGGGGGAATCAACAGATCCTTTAAAACAAAAAGTTTGTGATGTTGCTTTAATGGCATTTAATGAAGCGATGAAGAAGGTTAAAATTGGTTCTAAAATTTCTCAAATTGGGAAAGCTGTGAATGCAACTGCACGTAAAAATGATTTAACTGTTATTAAAAATTTAACGGGTCACGGTATCGGTAAAAGCTTACATGAAGAACCGAAGCATATTTTAAATTATTATGATGCTTTCGAAAAAGATTTATTTAAAGAAGGTATGGTACTTGCTGTTGAACCATTTATTTCAACGAAAGCTACCGTTGTCACAGATGGTAAAGATGAATGGGCGTTTGAAACGAAAGATCACAGTTACGTTGCGCAAATTGAACATACGATTGTTGTAACAAAAGAAGGACCATTATTATTAACAAAATTAGAAGATTAATCTACAACTAAAGACCGAGTGCAATTTCGTTCCAAAGCCTCTTAATCGGCTTTGGAACTTTTTTTATAATGGAGTATGATAAATTTGCACAGGAGGCAATCGTATGCAAAAATTAAGAAAGTATATGAATATGACAGCACGTAAGTGTGTACAAAATACAATGCTCATTCATTTAAGCGATTACTATAAAAAAATTACTGAAATCAATTTATTAAAACAAATGAAGCATGTTGAAATTAAACAATTATCAACACAAAAGTCTTTAGTACAGGAATCTTTAGAATCAATAGAAGTTTCATGTACTGATCATTTACGTCATAATCGATTGCCATTAGTTAAAGCCATTTCAGCAATTGATGAAGAAATTGAAAGTATTGAAGCCATGCTCCAAACTTTGGAACAAGAGAAGCAGCAAGTACAATTACAAATTATTATGTTGTCTAAATTAGGATTGAGGTGAATATGTGAAACAAATAGTAAACTCAGAAATATTGATCGCCTTTATATTACTGTTTTGTTTATCTAATTTATATTATTTATTTTTTGAACGTACAGGAATGATCTTAGTATTATTGGTAGGTTGTGTCTTTATTTATTTGAGTCGTTATTTAAAGGAGAAGCTAAGAGGGCTTATTTTATTTTGGTTAGGTATTATAATTTTATCATTTGGATTTCTATCGAATCCATATACATTAATTGTTTTATTTAGCTTTCTTGTCATTGTCGGTATTCGTTATATGATTTATAAAAGTAGACCGATGAAGGTGATTCAAACCGCTCATAATGAAATGTCTGTAGAACGTTTATCGTGGTTTTCATTTAAAGTGACACCACCACATGTTTATTTATTTGAGGATATGCATATTCAGCATGCAATTGGCGACTTGTCCATTGATTTAACCAATGCAGCCCATTTACAATCACAAAATTTAATTATCGTAAGAACGATTATCGGGAAAACGACCATCACAGTTCCATATCATTATCAAGTTAAAGTAGATTATACGTCACTTTATGGGCAACTTCATATCGAAGATACGTATACTAAAAAATTACGTAATGAACGTATGACTTATCAAACGCCAGCGTATGACAATGGTGTGCAGATTAAAATATTTGCCTCTTCCATTATTGGAGATTTAGAGGTGAGATATCGATGAATAACTACATACGAATGATAGGTTCGATGCTTATTTTAGTATATACACTTTCAATAATTTTCTTTTTTTTAGATCGTATTTTTACAAACATCATTTATTTTCAAGGCATGTTATATACGCAAATTATTGGTGTACCTGCATTTATCTTTTTAAATGTCGTGGTTATTCTTGCATGTATTATTATGGGATCAATCGTTGCTTATAGCCAAAATGAAGAGACTGAGTATTTAACAGAACAAATCGAAAAAATTAATCAAGGGGAGCCTTTATCACAAGATAAATCTTTATCTCTTGAAGCAAGTACGTTATATCAAGCAGTGCTTCAAGTTGATCAAAGAATCAATGATATTAAACGTCAAAGTCAATCTGTCATTAATGATGCACATCAATTAAACGAAGAAATTGTAAAGCAAATCGTTGAAAGTGAGCGACAACGTTTAGCGCGTGAATTGCATGACTCAGTGTCTCAGCAATTATTTGCAGCAAGTATGATGTTGTCAGCTTTAAAAAGTGCAACAACTGAAACCAAAGTTCAGCAGCAATTGAATTTGCTAGAAAAAATGATTCAAGATTCTCAACTTGAAATGAGAGCATTGTTATTACATTTAAGACCACTTGGCCTTAAGAATAAAACATTAAAGCAAGGTATCAGTGACTTAGTGCTAGAATTAAAGCAAAAAATTCCGTTAAATGTGAATACTTCTATTGAAGAAGTAGCTTTGAAAAAAGGCGTAGAAGACCACTTGTTTAGAATATTACAAGAAGCAATTTCAAATACTTTAAGGCATGCAAAAGCGACAACTATTACAATTGAATTATTTAAAGTGAATCAAAGTGTCATTTTAAGGATTGTTGATGATGGTGTTGGATTTGATATGAATGCTATTGATGACACAAGATATGGCTTAAATACAATGAAAGAACGTGCCTTAGAAATTGGAGGCGCATGTCATATTGTTTCAATGAAAAATAGTGGTACGAGAATTGAAGTTAAAGTTGGAATAGAGGAGTGATGTCATGAAAGTATTATTTGTCGATGATCACGAGATGGTTCGAATTGGCATTTCAAGCTATTTATCAATGCAAGATGAAATTGAAATTATCGGAGAAGCTTCGAATGGTCAAGAAGGTATAGAGAAAGCAAGACAATTAAATCCAGACGTTATTTTAATGGATATGGTAATGGATGGTATGAATGGCATTGAAGCGACGAAGATAATTAAGCAAACAATGCCACATATTAAAGTAGTGATGTTAACAAGTTTTATCGATGACAAAGAAGTATATCAAGCATTAGATGCTGGCGTTGATAGCTATGTATTGAAAACAAGTAGTGCAGAAGAAATTAAAAATGCCATCATTAAAACATATCAAGGTAATTCTGTATTCGAAAAAGAAGTGATGACTAAAATGAGACAAAGAATGCATCATCAAACAGAATTACATGAGATGCTTACGGAACGTGAAAAAGAAATCTTATTACTCATTGCTAAAGGCTATTCAAATCAGGAAATCGCTGATGCCAGTCATATTACCATCAAAACGGTAAAGACACATGTGAGTAATATTTTAAGTAAGTTAGAAGTACAAGATAGAACACAAGCTGTTATTTACGCGTTTCAACATGACTTAATTGAATAACAAAACACCGTACAAGTTGATGCTTCAACAAGTACGGTGTTTCTTTTTATTTATAAAATTCTTTTTTATAACCATCGTATACTAATTCAACAGCACCAGTATGAGGATCAATAACTAATCCATGTACAGGGACGTTTGTATCAAATAACGGATGATTAATCACTGTTTGTATATTTGACTTTACACTTTCATATACATCAGAAAATCCTGATAAGAAATGATTAACATCAATGCCTGAATAATTTAATGTATCGATGACTTCTTGTCTGATGCCACGTGATTTCATTGCTTCTAAAACAACATCTACATCAATACTACCCATACCACAATCTTTATGACCCATAATAATGATTTCTTCAGCACCTAACGCATATATACCTACTAATAAACTTTTCATTGTAGAACCATAAGGATGAGAAATAACAGCACCTGCATTTTTAACAACTTTTACATCACCATTTTTCATGCCAAGTGCACGTGTTGATAATTCTTGTAAACGTGTATCCATACAAGTTAATAATACTGCTTTCATAGATGGCACTTTAGACGTTTCAAATTGTTCGTATTCTTTGCCAGCTACAAATTTGTTGTTATACTCCAAAATCTCTGATAATAGCGTCATGATAGCCTCCGTATATGTTAATATTATCTGTTATTATGAATGGTTTAAATTTCTAATTTTGTCACGGTGAATGATGGCATTAATTTGTCCACCAACAATAATAATAAATCCAGTTAAATATAACCAAAGCATTAAGATGATGACACCACCGATACTACCGTAAGTTTTAGAATAGTTGGCAAAGTTACTTACATAGAAACCAAATAAGAAACTTGCACCTAACCATACAACAGTTGCAAATAATGCACCTGGTAAAACAGACTTCCATTTTAGTTTAACATGAGGTGCAAGGGCATATAAAGTTGTGAACACTATAAATGTAACTAAGATAGGTAATACAACTTTAACTAAATTAAAGACCCATTTAAACTGTGCATCTAAGCCGACTTTTTCAAATAATAAAGTGCCTAATTGACCACCGAATACAGGTAGTGCTAATGCAATTGCAAATACGACAACCATAATTACAGTAAATAAAACACTCATTAATTTTGAAACAATAGCATTACGTGAATCTTCAACATCATAGGCAACGTTAAATGCGTTCATTAAGGCAGTCATTCCATTAGATGCAGACCATAAAGCGGCAATTAAACCGAATGATAATAATCCACCAGAACCATTGCTCATAACGTCTTTAATTATATTTGTAATCATTTTAGCAGTAGAACCAGGTGCATTTTTAGCAATCATATCCGTAATTGTTTCCGGTTTAATTTGAAATAGCGGAATAAGTGTTAATAAGAAAATTAACATTGGGAATAAAGACAATAAGAAGTAATATGCTAATTGTGCTGAAAGACCAGAAACATCATCTTTACCAATTCGGAATAAAAGTTTGCTTAAAAAATTACTGTTTTCTTTGTATTTTGCTGGTTTGTTTATTTTTGAAACGTAAAATGTTTGATCATCTTTCTTAGGTTGTTTTGATTTAAATTTTTGCATTGAAACATAGTTTTCATTACTTGCTTTTTGTTCTTCTTTAAAACTTTTTGTTTTTGATGTTTGCTCTTCTAAAAAATTAGACTCAAGGGGATTTCCTTGAGTCCTGTTTTCAGAAGGTGATGTTTGTTTTGTCATAACGTTCACCTCTAATTTTTAATATTTAATACTTATTGGTTTGGACCTGATAATTTCTTTTGGTTTTTCTTTTCAATGAATGTATCTTTTGCATCCATAATTGCTTTTTCTAATTCTGGATTTTTACGACGAATTTCTTCAATAACATCTTTCCAATACATTACTTCATCTTTAATATTAGAAATTTTAGTTTTTGTACTTGGTGTTGAAGATGTAACACCATTTGTGTTATTTGATGAGATTTTTCCTTTTACAGAAGTGCGTGTCTTTTTGTCTAACATTGAAATTGCAGCACCTACAGCTGCACCAGCGATAACTGCTGGGACTAATTTGTTGTTCATACTTATTTTCCCCTCTCAAGAAAGTTTAAAAAATTGATGTTACCATCTATTAATTATTATATACCCAAATGTATAGCAGTGTTAAACTTTGAAATTAAAAATTTTTATTTTAATCTTTATAGTGTTAAAACGCACAGATAAAAAGTATACAAATGATTCAGACTATTATATTCTTATTATTAGAAGTTATACAAAGATGAATAAAATTTTTTAAAAGAGAAAAAGGAATGATTAAATTTGGATAAAGCAGCATTAATTAACGGTATTGCAGAAAAATTAAAATTAGTTAATATCGGTGTAATTAACCCAGATGATATTGATGATAATAAATTAGAAGACTTACAAGATTTATATGATTATGTACAAAAGAAATCAAATTTTTCACCAAATGAAATGGCAGCAATTACTGATGAAATCGGTAATTTACGCAAATAATATTAAACAACAATAGACAAAGGGGAGAAATCAATGAAGCGAGAAGAGCAATTACAAAAGTATGCAACATTACTTGTTAAAGTGGGGATGAATGTTCAAGAGGATCAAAAAGTATTTGTACGTGCGTCAGTTGATGCAAGTCCATTTATTCGAATCGTCGTTGAAGAAGCATATAAAGCGGGGGCGAGTGATGTTCGTGTACAATATACTGATGATGTTTTAACGCAATTAAACTTTAAGTACCGTGACTTATCAACATTTGAAACACATCCACAATATTTAGTAGATGAGCGAATGACTTATGCGCGTGATAATGCGGCACAATTAGTTGTTGTTTCTGTAAGTCCTGAAAATTTAAAGGAGGCAGATCCTAAAAAGGTTTCTGCAAATATGCAATCTTACGGTAAAGCTTACAACGAATACATGAAAATGATGCAAACAGATCAATTCAGTTGGACTGTTTCAGCTTATCCATCATATGAATGGGCACAATTGGTTTTTCCTGAATTAGAGAAAGAAGCGGCATTTGATCGATTACTTGAAGCAATTTTAGAAGCCGTTCGAGTGAATCATGAAGATCCTGTAGCAGCATGGCAACAACATAATGACAATTTACATGAAAAAGCAGATTACTTAAATAAGAAAGCATACCGCTATATAAAATACCAAGGTGAAGGCACTGACTTAACTATTGGATTACCTAAAGGTCATATTTGGTGTGGGGCTTCAAGTGTGAATTCAGATGGTGTTTCTTTTATGGCCAATATGCCTACTGAAGAAGTATTTACCGTTCCACATAAATATGAAGTGGATGGTTATGTATCAAGTACAAAGCCATTAAGCTATGCAAGTAACATCATCGATGACTTTAAATTAACTTTTGAAAAAGGAAAAGTAGTCGAATATGAAGCGCGTGTAGGGTATGATACGTTAAAAGCATTATTAGAAACGGATGAAAATGCAGTTTATTTAGGAGAAGTTGCATTAGTACCACATGATTCACCAATTTCAAACAGTAATATCTTATACTACAACACGTTATTTGATGAAAATGCCTCATGCCACTTAGCGTTAGGTGCAGCTTATCCATTCTGCTTAGAAGGCGGCAAAGCATTAGATGAAGCAGGATTAGAGTCTGTTGGATTAAATAGTTCAATCACACATGAAGACTTTATGATTGGTGGACCAACATTAAATATTGTTGGTATTACAGAAGATGGACAAGAAGAAGCAATCTTTACAAATGGTAACTGGGCTTTTTAAAATTAAAAATTGATATTTTAATTGTGTCATAAAAATGATATAGTAATATTATTAACGGTTTTGAGGAGGATGAACATGTCAGTAGCAATGATGTGGCTAGTCGTAATTGCATTTGTATTTGCAATTTTCGGTATTGGAGCAACAATTATGCATTTCTTAATAAATGCGTTTGATTCAAAAGAAGCAGATCGTATCGATACGCCTGAAGAAGCGTTAGAGAAAAAAGTATTTGCAGATGACGTTCATTAATTAACTATATAGTTGATAACTTTGGTATGTAGGAATGAGATTAATCTCGTTCCTTTTTTCTATGAATTCTAGATGAAATCAAGTTTAGAGAGGAAATTCAATATGACAGAACGATTAACCAAGACAATGCAAGCTTCAAAAAGCACGAAAACAACACAAATATTTCCAGGACATACAAATCATCATCATACATTATTCGGTGGAAAATTAATGGCGGAAATTGATGATATCGCATCGATTGCTGCAACACGTCATAGTGAACGACCGGTAGTTACTGCATCATCTGACGCATTGCATTTCTTAGCTCCGGTCAGATCTGGAGAGATATTAAATTTAGTAGCTATGGTGACACATACAGGTACATCTTCTATGGAAATTTGTACGAAAGTATATAAAGAAAACCCATTAACAACGGAGAAAACTTTAGCTGCAATCAGTTTCTTAACATTTGTAGCATTAGGTAGTGATCAACGCCCAACAGAAGTGCCTTTGATTATTGCTGAAACTGAAGAAGAAGCATGGCTCATCGAAACAGGTGCAAAACGCGCCGAACAAAGAAAAGCATCACGCAATGAAACAAAAGCTTTAGTCGAGCACTTTACGAAAATGATTCAATAATCGATGAAAATAAAAATCCGAACATACGATATATCGTATGTTCGGATTTTTTTATATCTGCAGCTCAAGTGTAAGTACCAGGCGAGCCACAGATGGGTCTGCAGCTCAAGTGTGAGTGACAGATGAGCCACAGATGGATTTGCAGCTCAAGTGTAAGTGACAGATGAGCCACAGATGGATCTGCAGCTCAAGTGTAAGTAGCAGATGAGCCACAGATGAATCTGCAGCTCAAGTGTAAGTACCAGATGAGCCACAGATGGATCTGCAGCTCAAGTGTAAGTATCAGGCGAGCCACAGATGAATCTGCAGCTCAAGTGTAAGTACCAGATGAGCCACAGATGGATCTGCAGCTCAAGTGTGAGTGACAGATGAGCCACAGATGGATCTGCAGCTCAAGTGTAAGTACCAGATGAGCCACAGATGGATCTGTAGCTCAATTGTAAGTATCAGATGAGCTGCAAACTGAACTAAGGCTGAGTGATGTGCATACGTTTTTCGTTTGCTTTAAAGTCCACATCTGGATAATACATATTTTTAACTAATAAGTTTGGTCCTAGACATTGCACACTTGGGCAATGACAATTTAATGTTTTGTATAGTGCTGATTGTTTCCATTTGTCATAAATGTCTTGAAGTGAAGTATGATGAATATTCTCAATTGAACCTGTTTCATCACCAAAATCTGTTACAATCACATCACCTGTAAATACATTGACATTTAATCTAGAACGGCCATCTGGATCATTTCGTACAGTCACGTTATTAGCTTGATTAATTTCATCTAAGAAGGCTAAGTCATCTGGGTTCATTGAACATGGTAATATCGGTAATGTTCCAAATAACATCCAAGTTGCTTCATCACGAAATGTTAATAATTTGCGAATGGTTGATTTTGTTTCTTCTATAGATAAGATGTTTAAATCGCTTGCGAAGTCTGATGGATACATTGGGTGCACTTCATGTCTCGCACATTTCATATCATGAACGATTTCATTATGTATTTTCTCTAAATATGGAATCGTACTTTTGTTTAACATCGTTTCTGCAGATACAAACATACCAGCTTCTGATAATTTTCTTGAGTTCTCTATGATTTGTTCATAAAGTTTGTAGCGCATTTTTAAAGGTGGTTGTTTTTCCATCACTTTAAAGCCAACTTCTGCGAATTCATCGATTGTGCCCCAGTTATGAGAAATATGCATCACATCAATTAAATCAATTAATGGTTCATAACGGTTATAATCAATCGTTAAGTTGGAATTCATTTGCGTATATATCCCACGTGATTTGGCATACTCTAAAATAGGCGTAACCGTTTCTTTTATCGATTTTTTCGAAAACATCGGCTCTCCGCCTGTAATACTTAATGTTTTTAAATGTTCGACTTCATCTAAACGTTTTAATATTAAGTTCATATCCATGACTTCTGGATCTTTTACTTGTAATGTATATCCAACGGCACAATGTGCACATCTCATATTACATAAAGTCGTCGTTGTAAATTCTATATTTGACAGTTTAGTTTCCCCATATGCTTTTACATCTTCATACGCTTCCCATGGGTCATTTGTAATACTGATTGGTTTTTTCGTAAGTAACAAATTAAATCCTTCTTTCAATTTTATTCATGTACCATTATCCACCATATCATAAATTAGTCAACTTCAATAAAAATCTTTACTGATAAAACAATTGAAAATTAATGGATTGTACTTCATAATGAGTACAATATGAAACCTTATCAAATGATAAGTAAATAAGGAGAAGACTATGTCAAAACAATCATTAGAAGAAATTAAAGTAAAATTATCAGACTTTATGGAGACAATCGAATCGGTAGACCCAGAAACAACAGACATCAATGATATTGATGAGTGGTTAAGTTTATTAGATCAATTAGAAGAAAAAGTGAAGTCAATTAAAAACTAAGGAGCAAATATGGCAGATATATTCGTAAAAGTAGGGCAACAATTTCCTTTAACCATTAAACGTTTAGGAATCAATGGAGAAGGAATTGGTTATTTTAAAAGAAAGATTACTTTTGTAAAGGGTGCTTTACCTGGTGAAGTTATTCTTGCTCAAGTAACCAATGTTAATCCTAAGTTTCTTGAAGCTAAGCTTGTAAAAATAAGAGAGAGATCAAACGAGCGTGTTGAAGCACCTTGTAAAGTATTTGATTTATGTGGTGGCTGTCAATTACAGCATTTAGATTATGACGCGCAATTAAAGTATAAGAAGCAAATTGTAGAAGATGCGATTACAAAATATGCACCACATATTAAATTAGATAAAATTAGAGACGTTAAAGGTATGGCATCGCCATTCTATTACCGTAATAAAAACCAGTTCCCAGTTGAAAAATCTGGTCGCAAAATTCGCGCGGGATTATACAAAGAGAGTTCAAACCAATTAATCGATTTACATGAATGTTTAGTTCAAGATAAGCGCACAATGAACACAACAAACGAAATTAAAAAGATCATGTCAGAATTAAACATTGCAGTTTGTAAAAATCCGACAAAAGACCGTGGTGTGCGTCATATTGTGACGCGTGTTGCATTAAGCACCGGTGAAATACAAGTGGTCTTTGTAACGAACGATGCAAAACTTCTTAAACAAGATTTATTAGCTGAACGCGTCTTACGTTTACCAGGCGTGAAAAGTGTTGCATTAAATATCAATAGAGAAAAAACGTCAATTGTAATGGGTCGTGAAACGATTGTTATTGGCGGTAGTGATACGATTCGTGAACAATTAGAAGAACATATTTATGATTTATCAGCAGAAAGTTTCTTCCAATTGAATCCAAAACAAACTGTTGTGTTATATAACGAAATTAAAAAAGCAGCAGCTTTAAAAGGTTCAGAACAAGTTGTAGACGCGTTTTGTGGTACAGGTACGATTGGTATTTGGTTAGCAGATAGTGCAAAAGAAGTGCGTGGTATGGATACGAATGAAGATGGCATTGTTAATGCAATTTATAATGCTTCTATGAATGGCAAAGATAATTGTACATTCGAGCTTGGAGAAGCAAGTGAAAAGTTACATGAATGGATTGAGTCAGGATTCTATCCGGATGTCATTACTGTTGACCCACCAAGAACAGGTTTAGATAAAGAAACAATACAATTAATCAATGAAATTAAACCGAAAACTTTCGTTTATACAAGTTGTAATCCATCAACTTTAGCAAAGGATTTAGCACATTTAACGAAAGCATTTACAGTAGAATACATTCAACCTGTTGATATGTTCCCGCATACTGCTCAAGTAGAGGCAGTTGTGAGATTAGTTCGTAAAAGAAGATTAGGTTAATAAAATGAAGAGACTAGGACGATTGTTCTAGTCTTTTCTTATATGCATTTTCAAGCAGCAATGTTTTACGATATTTAAGAAGGGTAAATAATACTATAACGATTTTAGGAGGAATGAATATTATGACTAAGAAAATCGCAGTAGTATTAGAAAATTTATTTGAAGACTCAGAATATACAAGCCCAGTAGAGGCGTTTAAAAAAGAAGGTCATGATGTGACTGTTATCGGTAAAGAAGCTGGCAGTACGGTTAAAGGTAAAAAAGACAATACTGAAGTAACGATTGATAAAGCAATCAATGATGTGAAACCTGAAGATTTTGATGCATTGCTTATTCCTGGTGGTTTCTCACCGGATTTATTACGTGGTGATGAACAAGGTCGTTTTGGTACATTTGCAAAAGCTTTTGTAGAAAAAGAAAAACCAGTATTTGCAATTTGTCACGGACCACAATTGTTAATTGATACTGATTTATTAAAAGGTAAGAAATTGACAAGTTATCTTTCAATCCGTAAAGATTTAGAGAATGCTGGTGCAACAGTAGTAGATGAATCTGTCGTAGTAGACAGCAATATTGTAACATCACGTACACCAGACGATCTTCCAGACTTTAACCGTGAAGCACTCGCTTTATTGAAATAAATATATGATTAGCCAGCTGATATTTATCAGCTGGTTTTTTGATTTGGTTTTGATACATCTTAAGACGGATTTTTTACTATTTCTATCATTTAAAATACAAAACAAAACAACGTAGTGGTAATATGTATGTAAGAAAGAGGTGCATACATTTTGAAAAGAAGAAAGCGAGGTTTTGGGTGTTTTGGTTGTGCATCAATCCTACTCATTCCATTACTGATACTCGTATTATATATAGGTTTTAATGTTTATAAAGGGACTACTATCGATATTAATAAAGTCCAACAAATTGAAACGAAACAAAATTATGTTGCGACTAAAGATATGCAAAAGTATGTTAAAAATGCATTTGTTGCTGTTGAAGATAAACGATTTTATAAACACGATGGTGTTGATTGGTTTGGTACGATGCGTGCACTTTTTGTGAGTTTAAAAAACGGTGAAATGTCACAAGGTGGCAGTTCAATCACCCAGCAACTTGTTAAAAATTATTATTTCTCTCAAGAGAAAAGCTTATCTCGAAAAATTCAAGAAATCGTTGTTGCTAAACGATTAGAAAACAATTATTCCAAAGATCAAATTTTGAGTTATTATTTAAATACCATTTATTTTGGAGATAATAATTATACGATTGAAGATGCTGCGAATTATTATTTTAAAGCGAGTAGTCATATACAAAACCAATATTACAAACAACTAACAGTTTTAGAAGCTGCAATGCTAGCATCTACAATTAATGCACCATCAACATATGATGTTGAAAATTATAAACAAGATAGTGCTTTAATCAGTCGCACGAAATCAACTTTGAAGAAAATGCTTGATCAAGGTTATATTAATCAATCTGATTATAATAATGGTTTAAATGGGTTATAATAGAATAAACAAAAATAGCGCTTTAATGAAGCGTTATTTTTTATGGAGGCAGTTATGCATAAAATAACAAAGATTGAAGTCCAAAAAAATAACAAAGATCGTTTTAATCTTTACATTGATAACAATTTCTTTGCAGGAATAGATGCTGCTACCTATGTCTTTTATAATTTAAAGAAAGGACAAGAACTGACGGATGATATGCTCCAAGCGATTGGAGATTATGATAATTATCGACGCGCCATCAATCTTGCTTTAAATTATTTATCTTATAAGAAAAGAACAGAGCAAGAAGTAAGACAATATTTAAATAAAGCCGAAGTAAGTGAAAATCACATCCATCAAACGATTGATTATTGTATAAAAAATCAATACATTAATCATGAGGATTATTGTTTAAGTTATATGAACACATTATTAAATACAACAGATAAAGGACCAAATCATTTTGAAGCGGAACTTAAAAGTTTAGGCGTTGAGCATGATTTAATCGAAAAGTATAAAGCGAAATTTATTGATGCAATTGATGCTGAACGTATTACTAAGATTGCTCAAAAAGTCCAAAAGAAATACAGTCATAAATTATCACAACGCATGTTAGAACAAAAATTAATGCAAACCTTCTATCAAAAAGGTTATAATTTTGATATTGTGAGTGACTATTTAGCAGACGTATTCGTTGAACAACAAGATGGTGTTTTAATGGCACAACTTGAAAAATCAGTAACAAAATTAAGTCGTAAATACACAGGGAAAGCATTGTATCAAAAAGTAATTGAACAAATGATGCGTAAAGGGTTTCAATATGACCAAATACAAAGCGCATTAAAAGAAAGTGGCATGGAAGATGAGTGAAGATAAAAAATTAATTGAAATGAATACATATGAATTACAACAAGTGGTGTCTAACTACCGTGAAAAAGCACGTAAAGCAGAAATGATGGGTATCGTAAATGAGTATGAAGTTTGGCAAAGAAAAGCACTTATTGCTGAGAGCTATCTTGTTGATACGAATCAAATTGAAATTGGTAAGGTTTATGCACTCATTGGTGCAGAGAAACAATATTTTAAAGTAGAACGCATAAAAGGTGTATTTGCTTGGGGATTTAGACTTGGTTCAAATTTAAGTGAAGAGGGAATTCCTGTGGCATTATTGCAATTAAAATAAGGAGGCCGCTATGTCTGAAGATATTTTAGTAAGGCTAGTCAATGTAACAAAATATTTTAGAAATGTTAGTGGTTTTTCTAAAGTACGTGATTTAATTTTACCTAAAACACAAAACCACTCGATAGAAGTAAAAAACATCACCATTCACTTATATCGTAGTGAAGTATTAGGTTTAGTGGGTTTACCGGGTTCAGGTAAATCAGTCGTCGGGAAATTAATGGCGAAAGTTGTTGCACCATCTGAAGGTAAAGTGAAGAATGAGCATTCGACTTTTTTAGCGAGTCATAATCACATTTTTGGTAGCAATGCGTCCTTAAATGAATTGTTAGATACGATTTTCATTGCATTCAATGTACAATCCTCATTAAAGGAAAAACGCAAACATGTATTAGAATTTGCTGAAATGGATGCATCAAAAACATACAACGATTTATCAGATTTTGAGAAGTCAAAATTAATGATCAGTCTTGCTTATTTCTTAAAACCTGAAGTCGTTATTTTTGATGATTTATATCGCCATTTAGATGCACCATTCAAAGAGAAATTTGCGATGGTCATTGATTTACTTGTGAAAGAACAAAAATCAATTGTTTTAATGGATTCTGAGTTATCCTTTATTGAACAGAAAGCCAACTATATTACTTGGTTATCACATGGGCAAATTAGAAAAGCAGGGTTACCAAAAGAAGTTTTACCACTTTATAAAAATTATATTAAAGATTATGAAAGCTGTAGAACTGATGAAGAACGTGAATTGTTTGATTTAGACTATAAAATGAAGCGTGCTAATGCAAAAGAAGATTCTACGGGCTTTAGTAGAAAAGAAAAGTATGGTTATGCCATTATTGATGAAAAAATACAACGCTTATTTTTTGTTTCATTTATGTTGATGACAGCTGTGCTTTTGGCATTTGTATTAATGATTAATGGCATCGGCGTTTCTGAAAGACAAGTCATTAATGAGGATCAAAGTATTCTCAAAAAAGAAGGTGCAACATTTACTGACAAATATGCGTATGCATTAATGTTAGGCAATAACGACATTAAAGGGCCGACAAACTTTAAAGTACCTTATGGAACAGTATTTCCGATATCAGGATACAACGATCAATTGTACCGTCTTGATTTAAATAAAAAGACATATACAACACCGAAGAAAAATATTGTCTATATCAACCCTGCAGCATTATATGATGAAGTGACTTTAAGTGAACTTGAACCATATATATACGATAATTATATAAACTATCGTGACTTTTTTAATGCTTATTTAGGAAAAAGCCATGCAACCATTAATAAAGAGTTGTATCCAGAAACAAATGATCGTTATAGTGTGAAATTAACGAAAAATAATATTTATTTGCATTTTGATGATTACAATGAATTGAATGCATTCAGTTTCCCAATGAAGAATGAGAAGAAACTGATAGATAAATATAAAATTAAAGATGATTATTGGATTTCGAAAGTAGGACAAGGCTTTATTGTTGCGGATTTCAAGAAAAATACATGGATTTATATCCAAATGTAGGTGTGAAAATGAATGAATTAATTGATAGTCTTAAACAGTTACCATATACCATAAAGAATGCAAGTTTAGAATCAAGATACAGTAAAAAATTATATACACTTTATTTAGTGGTGAACTTAGCATTAATCAGTTTTGTATTTTTACTGTTGAATTTAACTTCTAGTTTGCCAATTGATAAATCAACGCGACTTTGGCAACTTTCAGGGTTATTAATGTTTGCTTGGATATCATCTGCAATTTATTTTTCTAGTTTAAAAATTAAAGCAAGAGGATTTTTGTTAAACATTTCAAATATTCCAATCTATATTTTATCTAATGTACAAATCATTAATTTCTTTGTATTGTTTTTTGTATCGTTCATACTTTTACAATGGATACGCCTCTCAAATCAAATTGATGTAGAGATGAGTTTTTGGGGAATAGTATATTTCATAGTGTTGACGATGTTATTGTTAATCCCAATCTGCACATTATTTGCTTTGACGATGCATATTCGTAAAAATATGAAATGGTTTGTGATTGGGACTTTAGTTGTTTTATTTTTAAGTTTACCAATATTATGGGTGCCTTCAAATGTGCCTGAAATACTTGTGAACTTACTGAGATTAAATCCATTTTATTTTGTAGTGAATGGATTTCAAGAGTCTGTTGTATTAGGAAGTTCGGCATTTTATAATATACCAAGTCATCTTATTTTTTGGATTGAATTGGCATTTATCTATATTTGGTTTAATTATATTTATGAATTGTTAAAAGATGAAATAAACGTGAATAAGCAGTAAAAATTAGTGAATCAATTGCTATTATTAACATGAAAGAGAGGAAGACAATCTTTATCATAGGATTGTCTTCCTCTCTTTTAAGTTGGTTTGAATAGCTTTTTTTGTAATTTTTCTTCTGAAAATACCCACCCCGTATAACTGTGAGTAACATGATTTAAATCATCTAAATTTAATATGGCAACAAATGAATAATGGCCATCCTTTAAATAGCGTAAATCAATGAATCTTAATTCTGTACCATTGTTTGTTGGTACAACAGTCCAACGGTATATTGAACTAAATCTTAAAAATGCTTTTAAATTATTATCGTGTTTAGCATATGCCATTATCGCTTCAGTTGGAAAAGGCGTACGTTTAAATTTATCACTAAAGTTAACAGAAGTTTTATAACTACGACCTATATAATCATATTGATCGGTTTGAATAGCAACACGCCATTCAAAAAAACGCATAGTAGGTGCAACAAATGTTTTAATGACGTGTTCATTTTTTGGAATCAAATTTAATGCACGTTTCTTAATCGATTGTTGTAATGTGCGTCTAATGATATAGTATACAACGAGTAAAATATATAAAGTTATGAAACACCATTTTGGATGAACACCTAAGTACCATGCAAAAATGGCAAGAAGATGGCCAACGAAAATAATTGGGTCAAACGTATTAATAATACCGATTTGAATCCATTTCTTTGTAAATGGACGCATTGCTTGCGTGCCATAAGAATTAAACATATCTACAAAGACATGTAAAAATACAGCGAGTTGTGCCCACATCCATAAATGTAAATAGTTAATATTAACACCATGAAACATTAAAGCAACAAATAATACCAATGCAATCGGCCAAAACAATGTAAATGGAATTGAATGTGTGATGCCGCGATGATGTGTGATATAAACGGCATTGTTTTTTAATTTAAGCACGGTATCAATATCTGGTATTTGGGAACCGAGCATTACGGCAGTAACGACAGCTGGATACATTTCAACAGCAGCTGGGTCCATAGTCGCAAACCCCGCAAGCGCAACACCCATTACAACATGAGTAGCAGTGTCCATAACATTCACCTCAATTCTATTATATCAAGATTTTTTAATAATCAATACGAATAACATTTAAAGGAAGGTAATATTTTTTGAAACGAAATTCACAAACATTAAGTCAAGATTTACTACAATGGTTTTATGAAAATAAACGGCAAATGCCATGGCGAGAAACCAATGATCCATATAAAATCTGGTTATCAGAAGTGATGTTGCAGCAAACGCAAGTCGCAACAGTGATTAATTATTACAATAGGTTTATCGAAAGGTTTCCGACCATTGAATCCCTGGCAAAAACGCCAATTGATGAAGTCAGAAAATATTGGGAAGGTTTAGGCTATTATTCGCGTATTAAAAACTTTTATGAAGCGGTACAAACTGTACACAAAGACTTTAATGGTCAAGTACCAAACGATCCTAAACAATTTTTAAATTTAAAAGGAGTAGGGCCGTACACACAAGGTGCGGTGATGAGTATTGCATTTAATCATCCTTTGCCAGCTGTTGATGGGAATGTTTATCGCGTTTATTCTCGGTTAGATAATGACGCATTTGATATTGCTAGTGCAAAAGCACGTCTGCATTTTGAAGAAAAAGTGCTTGAGGACATGCCTGAAGCAGCGGGAGATTTTAATGAAGCGCTTATGGAATTAGGAGCTGTTATTTGTACGCCGAAGAAACCGTTGTGCATGCTATGTCCAGTTCAACAACATTGTGAAAGCTTTGAAGTGGGGAATGTTTTAGAACGCCCTGTTAAACTCAAAAAAATTAAAAAGCGTGTGGAACATTATGATGTATATTTGATAGAAAATGATGGTGAACTTTTGATTGAAAGAAGACCTGATGGATTGTTAGCATCTATGTTTCAATTTCCAATGTTTGACACTGAAACCCATATATCCAATGTTGAATCTCAATTGGATATGTCACTTACATTATTCAATGAGCCACTCATGACTTTAAAGCATCAATTCACTCATTTAACATGGCATTTAACCGTATATATTGCACATACCAATGATAAGAAAAAAGCTTCACAACATTGGATGAGTCGTGAGGAAAAATCACAATTAACTTTCCCAACATCTATGAATAAAATTTATGAACGTTATTTATCATCGCTTTAAGATTAAATCCGTTTATTACCACTTAAGTTGTGCTATAATGTAAAAGTAAAATAAATCATAGGTGGTGTGGAATATGGTCAAAGAATCCATACCAAAAGAAGGCCAGAACGTACAAATTCAAAGTTATAAACATAATGGCAAGATTCATCGTGTCTGGTCGGAAACAACGATTTTAAAGGGGACTAATCATGTTATTATTGGAGGGAATAATCGAACATTAGTAACGGAAAGCGATGGTAGAACATGGATCACTCGTGAACCAGCCATTGTTTATTTTCATGCTGAGTATTGGTTTAATGTAATATGTATGTTTCGTGAAGATGGTATTTATTATTATTGCAATCTTTCTTCACCGTTTGTTTATGATACAGAAGCGATTAAGTATATCGATTATGACCTTGATATTAAAGTATATCCTAATGGAAAATATCATTTACTTGATGAAGATGAATATGAACAACATATGAAACAAATGAATTATCCTAAAGATATCGATTATATCCTTAGAAAAAACGTTGATATTTTGCAACAGTGGATTGAGAGAAAAAAAGGACCGTTTGCGCCGGACTTCATTAAAGTTTGGCAAGAAAGATTTCATTTGCAAAAAAGAATAATGGAAGATTGATTCGAGGTAAGACATTGTCTTTTCCTCGTTTCTTATTTTAAAAAAGTTAGGTGACAATATGTTAAAACGCTATATGCAATTTGTAAAACCCTATTCATGGTTAATCGTATTAACCATCATTGTTGGGATATTAAAGTTTGGAATTCCATTATTAATTCCATTATTGATTAAATATGTTATCGATGATGTTATTAATAATAATAGTTTATCCGTACAAGAGAAAAAAGATGCTTTAGTGCATGCACTCTTATTGTTCGGCTTTATCTTTGTGGTGATTCGTCCGCCTGTTGAATATTACAGACAATATTTAGCGCAATGGACGAGTAATAAAATTTTATATGATATTCGAAAAAAATTATATGCACATTTACAAAAGTTAAGTGTGAAGTTTTATGCCAACAATAAAGTTGGAGAAGTCATCTCTCGAGTGATTAATGATGTGGAATCTACAAAAGACTTTATTGTGACGGGATTAATGAATGTTTGGTTAGATTTAGTAACAATCATAATTGCACTTGTCATCATGTTTACGATGGATGTAAAGCTGACCTTGATTTCGTTAATTGTATTTCCGTTTTATATCTTTTCGGTGTATTACTTCTTTGGCAATTTAAGAAGGTTAACACGCGAACGTTCGCAAAGTCTTGCAGAGGTGCAAGGATATTTACATGAACGTGTACAAGGGATGACAGTAATAAAAAGTTTCGCAATTGAGAATCATGAAGCGAAACGCTTTAACAAGCGTAACCAAAATTTCTTTAATAAAGCATTAGCACATACGAAATGGAACGCGAAAAGTTTTGCGGTCATTAATACGGTAACAGATATTGGACCATTATTGGTTGTCGGTTTTGGTGCATATTTAGTTATCGGAGATGGATTAACTGTAGGTAGTTTAGCTGCTTTTATCGCATACCTTGACCGTTTATACGGCCCATTACGTCGACTTGTTTCATCATCAACGACACTTACACAAAGTTTGGCATCAATGGATAGAATGTTCCACTTGTTTGATGAAATTTATGATATTGAAGATACACCAACTGCAAGACCAGTGAAAGTAACGAATGGGGAAATAGAATTTAAACAAGTTGGTTTCAAATATAATGAAGAAGACCAAGAAGTATTACACGATATTAATTTAAAAATTAATCCTGGAGAAACCGTTGCATTTGTTGGGATGAGTGGTGGTGGTAAATCAACTATGATCAGTTTGATTCCTCGTTTTTATGATGTGACAAGTGGTGAAATATTAATAGATGAAACACCAATTAAAGACTTTACGATTGAAAGTTTAAGAAATCAAATCGGTATGGTGATGCAGGATAATATTTTATTTTCAGAATCGATTAGAGAAAATATTTTATTAGGTAAGCCTGAAGCAACTGAAGAAGAAATGATTTACGCTGCGAAGCTTGCTAATGCACACGACTTTATTATGAGTCTGCCTGCTGGCTACGATACAGAAGTCGGTGAACGTGGTGTGAAATTATCTGGTGGACAAAAACAACGTGTAGCAATTGCTCGTGTATTCTTAAAAAATCCACCAATTTTAATTTTAGATGAAGCGACAAGTGCACTTGATTTAGAAAGTGAAGCAGTTATTCAAGAAGCTTTAGAGACATTGTCTAAAGACCGAACAACTGTGATTGTTGCACACCGTTTATCAACGATTACACATGCTGATAAAATAGTGGTTATTCAAAATGGTGAAATTAAAGAAATGGGTACACATCAAGAGTTAATGAACAATCAACATGAATACTACAACTTATATACAATACAGCATTTAGAAGATTAAGTATGAGAGTACGGGACAAAAGCGTTCAGAGTTGCTTTTGAACCGCTGATAAGAGGACGGGACAAAATCAAGGTTGAGACATCAAATGATGTCTCAACTTCTTTTTTAGGAGGGCATTCATGGATTTATCATTTTTAAAAAGGGATACAATAGAAGCGGCGAAAGCTTTATTAGGGATGGAAATCATTACGACGATTGATGGTGTTGTTACGAGTGGCTACATTACTGAAACAGAAGCGTACCTTGGTGTTCATGATAAAGCTGCACATACGTACCAAGGTAAACGTACTAAGAAAAATGAAATGATGTATCGCGATTTCGGTGGCATATATGTTTATACAATGCATGGACATCATTGTATGAACTTTATTACTAAAGACGCACAAACGCCTGAAGGTGTATTGATTCGTGCGATTGAACCGCATATAGGTATATGTGAAATGGAACAAAGAAGGGGTAGAAGTACTGATTTATCTAATGGGCCAGGTAAACTGACACAATGTTTAGGTGTAAAAAGAGACTTACATAATGGTAAACGATTGAATGAAGATGCGATTCAATTACAATTGGGTAAAGTACCAAAAGCGATAATAAGTAGTAAACGTATTGGTATCGACAATAAAGAAGAAGCAGTGGATTATTTATATCGATTTACCGTTGCAGGGAATCCATTTGTATCTAAAGATAAAGTAATAATAGATGAAAATAACGGCTGGGCATAAGCCCAGCCGTTATTTTTATAAATCCAAGTTTTCATTAGTAATATTAATTTTTCTATCGTCTTTATGGTATTTGTAGAAACTGTGAGATAAACGATCTAAATGTTGCAATTGTTCGCGATATTCAAACATTGCACCAAGTACTTGGAAGATGTGTTCTTTATTGTATTCAACGTCAGATTCATCTTTTCTAAGCTCTACTAAAAAAGCATCGATCAAATTGATTTTATACACTCGAATTAATGAGTGATCTTCCAATTTTGTATTAGGGATTTTTTCAGTGACACGCATTAATATTTCTTCATGGTGCGTCATTAACTCATCTAACTCAAATTTAATTTGGATTTTTAATTCTTCTGGTAAATTTAACACGTCATTTTCATAGCGATTTAACTTTCTTAATACGTCATAAGCCCTACGTGTTGAACGTATCATTTCTTTAAATAATATTTTTTTTCGTGTATTTCTTAATGCACGTCTTTTCGTATACGCACGTTCTTCCTTATACAAAGAAAATTGTGTTTCTAGCTTTTCAATACGAGATTTAATGTCATCTAAATCTCTTTTTACGACGTGATATTCAGTCGTTCCATTGATTTCAAGACGAATCCATTTAAAGATATCACCACAAATATTTAAACAGTTAACATACATTTTCGTTTCAAACTTTGGTGGTAAGAACAGTGTATTTACAACAAATGCACTTAAAACACCAATCATAACAAATGAGAACCTTAATAATGCTGTCGTATAAAAATTACCATCATGAGCATCCATAATGATCAGTTGCGTCACCACGGCGAGCCCAACAACATTAGATAAATTTAATTTGAGTAATAACGATATCAAGATGATTGATGTCAAACCTGATATTAATATATTAAAACCAAAGAAGTGTACCATTAAAATGGCGAGTAATGCACCGATAGTATTACCTTGCAATTGCTCTATGATGGTTCTGTATGATTTATACACTGAAGGTTGCATCGCGAATAACGCTGAAATGCCTGCGACAATGCCGCCTGGTGCATCAATAAACGATGCTGAAAATAAAGCAAGTACAATTGCGATTCCTGTTTTGAGTATTCTGGCACCTAATTTCATATAACGCTCCTAATTATTGATAGTACACTTATACAATGTTACTGGTTATTTTTCAAGTGAAAGAGATTTAAATGCGTTTTCAACTGCGACTAAAGTCTTTTCAATATCTTCTTTAGTATGTTCTGTTGTTAAGAACCATGCCTCATATTTAGAAGGTGCTAAGTTAATACCTTGGTTCAACATTAATTTAAAGAACTTCGCAAAGATTTCTCCATCTGTGTTTTCAGCTTGTTCATAATTGCTTACTTTTTCATCTGTAAAGTAAATCGTTAATGCGCCTTTAAGACGATTGATTGTCGCTTTAATGTTGTATTTTTTAATTAATTCAAGCATACCCGTTTCTAACATTTCACCAAGCTCATCAAGTTTTTCATAAACGCCAGGTTGTTGAATCACTTCAAGTAATGCAATACCAGCTTGCATACTTAAAGGGTTACCTGCCATCGTACCCGCTTGATATGTTGGGCCTAGTGGTGCAACACTTTCCATAATGTCTTGACGTCCGCCATATGCTCCGATTGGTAATCCACCACCGATAATTTTACCGAAAGCTGTTAAGTCAGGTGTCACACCAAGCATATTTTGTGCACCACCATAGCAGAATCTAAATGCAGTAATGACTTCATCATAAATGACTAAAGTGCCGTTTGCATGTGCTATTTCATTCACAGCTTCTAAAAATCCTGGCGCAGGTTCTACGATACCAAAGTTACCAACAATCGGTTCTACTAAAACTGCTGCGATTTGATCACTGAAGTGGTTAATCGCTTCTTTAAATGAATCAATATCATTAAAAGGTACTGTAATCACTTCTTGTGCAACACTTTTTGGAACACCTGCTGAATCAGGAGTACCTAATTGTGATGGACCACTACCAGCAGCAACTAATACTAAGTCTGAATGCCCATGGTAACAACCAGCAAATTTAATGATTTTATCACGATTAGTAAAACCACGAGCGACACGAATTGTTGTCATGACAGCTTCAGTACCAGAGTTAACAAAGCGGACTTTTTCTAAACTTGGAATGGCTTCACGTAACATTTTTGCAAATTTAACTTCATGCGTTGTTGGTGTACCATATAATACACCGTTTTCAGCTGCACGTTTAATGGCTTCAGTAATATGTGGATGTGCGTGTCCGGTAATAATTGGACCATATGCTGCTAAATAGTCAATGTACTTGTTACCATCAACGTCGTAGAAATAAGCACCTTCACCACGTTCCATTACAACAGGTGCACCGCCTCCAACTGCTTTATAACTTCTAGAAGGTGAGTTGACACCTCCTAATATATATTCATTTGCGTCTTTTTGAATTATTTCAGAATTTGTAAAATTCATAAATAGGCCCTCTTTCTTGTAGTGTTTTCGTATTCTATACTATCATAAAGTGAAGACAAATTTAAAAGGAGTGTTATGAATATGTTAAGGATTGGTGAACAATTACCTAATTTTGTGATGAAGAATCAAAATGGAGAAGCGGTGACAAGTCACTCTCTTTTAGGGAGTAAAACAGTATTGTATTTTTATCCGAAAGACAATACACCTACGTGTTCAGATCAAGCTTGTGATTTTAATAACCATTTAGATATGTTTAATGAACTTGGTGTTAAAGTGTATGGAGTAAGTAGTGATTCAGAGAAAAAGCATCAAAATTTTATCAAAAAATATGATTTAAAATTCGATTTACTTGTTGATGAAGATTATAAATACAGTGAATCGATTGAAGTTTATCGCCTTAAAAAAGTTTTTGGCAAAGAGAGTAAGGGTATTGTAAGAACAACGATTATTTTAGACGAAGAAAATAAGATTATGGCAATATTTGATCAAGTGAAAGTCAAAACACAAATTGAAGCGATAAAGCAAGTGCTAGAAACACACGAATAAGAGGTGTATTCATGTATATTATTTCTACAGTAAAGTTAGGGAATATACTAGATGATTTAAAACATAAGTTTCCAAACCACCAATTTAAACAGTGCAAACTAGATGAACTAACAGACAAAGATAAAGAGAATGTCGAAATTCTGATTTCGTATGATAATAAAGTTGATGAAAAATTCCTTAAATCATGCAAAAACTTAAAATGGATTGCTTGGTATGCTGCAGGTGTGAATCATTTACCATTAGATTACATTAAATCAAGAGACATTATCTTAACGAATGCGAAAGGTGTACACAAAATACAAATTTCAGAATACATCATGTCATACATTATGACGGATTATAAATCGGTAATTGATTTTTATGAATTGCAACAAGAAAAAGGTTATCAAACGAAAATTAGACATAAAGAACTTTTCAATGAAACGATCTGTTTCTTAGGGACAGGTCAAATCGCGCAAGCTGCGGCACAAAAGTGCAAAGCATTTGACATGCATGTTATTGGGGTTAATACAGATGGTAGAGCAGTAGATAGTTTTGATGAAACATATCCGACCGATGATAGACAAACGGCCTTTAAAAAATCCAATATCATCGTTAACGTATTACCAGAAACAAAGGATACTTTCCATTTGATAAGTAAACAAGATTTTGAGGCAATGGGAGACGAAGCGTTGTTTATCAATGTTGGTCGAGGATCAATTGTTGAAGAAAAGGTACTTGTAGATGTCTTAAAAAATAATATTATTAGAAAAGCTGCTATAGATGTGTATGAAAATGAGCCACTTTCACCTGAAAATGATTTATATACATTGAAAAATATAATCATGACGCCGCATATTACAGGTCTAAGTCAACATTATAATACCCGAGCAACTGAAATCTTTGAGTTTAATCTCGATTTAGGTATAGAAAATAAACAAGCATTTAAAAATCTTGTAAATTTAGAAGCCGGTTATTAGGAGATAATCAATACTAAATAATAATGATTATAAACAAGACAATTGACATTGAATGGATACTCACTGTAATATAAATGTATTAAGAATGAAAGTAGGTGAAGTGATGGCAGTAGAATATACGCATGAAGAACAATTACAAGATGCTATAAAGACGTTACGTGAAACAGGTGTGCGTATAACACCACAAAGACAAGCCGTACTTCAATATTTAATCGAACATCACACACATCCTACAGCTGATGAAATATATAAGGCATTGGCATCACAATTCAGTAATATGAGTGTTGCCACAGTATACAATAATTTAAAGGTGTTCAAAGAGACTGGCCTGATTAAAGAACTCACTTATGGAGATGCAGCGAGTCGATTCGATTTTGATAATTCAAATCATTATCATATCATTTGTAGTGAATGTGGTAAGATTTCAGATTTCCATTATCCGAGATTAGATGAAGTTGAAAGTATCGCTGAACATATTACAAGCTATGCAGTAACACATCACCGCATGGAGATTTACG
The DNA here is from genome assembly GCF_004117835.1 of Macrococcus sp. DPC7161. Lineage (GTDB taxonomy): Bacteria > Bacillota > Bacilli > Staphylococcales > Staphylococcaceae > SDSC01. The sequence continues at coordinate 1,169 of NZ_SDSC01000005.1, read as the reverse complement.
GTATTTGTCCTGAATGTCAAAGTAAAAAGAAAAAATAAAAACAAAAAGAGAAACGACGTCAATGTCGTTTCTCTTTTTTTGGGCTTATTATTTCGTTAAATCATGTGATTTTTCTTTTTCTTCTAATGCTTTACTTTTACGTTTGTTGTTATAGTCTTGATCAAATGCTTTTCCTTCTAAATCGGGATCAAGTGTTAGTGGCTGATTACAGTGCGTACATATGTCAGCACGACCTAACATTTTAGTATAGTTTTCACAATTTGGACATCTGACTTGAATGGTTTTCATGGAGAACATACCAATCCAGAAGTATACGACCAAACTAAACAATAACATGATCATTCCAATAATAATAAATATGCCTAAAATAACAGGTGATTTAAAGAAATACATTAAACATACACCGATGTACATTAAAATAAAACCTATAAAAATAAGACCAAGTGCCCATGAACGAATACGATTAATTTTACTTTGTGGCTTTCGGTTAAACAATTTCATATGATCATCTCCTCATAACTTCAAATGAGATTATAACATAATTACACAAAAGATGGTGAGTCTACTTTATTTATTCAAATGCATTGTTTGTGTAAATATAACGCTCAAGTGTAATGAGTAACACACGCTATTTATGAATAAAAAACAACCATAAGAAATTTTAAAAATGCATATAATAGAAGAAAAATAAAATATAGAAGTTTATAAAAAAAGTTTAGTAAAAAGTATTGACCAAAATTGTGGGACTTGATATTATATAAAAGTCGTCAAAACGACGTGAACAAAATAGCCGAAACGAGCTTAAAAAAAGAATTTCAAAAGTGTAAAAGTAACACTTGCGAAACACTTTCAAAGCTAGTAATATTTATAAGGCAGCAACGAGATAACAACAAGCGAAATGAAAGAGTGTAAAACTTCTTCAAAATAAAGCTTGACCAAAGGTTTTGAACCTGATAAAATTGTTTCTTGTAGCAACAAAAATGAACATTGAAAACTGAATGACAATATGTCAACGTTAATTCCAATAATTTGAGTGAACTTGGTTCACTCCCAAAGAGTGATTGGCTTAACCAATCAAGAGCTTATATCAAGCAATCTTTCATGGAGAGTTTGATCCTGGCTCAGGATGAACGCTGGCGGCGTGCCTAATACATGCAAGTCGAGCGAAC
>NZ_SDSC01000059.1 GCF_004117835.1 Macrococcus sp. DPC7161 | reverse complement strand
CAATCAATGGTTAGAAGTTTACAACAGAAACGGAGTAGTAACTGCTCGAGCAGTTGTGTCACACCGTATGCCAAGAGGAACGATGTTTATGTATCACGCTCAAGATAAGCATATTGAAACTCCAGGTTCTGAAATTACAGAAACAAGAGGTGGTTCTCATAATGCACCAACACGAATACATTTAAAGCCAACACAACTTGTAGGTGGTTATGCACAAATCAGTTATCACTTTAATTATTATGGTCCTATTGGAAATCAAAGAGATGTTTATGTAGCTGTTAGAAAACTGAAGGAGGTTGACTGGCTTGAAGATTAAAGCACAGATCGCAATGGTATTAAACTTAGATAAATGTATAGGTTGTCATACTTGTAGTGTCACTTGTAAGAG
>NZ_SDSC01000058.1 GCF_004117835.1 Macrococcus sp. DPC7161 | reverse complement strand
TGCCCGACGACTGCGACCTGCCCGACCCGCTCGAGCTGCTGTCGTTCGTCGCCGGTGCCACCACCGACCTCGGTCTCGCCACGGGCGTGCTGGTGCCGCCCAACCACCATCCGGTGGTGCTGGCCAAGCGTCTGGCCACCCTCGACCGGCTCTCCCGCGGCCGCGTCCGGATCTGCCTGGGGCTGGGCTGGATGCGGGAGGAGATCGAGGCGTGCGGCGGCGACTTCGACCGGCGCGGAAAGATCGCCGACGAGGCGATCGCCGTGATGCGCACCCTGTGGGCCGGCACCGACCCGGCGGGAGCGGACTTCGACGGCGAGTTCTACTCCTTCCGCGGCGCCCACAGCTGGCCGAAGCCGCACCGCGAGAGCGGGGTGCCGCTGTACAT
>NZ_SDSC01000057.1 GCF_004117835.1 Macrococcus sp. DPC7161 | reverse complement strand
TCTCCGACCAGCCGCGCGATCGGCTTGAGTCCGGAGTTGGATGTACTCGGCTGTGGCGCGCCTAATGGCGCCTCAAGTTCCTGGGGGTGTTGGGCAGCGACCATGGTTCATGTGTGGTATCTCATCTCTCACTCGAAATTTTCCGGCACGTGAACACGGTGGCTGCTTACAAAAGCCACGCTATTTTGGCGAGCTTTCCGGGATTCCTAATGGATTGTCTGGTGCATACTGCAATCACTCCTCGCGTCATCGACGCATCGAACTGACTCCCTAGCGAGTCCATCTCCTTAAAAAAGTCGTGCCTTGCGCATGCGCCGACCAGTTGGCAACTGGTGTGGAAATCCCCCCTTGTGATGAGTGCTTAGCCAGACACTCCCCATCTATCAGCCG
>NZ_SDSC01000056.1 GCF_004117835.1 Macrococcus sp. DPC7161 | reverse complement strand
GAAATAAGTGCATCAAATTGATTTATTTTTTTCATATAAAATGCAAGTGCATAAGAAGCTAAATAATCATCTGAATCAATGAATATAAAATATGGTGCATCTACTTCTTGCATGGCAATATTTCTTGCATGTGCATGACATGTATTTTGTTTTAAATCAATTTCTTTTATTGGTATATCCCAATTTGCAATACTTTGTGTTGCAATTGTTTTTGAATTATCAGTTGAACCATCATTAACTAAAATTAACTCGAAATCTTGAAATCTTTGTTTTTTAAGACTAGTTAAACAACTTTCTATATAGTCTTCTGAGTTGTAATAAGTCACTATGACAGATATGGACTTCATTATTTATTCCCTCTTTTTTTAAAATTTTCTCTTTATATTTTGAT
>NZ_SDSC01000055.1 GCF_004117835.1 Macrococcus sp. DPC7161 | reverse complement strand
CGGTACAGATCCCACTTAGCCCCCCGGATAGTAGCGGTTTTGGTAAGGTGCGAATTGCTGTGGATGGGGGGACACGATGTGGCTGGACTCTCAGCGGTGTCCGGGTGGGGATTCAGATGTCCAGAAGCTCAGCTCTGGCGCAGGGTAAAGATGTTATAGCAGCAAACTATGTCTTTGATTTTGATGATGAGGGATATGGAAGCGCATTCGGTAAAGGGAAGCCTCTCTCTGTGAGCGGTGATTTGTTTTTTAAAACTGAATTTTTCCCCCTTGTATATATTAATCATATGTTTAATGAAACATATCTTGAACTATTTGCTGGCAATGCAAAATATGAAAAATGGAATCGATATTATAGGGTTCGTGAGACTGAGAATATTGCAATAGAACC
>NZ_SDSC01000054.1 GCF_004117835.1 Macrococcus sp. DPC7161 | reverse complement strand
GTGCCGGTACAGATCGACGCAAAAAAAACGATTCACTCGGAGCCTCTGGCCTGTATCTCCAGGTGGGAGCCTTCGCCAATCCGGACGCTGCGGAGCTGCTCAAGTCCAAGCTGACCCAGACCAGCAGTGTGCCGGTGTTCATCAGCTCAGTGGTACGCGACCAGCAGATTCTGCATCGGGTCCGAATGGGGCCGATCAGCAATCAGGGCGAGGCTGAGCAGCTATAGAGCAGCGTGCGCCTGGCCAACCTTGGCCAGCCCACGCTGGTCCGCGCCGACTGATGGCAACTTAACCGGCTTTTGCCGGACTAATCCGAGGCTTGCCTGCTGGCGAGTCGAAAGATGGCCCCTTGGGGCCGTACAACCCATGCAACGATTTTCGAGAGACGGATGA
>NZ_SDSC01000053.1 GCF_004117835.1 Macrococcus sp. DPC7161 | reverse complement strand
ATGTTAGGTAGCTTATTAGCAGGTACTGAAGAAAGCCCAGGCGCAACAGAAATTTTCCAAGGTAGACAATATAAAGTATACCGTGGTATGGGCTCTTTAGGTGCGATGGAAAAAGGTTCAAACGACCGTTACTTCCAAGAGGACAAAGCGCCTAAGAAATTTGTTCCTGAAGGTATCGAAGGACGTACGGCTTATAAAGGTGCGTTACAAGATACAATTTACCAATTAATGGGCGGTGTGCGTGCTGGTATGGGTTATACTGGTTCACACGATTTAAGAGAATTACGCGAAGAAGCACAATTTACACGTATGGGTCCTGCTGGTTTAGCAGAAAGCCATCCACATAATATTCAAATTACGAAAGAATCACCGAACTACTCATTCTAATTAAGAT
>NZ_SDSC01000052.1 GCF_004117835.1 Macrococcus sp. DPC7161 | reverse complement strand
ACCGATAACTAATAGAATATAAGATGCCAGTAAGAATACTTCGAAGAATACGAATAAGTTAAAAATATCACCTGTGATAAATGAACCTATGACACCTGTTAGCATGAACATTACTGCGAAGTAGTAGTAATACGTTTCACGTTCTATGCCCACTGATTGATAAGAATATAAAATAATCAGCATTGTTACGATTAAACTTGAAATCACGAGAAGGATACTAAATATATCGAGTACTAATACAATACTATATGGAGCTTCCCATGAACCAAGTTCTAAAGTTATAATCCCATTCTTTAATACGTTGTTTAAGTTTATAAATGCAAAAATTAATGTGACAGCTGTCCCGCTTAGTGCAACGTATCGTTTAATAATAGGGCGCTTACCAATGAACACAAG
>NZ_SDSC01000051.1 GCF_004117835.1 Macrococcus sp. DPC7161 | reverse complement strand
GGAAGGTACGGGCAGCTGCATGCCACGCGATACCTGTTGCAACCATAAGCACTAGACCGGGGCTGATGGGAAGGTTGTTCAGCTTCATGTCGAGCAGCTGCCGCAACAGGTTGAAGAGCGCCGCAACGCTCAGCAGCACCAGCAGTGCGATCAGGCCGAACACCACGCCATGCGTCGCAGCCGGGAACAGGCTGAGCGCGGCCATGATGCTCACCGGCACGATGAGCAATGCCGTAAAGCTGCGGGTGCTGTAGACCTCGGCGCTGGCACTCTTGAGTTGGTTCATGGTCAGTGGCTCGTGGACTTCGAATAACGATCAATTTGTGTTGTGTTGCGAGTATATGTAGCAACACTGCGAGAAGCAAGGTATGATAACTATCAAAATCAAGCAGCCAGGGA
>NZ_SDSC01000050.1 GCF_004117835.1 Macrococcus sp. DPC7161 | reverse complement strand
GTCGTTCGGAGCGTGCTCGCTGTCGATCAGCAGCCAATCGAAGCCGGCCGTGGCACTCACCTCCGCCAGGTACGGATCGCTCATCGCCAGCCAGAAACCGATCTGGCGTTGCTTGGCGGCCAGCGCGGCCTTGAAACTGTTCGGTCGGTTAAGCGCGGGCGTCTGCATTGCGTTGGTCATGCGAATGATGTGTTTCAGGAGTGGGCTCGAAGCTGATGGGTTCCACCTTGCCGAGCAGGAAGAGGTAATTCAGGATCGCGAGGCCGATCAGTGCGGCGGAGAACACCAGCGCCGGAATGAACGAGCCCGTGGCACCCACGATGGCGCCGGTGACGATCGGGCCGACCACGCCTCCAATATTCGACACGCTGTTCTGCAGGCCCGCCACCATCGACACGTTGTTGCCC
>NZ_SDSC01000004.1 GCF_004117835.1 Macrococcus sp. DPC7161 | reverse complement strand
TTATATGGAATATTATAATTTCGTTAGAAAGAAGAGAAAATTAAAAAGCAAGACTCCTGTAGAATACAGAAATCTTGCTTTAATGAAAGTAGCTTAATAAAAAGTTCAACTTTTTGGGTTCACTACATTGGCATGTTTGATTTAATATTTCAATTTTGTTTAACAGAGTTTCTATTTGTGATTGTTCTATAGTTGTTTGAAAGCTGTATTGAAATACCCCTTGAATACGTGCAATTGTTTCTTCGCGAGATAACTTTTGGTGAACAATATCCATGACTTCATAATACTCAGCGTCACCTAGAGTAGTGTCGTCAAATTGCATTGGATTCCAATCGCTTAACAATTGATAAAGTTTAATATTAAAATTTGCATCCATTATTGTTCCTCTTGTATACGTTTCATAACTTCTTCTTCAAAAGCTTTCATTTTTATCGCTTCTTTTTCAGAATTTTTTTTGAAATAACGATATGTAATGAATGATAGTGCCATAAAGAAAAGTAAGCTGATGACCGCTGGGATGTATTCCATTTTATTGTCTGGAAAATATAAAAAATCCATCATCGTTTATCACACTCCAATTTGTAACATTATATCATTTATACACATCGAAATAATAAATAAGTCATGAACATTTCATGACTTATTTGTTTGATTGCTTATTTAATAATTTCAATTGATTCAATTACAACATCTTCAACTGGTTTATCTTGTGCTCCAACTTGAACATTAGCGATGGTTTCTAATACATCTAAACCTTCAATCACTTGACCAAATACAGTATGTTTTTGATCTAACCAAGGCGTACCTCCACGTTCTGCATATGCATCAACGATTGCTTCTGGCCATCCACCTTGTTTTAATTGTGATAACATTTGTGCTGGCACTTGTTTCATTTGAACGATGAAAAATTGTGAACCATTTGTGTTTGGTCCAGCATTTGCCATTGACAATGCACCATATAAGTTGAAAGCTTCCATTGAAAATTCATCTTCAAATGAATCGCCATAAATACTTTGACCACCCATACCTGTTGCAGTTGGGTCTCCACCTTGAATCATAAAGTCATTAATTACACGGTGGAATGTTACTCCATTGTAATAACCTTGCTCAGATAAACCAATAAAATTAGCAACCGTTTTCGGTGCGATTTCTGGGAATAATTTAATTTCCATTGTCCCTTTATTCGTATGCATTTTAACAACGCGATCATTTTCTGAAATTTCTGTACTTAATTGCGGATAATTTGTCATAATATCTCTCCTTCGTGTTATGATTAAACCATTACTAATATTAACACATTCGGAGGTAAAAACAATGTACTTTACTCTAAGTCACAAAACAGGAAAATATATCGTAGAAAAAATTGGTGATCATCCAAACGGTTGTTTAGTTCAAGTCATCAATGTCATAAACCATCCTACACAAGGTGACTTACATGCAAGAAAAGAAGTTGAAGGCGTATTCTTCCATGAAAGAAAGGCATTAAGTCATTTAGAAAAGCGAATTGTCGACGAAAATTTATTAAAGCCTTATGATGGTGAAGTTACAGATTATGTATATTCTTTAAAACAAGCTTTAGATAAAATGACAACCAAACTTAATCAAGAGGATACACCTTTTAACCAAAAATCGTTATCATGTTTATCACAACTAAAAAAAGATTACGAAACACAATATAAAACGACTTTTTAATGTTACAATTTTGTGAATTCTCATTTTATTTTATTTGATTTCTTCTTATTTATAAAATACGCATTTTTTTATACATCTGAAAGCAATCAAATTGTGGGTGTATGAAAAATGCGTATTTTTTCTAGTATAATATTTTGTATATGCAAAAAGGAGGTCATGATTTGCACTTATCATTCATCGTATTATTACCACTTATATTTTCAATATTTCCAATTATTTTATACCGATATTGGAAAAAAGTGCATACAGGTGTATTTACTTTAATCATTCCTGTTATTTGCGCCATTTATTTTTTAATGAATTATCAGCAAATTATAAATAAACCTATTTCGGAAATCGTATACTGGATGCCAGAACTTGGTATCAATTTAGATTTACGTGTAGATGGCTTATCTTTATTATTTAGCTTACTGATTACGATAATAGGTTCAGCAGTTGTACTGTATTCGATTTTCTATTTAAATAAGAAAGAACATTTAGGTCGATTCTATACCTATTTACTACTCTTTATGGGCGCGATGCTAGGTGTCGTAAATAGTAATAACGTATACATGTTGTATTTCTTTTGGGAATTAACAAGTATATCGAGCTTTTTATTGATCTCATTTTGGTTTACGAAAGAGAAATCTATTTATGGTGCAATGAAATCAATGTTAATTACTGTGTTTGGTGGTTTAATGTTACTTGGTGCCATATTGATTTTAGTCAATATTACACATACAACCTCAATCATTAACATGTTGAATCAAGCTGATAAAATTCAAGATCATCCAATGTTTTTAATTGCACTGATAATGATATTACTTGCAGCGTTTACGAAGTCTGCTCAATTTCCATTCCATATTTGGTTACCAGATGCAATGGAGGCACCTACACCAGTAAGTGCATATTTACATTCAGCAACAATGGTTAAAGCAGGTTTATTTTTAATTGCTAGATTTACACCTATTTTTGCTACAAGTTCAGTTTGGACATATGCATTAATTTTTGTTGGATTATGGACAATGGCTTATGCAAGTTTTAATGCAGTGTTCCAAAAAGATTTAAAAGGCTTACTCGCATATAGTACCATCAGTCAACTTGGATTAATCATGAGTTTACTCGGTTTTGGTGCATTAAGCTTTAACAACAATCAAACTTATTTTTATATGGCAATTACTGCAAGTGTTTTCCATATTATTAATCATGCAAGCTTTAAAGGTGCATTATTTATGGCAGTCGGCATTATCGACCATGAAACAGGTACACGCGATATTAAAAAGTTATATGGCTTAATCAGTGTGATGCCAATTACCTTTACAATCACAATGCTTGGATGTTTAAGTATGGCTGGTGTACCACCTTTTAATGGATTTTTAAGTAAAGAAATGCTGTTAACTTCAGGACTTCATGCTTTAAATCATCCATTAATCAACAATCCAATACTTCAATGTTTATTACTTGTTTTAATGATTGGTGGTAGTATATTTACATTTGTTTATTCAATACGATTCATTAAAAATGTATTTACTGGACCATTAACGAATGAAACACCGAAAAAGCCACATGAAGCAACAAAATTATTTTTGTTAGCACCAGTGTTGTTAATCGGTATCATGTTGATGATTTCAGTATTCCCTAACCTATTATTGCCATTACTACAAAATAGCACGAGTAGCATCATTCATAAATCAGTATCTGTGGATGCCATTCATCATTTCCATGGCATTAATTTACCTTTAATGATCACTTTAATTATCATCATTATTGGATGCATTTTAGTGATGACTACGAAGTGGCAAGTGATGACATATCCAAACCGCTTCAAAATTAATACATTTTACGATGGCACAGGTAAAAACATTTTAAATTTAAGTAATCGTATCAATGAATCTTTAATTTATACAACAATTCGTTTTAGTATGTTGTTTATATTTTCAACATTAATCATCATTAGTGTGCTTTCGTTAATGACAACTGATTTTAATATTCATTTTGAAAAATTAAGTCCTGTTACCTTTTACGAAGCAATATTAATACTCATCACTTTAATTGCAGCTGTGATGTTATTAATTGCACGATCAAGATTATTTAGCATCATTATGTTAAGTACTATTGGGTATTCAGTAGCATTATTCTTTGTTTTCTTCGATGCACCAGACTTAGCCTTAACACAATTATCTATTGAGACTATTTCAACAGCATTATTTTTATTATGTTTTTATCACTTACCTAAACATTTTAAATATGAAAAAACAAAGAAATTCCGTGCTATGAATGCATTAATCGCAGTTGGTGTTGGATTTAGTGTTGTAATGATTACTTTAATGACTTACAGTCACCCAACTTTCAGCTCAATTTCTGACTACTACAAAAAACATGTGTATGATTTAGCTGCAGGAAAAAATATGGTCAATGTCATATTAGTAGACTTCCGTGGCTTTGATACACTATTTGAATCATCTGTATTAGGTATAGCCGGTATCGGTATTTATACAATTATAAGATTACGTAAAACTGGAGGTGTACAAAATGAAGAAACTAGAAAATGATGTCATATTACAATTTTGTACACTCGTTGTCTTTTTCGTAATTGTGATGTTTAGTTTTGCAACATTCATGGGCGGCCATTATGGACCAGGTGGCGGTTTCGTTGGCGGCTTATTGATTAGTGGTGCATTAATATTAATATTAATTGCATACGACATCAAAACATTTCGTAGCATATTTAAATTTGATTTTAAGAAGATCATTGCTCTAGGATTATCATTTTGTTATGGAATGCCACTTCTCAGTATTATTTTAGGTAAACCCTTCTTCACACATAAATTTGGAGAAATTACTTTACCAATCATCGGTACACTACACTTACATACAGCCGTATTATTTGATACGGGTGTAATGCTTGCCGTTATTGGCACAGTGATGACGATTATTTTAACGATTGGAGAGAATGACTAATGGAAATTATCATGATTATTTTAAGTGGTATACTCATTTCTGTTGCAGTATATTTAATGCTCTCTAAAAGTTTATTACGAATTATTATCGGTACAGCAGTGATTTCTCACGCGGTAAACTTACTGATTATCACAAGTGGAAAATTAAAGACTGGGCAAGCACCTATTTATGATAAACATATTCAAAAATATGTCGATCCTTTACCCCAAGCATTAATATTAACTGCAATTGTTATCAGTTTTGCAGTGACTGCATTAATTTTAGTTGTTGCTTACCGTAGTTATAAAGAATTAGGTACAGATAATATCACAACTTATAAGGGGGTCCCTGAAGATGAATAATCTTATTGTTTTTCCAATCATACTCCCAGCAATTACTGCAATTATATTAATTTTTATTGGTAAGAATGCATTATTAAAGCGTATGGTCGCATTCATAGGAACTTTGATTACATTTTTAATCTGTATGCTATTAATGTTCAAAGTACATCAAAATGGTCCTATACATTTAGAACTTGGCAATTGGCCAGTGCCATATGCAATTTCTTTAATGAGTGATGGCTTAAGTATATTACTCGTTACGACGAGTTCGCTAATTACTTTACTGATTATATTTTATTCATATCAAAGTATTGGCATTGATAGAGAACGTTATTATTACTATGCATCTGTTATGTTTATGCTTACAGGGATTAACGGTGCATTTACAACTGGAGACATTTTTAACTTATTTGTATTCTTTGAAGTATTTTTAATGAGTTCATATGTGTTAATGATTATTGGTGGTACTAAAATTCAATTACAAGAAAGTACGAAATATATATTAATCAACGTCACTTCGTCAGCATTTTTCGTATTGGCGATTGGGATGCTATATGCAGTTGTAGGTTCGTTACAAATGGCAGACATTTCACAAAAGATTAAAGATGTTGATCCAACCATTGTGTCAATTATCGCTATCTTATTCATATTAGTATTCGCTACTAAAGCAGGGATGTTTCCATTGTATTTTTGGTTACCTTCAGCTTATTATGCACCACCAATGCCAATCCTTGCATTTTTCGGTGCCCTACTGACTAAAGTCGGTGTATATGCCATTATGCGTACTTATAGTTTATTTTTTAGCACAAGTAACGAAATCACATTTAATATTTTATTAATGCTATCCATCTTTACAATTATCTTTGGTTGTATCGGTGCACTTGCCTATTATGACATGAAAAAAATCATCATTTATAACATCACCATCGCAGTCGGTGTTATATTACTTGGTGCTATTTTATTAACGAAAGATGGTACAATTGGTGCTGTTTATTATTTAATTCACGACATGATCATTAAAGCGAGTTTGTTTATGCTAATTGGAATTATTATTAAAATTACCAATCAAACAGATATGCGTAATATTAGTGGTTTAATTAAAACATATCCCTTACTAGGTTGGACTTATTTCATAGCGGCATTATCGTTAGCAGGCATTCCACCATTAAGTGGATTTTACGGGAAGATGTTCATCGTTAAAAGCTTATTCAATACGCAACACATTTTCAGTGCAATTGTTGTTTTGATTTCAAGTTTAGTTGTATTAATATCCGTAATCCGTATCTTTTTGTATGTATTTTTCAGAGAATCGCATAGTGACTATCCTAAAGTCCCAATACATAAAATGCTCATTGCAAGTGTTTTAATGACATTAACTGCTGTATTATTTGGACTTTTTGCAGGCGATTTATATCCTTTCATTGAATCTGCAGCAAAAAGCTTATATCAACCTGATTATTATATACATCATGCGGGGGTGAAATAATGGCCATACAAGTATTAGTTCATATTACTTTAGTCGCATTATGGTGCTTTCTAACAGGTTCAGCAAGTGTTGGGAATATGATCCTCGGCTATTTATTTGGCTTAGCTGCTATGTGGATGATGCGTTCAATGCTACCAGGTAAGTTTTACTTACGCCCATTGTATAAAGGTATTGTACTTTTCAATATCTTTATCATTGAATTATTTAAAGCCAACATGAATGTATTAAAAATTGTATTGTCACCGAAGATTGATATTACACCGGCATTTTTTGAATATCCAACGTCGTTAAAGAAAGATTGGGAAATCAGTTTACTGAGTTTACTCATCACTTTAACACCAGGAACAGTTGTTGTTGCAGTCAGTGATGATAAATCTAAACTTTACATTCATGCAATAGACTTCTCGGATTTAGAATCAGAAATTGAAGGCATCAAAACATCATTTGAAGATGCCATAAAAGAGGTGAGCGTTCGATGACGACTTTAATTATTATTGCTTTAATTATCGTATCTTTAGCGATGCTTGGCATTCTGTATCGTGTAATAATTGGTCCAACATTACCAGATAGAATCGTTGCTCTTGATGCGCTTGGCATTTCTTTAATGGCAATGATTGCATTATTTTCAGTATTACTCAATACAAAACATTACATCGGCATTATTATGTTACTCGGCGTCCTTGCATTTTTAGGTACAACGGCATTTGCAAAATTCCTTCAAAAAGGAGCGATTATCGAATATGATAGACACAATCATTCAAATCATTAGTATGCTCTTTATTTTTACAGGTGCCTTATTTTCAGTTATCTCTGCAATAGGATTAATCCGTTTACCTGATATGTATACAAGAAGTCATGCAGCAAGTAAAGCTTCGACATTAGGGGTTATGCTATTGATGTTTGGAGTATTCTTATATTTCATTGGAAAAGATCATCATTTTGAACCAACGTTATTATTAGCGATTTTATTTATCTTTTTAACAGGACCTATTGGTGGACATTTAATTATGAGAAGTGCTTATTTCATCAATACGCCGTATACTAAAGAAACAGTTAGAGATGATTTAAAAAGAGATAAAACAGAATAGTTGATATATAAAAAAAGACAAACACAACGCTATGTGTTTGTCTTTTTTGATTTATATGTCGAGTGAGCGAAGTTATACTGTTATCGCTCACTCACTCAGAATTTCGTCTGTTTTTGATATTGAGTGAGCGAAGTTTCAAAGTTATCGCTCACTCACACTATAAATACCCACTAAGATTTCATTTGTTTGATAGCAATCGTACATGTGACGATGCTAATTAATTTATCATTGGCAGTTGCTCTAACTTCCCACACATGAGATGTTTTCCCATGATGTAGCAGTTGAGCTGTTGCTGTAACAATACCTTGATTTACACTAGACAAATGATTCGCATTTATTGTTTGTCCTAATGGAATATACCCTTTTGGTACAATGTTTGCACTTCCGATTGATGCTGCTGTTTCACAAAGTGCAATGGTTGCACCACCATGTAAATATCCAAATGGTTGTTTGACTTTCGATGAAACTGGCATCTCAATAATTACATTGTCATGCTCCATCGATACAAGCTTCATATCAAAATGATGCATTAAATTATCTTGTGACATTAATGTTTGTATATCCATATGACACCTCTTTTTCTTTTTATAATATCATAGCTGCGATATAACCAAACACCATTAATGGAATATTAAATAATAAAAACGTTGGTACACAAGTATCATAAATATGATTGTGCTGACCATCCATATTAAGACCGGCTGTTGGTCCTAATGTAGAATCACTTGCTGGACTACCTGCATCCCCTAATGCACCTGCAGTACCGATAATTGCAATAATTGCCATTGTACTTAAATCAACAGCTTGCCCCATTGGAATAAAAATGGCTGCAATTACTGGAATCGTTGCGAAACTAGATCCTATCCCAAGTGTTACTAATAAACCGATAATCAACATTGCAATGACTGTTAAACTTTTTGAACCATGTGTCATATTCACCATAGATTTAACTAATGTCTCTACTTGGTGCGTTTCAGTCATTACGCTCGCAAATCCATTCGCTACTAACATAACCATACCGATATATGCCATAATTTTCATACCTTCAACAAGCTCAGCATCGATTTCTTTCCAATCATATTGAAATGAAATGAAGAATATCAATATACCTGTTAATGCACCAAAAATCATTGATCCTGTTAAAGTTTGTACGATGAAAGTACCTAAAATTGCTGCAATCGTTAAAGTTACTAACACTGGATTTAACTTTTCAGGCGGAGCTTTTGTCGTAAATGAAACGTCATTATATGTACGATCTTTACGGTAAATAAATAAAGCGATGATTAAACCTACGATGAATCCTAAAGATGGAATCACCATTGCTTTCCAAATATCATCAAATTGAATTGCATAATGTGCTTTGTCAAAACCTTTTTTAATGATACCGTGGAAGATATAACCAAAACCGTATGGGAATAATACATATGGCCATGTTAAACCGAATGTAAGAATCACTGCGATTAATCGTCGATCAATCTTTAATTCATTAAATAAACTTAATAAAGGCGGTACAACGATTGGAATAAAAGCAATGTGAATAGGAATGATATTTTGAGAAAAACAACTTAAAATTAAAAGGAAAATAAAAATCGAAGCTTTCGTGAAGATTCGTGTTTTCTGTGTATTTTCTTGATTTAATTTATCAATAATTTTGGCTACAAAATAATCTGTAATCCCTGAATATGAAATTAATGCTGCAAAACCACCTAATAATGCATAGCTTAAAGCGATATCTGCACCATCAACAATGCCACTTGTAAAAGTAGAAATAGTTTTATCTAAACCTAATCCTGCACTTAAACCACCAGTTAGTGCACCAATAAACAAACTTAAAATAACATTCAACCTTAATAAACTTAATACAATCATTACGATGATTGCTAATAATACTGCGTTAATCAAAAAATCACTCCTTTAGTTTGGTAAAGTACTACCATAGTAAAGTATTTTTAAAAACATGTCAACCCTATAAAAAAAACTGAAGAACTTGTTCTTCAGTTAAAACATCGTATATCCACTTTTTCTTAAATTTTTAATTACAAATCCTGCAGTGATTGCCCCAATAAATCCACCTGATAACATGATGATATCTGCTGGCATCATATTTTTAAGACCTGTAAATAACATATGAAACGCATAAGATGGTTTTAATATATAGTCTGCTGTAGAAATTTTATCAACAATCGCAAATACAACAAAAGGATAAAGTGCTGTCATGATCCATGTAGATTTTAACAACATATTTAATATAAATGCGATGCCAAAAAACAATACAAAAAACAGAACTACTGAAATAATCAATTGAATTACAGCTGTCATATTGCCTCCTAATAATATAAATGATACTTAGTATAATTAAATACTTTACCTGGTGAAGTCGTATTTTGCAATGGCTTAAAGCCTGGCATATATCGAACAAATTCATAAATCATTGGTGAACATTCCATATTGAGTAATGATTGTTTGTCGACCCATTTGGCACACTCAATTTCATCGTTAGGTAAATGAGTCGAAATGTCTTCTGATGTGGCTTTTAATTTAAAAATAATCATATTATCTGAAATATCATTTTTAATAACACCACTTCTTACACCTAATATGCCCTCTACGTCACAATCAATCCCTGTCTCTTCTTTCACTTCACGAATGATTGCATCATCGATTGCCTCTCCAGCCTCAACAAATCCTGCAGGGAAACTCCATTTTCCCTTTAAACCGCTATATTGCTTTTTTAACACAAGCCATTCTCCACGTTGATTTGTAACGATACCTGATACACCAAGCCAAACTTTAGACTTTCGCAAATAAATCACCCCTAACGGATAAAAAGAGCCGAGGTTACTCGACTCTTCAATTACATATATTATTTAATCATCATAAGATGACTCTTAAATTAAATGATTAAAATTTACCTTTTTTATAAGCGATTCCTGCGCCACCAATTTTAAAGATTGCACGAGTATCGATTAATTTTTTCATAAATGCTGCTTTTTTACCAGTAATTTCTTTACCGAATACAACACCTACGCCATCATGAGAACCTAATGAACATACTGTTCCACGGTCAACATATTCAAATTTAGATAATTTTTCACCAGCTAATAATTGTTTAATCGCTTTAGCTGTAAATTCACCTTGTTGCATTGCAATTTGAGCTGTTGTTGGCAATGGACGTTTATTTTCGCCTTCACCAACCATTACTGCTGAACAGTCACCAATAACAAAGATATCATCGTATCCATCAATACGTAAATCTTCGCGGTTTACGATACGACCACGACGAACACCTTCAAATGATTCTTCCATTAATTTTGAACCACGAACACCAGCTGCCCAAATAACAGTGTTTGCATATAATTGCTCTTCTTGTTCATTTACTTTAACAACAAATCCATTTTCATTTGCTGCAACGATTGGTGTAGCAATTTTGAACTCAACACCACGTTTTTCTAAATAACTTACAACATATTTTACTAAATCTTCAGAGAACATTGGTAACATTTTTGGAGCTGCTTCAACGCAAGTAATTTTTACTTTAGATTGATCAATTCCATATTGTTTACACAATGCTGGGATTTTTTCTACTAATTCACCTAATAATTCAACACCAGTAAATCCAGCACCACCAACTAAGATTGCTAAATCTTTTTCGTCTTTTTCAGATGCATTTGCATAATGTGCAAAACGCTCTTCAATATGATTAGCAATGCGACGCGCTGTATTGATATTTTCTATTTGGAATGCATGTTCTTTCATTCCAGAAATACCGAATGTTTCAGATTCAAATCCTAAAGCAACAACTAAAATATCAAAGTTGAATGAACCGTTAGATGTTTCAACAATTTTAGCATCGCGATCGATTTTTGTAACTTCTGCAACAACAAATTTAACTTTTTCATTGTTTAATACATTTTTAATTGGATATAAACAATCTTCATAGCTTCTTGTACCAGCTGAAGCTTCATGTAACCAAGTTGATTCATAGTGGTATTCATTTTTGTTGATTAATGTAATATCACAATCTTGTGCTGAAACTAATTTTTGTAATTTTGTTACAGTTTGTAATCCTGCATAACCTGCACCAAGTACAACAACTTTTTTTCTTTCAAAACTCATCTGCTTCACCTGTTTTCATAATATTTAAAAGTTATGGCTTATGTGATTTTTGTCACATAATTAGTTTAATTTATACAGTATCTATCATAATACTTCTATAATATTAATTCAAGTCATGTTTCAACTGTAAGAAATAAAAATTAACGTTTTAGCAATTTTCAGGTGTACCCGCTACATCTTTTGTTCTAAAAGAGCTACCACAGCCACATGATGCAATCGCATTTGGATTACTAATCGCAAAGCCACCGCCCATTAGCGATTGTTTAAAGTCAATGGTTGTACCATATAAAATGGGGGCATCTTCTTTACTAACGAGAACATTGACACCGTAGTATTCCAATAATTCATCAGTATCACTTGGTGCTTCTTCTGCGCTCATGCCGTAAGAAAGACCCGTACACCCTCCACCTTTAACTGAAATTCTTAAATAACCATTAGGCAATCCGTTTTTTTCCATCATTGATTTCACTTCATAAGCTGCTGCTTCTGTTAATATTACTGTACTCATCAAATACCTCCTAAAAATTCCATGTTGCTTCTATATGTTCATAAATATTTGCTTTCAATGCTTCAGGCGTGTCACCTTTAACAACATCACCATTCACAAGTGCATAAAGACTATCATTGCACATGCCACAATACGTTAAACATCCATATTCTAAAACGTCAATGCTGTCATCTTGTGATAATTCGTCAAATACAACTTGACTGCCTTTAGCTAAATTTGAAATGCAAAACTCTACTATTGGATTCATAAATTCTCCATTCAAAAAAATTATTAAATATGATAAAAAATCTTTATACATGAATGCATACGAAAAGTCGACACATTATTTCATTAAATCGTAATATATATTATAATTTAATTAATGCAAAACAAAAAGAAAAATGACTTATATAACAATGGGGAGAATAAGCTATGAAAAATCTCGTATTACTTGGGGGCGGCTATGGTAATATGCGCGTCATGCAAAAATTACTGCCGAATACTTTACCTAGTGAATACAACATTACACTAATTGACAGAATTCCTTTTCATGGATTAAAAACAGAGTTTTATGCACTTGCTGCGGGTACCGAATCAGATAAAGATGTTCGCGTTGATTTTCCAAAAGACGCAAGATTAAATACTGTGTTTGGTGAAATTACATCAATCGATTTAGAGAACCAATTAATTTCAGTTGGAGACTCTAAAGTTGATTATGATGAATTGATTATCGGACTGGGTTGCGAAGATAAGTATCATAATGTTCCTGGGGCAAAAGAACATACATTTAGTATTCAAACAATGACACAAGCAAGAAAAACATATCAAGCAATTGCTGATTTACCATCAGGAAGCACAGTAGGAATTGTTGGCGCTGGTTTAAGTGGTATCGAGCTTGCAAGTGAATTACGCGAATCAAGAAAAGATTTAAATATTAAATTATTTGATCGTGGTGAACGTATCTTACCTGCTTTTCCAGAAAAGTTAAGTAACTACGTAAAAAAATGGTTTGATAAACATCAAGTTGAAGTCATTCCAAATTCAAATGTTGTTAAAGTAGAACCTGGCGTATTATATAATAATGAAGATTCTCATCAAGTAGATATTTGTGTTTGGACTGCAGGTATTCAACCTGTTGAAATCGTAAGAAACTTACCTGTTGAATTTGGAGAAGGTAATCGCGTTAAGATCAATCAATATCATCAATTACCACAATACCCAAATGTATATGTCGTTGGAGACTGTGCAAGTTTACCACATGCACCGAGCGCACAATTAGCAGAAGTTCAAGCGGAACAAATTGTTGAGGTTTTAACAAATGTTTGGCAAGGAAAGGTGTTACCTGAAAAAATGCCTGAATTAAAATTACAAGGCTTCTTAGGTTCATTAGGTGAGAAAGAAGGATTTGCTTATTTAATGGATCGTACTGTAACAGGTCGATTAGCTCGCCTCTTAAAATCAGGTGTTTTATGGTTATATAAATTTCATAATGGTTAAATTAAAAGGGTTAAGGCAAATTTGCCTTAACCCTTTTTGACTCTATTATTCTAATAAATTTAAAATACTTGTTCTACTTCAACAACACCAGGTACTTCTTCTAATAAAGCACGCTCAATACCTGCTTTTAAAGTAATTGTTGACGATGGACATGTCCCACATGCACCTAGTAATCTTAATTTTACGATACCATCTTCTACATCTACTAATTCACAATCGCCACCATCTCGTAATAAGAATGGACGTAATTTTTCTAATACTTCATTAACTGCATCAAACATTGTCGTTTCGTTCGACATATTCTCACTCACTTTCATGACTATTCTTTTGTATACATAGTATAATATAATAACTATAGCATATTTATTTATTTTGTTTAAGGGGGATGTTTTATTATGATAAATGTTAAAGTATTTGGTGCTGATATTGTTTGTGCGAGTTGTGTGAATGCACCGACTTCTAAAGATATCTTTGATTGGATCAAACCGAATTTAGAACGCAAATATCCAAATCTTCAATTCAACTATTCATACATCGATATTATGAATGCTGAAGATGTTAGTGATATTGATCAATCATATATCGAAAAAATCAATGACGACGAATTATTTTATCCTTTAATTACAATGGATGACAATATCGTTGCAGACGGATATATTCAGTTACCTCAAGTAACAAAATATGTCGATTCACACTATTAATATAAATCATATCAAACAGCTCATATTCAATAATAAAGCGCTAAAAATGTTTTTACATTCTTAGCGCTTATTAATTTATCCTCAGAAAGATTAGTTAAATTGAATCGGCTTATTATTAATATGACGAATCATTTGTTCATCAATATAAGCCCAACCTTTCCAACCAATATGAACTGCATCACTTAAGAAATAAGGTTCATACTCTTTATTGGTTGCATCATAAAAATCAAATCCTTCTTTATCTACCATTGCATGAATTTTATCGTAAACTTTCCAACGTTTTTTCGAATCAATACCAATATGATCATACCATTTAGCATTTGCTGGTATTGAAATGATTAACGGGTCAGCCTTAGATGCTTTTAATACATCTAATAGTAGTTGAAAATCTTCAAATTCTTTTGAATCTACATAAAACTCATCTGGACGATAAAGTTTCTTTTTATGATGTTGAATCATATTCCAATATTTATTTCTCATAAAGTATGGGTTATTCGTTGCTTGTTTACTACCATACTCAACTGCTGTTTCTCTAATTTGATACCAATCTTGACCTTTTAAATCCACTTGGTCTACTTTTCTGAAACGATTATGTGGTGTCATCATTTTAGATTTCACAATATCGTTTTTCTCAAGTAAATTTGAATATAAACTATCAGCTATCGTCGCTTCTTCATCAACAATTTTAGGTTGATTGTAAGCATAACTTCTCACAAGTGGATCTTTTTTAGTCATTGTAAAATCTAACAATCTAGTGCTCATTCGGCGTTTTAATTTATCCGGTACATTTGGATTATTTAAAAAGTAATCCAGTTGTAATTGTGAATATCTTGCCGAAAAGTTATTATCGTCAATTCCTGTTTTTGTAAACCATTGTGGTGAAATGATAATCGCAAATTTCTTATCTTTAATTTCACCAATACGGCTACCAATATTGATTGCATGAATTAAATCCGTCGAACCACCAGTACCAATAAGGAACGGTGTCTTACCAACGTTCAATTGTTTAAAAACATGCATTGGGTGAAATGGGTCTAATTTTTCTAATTCACTTGAACCAAAAATCGGATAATATTTATTATCATTAAACATGACAGACTGAATGGTACGCCCTTTAAAAGTTGTCTCATTCAAGTTGGCACCGTTACTTGTCGTAATTTTGAATGGTAAGTCTTTTTTGATGACTTCTGGTGGCAACAATATAAAAATACCAAAAATCAAGAAACTGATCAGTGCCGGTAAAAATTTCTTTATCATTTTAAATCTTCTAATACTTTAACGATCATATTTGGCGTTGCCCATTCATCACGATCGAAATCTGTAATTGTTACATCGATATCTAATTGTTCATTAATTTCTAATAATAAACCAACTGTTGCAAATGAATCTAAAATACCTTCGTCAAAAATGCGTACGTCTGGGTTTGTTTTTACGATATCGTTTTCTGCTACTTCTGCTAATAAATTTAATACTTGATCTCTAAATTCCATTTAAATCACTCCTAAAATAGTTTTCCTGAAAAGATTAAAAAGCCGAATGCGACAACATGGAATGTAATGATAATACCAATGATATCCATTACCTTCGCATTAATTTTGTATGGGTGTTTCTTTCTATACTGTTCATAGTAACCATACGCTACAAATAATACACCATGGTACAAACCATATACAATATAAAACCATTCGACACCGTGCCAAATACCCATAATCATAAAGTTTAACATAAAGCCAATATTTGAAATTAATAGCTTATCTTTAATTAACTTCTTCTTTGTAACAAAGAATACAAAACGCATGTAAACCATGTCTCTGAACCAGAATGATAAACTCATATGCCAACGATTCCAGAAGTCTTTAATATTCTTTGATTTGAAAGGTTGATTAAAGTTAGGAGGTGTTTCAATACCCATAATATAACTAAATGCAATTGCAAATAAAGAATACCCTGCAAAGTCAAAGAATAAATAGAAACTATAGGCATACATGTAAATCAATTTCATAAACAACGATGCACTATCAAAGTTAATCATCAAAATGACTTTTTGATTGATTAAATAAGCAATAATGTATTTATACAAAAAGCCCATAAAAATATAGTGAATTGCTTTTTGAAGTAAATCTAAATATTTCTCTCTCGTAAATCCTTTAGTTTCATCTTTGTTAAAACGTTTAAAACGATCGATTGGTCCAGATGAAATCGTAGGGAAAAACGTTAAGAAACGTACTACATCAAATACTTTTATCTCTTTTATACGCTTATCACGGATTTCCATTAATATTTGAATACATTTAAACATAATGTAAGAGATACCTAAGAAACCAATCATTGATTTAATCGGCAATCCATTTACTTGAACAGAATGAAAACCAAACATTGAACTTTGCACAATTTTTACAATTGCTAAAGGTAAAATTGATAAGAAAATTACTGTGTAAAAAATACTTGAAGTATTTTTCGTTTTTACAATCTTTACATAAGACTTTATCAGTACAATTTGGAACACTACAAACAAAATGAAGCTAACCATTTCGTAAGATAATATCGAAATATTAAATAAATTTTTATTAGGATCCTTAAAAATCAACATGATCATAATAAAGGTCACAATGGTATTTAAAATATCGTTACGTTTCCCAAAGAATCCTAATAAAATGACCGGTAATAATAGCCCTAATGCTATAAAGAAAAATAGAAAATCGCCATAAGGAATCATGAAAGAACCTCTTTTAATTGTTTTCTATCTATTTTACCGTTTGGTGTCATCGGTATCATATCTGTAATATTGATTTTTCTTGGAATCATATATTCAGGTAATTTTGTTTGTAATGCTGCTTTAATCGCCGCTTCATCTACTGTTTGGTCATTCAGTACGACTGAAGCAATTAAAAATTGTACTTTGCCTTGTTTTTCAATCGGTGTCACAACTGCTTGTGCAACACCTTCTAATTCCGTAATCGTGTGTTCAATTTCTTCTAATTCCATACGATAACCATTTAATTTGATTTGATAATCAATACGGCCATTTATAAAAACAAGGCCATCTTGTATGCTTGCCTTATCACCTGTTTTATAGTGGCGTACATTATTTTCAGTATAGAATTGTGCTTTTGTTTTTTCTTCGTCTTTAACGTAACCAATACTCACTGCCTTACCAGCAATGACTAATTCTGATTCATCCGTTAAAGAAAGCGTCACATTGTTTCTCGCATAACCAACTGGTAGTGGATTGTATGTTTCAATAATTTCTTTTGTTAATTGAATCCCAGTAACAGCAACTGTTGCCTCAGTAGGACCATATGTATTGTAGATTGCACTATTTGAGAATTTATTAAATAAACTTTGTGCTGTCTTATGTTTTAACACTTCTCCACAGAAATAGAAATGTTTCAAGTTTGGATAATGTGATTCATCAAAGTTTGGTAATAATAATCCCATTTCCATGAATGAAGGTGTTGAAACCCACGCTGAAATTGGGTATTTATTTAAAGTTTCATAAATCATTGCTGGTTTTTTAATCATTTCTTTATCAATCATTACAAGCGCGCTGCCCGTTACTAAAGAAGGATAAACTGCCATTACTGATAAGTCAAATGAAAGCGGTGCTTGGTTTAACCAATAGTTTTCTTCTTGATTAATATATAAACCGTTCATCCATTCAGTAAATTCATTTAAAGATGCCATTAAAATGCTAACACCTTTTGGCATACCTGTTGAACCTGAAGTGAAAATTGTATAAGCAACATCATCTTCTTTAATTCCGTCAAATTTGATATCTGACATTGCTAATGTTTCAGGTTGAATAGTTTCTATACCATCAAATGTAATTGGCGCAGCACCTAAAATAAATTCAGGTTGTACTTTTTCGATGATTTTTTCAACACGATCCATTGGAATTGATGTATCAATAGGCACATAACCTAATCCACTCTTCAATCCAGCTATCATCCCTACAATCATCCATTTTGACATATGGCCGTAAACAATTAATGGTTTATTGGAATGCTTTAACTTGTCTGCTAAATCATTAGAATAACCATTGAGCTCACCATACGTCATTGTTTCATCACGGTGAATAAAACATAATTTATCTGGTGATGTTTCTGTAATTTCATTAATTCGCTTTAATAAATCCATTTTTTTCACCTCAATTAAAATTCATTATAAATAAAGTTATTTTCAACAACGCCACCTGCATAAATCCAAAATAGCGCAAATAAAATCGATAGATATAATAAGGTTAATAAAAACAACTTTAAATTTTCATTTTTCATATGTTCACCTCTTATAATCAATGAACTTATTATATAATATTACAATTATATTTCAAATGTTAATATTAGATTAATTAAATATTTTTGCATGCATATGCACCATTTACTTACAAATCGTTGGTTTTATCGTAATCATTTCGTTCACATTTTTGTCACGATTATAAAATAAAACAACATAAAACCCAAAACAACGTACATTTCATAAAGATTTGTACGTTGGAATTTATTAATGGATTAAATTATAATTTGTGTCTTTGGTTGCTTTCCTCTAGCAATACTTAATGCATTATCAATACACACCTGAATCATCGCATCTCTTGTTTCAGTTGTACTACTTCCGATATGCGGTAACATTGTAATATTAGGTTCATTTAAAAATGGATGGTTCATATCAATCGGTTCCGTTTGATACACATCTAATCCTGCACCTAGAATATCACCATCTTGAATCGCATGCAATAAATCATGCTCTACAACGTGTCCACCTCGGCCAATATTAATAAAATAAGCTGTTTTTTTCATCTTCTTAAAAGCGGATTGATTAAAAATACCTTTTGTTGATTCTGTTAAAGGCGCACAACAAATGATGTAGTCACTTTTTTCTAATAATTCTTCAAATGAAACATAAGTTGCATTCACAGATGCCGCTTCTTTTGACTTTGAACGGTTATGATATAATACATTCATTTCAAAGCCTTTGCATCTTCTGGCAAAAGCTAAACCAATTTTCCCCATACCAAAAATACCAACTGTCTTATGATGAACATCACTGCCTGCTAATAAGTAAGGTGACCACCCTACCCATTTACCATTATGTAACATTTGACTCGCCTCAATCACTCTTCTCGCAGTAGTGAGCATTAATGTAAAAGCAAGTTCCGCCGTAGTTTCTGTAAGTACATCTGGTGTATTGCAAACGATAATGCCTAATTCATGCGCGCAATCAATATCAATATTGTCATAACCAACTGCTAGATTGATAATAGCCTTTAAATGTCTATTCTCTTTTAAAAACGACTCATCAATTTGATCACTTAACATGGTAATAACGATATCACTTTGCTTTGCTTTTTTATTCAATAAGTCCTTTGGCATCGGTTCTAACGTGCTATCATACATATCAACTTTATAATCACTAAGTTGATTAATGAATTTTTCAGGTAACTTTCTCGTGATTAATATTTTCATAATATTAACCTTCTGTATAATACTTTAAGACTTCATTCAAGTCTTTCACTGAATATGTTGGCGGTACTTTTTCTTGCATAACTTGATCATATGTTGATACACCCGTTTGGACATGCAACGTATCAATGCCAGCATTAATGCCACTCATAATATCGGTCATATATAAATCTCCAACCATTACGACGTCTGATTTATTTAAACCAATCATCTCAATGGCTTTGTTCATTATTGGTGCATTAGGTTTACCAATAAACATAGGTGTCACACCAGTCGATACAGAAACAACACTTGTTAAAGCACCATTACCTGGTAAAAATCCACGTTCAGTTGGAATTGATAAATCTGGATTCGTTGAAATAAACTTCGCTCCGTTACGAACTGCTAAACATGCAACCGCTAATTTCTCATAATTGATTTCAACATCTAAACCGATTACCACATAGTCCACATGTTCGTCATCTTTTAATACGAGTCCTTCTTCTTTTAAAGCTGTTTTAATACCCGAACCACCGATACAATAAACTGAAGCACCTGGTGAGGTTTCTTTAATATAAGAAGCCGTTGCCATTGCACTTGTTACTACGTTATTAGGTGTTGAAACAAAGCCCATTTTCGTTAATTTATCACTTACTTCTTCAGGTGTTTTTGAAGCATTATTTGTCACAAATAAATATGGAATTTGTTCTTGGGCTAAATAATCAATAAATTCTTTAGCACCTTCAATTACACGCGTACCTGCGTACATCGTTCCATCTAAGTCTAAAAAGAATCCTTTATATTTTTTCATTTTTTCCACCCTTTCCAAATGCAGTTACTGGCGGTAATTCTTTTTCAATAAATGTATTTACTGATTCCTTAAATGATTGATACGCATCAATATTATCTAAAAATACACGCTTCACTTCATCATGTTTAATATTGATATAATCTCTTACAAACCATTGTCTTAAGTATAATGTATTACTTATCATTACTTTGTGTTCTGTTGAAATTACATGTTCCATTTCTAAAATGTCGATTACATCTTGATAACTGCCAGGATCCCTCATAATAAATCCGTCAATAATCATATTTCCAACATCAACGACACTTTCAATTAACATATGGCATACACGCTCTAATGCAAACCCTGTTTCTAATTCAACTCGATTCGCCAAACCATCAATATAGTCTAACTTTTCATTTAATACTTCTTGATCCACAAAATACATTTCATCGCCTCCATGAATAGTTTATCAAATTTTGAATTCATGTACACTTCAATGTATACTAAATGGTGAACTGGAGGTAAATGATGATAGATTTATTCTTATATGATGATGAAGAAAATGCGAAAATTAGATTTGTAAGTTTTGTAGGCGAAAGTAGACATGATCTTACTTTGATTCAAACTGACCGCCATTACGGCAAGACCATCGTATTAAACACACAATCCAATAAATTCGGTATTATTGGTCGTGATGATTTAGAAGAGCCAGGATATATTGAATACGCACTGGGAGTGTCAGAGACCGATGCTGAAGAAATTAAATCATTTCTTAATGATGTCATCGGCTAATTTTTATTCATAACTAAATAAAAATAATAAAGCGTCTAAGACAGTATTATTGTCTTAGACGCTTTAATTTTAATTAATTATTGATAAGCTTTTTGATTCATATTTTTTTCAACTTTTTTAAATATTTTACCTAATAAATTTTCATTATTTTTAATTTCAGAAGGTTTCAATTTATTATTATTCAAAACTACAACAACATTTCTATTAAACCAACATACACTATCCGTATCAAAGAAATAGCCTCTCATACGATAGTATCCTGGCTTTTTATAGAAACCATAGCGATATGCTTGTTCTGTAAAATCATTAGACAAGATTTGTTGCATCACGACTGGATTAAATAACTTTCCATGAATAAATTGATTCGCAAATTGACCAATATCTTTACTCGACATATATACATTACCAGCACCATAAAAACGGTCTAAAAACTGGGCAGGGTCATAAATCCATTGATTGTTTGAATATTTTAATCCTGTAACAAAATAACGTTTAAAGTTTGGATTATCAAAAAAACCAGATTGATTTAAATGAAGCGGCTTAAAAACGTTATTTTGTAAGACGACTTCATAAGGTTGATGTGTCACATTTTCAATTACTTTTGCAAGTAATATATAGTTCACATCTCTATATACAAATTTACCATAATTTTTTGGGTTAACACCATTTTCAATAATTTTTTTAACTGCACCATCTAATCCAGGACCTGCTTCTCGAGCTTTAAACGGCTGCAGTCCGCTTTGATGTAGTAATAAATCTTTAATACGAATTGTTACATATGGGAAGTTGGGGATATATTTTTTTACAGGATCATTAACGTTAATTTTTCCATCAAGTTCAAGTTGTTTAATAAGCATCCCAGTTAACATCTTATTTGATGAGCCAATTAAATACATACTATCTTTTGTTAATCGCTTAGAATGGTCAGGTGAAGCATATCCATAAGCTTGATTCATGATTTCTTTATTTTTATATAACACATACACATTACCGTTAAAGTGATTTTTCTTTAACATTTGATCAATTTCTTTGTACATTTTTTTATTAGTTGCTTTAGGTATCGTTTCTTTCGCCATCACTGTTTGTCGTTGATTGTTCAAATGAAATTGTTTTTTTGCTAATACACCAACTGCAATTGCTGAACTCAAAACGACTAAAGATATGAAAATACTTACAATACTCATCATCCATTTTTTATTCATCGTAACCATCCCTATTTCAAAACTATATTAAAAAAGTAAAGCAAATTGTAAAAAATGTCAATCAAATTTATTAATGAATCAATTATTTAATTAATTCAAAAATTGACTTTAATATATCTTCTAGTTTTCCACTGTCATTTGTATCACTCATATTAGTCCCAATAATAATGTTCATATCCTTGTTAAAATAATTAATCACATCAAATCCATGAATACAGCCTCGTATACGTAAATAACCATCTCTCACTGAAATACCATTTCGGTATTTTTGTGATTTGTAAGGTAATGCTCTTAAAATATGATTCATTTTCTCTTCATTAAAAATATCACCATTAACAAATGCCTTACTTAATTTTTGAATATCTTTTAATGACATTTTTAAGTGGCCTGCACCTATATATTGATCTAAATCTTCTTTTCTATACTCTATAAGTAACATCCCTTTTTTATAACTACCTATTAAATTGATTTTATGATTTTCAAAATAGGTTTCATTTAATCCATAAGGGTTAATCAGTCTTTCTGTAACAACAGATTGATAACTTTGCTTTGTTAAAATTTCGATAATTTTTGCTAAAAGTACATAATTGGCATCATTATACACGTATTTAGGTTTGTTATTACGTGTTAGCGTACAAATATTCAAAATGGCTTCATCAATACCATGAATATTATTTTTCGTTTCATATGTTTCCAATCCACTTCGATGCAACAATAGATCCTCAATGGTCACTTCAGGATAGTTAAACAATGGGATATATTTCGAAACTGAATCTGAATAACTCAATTCTTTTTCATCTATTAATTGTTCAATAATAATACCTGTGACAAATTTTGAAATTGAACCTGCATAATAAATGGCATCTTCACCAATTAACGTTTTATGAGATAAATTTTCAAACCCTTGTACCCATTCAAAATAAGTATTATTTTTTTCGATAATCAATTGGCCATTAAAATGTGAGTGCTTTAGTAACTGAATAATACTTTGTTGTGTTGCCTCATCTAAGGTTGAGTTTGATGCAAATCGTTGCTTGGCACTATTCATTTGTAATTGTTGTATCAAATGATGTAAATAAATCATGTCTAATGTTATGCGCATTTCATCACTTCCTTATTTAGATAATGCTATTATATGTAAACCAAATGAGAAAATATAGATGAGTATATGAAAATCAAATGAAAAAAGTTGAGACAAAAGTTATTATCACCTAATGATAAACAGTCTAAACGGCGGAACATAAGTTGCCACTACAACAAAAACCGAACAAAAACGATAAATCAAAAAGCGATTTATACGTTTTGTCCGGTTTTTGCTTGTGGCAGAACACTTATGTCCCAGCCTCTCTCTTAAATTTACTTTAAAAAATATTTAAATGTTTTATTATCAACATCTGAGTCATCTTGGTCAGTAGATAATAGTTCTACATCTACTTGTTCATCCTTTTGTATAGGTACTTTAATAGGCTCTTCAGTAATCAATTCTACTTGTTGCTCGGTTTGGTGTACCTCTTCTTGAATAAATTCATTATAATCAGAATCCGTCTCCGTTGGAACATCTGTAATGGTTTCTGGTTGCTTAAGTTTCGTAACTTCTGATGCATTAAGGCGTCTTAGAACAAAATATGCACAACCAAAATTACAAGATTCATAGATGTAGTCTAGAATAGTTGAAAAACGTTTATTCACTTCAGAATTTTTCTTATTGTCTTCAACAAAACCTCGTAACCTTAATTGTTCAAAACCAATGTCACCAACAATATATGGATATCGATCAAGTACTTCACTGTATCTATTTTTAAATTGTTCTAAATTAAATCCTTCTTTATGATTTACTAACAATTCAAAGTAGTGTTCGCCAACTTGTATCAAATTCTCACCTACTTCAGTAACGATTCACCAATCTCGTGTCTACGCTTCGCTGCAGCATTAACTTGCTCATCTGCATGATACGAACTTCTAACCATTGGCCCAGCCTGGCAATGTTTAAAGCCTTTTTCCATAGCAATTTTGCGTAATTTACCGAATTCTAATGGTGTATAGTATTTTTGTACTTTAAGATGTTTACGTGTTGGTTGTAAATATTGCCCAATCGTCATAATATCAACATCGTTTGCTCTTAAATCATCCATAACTTCTAAAATTTCTTCCCAAGTTTCTCCTAAACCAACCATCAAGCTTGATTTTGTTGGGATTTCTGGATGTAATTCTTTAGAACGACGTAATACTTCTAAAGAACGATCATAAGTCGCTCTTGCACGAACTCTTGGTGTTAAGCGTCTTACTGTTTCAATGTTATGGTTTAAAATATCTGGTTTCGCTGCAAGTAAAGTTTCCCAGTTTTCGAAACTACCACCCATATCTGATGGTAATACTTCAATTGATGTATAAGGATTACGTTCGCGAACTTTACGAATTGTTTCAGCATAAATATTTGCGCCACCATCTTTTAAATCATCTCGAGCAACGGCAGTAATAACGACGTGCTTTAAGTTCATTAATTCTACTGACTCTGCTACTTTTTCTGGTTCTTGTAAATCAAGTTCATTTGGTAAACCTGTTTTTACCGCACAGAATCGACAAGCACGTGTACACACAGCACCTAAAATCATAAATGTCGCAGTACGACGTTCTGCCCAGCATTCATGAATATTAGGACATTTTGCTTCTTCACATACTGTATGTAAATTACGCTCACGCATAATTTTTTTAAGTCCAGTATAATTTTGATTTGTATTTAATTTTATTTTTAACCATTCCGGTTTTCTTAAAATCTCTTCATTTTTCGTTGCCAATCTAATCCCTCCAGTGTTGAGTTCATTATATCGAACATTTAACTGATTGAAAACTCATTGTTGTTAAATTTTATATAATTACCACTATTTACTTTCAATTAAAGCTGATGCCATAACATCTCTTAAAAATTCTGGCATGATATACTCTTTTTCGTTATGCACAAATTGTGGGAAAAATCGACCAAATGTATACATATCTAGCGTTGCTAGAATATAAGTCTTATGATTATCTATTAATTTATTATCGACAAAATAACTTTGTGAAGATTTAATGTAACCAATATTATCTAAAACATACATACCAAATACATCTCCTCTAAAACCAAAGCCTTTAATCACATCATGTTTATGTTCATGTTGAAAGCTCATATTAATAACTTCTTTTAATTCACGACCCGATAATTTAATTTTTACAGGATTTATAGGATGTGGCAACATTGCATGAAGGTGATAATTTGTAAAGTGCTCACCTGAATAACCTTTTACAATTAATCCAGAATTAATAAGGGCACAATCCGCATTTAAATATTCTTTTAAAGCATGTGCTAAAAATGCTGTCGAATATGAGGCACTGAATAATCGTCTCGGTAATTCAAATGAACCCTTGGTAACTTCCTCACTTAAAAGCTTTTTCCCACGTTCATAATAATCATCACTCATATTTCGAAGTGCATCTGTATCAATCAATTTAGCAGTCTTGTTGCATAATTGATTGCCTTCAAAAGTTAAAGTCATTTCACCTAAGTAATTACCATATCTTCCTGCTGCACCAATCAAGACGCCATTGACATATTCACCTGTTTCGAAATAATGGTGTGTATGTGCACCTAAAATTATATCAATGCCATTGATTTCTTCAGCGATTCTTCTATCAGCAAACTTGCCTAAGTGACTTAAAATCACGATGACATCTACTTGTGATTTAATTGCTTCTACTTCATCTTTAATCGCTTCTATCGGTTCAGTCACTATCCATCCTAATGATTTATAAAACGGTGTAAACTCAGCTGTTGCACCAATAAATCCAAGACGGATGCCTTCGATTTCCTTAATAACAGATTTTTTAATATTGTTTGGTAACTGATTTTTTTCATCAAATAAGTTGCAACACGTCACTTCAAATTCTGCATGATCATATAAAGTATTGAAATCATCAAAATTTAATGTGATGCCTTCATTATTGCCAATCGTTACAACGTCTACTGTACTCGCGTTTAATATATCAATATTTCCTTTTCCTAAAGTCGCTTCTGTATAAGGATGACTCCTATCAACATGATCTCCAATATCTACATATAACAATGCCTTATATTCTGAACGTTGATCTTTAATATATCTTGAGATTTTATCATAATTTGATAAGTAACTATGTATATCGTTTGAATGAAATAATTTAATTTCCATATTGAATCCCCCGACGTTATGATGCACGTTTACTTATGATACTATTAAAATAATTGTTAAACTAATAGTATCACAAGTTGTTTCACAATCGAATATTTTCATATTAAGGAGTCAAAACATGATTCAATTTAAAAATGTTACATACCAAATTGATGATCAAGTCATTTTGTCTAATTTAAATTTTACAATCCCTCCACAAAAAATCACTGCACTCATCGGACCTTCAGGTGCAGGTAAAAGTACTTTATTAAAATTAATCAGCACTTTGATTAGTCCAACGAGCGGTAATATTTTAATCGATGAGCGTTCAATACATGACATCAACATTATTGAACATCGTAAAAGTATCGGATTTGCATTGCAAAGTGCACCTATGATTTATGGCTCTGTTTTCGACAATTTAAACTTGCCAAAAAAATTATTTCAGCAAACATTATCAGATTTAGAAGCACAGCAATTACTCGATTCCGTTCAATTAAATGATCTCAAACTCACCCAAGATGTCTCAAAACTTTCAGGTGGACAAAGACAAAGATTAAGTATTGCAAGAACACTTGTGAATCGACCAAGTATTTTACTACTTGATGAAATCACGTCAAGTTTAGACGTTAAGAACGTTCAAACCATTGAAAAGTTAGTCCGAGACATCCAACAAAAATACAAATTAACGGTCATTTGGATTACCCATGATGTTCATCAAGCGTCACGTATGAGCGATGAATTCATAATGTTAAAAGAAGGGTCGTTTATTACACAAGGGGATTCCAATACTTTATTTCAATCAACAAATCATACGTTACAGCAATTTTTGGAGGACGTACAATGACCTATTTTCAACTATCTCTTACATTAATATTTGTATTAATTCCTTTAGTACTAAGCTATACATTAAAACTCGGTTTAGAAAAAGATATCCTGATTGCAACTATAAGAAGTACGATACAATTATTGTTAGTCGGCTACCTACTAACATTTGTGTTTGATGGTAATCATCCAATCTATATGCTTTTGATGATTCTATTAATGATTGTTGCCGCTACTCAAAATATCATAAAAAAAGGAAAGGGCATAAAAGGCATTACATGGATGATTATGCTTTCAATGATTTCTGTAGAAATCATTACACAAGGTGTCTTACTCATCTTTCACATCATTCCGTTTGAAGCAAGGTATGTCATTCCAATTAGTGGCATGATGATCGGTAACTCAATGGTGTTAAGTTTACTATTTTTAAATCGATTTACTAGTGAAGTTACACATCAACAAGACCAAATTGAATTGATTTTAAGTTTAGGCGGTAATGAAAAACAAGCTATCCATAATGCTTTAATGAGTGCAATTAAAAATGCGATGATACCGACCATAGAAAGTTTGAAAACAATGGGGTTAGTGCAACTTCCAGGAATGATGAGTGGTCAAATTATTGGTGGTGCTGATCCGATGGTAGCTGTTCAATTTCAAATACTCGTACTATTCTTGTTAATGACCGCTGCCACACTTTCAAGTGTCATTGTTGGATTTCTTAGCTATAAAACATTATTCAATCAACATATGCAATTTATTGGATTATATGAAAAAGAAACAACGAAACAATGAGGACGGAACAAAAGCGTTTGGCGACCGCTGATAATACGAAAAATAGGTTGAGACATTATGTCTCAACCTATTTTTATCCCATCACAGATTTGATTATCAAATATACACCTAATGCCATTAGGATCAGTCTAAGTAACAATACAACGGTATCGGATTTGATATTTTTATTCACTTTAACACCAATATTTGCACCGATAATACTTGCAATAATTAAGATTACTGCATAACCCCACATCACATGCCCTTGAATAATATGACTTGTTGCACCTGTTAAACTGGAAACAAAAATCATAATCATACTCGTTCCAACAGCAATATGTGGTGGCATTAAAAAGACGATAATCATTAATGGTGTCATTAATGCACCACCACCAATACCAAACAATCCTGTTAAACAACCTACAAAAAACGTTGCGATGACTGCTGGAATTGGAGCGATACTGTAGTGATAAACTTTTCCTTCTTTATCAGTAAACGTCTTCGTATATGCTTCATTTTGAAACAGTTTTATCGGTTTAAATCGATTTCTAACCATTAATATAATGCTCATAAAGATTAAGAACATACCAAAATACAAATTAAAGCTATGAATGGTTAAAAATTGACTAAAGTATGCTCCAACAATCGCCCCAGGAATAATACCTATCATAAAAATAAATGCATTTTTTAGATCTGCTTGTTTGTTCTTTAAATAAGCGATTGATGCTGATAGTCCTGTGGATATTAATATCACTGTAGACGTCCCAATGGCTGTTTGTGGTGTAATACCATGAAGTATCGCATGTTCACCAAGAAAAATAAGCGTTGGTACAATGATGATACCGCCACCGATACCAACGATAGCACCGATTATCGCAGAACCCACACCGAGCGCTATTAAAATTAAAATTGTTGTAATACTCATAAGACACTTCCTTAATTAAAATAAACTGAGTTGCATATCATTTAAACCTTCATAATGCAGATTTAATATTTCTATAAATCGTTTTGCATTCTTCGCTGCGTGCCCACCACTATTATTATTAAAGACACAATAAATATCCTCACATTTGTGTGCTAATATACGAATCGACTCTGCTAAACTTTGAAGTTCCGCTTTATTATAATCATATAAATACCTGACATCTCGCCACTCTTGATCGCTCATATCTTGCTTTGTCCATCCGTGAACATTTCGACCATGATACCTTACAAAAGCAGTACTATGTGTTACACGATTAACAAATGGTATGCATCCAGTACCTACTTGTGGCTCATCACAAACAGCATGAATAAGTTGTTGCTCATATAAAAACGTTAACGTATGCTCTTTCATATCGCCTTCAAACCAACTAGTGTGCCTAAATTCAATCGTTAATGGATATCTTTTTAAGTGTTCCTTTAAATATAAAATATAATTGATATGTTTTGTATTACAATCGAACCATGGGGGAAATTGTATTAAAATTGCACCTAACTTTCCACTGACATACATCGGTTCAATCATTTGAATGAATTGTTGCATCAATGCTGCACGACTTTCTGCAAAATCTTCAACGGGCGCATGGGTCGTAAGCGCTTGATGAATTTTCACAATAAATTTAAATTTTTCTGGTGTTTCTTTCAACCACTTTTGTATATTACGATCAGGTTGTATCGAGTAATACGTTGCATCTAATTCTACAATTGGAAAGTGTGCACCATACGTTCTTAATTTATCTTTCTTATTGCTCAAATCCTCATAAAGTAAATCATGATCTCCCCAACCTGTTAATCCAATATAAATCATATGATCACCTGTTATTATTTTAACATAAAAATAAGGCCCTTAAATTTAAGGGACCTTGTGCTATTTAAAAATATTTCTTTGCAATAAAAATAGAAACGTTAAAAACATCATCACAAAAGCAACACCGATTGTACCAATCCAAGTTAAATTCGGTAAATGTACATTCATACCAAAGAAACTAAAAACAAGTGTCGGTAAAGTTAAAAACACCGTAAATAATGTTAATACTTT
Source organism: Macrococcus sp. DPC7161 (assembly GCF_004117835.1). Lineage (GTDB taxonomy): Bacteria > Bacillota > Bacilli > Staphylococcales > Staphylococcaceae > SDSC01. Next base: position 216,325 of record NZ_SDSC01000004.1, on the reverse strand, counting down.
CATGATATTGTTCATTTCATTACTTATTAAAGATGAATATGAGCCTGTGATACTTTCTAAAATTCGTGTATAAAGCTCTGTTGTATTCATTGCTTGTGTGTTTTCAATCATTAAATCTTCAAGTAATTCTTTATCTTCATCATAAAGTTTGATTGATCTTGATCTGAATATTTTTTTAATCGTATCTCCATTTGCTGTTAACGATGTTAAGAAATAAACTAAAGATTTTTCAATTTCCATTAATTCATACAATTGCTTACTCGTTAAAGAATGTCTCAAATTACTTTCAATCTTTACTCGCTCACGATTGATTTTCTTTAATGTATTATTGTATTTAGTAGATACTGTTAATAAAACTTCTAATAAAAATCGAGATTTCATTCTTAAATCAAATTTACGGTTAATCAATTTATTAAACATATCATGTTCATGAGAACAAATCGTAATAATATAGCCTTTGCTTAAAATAATACCGATTGGCACTGTAATATATGATTCTGTTTGTCTAATATTTTTATCAACGATTGGAAAGTCACTAATAATTAACGTACTATTCGTATCTTCATCATATTCAATACGTGCACTTTCTTCAGGATCTAATGGGTCTTCAATAAACTCAATAGGAATATTGAAGTATTCAGCAACTTCTTCCATTTCTTCACGGGAGGGTTGTATTAAATTGACCCAGTTATTGTACTGGAACTTATCAGATTTAATCATTGTCATTTCATCAGAGTTTACATATGTAGTTATCATGAAATGCCCTCCTCTCTTTTCGTACTTAAATAGGTTACCCTAAAAATTAAATAAATGCTACATTTTTTACTGATAGAAACAATAAAAAAGAGACCAGCATATACTGATCTCTTAAAATTCAACTGAAATTATCCGATAGAACCTTCCATTTCAAACTTGATTAAACGGTTCATTTCTACTGCATATTCCATTGGTAATTCTTTTGTAAATGGTTCAATAAAGCCCATTACGATCATTTCAGTTGCTTCTTCTTCTGAAATACCACGGCTCATTAAGTAGAATAATTGTTCTTCTGATACTTTAGAAACTTTCGCTTCATGTTCTAATGAGATGTTATCATTCATTACTTCATTATATGGAATCGTATCTGATGTAGACTCATTATCCATAATTAAAGTATCACATTCGATATTTGAACGTGCACCTGTAGCTTTACGTCCAAAATGAACGATACCACGATATACTACTTTACCACCTTGTTTAGAAATCGATTTAGAAACAATTGTAGAAGACGTGTTTGGAGCCATGTGCATCATTTTTGCACCAGCATCTTGAACTTGTCCTTTACCAGCTAAAGCGATAGATAATGTCATACCTCGAGCACCTTCACCTAATAAATAACATGCTGGGTATTTCATCGTTAATTTAGAACCGATGTTACCATCAATCCATTCCATTGTTCCGTTTTCATAAACAAATGTACGTTTTGTAACTAAGTTATACACGTTATTTGCCCAGTTTTGAATTGTTGTATAACGGCAATATGCGTCTTTTTTAACAATGATTTCAACAACTGCTGAGTGTAATGAATTTGTTGTATAAACTGGCGCTGTACAACCTTCAACATAATGTACACTTGCACCTTCATCAACAATGATTAATGTACGTTCAAATTGACCCATGTTTTCAGAGTTGATACGGAAGTATGCTTGTAATGGTGTTTCTAATTTAACGTTTTTAGGTACGTAAATGAATGATCCACCAGACCAAACTGCTGAGTTTAGCGCTGCGAATTTATTATCTGCAGGCGGAATAACACTTCCAAAATGCTCTTTGAAAATATCTTCATTTTCACGTAATGCTGAATCTGTATCTTTAAAGATAATGCCTTGAGCTTCTAAATCTTCTTGCATGTTGTGGTAAACAACTTCAGATTCATATTGTGCAGATACACCCGCTAAATATTTTTGTTCAGCTTCAGGAATACCTAATTTATCAAATGTATTTTTAATTTCTTCAGGCACTTCATCCCAAGAACGTTCTGTATGCTCAGATGGCTTAACGTAGTATGTGATTTCATCAAAGTTTAATTCTGATAAATCTCCACCCCACATTGGCATTGGCATTTTATAGAATTGTTTTAATGATTTTAAGCGGAAGTTTAACATCCACTCAGGTTCTTCTTTCATTTTTGATATCTCGCGTACGATTTCTTCAGTTAATCCACGTTCAGAACGGAAAATAGAAACGTCTTTATCATGGAATCCATATTTGTAATCCCCTACATCAGGTGCTTTTTTAGCCAAATTAAATCACTCCTTTTAAATTATTCGTTATCTGTAATAACTTCTTCAATTGTTGTTTCATCGCTTGATTTTGTACCACGTTCAAATGCTTTCCATGCTAACGTAGCACATTTGATACGAGCCGGGAATTTAGCAACACCGCTAAGGGCTTCAATATCACCCATATCTTCAGTGATTTCATAATCTTCACCTAGCATCATCTTCGTAAATTCATCGCTCATTTTAAGTGCTTCTTCAATCGTATGTCCTTTAATTGCTTCAGTCATCATTGATGCTGAACTCATTGAGATTGAACATCCTTCACCTTCAAATTTTGCATTCTTTACAACATCGTCAACAATATCTAAAGTTAAACGAATACGATCGCCACAAGTTGGGTTATTCATATCGATTGTCATTGAACCATCTTCAATAACCCCTTTATTTCTAGGGTTTTTATAATGATCCATAATCACTGAGCGATATAATTGATCTAAATTATTAAAACTCATAACTGAAAAACTCCTTTGTTTCTTTTAAACTTGTGATAAATTGATCGATTTCTTCTTTTGTATTATAAATATAAAAACTTGCTCTCGCTGTTGATGATTGGTTTAACCATTTCATTAATGGCTGTGCACAATGATGTCCCGCACGTACAGCAATTCCATGACTGTCTAAGGCAGTAGCCAAATCATGAGGATGAACGCCCGCTAAATTAAATGTAATCAATCCAGCGCGTTGCTCAGCTGAAGGTCCATAAATTTCAAGTCCTTCAATTTCAGACATTTTTTCATATGCATATGCAGTTAATTCATGTTCATATTCAGCAATCGCATCTAACCCCACTTTTTGTAAGTAGCGAATTGCCTCACCTAAACCAATTGCCTCAGCAATTAATGGTGTACCCGCTTCAAATTTAGTTGGTAATTCGGTCCAAGTAGAATCTTGTAATCCTACAAAATCAATCATATCACCACCGAATTCAATCGGTTCCATTTGATCAAGATATTTTTTCTTACCATACAATACACCGATACCTGTTGGTCCAAGCATTTTATGACCACTGAATGCGTAAAAATCAACATCTAATGCTTGTACATCAACTTGCATATGCGGTACAGCCTGAGCACCATCTGAAACCATCACTGCACCATTTTCATGCGCAATTTTGGCAATTGATTGAATATCATTAATCGTTCCAAGTACGTTAGATACATGTGCTACAGAAACAATTTTAGTTTTTTCGGTAATCGTCTCTTTCACTTGTTCTAATGAAAGTGTGCCATCTTCATTCATTGGAATGTATTTTAACACTGCTTTTTTACGCTTTGCTAATTGTTGCCAAGGCACTAAGTTCGCATGATGTTCCATTTCAGTAATCACAATTTCATCACCTTCAGAAACAAATATATCACCAAAACTATGTGCAATGGTATTAATCGCTGTTGTTGTTCCGCGTGTAAAAATAATTTCTTCAAAATATTTCGCATGAATAAATTGGCGTACTGTTTCACGCGCTTTTTCATACCCATCTGTTGCACGCGTGCCAAGCGTATGCACACCACGGTGTACATTGGCATTATTGTGTGTGTAATATTCTGTTGTAATATCAATCACACTTTGAGGCTTTTGACTTGTCGCTGAAGTATCTAAATAAATTAATGGACGTCCATTAATTTCTTCATTTAAGATTGGAAAATCTTTGCGAATTGCTTCTATATCTAAATGGGTCATACTATCAAGACCTTTCTATCCTCTAACTTTTAATTCAATAACATCTGTTAACTGGCGTTTAACTGCTTCGATTGGTAATTCGTTTACAACCGGTGCTAAGAAACCGTGAATGACTAAACGCTCAGCTTCTTGTTTAGAAATACCACGACTCATTAAATAGAATAATTGCATTGGATCAACTTTACCAACTGATGCAGCATGTCCTGCTGTTACATCATCTTCATCAATTAATAAAATTGGGTTTGCATCTCCACGTGCTTTTTCAGATAACATTAATACACGTGATTCTTGTTGTGCATCTGCTTTAGTACCACCATGTTTAATATGACCGATACCATTGAAGATTGAAGATGCTTCATCTTTCATAACACCATGTTTTAAAATATGGCCTACTGAATTTTTACCATATTGAATAATTTGAGTCGTAAAGTTTAATTTTTGTTTACCACGACCAACAACAACAGTTTTTAAGTCAGATGATGAGTTATCACCCATTAAATAAGTTGTATTATCGTTGATTGTATCGCCATCATTCATTAATCCTAAAGCCCAGTCAATAGTTGCGTCTTTCGCTGCGACACCACGACGCATTACATGTCCAGTAAATCCTTTACACAAGAAATCTACTGCACCATATGTAATTTTTGCATTGTCTTTAGCAATTACTTCTGAAATGATATTTAATTGTTTATCAGTAGATTCAATAGTAGAAATGTAGTTTTCAACATAAGTTACTTCTGCACTCTCATCTGCAACAATTAATACATGATTAAATAAATTTACTTTTTCATCGTCATGTAAAACAACCATTTGAATTGGTGTATCAATCACAACATTCTTAGGTACATAAACGAAGATACCACCGTTTAATAATGCTGCATGTAATGCAGTTAAGCGATGTTCATCAACTTTTACACCATCAGTCATAAAGTATTCTTTTACTAAATCGCTGTGTTTTTCCATTGCTGATTGAATGTTATCAACAATCACACCTTGTTCAACTAATGCAGCATCTAATTCTAAAAATGCTTTTGTATTGTTGTGTTGAACGTATAAATTTTTAATTGTATCTAAATCTACAACATTTTTAACCGCTTCAGGCAATTCAGATTTAGAATTATATACAGTACTTTCAACATCTTTATGATGAACTTTATTGAAAGCCCATTTATCAATTTTAGTTTTATCAGGTTTTGGCATGTCAATTGAATTTAAACGTTCAAATGCATTCGTACGTAATTCAGACATCCAAGTTGGTTCATTATACTTTTTTGAGAACTGAACCAAAATATCATTTGTTACATCGATTACTTCACTCATTACAGTTCCTCCTAGTTAATTACTTCACTTCTGCATCTTGGATGTTTAATTCTTGTTTAATCCAGTCGTAACCTTCAGCTTCAAGACGTTTTGCTAACTCTTCTCCACCAGATTTAACAACTTTACCTTGCATCATAACGTGAACGAAATCAGGTGTAATGTAATTTAATAAACGTTGGTAGTGCGTAATGATTAAGCAACCAAAGTTTTCTCCACGCATTTCATTGATTCCTTTAGAAACAACTTTTAATGCATCGATATCTAAACCTGAGTCAATTTCATCTAAAATAGCGAATTTAGGTTCTAACATCATTAATTGAAGGATTTCATTACGTTTCTTTTCTCCGCCTGAGAAACCTTCATTTAAATAGCGTTGTGCCATGTCTAAATCCATTTCTAAAAATTCCATTTTCTTATCTAACTTTTTGATGAATTGCATTAAGTTGATTTCTTGACCTTCTTCACGACGTGAGTTGATCGCAGAACGTAAGAAGTCTGCATTTGTAACACCTGAAATTTCAGATGGGTATTGCATCGCTAAGAAAAGACCTGCTTGTGCTCTTTCGTCAACTTCCATTTCTAATACGTTTTCGCCATCTAATAAAACTTCACCTTTAGTCACTTCATATTTAGGGTGACCCATGATTGCGCTTGATAAAGTTGATTTACCAGTACCATTTGGTCCCATGATTGCATGAACTTCACCTTGCTTAATAGTAAGGTTAACCCCTTTTAAAATTTCCTTACCTTCGATTTGAACATGTAAATCCTTAATTTCTAAAACTGATGCCATAATGTATTTCCCTCCAGCATATATTTATATTCGTGTCTTTTAGTTTATAATAATTTTAATCTAGAGTCAAAAGCACTAGATTTCAATCACCTTTTCATTATAACGTAAATACCTAGTAGAATGAATTAATTGAGTCAAAAAAATATATAAAATAGTGTAAATTGTTTACTACATTAAGATGAATCATAGAATTGGTAAATGATAATTTACTCAATTAGCATTGCATCAATTTTTTTAACAAAAAAACACTCACATGATGTGAGTGTTTGGTACGGTGATTATTTCGCTGGAATAACTGAACCGTCATATTTTTTTGTAATGAAATCTTGAATTTCTTTAGATTGAAGTACTTTAATTAATGCTTTAATTTTTTCATCATTTTTATGACCTTCTTGAACTGCAATTAAATTTGCGTAAGGTGAATCTTTGCTTTCAATTGCAATTGAATCTTTAACTGGATTTAATTTGTTCGCTAATGCTACGTTTGAGTTAATGATGACTGCATCGCCTTCACCATTGTTGTATGTTTTAGCTAAAAATTCTGCTGCTTGTTTATTGTTGAATTGAATATCTTTTTTATTTTCTTTAATATCTTTAAATGTTGCTTTTACAGGATCAACACCGTCTTTTAATGTAATCAAACCTGCTTTAGTGAAGAATGATAAGAATCGACCTTCTTCAGCTGGGTTATTAGATACATAAACTGTTGCACCTTTTTTCAAGTCTTTTAAATCTTTAATTTTTTTAGAGTATACAGCCATTGGTTCGATATGAACGTTACCTGCAGATTCGATTTTATATCCTTTTGATTTCTTCTCAGTTTCTAAATAAGGTGTATGTTGAAAGAAGTTCGCATCAATATCACCATCATTTACTAAACGGTTAGGTGTTGTGTAATCGTTAATTGTTTTAATTTTTAATGTATAACCTTCTTTTTTAAGTGCTGCTTTTGCTTGTTCTAAAATTTCAGTATGAGGTGTTGGAGATGCTCCGACTGTAATCGTTTTATCATCTTTTGATTTATCTTCTTTTCCACATGCTGCTAAAACTAAAATTAATGCTGCTGTTAATACGAAATAAAATAATTTTTTCATTTAGACACTTCCCTTATTTTTTATTTATTTATATTTACACCCGTTAGGATGAAGATACTAAATTAACGTTTATCAAGTTTTTTTGTAAGTACGTCACCCACAAGTTGAATCACAAATACAATTACTAAAATTAAAATTGTTGAAACAAAAATAACATCATTTTGTGCACGTGTGAATCCAACTAAATACGCTAAGTTACCTAAACCACCTGCACCAATTACGCCGGCAATTGCAGTTGATCCAACAAGTGCAATCGTTGTTACTGTTATTCCTGATACAATTGCTGGTAAACTCTCTGGTATCAATACTTTTCTAATTAAAGTCCAAGTGTTCGCTCCCATTGATTCAACCGCTTCGATAACCCCTTTATCTATTTCTTTTAATCCAATTTCAACTAATCGTGCATAAAATGGCGCTGCTCCTATAATTAAAGCTGGTAAAGCTCCTTTAACGCCACTGATTGTATTCATAATCAAATTCGTAAACGGGAATAACAATAAGATTAAAATGATAAAAGGAATCGCTCTAAATAAATTTACTAAAAATGCAGTAATACTATAAAAAATTCTTGCAACTTTAGATTGACTTCTAGATGTTAAAAATAAAATTAATCCGATAATTAAACCAAAGATAAATGTAAAAAATGCTGAAATAAATGTCATGGATAATGTTTCAAAAGTTGCTGTCCACACATCTTCCCATACGACATTTTTCATGCTTAACATATCTGTTAATGTTTGAATAAAACTATCCATGGCGTTCAACCTCCATTTCTACACCGTGATCTCTTAATTCTTCAGTAATAGGTGTTAACGAACCATTTACCGCCTCAACATGAACAATTAGATTTCCAAATGATCCTGCTTGAGTATGTTTGACATTACCTGCAAGAATATTCATATCTAATCCATACTTTTTAATCACACGGCTAACAATTGGTTGACCTGTTGATGACCCTACAAACTTAAGTCTCAAAATACTTCCTGTAGGATATGCTTCTTTAATTTCTTCAATTGATGTTTCAATCTCACTGTCTTGAATATCATCTCTTACAAATCGTTTAGAAATTTCTGTTTTAGGATGATTAAACACATCTAATACTGTACCTTCCTCAACAACTTTACCATGCTCCATTACCGCTACACGATGACAAATTTTACGGATAACTTCCATTTCATGTGTAATTAAAACGATTGTTAAGTTAAGTTGTTTGTTAATATTAACAAGTAATTCTAATATTTCATCAGTCGTTTGTGGGTCTAATGCGCTTGTCGCTTCATCACAAAGCAACACTGTTGGATCATTACTTAATGCACGCGCAATACCTACGCGCTGTTTTTGTCCACCAGACAACTCTGACGGATATGCATGTTCTCTTCCTTCTAAACCAACAAGTTTAATCAATTCATTCACTTTCTTTATACGAGTCGATTTATCAACGCCCGCGATTTCTAAAGGTAATGCGATATTGTCAAATACCGTTCTGCTCCACAATAAATTAAAATGTTGGAATATCATAGATATTTTTTGTCTTTTCTTTAATAAAGCTTGCTTAGATAATTGATTAATTTTATCTCCGTGAATAATAACATCGCCTGAAGTAGGTAATTCCAGACCATTAAACATTCGAATTAATGTACTTTTACCTGCACCACTAAAACCAATAATGCCGTATATTTGACCATCTTCAATATTTAAATTGACATGATCAACTGCAGTAATCTTTCCTTTACGTGTTGTAAATTGTTTAACAACATCTACTAATTGAATCAATTTGATTCCTCCTCAATAAAAAAAGTCTTTCTTAAAAAAACATAAGAAAGACGTCGAAAACCATCTCTCTCATCTTCTAAAGTCATCTACTTTATGTGAATTGGCACCATTTCTTTACAGACGGTTGCCGGGCTTCATAGGGCACATCCCTCCACCACTCTTGATAAGAGTATTAAGTTATTAAATTAGTTACAATAATAAAACATTCCCGATAACTAGTCAACGTATTTTTTTAAAATTTGATATAAATTCATGACCGATTCAAATCGATAAATGATTTCTTTCACTTCTTGTTCTTGGATGATAACCAACACAGGCACACTCATAATCTCATTTTGCGCAATAAATGATTGTTCGTAATTTAGGTCAATCGCAGCATATGTTAAACTTAAACTTTCAGTTGCAATCTTCAACATATGTTCGGCCATTTTACACGTTGCGCAAAATGGTGTAAAGCCAAATATAATCTGTATATTAGATGGCGAATCCATTTGCAAATCTTTGATTAAACTCATAATTAAAATTTTTACCTTTCATTTCAAAACATGGCAACACTTCAAAATCATTTTTTGTTAATATTTTCGCTAAATAATCTACAGGTGCATTGCCTACTTCTCCATACTTTGAATCAATATATATATGTGCTGCTTCACTTAAATGACGCTTAAACCAACTACGAATCTTACGACCTGCTTTATCTGGATCAGTCATCACAAAGACTTGGCTACCGATAAGATCGTCATACATATTATCAAGTTTCGCAATACCCATCGTGCCATGCGTACAAATAATATGCACCGGTTCATTTAATACCTCTTTTAATTTCAACTTGTCATTCTTACCTTCAACAATAATGACTTTCTGAATTACAGACATATAATCACCTTTTCATTATGAAGTTATAAAAAAATCCTTGATGATATCTCATCAAGGAAATTATAACATTTATGCATTAATCATTTCATCATATTGTGCTTGATCCATTAACTCATCTAACTCAGCTTCGTCAGCCGCTTCAACTTTAACCATCCAAGCGCCGTCCATTGCAGATTCGTTAACTAATTCTGGACTATCTTCAAGTTCTTCGTTGATTTCAACAACTTTACCAGTGATTGGTGCGTATAATTCAGAAACAGTTTTAACTGATTCAACACTACCAAATGGTTCACCAGCTTTGATTTCGTCTCCAACTTCAGGAAGCTCAACGAAAACGATATCCCCTAATTCAGATTGTGCAAAGTCAGTAATACCAATTGTTTTTACAGATCCTTCAGATTTTACCCATTCATGGTCTTTAGAAAATTTTGTAGTCATTACAATTCCCCTCCAAGTATTTTATCTAACACTTATAATAATCTCACATGTAGGTTAAATATTCAATATATTTTATAACCAAGTTTTACGGTACTCATCTTCTTTAAAACCAAGGGTGATAGCGCTACCATTAACTGCAAGTGGACGCTTCACTAACATACCGTCTGATGTTAATAATTCTAATTTTTCATCCTCTGGTAATGTTGATAATTTTTCTTTTAATCCAAGTGATTTAAACTTTGTCCCATTAGCGTTAAATAACTTATCAATAGCGACACCCGTTTGATCAATGATTGCTTTAAATTCTTTTGCAGTTGGTGTATGTTCAACAATTGAAATAGGTTCAAAACTCACACCATTGTCTTTTAAAAATTTTGCAGCAGTACGACAAGTACTACAATTTGGTAATTGATAAAATTTAATCATTATATTCCTCCTCATATCCTTAACAATATAGTATCAATATTTCAATTTTCTAACAACTGAAAGTCTAAATTTTGAATCTATACGCAAATTTCGCTATAATAAAATCAATACAAAAAGAATGGGGAATTATTGTGAGAACAATCAGCCAATATTTAGAGTTTCAAGAAATTATTAATCAAGATGAAATCGTAATCGTTAAATTCTTTGCGGACTGGTGTCCAGATTGTACACGTATGGATATGTGGATAGATCCAATCGTTGATGAATATAACGAATATACATGGTACAAAATTAATCGCGACCAAGTACCTGAAGCAGCGACAGAAAATGATGTAATGGGTATTCCAAGTATTTTATTATTTAAAAATGGCGAAAAATTAGCGCATTTACATTCAGCAAATGCTAAAACACCAGAATCAGTTAAAGCATTTTTAAAAGAAAATATCCAATAAAAAAGAGGAACTGCGGTTCCTCTTTTTTTAACGCATTCTTTAGAATTCGCTAATTAAATTGCTATTTTTTCTTTCTTTAATCTCATTACTTGTTTGCGCTGTTAAATAAATAAGCCCATAAAGCATTTCTTCTTTTTGAATATTTAAAGCATCATTAAGCTCTGGAATAAACATCGTTCCTGGCGTTTTAATACAACTTCCAATCGACTTTTGATGTAAAGCAAGTGATAAAGTCTGCATAAATCCACCAACAGCTAAAACATCTTCTAAATGCTCTTTCTGGCGACGGTCTCTAGGACCCACAACTAGCAACACACCTGCCAATGGCGCTAACTTATCATTAAATTGTGCTTGTTTTTCCGTTTGTCCTTTAAAACTTAATGAACCAAATAACTGACTAAAATCAGCGACACGATGCTTTTTCACCCAAACAATACGCCAAGGTTCTCTCATACCATGGTTTGGTGCATATGTAGCAAGTTCAATAGCATCTTGAACATCTTGATCATTTACAGTTGTATCTTCGTATTGCTTAATACTACGTCTTGTTTTAACTAATGTTTCAAAATCCATATAAAAATCTCCTTAGCATAATTGATAATCATTATCATTGTATCCTAAGGAGATGATTTCGTAAAATATTTATTGTTTATTAATTTTATTTTTTACTTAATATTGAATAACTCTAAATGGGTCTTTAAATCCGTTACATGTAATTGACCTGGTGCTGCTTGTGTACCTAAATGTGCATATGTTAAATATGATCCAAATACGCCACCCGCTAATCTCGTAATTTTACCTAATTCACCCATAGCAATACCTACAATATTCAAATCACATTTTTGTTTCGTTTCATAAACTGCAGATAATAAATTAACAACATCTCTACCATCAAGTGGCATGACCGCAAGCTTACAATAGTCCGCACCTAATTTTCGCATTTTATCATAAATCGCCATCATGTCTTTAATACGTGGTGTGAATAACACATCATGGTGACTTAATAAAATCTCTACACCATTTTCTCTTGAATGTTTTAATAATTGATCCATTAAATCTGCATAAATCATTAACTCAATATCCAAAATATCAATTAATTTAGAATCAATCATTTTCATACATAAGTCAAAATAAGGTTTCGTATCATTATTCCCTTTACCACCTTCACCTTGTGTACGGTAAGTGAACATGATTTTTATATTAGGAAATTGAGCTTTTAATGCTTTAATATCATTGATATACGTAGTGACATCACCTTCAATTAAATCTGCACGATATTCAATAATATCTATAAATGCTTCATTAGCATTAATTTCGTCAATCTCTTTTTGATTTTCGTTGAAAGCTTTCGTAAATGTTACTACAATTTTAGGCTTTACATTATTCATAATATCCAAAATCACGACCTCCTTATATTCCTTATAATCATAACGTATTGACGGTCATTTTGGAATTATTTTGTGTCTATTTCTATCGTTTTTATAGCCTTTCTTTTCAACAATAAATAAACGAATAAGTTGAAAATAATAATAACTTTTGTTATATTAAAAGATGCTAGTTTTTATAAATAGTATCCAGGGGGCGTTACGGATTCGACAGGGGTCACTTGGGTTGGTATAGCGTGTCGGAGGGTTGTCTTCGTTATCAACACATCAGTTATAATAACTGGCAAAACAAACAATTTCGCAGTAGCTGCCTAATCGCACTCTGCACCTCTCTCAAGCATCGCCTATGTGCCTGATGTAGAGGTTCACTCTTAGTAGGATACGGCTAACACTTCCGCCTGGAGTCTGTTAGTAAGAGATCAATCGGGCTAGTTATAAATTGGGATGTCCGTTTTCAGATTTATAGCGAAACTTAATAACAGGACTACACACGTAGAAGTATCAATTGCAGGATCTTTGGACGCGGGTTCGACTCCCGCCGTCTCCATACATTAGCCGCTTAACCGCATGGTTGAGCGGTTTTTATTTTAGTTTCCTTAATTTTAGATTATACAAAAAAACACCCATTTTTATAGGTGTTCTTAATTAATATAATAATTTTAAAATTTATTAAGATGATTAAACACTATGTTTCATCTAGTACGATTTCAATATTTTTATATCTTGTATTATTCGCATATTTAAATACATCTGTTGATTTAATATATTCAAAGATATTATTATCTAAATCACAGTCCCAAATAGTAATTTGATATTGTTCATTTTCTATATCTACTTCAAAAAGTAATGTGACTGATAACTGAAAAAATTCATCTTCATTAGGTACTTGCCTCGTTAAAGAAACATGAAACAAATCTTGACCAGTAAAGTTATAAACGCCAGCTTCAAATAAAATCATATCTTCATATTTATCTAATCCAGAGATTTTATCCTGACACATCTTTTCAAATACATTTAAGATTTCATCAAATTTTTGTTCTTTAACAATATGTTCATTTAAATATTCAAGCTGTCTATTTAACATTAGCAATACCTCCAAAATAATATTTTGATAAAAAGTATGTACCAATATCGTACCGATATCTTTTAATATTTACCTTTCAACGCTCTATCCATTTCTCGTTTTGCTTCTTTTGCTTTTAGCGCATGTCGCTTATCGTAATCTTTTTTACCTTTTGCTAGCCCTAATAACATTTTGCAATAGCCATTCTTAATATACAATTTAAGTGGTACTAATGCATAACCTTGTTCACGTGTTTGTCCAAATAGTTTATCAATTTGTTTACGCTTAAGTAATAATTTACGTGTTCGAAGTGGATCATGGTTGAATCGATTGCCCTCTTCGTATGGTGCGATATGCATATTGTAAACAAACATTTCACCTTTATGTACTCTCGCATAAGAATCTTTTAAATTGGCACTACCACGTCTAATAGACTTAATTTCTGTCCCTTGAAGTTCAATACCCGCTTCTATTGTATCTTCAATGGTATAGTCATGACTTGCTTTTCTGTTTTGAGCAAGAGTTTTACCTTCACCTTTTGGCATTATTTCACCTTCTTAATACGCTGCTTTATTTGCGTTTTCTTTTCTTTTTAACGGCTTTAGATTTATAAAAAGGTTTATCACCTTGTTTATTATTTGCACCGATATTTTTCTTTTTATTTCGTGTCGCTTTTTTAAAACCCGCTGCTTTACCGCGTCCTTTTTTGCGTGGACGTTCTTCTTTACTACCGCGTTGCTCTGTTTTTAATTTCACTTCTTTAATGCGTCGTTCTATTTTATTCATGTCCATGCCAACAATTGCAAAATCAATCATACGCTCATCAACATTGACATTCACGACTTTGACTTTAACTTTATCACCAATTCTAAATACTTTACCCGTACGTTCACCGATTAATGCCATATGTCTCTCTTCAAATCGATAATAGTCATCAGTCATATTAGAATTATGCACCATACCTTCAATGGTGTTTGGTAATTCAACGAACATACCAAAATTTGCGACTGAAGTGATAATGCCATCAAATGTTTCACCTAAATGCTGAATCATATATTCTGATTTCTTCAAATCATCTGTATCTCTTTCAGCTTCTATCGCACGTCGTTCACGTTTTGATGTATGTTCTGCAATATCTACCAATTGATCTGCCCATTTTTCTTTTTGAGCAGTATTCATTGAATGTTCGATTAAATATTTTCTGATTAATCGATGTACAATTAAGTCAGGATATCGTCGAATAGGTGATGTGAAATGCGTATAATACTCAGCTGATAAGCCGAAATGGCCTAATGATTCATCAGAATATTTCGCTTGTTGCATTGATCGTAACATTAAAGTTGAAATAACCAATTCTTCTGGTTTCCCTTTAATTTCTTGTCCAATATTTTGTAGTGTCTTTGGATGAATATTTTCCGTGCCACCTTTTACTAAAATACCGAAGTTCGTAATAAATTCAAAGAATCGTTTTAATCGATCTGCCTTTGGTTCTTCATGAATACGATAGATAAATGGCACTTTCATTTCATGGAAGTGTTGTGCAACTGTTTCGTTCGCAATCAGCATAAACGATTCGATTAAACGTTCTCCTAATCCACGGTTACGAATCAATACATCTTTAGGTACACCCACTTCATCGACCATTATTTTAGCTTCTGTTAAGTCAAAGTCGATTTCTCCACGTTTGACACGCATTGACTTTAATATATCTGCTAAGTCTTTAGCATGTCTTAACATTTCAACGATATGTTGATATTCGTGTATTAAAATTTCGTCTTGATCCTCAAGAATTTTATTCACATTGTCATACGTCATACGTTCATCAGAATGAATCACACTTTGATAAATTTCATGTTTAATGACTTTCCCTTCTGTGTTAATTTCCATATCACAGCTTAATGTAAGTCGATCAACATGAGGATTTAATGAGCAAATACCGTTACTGAGTCGATGTGGAATCATTGGAATGACACGATCAACTAAATATACACTCGTACCACGTTCATAAGCATCTGCATCTAAAGCAGATCCTTCTGTTACATAATGACTTACGTCTGCAATAGATACTATCAATCGATAATTACCATTGTCTAACTTTTCAACACTGATTGCATCATCTAAATCTTTCGCATCAGCACCGTCTATCGTAATCGTCAATTGCTTTCTTAAATCGACACGATTTTCTAAATCGTTCGGCGATATTTCATCAGGTACTTGATTTGCTTCTTCAATGGTTGCTTCATTGAATTCAATGTTAATGCCATGTTGATATATGATTGATAATATATCGACACCAGGATCATTTTTATGCCCTAATATCGCTTTAACAAAGCCTTCAGGATTGTTTGTACCATCTGGATATTCCGTAATTTCTACTAACACTTTATGGCCTTCAACTGCGCCTAAATTTCTTCCTTTAGGAATAAAGATATCTTGTGTGATGCGCTTATCATCAGGTAAAACAAATCCAAAATGACGTGCTTCTGTGTATGTCCCAACCACTTGTGTAACAGCTCTTGTGACAATTGTTTTCACTTCACCTTCAAGTCGCCCATCACGATCTTTTGTGACTTTTACACGAACCGTATCGCCATCCATCGCTTTATTGATTTTATTCGGTGGAATAAAAACATCTTCTGTCCCTTCAATGATAGGTCTTACAAAAGCAAATCCTTTTTTATGTTGACTTAGTGTCCCTTCAACATAATCACTGTCTTGTATATAGTATTTATCTTTTTTCGTTCTACTTACTCGACCTGTTTGTTCTAATGCAACTAATGTCTTAATGAGTGCTTTAAATGCATCTGCATCATCAAGATTTAATTGTGCCTCTAATTCATTTACACTTATCGCATTACCGTTTAATGATTTTAAATAAGCAATAATTTCTTTTTCAAATGGATGCATTTAAATCCTCCTTAATTTGACCAGTCTAAACCTTCTAAGTATTGATACATATCTTCATGAAGCTGGTCTTTTTCTTTATCTATTGTGATGACATGACCAGAATTTTCGTACCATTTAATATATTTTTCATCACTTGATACTTCATTATATATAATATTTGCTGAATCTGGGTTAATCATTTGATCATTTGTAGATTGCACTACAAAAATTGGCGCATACACATCTCCTAATGAATCTCTTACACCTTGGATGGTTGCTTGTAAATCTTCTAACATTGACGTTGGATGAAAGTGCGACATCTCTAAATCGATTTGCTCTTGTGACTTTCCTTCACGCTTTTTAAACTCACGTGCATATGCCAGTACACCTTCAAACATATTGCCTGTCGTTTTAATGTACATTGGACTGCACATTGTCGAAATACCAATACAATCTCTATGCTGACTTAATTTCAATGCGAAATCGCCGCCTAAAGATAATCCAACCACTGCGATTTCTTCATATCCTTTTTCTTTTAAAAAGTCATATGCTTCTAATACTTGTTTCCACCATATATTTGGGTTCGAAGCCAATAAAGCTTCTGGCGGCTCTCCATGGCCTTCATAGTGAGGTGCATATGAAGTATAACCCTTCTTTTGTAGAAAACGCCCCATTTGTCTTGTATCAGATGAATTACCTGTAAAGCCATGTAAAAATAAAACTGCTCTTGGCCCTTCTTCAAAGAAAAATGGTTTTGGTAATTGAATTTTCATAAATCTTCTCCTCTTTAATACATGTTAATTCTATTGTACGTGAAAATAAACAATTTAAAAATAAAAAAGCCCGGAAACACATCCGGACTCTTACAGATTAAAATAACCAATTGCAATTGTGATTAAAAAGAAAAATACACTTGCTACAATTGTAATACGTTTTAAAATTAAATCAACACCACGTGTTTTTTGTTTTCCGAATAACTGTTCAGCACCACCGCTAATCGCACCACTTAATCCATTACTTTTACCTTCTTGTAAAAGTACAATTGCGATCAATACGATACAGTCGATGACTAACAATACTGTTAATAACGTGTTCATGGATGGTCCTCCTACTTATAATAACTTTATCTATTCTATCACAATTTACAACATTTGAAAACAAAATAAAGTGGCGCATCGTCATGCACCACTTTATTCATTCATCATATTATTATTTATTGATGTTGTAGAAAGATTTTAAACCTTCAAATTTAGCTGTTTCATATAATTCATCTTCGATACGTAATAATTGGTTGTATTTCGCAATACGGTCAGTACGTGATAATGAACCTGTTTTGATTTGTCCAGCATTTGTTGCAACTGCGATATCTGAAATTGTAGTATCTTCAGTTTCACCTGAACGGTGTGAAATTACTGCAGTGTAACCCGCTTTTTGAGCCATTTCAATTGCTTCAAATGTTTCAGTTAAAGTACCAATTTGGTTAACTTTAATTAAGATAGAGTTACCGATACCACGCTCGATACCTTCTGATAATTTTTTAGTGTTCGTAACGAATAAATCATCACCTACTAATTGTACGCGATCACCGATACGCTCAGTTAAAGCTTTCCAACCATCCCAGTCATTTTCGTCCATACCGTCTTCGATAGAAATGATTGGGTATTTGTTAACTAACTCTTCTAAGTAATCTACTTGTTCAGCAGATGTACGTTTAACACCTTTTTCACCTTCGAATTTAGCATAGTCATACACACCATTTTCAAAGAATTCAGATGAAGCACAGTCAAATCCTAAGAATACATCTTTACCTGGTTCTAAACCAACAGCTTTGATTGCTTCTAAGATTGTTTCAACTGCATCTTCAGTACCTTCGAATGTAGGTGCAAATCCACCTTCATCACCAACAGCAGTTACTAAGCCACGGCCTTTTAAGATTTTAGCTAAGTTATGGAAGATTTCAGCACCCCAACGTAAAGCTTCTTTAAAGCTTTCAGCACCTACAGGTAAAATCATAAATTCTTGGAACGCGATTGGTGCATCTGAGTGAGAACCACCATTAACGATGTTCATCATAGGTACTGGTAATTGTGTACCATTGAATCCACCTAAATATTTGTATAAAGGTTGACCTAAATAGTCAGCAGCAGCACGAGCTACAGCCATAGAAACACCTAAGATTGCGTTAGCGCCTAATTTACCTTTGTTTTCAGTACCATCTAAAGCGATTAACATTTTGTCGATAGAAACTTGCTCTAATACAGAGAATTCTCCGTCAATGATTTCAGGTGCGATAATTTCGTTTACATTTTCAACTGCTTTTAAAACACCTTTACCTAAATAACGAGATTTATCTCCATCACGTAATTCAACTGCTTCGTATTCACCAGTAGAAGCACCTGATGGTACTAATGCACGTCCAAATGCACCACTTTCAGTTAATACTTCAACCTCAATTGTAGGGTTACCTCTTGAATCTAATACCTCGCGTGCATAAACATCTGTAATAATTGACATGTTTAACTCTCCTTTTAATATGTATTCATTTATATTATTGTAAATCCATAAATAAATTGCAATTTATTTCATCTGAAATTATTTTTGAATCAATGATTCTCCTGTCATTTCAGCTGGTTTTTCGACACCTAATAAATCAACTAATGTCGGTGCTAAATCTGCTAAACGACCACCGTCGCGTAATGTAACGTCTTTTTTAGTAACAATAACTGGTACAGGATTTGTAGTATGCGCAGTCATTGGTTTGTCATCTAAAGTAATTACTTCATCTGAGTTACCATGATCGGCAGTTATGATTGCATGACCATCCATTGATAAAATTTTATCAACAACGGCACCTAAACATTCATCTACAGCTTCAATAGCTTTTATCGTTGGTTCTAACATACCTGAATGTCCAACCATATCTGGATTTGCAAAGTTTAAGATGATTAAATCTAAATCACCTTTATCCAACTCAGCTAATAAAGCATCTCGTACTTCATATGCACTCATTTCTGGTTTTAAGTCATATGTTGCGACTTTAGGTGAATCAATAAGAACACGACGTTCTCCATTAAATTCATCATTACGTCCACCACTCATGAAGTAAGTTACATGAGGATATTTCTCAGTTTCAGCTATACGTAATTGTGTTAATTGATTTTTCTCAGCAACTTCACCAATTGTATTCACTAAATCTTCTTTTTCAAATACAACTTTCGCTTTAACAGCGTCATTGTATTTCGTAAACGTAACAAATTGAATACCGATTAATCGTTTATTCATTTCAAAACCAACAAATTCTTCATTTGTATAAACTTCAGATAATTGGGCCGCTCTATCAGGACGGAAGTTGAAGAAAATCATAGCATCTCCATCATTCACACCTGTATTTTCAGACCCCACTTCATGATCACGAACAACGAATGGTACAATAAACTCATCTGTAATACCTTCTGCATAACTTGCTTTTACACCTTCTGCAGCAGTTGCAAATACTTTACCATCACCATAAGTCATTGCATCATATGCTAACTTTTCACGGTCCCAACGCTTATCTCTATCCATCGCATAATATCGACCTGAAACTGAAGCGAATTGTCCAATTCCAATTGATTTAAATTGACGTTCTGTTTCTTCAATAAATTGTAATGCTGTTTCTTGACCAACATCACGACCATCTAAGAATGCATGTACATAAACTTTTTTAACGCCTTCATCTTTTGCCATTTTTAAAAGTGCAAATAAATGATTGTAATGACTATGTACACCACCATCAGATAATAGGCCCATTAAATGAAGTGCTTTATCTTCTTTAACAACATGTGCCATTGTTTCTTTTAAGACACTGTTTTCAAAGAAGTCGCCATCTTCAATTGATTTATTGATGCGTGTTAATGATTGATACACAATGCGACCAGCACCAATATTTAAATGGCCAACTTCTGAGTTACCCATTTGACCATCAGGTAATCCAACATCTAATCCACTTGCTTTTAATTCATTGTGTGGATACTCCGCATAATAACGATCGAAGTTTGGTTTATGCGCTTGTTTTACGGCATTTCCTTTCACTTCATCGCGATTTGCAAATCCATCTAAAATAATTAATGCAGTAGGTTTTTTCATTACTTAGCACCTTCTAACAATTTTACGAAAGAGTCTACTTCTAATGATGCACCACCGACTAAAGCACCATCGATGTTTTCATTTGCCATGTATTCTTTAATATTTTCAGGTTTCACTGATCCACCATATTGAATACGTACAGCTTGAGCTGTTTCTGCATCAAAGTCACGTTCAACGACTGAACGAACGAATTTACAAGAATCTTCTGCATCTTGACTCGTTGCAGATTTACCAGTACCAATTGCCCAAATTGGTTCATAAGCAATAACTGATTGTGCTACTTGTTCTTTTGTGAAGCCTTTTAAAGCTGCACTTACTTGAGAAGCGATACGCGTTTCAAATTGACCTGACTCACGTTCTTCTAAAGTTTCACCACAACAAATGATTGGCGTCATACCCGCTTCAAAAATTGCTAAAGCTTTTTTATTTACGTCTTCATCTGTTTCACCGAAGTATTCACGGCGTTCAGAATGACCGATAACAACATATTTTACACCTAAGTCTTTTAAAGCTGTAGGTGATGTTTCACCAGTGTATGCACCACTTGTTTCAAAATAACAGTTTTGCGCACCGATGTTTAAATTTTCAACATTTGCACTAATTAATGCATCTAATTGAATTGCTGGGGCACAAATCACTGTGTCCACTGCATCACTTGATGGTAATGTTGGTAATTGTTCAGCAAATGCTTTTGCTTCTCTTACCGTTTTGTTCATTTTCCAGTTTCCTGCAATAATTGGTTTTCTCATGATATAAACCCCTTTTTATTTTTCTGAAATTGAATCGATACCTGGTAATACTTTACCTTCTAAATATTCTAAAGATGCACCGCCACCAGTTGAAATGTGAGTGAATTTTTCAGCGAATCCTAACTGCATTGCTGCTGCTGCTGAGTCACCACCACCGATGATTGTTGTTGCATCACTTAATTCAGCGATTGCTTCACAAACACCGATTGTACCTTTAGCAAAGTTACTCATTTCAAAGACACCCATAGGACCGTTCCATACTACTGTTTTAGCACCTTGTAATTCTGATTTAAATAATTCGATTGTTTTAGGTCCAATATCTAATGATTGTAAATCTTGTGGAATTTCATCAACTGAAACTGCTTTAATTTCACCGTCATTAGAGAATTCTTTCGTTACTAAACCATCAACTGGTAAAACGATTTTGCCATTCGCACGCGCTAATAAATCATTTGCAAGGTCAATCTTATCTTCTTCTAATAATGATTGTCCGATTTCTTTACCTTGTGCTTTTAAGAATGTGTAAGCCATACCGCCACCGATTAAAATTTTGTCAGCAACGTTTAATAAGTTTTCAATCACACCAATTTTATCTGATACTTTCGCACCACCTAAAATCGCAACGAATGGACGTTCTGGATTGGCAACAACATCACCAATAAATTTAATTTCTTTTTCCATTAAGAAACCAGCAGCTGATTCTAAGTTAGATGCAACACCTACGTTTGAAGCATGCGCACGGTGTGCTGTACCAAATGCATCATTAACAAACACATCACCTAAAGAAGCCCAGTATTTACCTAATTCAGGATCATTTTTAGATTCTTTTTTACCATCTAAATCTTCAAAACGCGTATTTTCAAATAATAATACGTCCCCAGATTTTAATTGGTCGATTGCAGATTCTAATTTTTCACCACGTGTTTCAGGTACGAATGTTACTTCTTTTTCTAATAATTCACTTAAACGTTTTGCAACTGGTGCTAATGATAATTTTTCTTTGTCTTCTTCAGTTTTAACTTTACCTAAGTGAGAAAATAAAATTGCTTTCCCACCTTGTTCGATAATGTATTTAATCGTCGGTAATGCTTCAACAATACGGTTATCATTTGTAATACTGCCATCTTTCATTGGTACGTTAAAATCGACACGTACTAATACTTTCTTATCTTTTAATTGTAAATCTGAAACGATTTTTTTAGCCATGATAAATCCCCCATAAATTTATTTACTCAAGTTTATCTTACTATAAATCTTTAAGAATAAAAAGAAGCGAGAGAAGCGTAATCTTCCCCCGCTTACGCGTCAATTATAAATCTTTTGCTTGAGATGCTAAGTATTCTAATGTACGTACTAATTGAGCAGTGTAACTCATTTCGTTATCATACCATGAAACTGTTTTAACCATTTGGTGGTCACCAACAGTCATAACACGTGTTTGTGTTGCATCAAATAATGAACCATAAGTAATACCGATGATATCAGAAGAAACGATTTCATCTTCAGTGTAACCAAATGATTCGTTAGAAGCAGCTTTCATTGCAGCATTTACTTCTTCAACTGTTACTTCTTTTTCTAAGATAGAAGTTAACTCAGTTACTGATCCAGTTGGAACTGGAACACGTTGAGCTGATCCATCTAATTTACCTTTTAATTCAGGGATAACTAAACCGATTGCTTTAGCTGCACCTGTTGAGTTTGGAACGATGTTGTTAGCAGCAGCACGTGCACGACGGAAGTCACCTTTAGCATGTGGCGCATCTAATGTATTTTGGTCACCAGTAAATGCGTGAACTGTCATCATTAAACCTTCGATAATACCGAAGTTATCGTGTAAAGCTTTAGCCATAGGTGCTAAACAGTTTGTTGTACATGAAGCACCAGAAACGATTGTTTCAGATCCATCTAAAATATCGTGGTTAACATTGTAAACAACTGTTTTTAAGTCGCCAGTAGCTGGTGCTGAGATTAATACTTTTTTAGCACCTGCAGTGATGTGTGCTTCTGCTTTTTCTTTGCTTGTGAAGAAACCAGTACATTCTAATACTACATCGATTTCTAATTCACCCCATGGTAATTCAGCTGGGTTAGGATTAGAGAATGATTTAATTTCTTTACCATTTACTAAGAAACCACCATCAACAACTTGTACTTCTTCTTTGAAACGACCTTGAGTTGTATCATATTTTAATAAGTGCGCTAACATTTTGTCGTCAGTTAAATCGTTAACTGCTACTACTTCAATGCCTTCTACTTCTTGAATTCTTCTAAATGCTAAACGTCCGATTCTACCAAATCCGTTAATTGCTACTTTTACTGCCATGATTAATGGCCTCCTTTAATGTGTAAGTTATTTAAAAGGCGTTAACCTCTTATTCCATTTAATTATAATGAATAAAGTATAAAAATAAAAATATTTACACTATTATTCGCTTTTTTCTTTTTGAAGCTGTAATAAAGACACGATATCCTTTGCCGCAACTTCATCTGTAATAAGTACTGTTTGTTTTGGGGCAATATTTAAATACGATGCGATCGCACGTGATTTAGTCTTACCACCAGCAACAGCTATAATGTGCTCCTTCGATTCTAAGTCATCTAATTGAAGTCCAATTGTTCTGACTTTATAAACGATTTCACCTTTTTGGTTAAAATAATAACCAAACGCCTCACCTTCAGCATGTTGATAAGTTAACGTTTGAATTAACGTTTCATCTGAATGCCTTCTGTTCGCCATTTTTATTGCTTCACCAATACCGTGTATTACAATGTCAGCTTGTTTAATATCATTAAGACTTTTATGAACACTCGGTTCATTCAATAACATTTGGTAAGCTGATTCACTAACTTGATCTGGTACATACAAAGTTTGAAATGTACTATTTGATCGCTTTGCCATTGTACTAACAATTGCATTGGCTTGGTACACAACATCCTCACCTAAACCGCCTCTAGCTGGTGTAAATGTGACATGATGCTTAAACGGTTTTAATTCATTGGCCACACTTGCCATGGTAGACCCACCAGTGACTGTGATAAAACAATCATGTTTAACGATATTTTGTAAATATTGACTGGTTGTTTCTCCTAGTGCAATCTTTACTAATGGATCCTTTTCAGAATTCCCTTTTACAACAATGACATCTTTAATGCCATAAAAAGACTTAATATCTTGTGCTAAACGCTTTGTTTCAATATATGTATCCATATATTGTTTCATTTCATTCAACACTTGAATACCATCTTCTGTTACAGTCATTCCTTTTTTATCAATTTGAATTAATTGAAATGTCTTTAAGGAATCCACTTCTGTCCGTAAAACACGTTCTGTTAAATCAACATATTCACTTAAATTTCTTCTACCAATAGGTTGATGTGTATGAATTGAGGATAAGATCATAAATCTACGATACATTTTATCCAAAATATCTGGCATCAGTTTCTTTTGAATTTCAAATAATCGATTCATATGTCCTCCTCAACAAGAGTTGGGACTCCTTTTGTCCCGTATGGGTCAAAAACTAACTCTCGTTACATTTACATAATAACAAGGCCCTATTTAATAATCAAGTCATTTAATCATAATTATCTCAATATTTTTTATGTAAGCGATTTAAGTTTGTCCAAAACTGTCACAAAATCAATATTCCCTTCTTGAATGATATGATCACGGTATATTAATACAGGAACTCTTAACATATATTGTTGAAGTAAATCTTCATTTGTTTGGATATTTATTTCTTCGATTTCTAATGATTGAGATTTCAATTCTTCCTTAATCAAATCTAATTGAATTTTTGCATCAACACATAAGCCACAATTCGGTTGCGTAAATAAAATCATCTTATTACTTTGTTTCTCATTCATAATATTTCCCCAATTTTCATATTATTATTTTTTCTTCTTATATTAATTTTCACCAATTGTTAATTAACATATAATTAAATTGATTATAAATGTATTTTCTTTCGTAATTTATTACATGCTTACATTATAACTTTCAATTGTTAATTCACATAAGCTAAATGCTTTGACTATTTTTGACTTTATAGTGTATATTATTATCAAATCAATAAAGGAGAGATGAAGATGAACTTAATTCCTACAGTCATTGAATCAACAAACCGTGGAGAACGTGCATATGACATTTATTCACGTTTATTAAAAGATAGAATCATTATGTTAGGATCAGCTATCGATGATAATGTCGCAAACTCTATCGTTTCACAATTATTATTTTTACAAGCACAAGATGCAGAAAAAGATATTTACTTATACATCAATTCACCAGGTGGTAGTGTAACTGCTGGTATGGCAATTTATGATACAATGCAACACATTAAACCTGACGTCCAAACAATTTGTGTAGGTATGGCCGCTTCTATGGGATCATTCTTATTATCAGCAGGTGCAAAAGGTAAACGTTTTGCATTACCAAATTCAGAAGTAATGATTCACCAACCATTAGGTGGTGCTCAAGGTCAAGCTACTGAAATTGAAATTGCTGCTAGACACATTTTAAAAACTCGTGAAAAGTTAAATAAAATTTTAGCAGAAAATACAGGTCAATCTATCGAAACGATTGAACGTGATACAGATCGTGACAATTTCTTATCAGCAGAAGAAGCTAAAGCTTATGGACTAGTTGATGAAGTGATGTATCCAAATCATTAATTAAATAAAAATATTTACAAAACAGTAAACTTTATTAAAAATTAATTTACAAAATTCAAACAACAAATTTACAAAGCCTTGCTATATTTAATGAGTAATCATTATTCTTAAATATTTGGGAGGCTTTTTTTCATGGTAAATATTAAGTCAATCGCTGCATCTACATTAGTTGCAACAACTGTTTTATCAACAGCAACACCTTTTTTTGCAAATGATGTGAACGCATCTGCGAAAGTTTCTAAAAGTACTAAAGTTGCTACATGTAACAAAAAAACACCTAAAAACGTTATTTTAATGATTGGTGACGGTATGGGTGTTTCTCAATTAGGTGCTTACCGTTATTACAAAGATGATACAACAAAGGCTGGTTTATCTCGTTTATCTTTTGATGACTATCTTGTTGGTTCACACTTCACAATCAGTGATGATCCTAAATTAAATATTACTGATTCAGGTGCGGCTGGTACTGCATTAGCAACTGGCGTAAAAACTTACAATGGTGCAATTTCAGTAGACAAAAATAAAAAGCCTGTACGTTCTGTATTAGAAGCATGGAAAGCAGCTGGTAAATCAACTGGTTTAGTTGCTACAAGTGAATTAACGCATGCAACGCCTGCAGTTTTTGCATCTCACCAAGCTTCTCGTAAAGAAGAAATGGACATCGCAAAACAAATGGTTAAAAAAATCAAAGGTAAAACACACTTAGTAGATGTTATGCTTGGTGGTGGTGTTGACTTCTTCAAACAAAAAGATAAAGATGGCAAAGTGAAATTAGACTTAGTTAATAAATTAAAAGCCTCTGGGTACAGCTATGTTACTTCAGCAGCTCAATTAAAAAAGGATAAATCTTCTAAAGTAATCGGTTTATTTGCACCAAGTGCAATGGCAAAAGATAAAGATCGTCCTGCAAAAGAGCCTGCATTAAAAGATATGACTGAAGCTGCAATTCAAAAATTATCTAAAAATAAAAAAGGTTTCTTCTTAATGGTTGAAGGCTCTCAAGTAGATTGGTCAGGTCATGCAAATGATTTAACTGGTATGATGAGTGAAATTCAAGCTTTCGATAAAGCATATCAATCAGCAATGAAATTCGCTAAAAAAGATTGTAACACTTTAGTTATCGCTTTAGCCGACCACGCAACTGGTGGTTTATCAGTAGGATCTGGTTCAGATTATGAATTCCACCCACAAATTGTTGATAAAATGAAAATGACTTCAGAAGGTTTATCATTTGAATTAACTAAAGATGGTGCTGATATTGAAAAATTAATCAATGACAACATCAAAATCGAAGACGTTACAGCTGAAGAGCGTGCTGCAATTGTTGATGCTGCAAAAGCGAAAGATCAACAAAAAACTATGTTTGCAATTAACAAAATTGTAGACAAACGTGCAAATGCTGGTTGGGGTTCATTAGTACATACTGGTGAAGAAGTTCATGTATATGCTTATGGTCCTGGTAGCGAAAAATTCCGTGGTGCACAAGAAAATACTAACAACGCAAAACACATTTTCTCATTCTTAAAATAATACGAAAAACGAGGTAGAGACATCATGTCTCTACCTCGTTTTTCGTATTATCAGTGGTACAAAAGCAGCAACTGCGGTAAACAACCTCACAATCACTCAAAATAAAGTATGATTTTGGTTCTTATTCGGTTTTTACTTGTTGCTGAACACTTTTGTCCCGTCCTCATTTTTTTAAATCTATTGTTTCTCCATTGCGTAGTTTTTCTGCGATTTCATCAAGTTTTCTTAATCGATGATTCACTCCTGATTTTGAAATGGTACCTGATGAAACCATTTCTCCTAACTCTTTTAATGAAACCTCTTGATGCTCAACTCTTAACTTTGCAATTTCTCTTAATCTTACAGGTAATTCTTCTATCCCTATTTCTTGATCAATTAATTTAATATTCTCAACCTGTCTTAAAGCAGCTCCAATTGTTTTATTTAAATTCGCTGTTTCACAATTGACAAGTCGATTAACTGAATTTCTCATATCTCTTACAATACGTACATCTTCAAACTTTAACAACGCTTGATACCCACCGATAATACTTAAAAACTCTGAAATTTTTTCAGCTTCTTTTAAATAAGTGATATATCCCTTTTTACGTTCTAATGTTTTAGCATTTAATTCATATGCATTCATTAAAGCCGTTAAATCTAATGAATGACTTTCGTAAAGTGAAAATATTTCTAAATGATACGATGAAGTTTCAGGATTATTTACTGATCCTCCTGCTAAAAATGCACCTCGTAAGTAGCTTCTTTTACAACATTCATTTTGAATCAAATCAGGATGAATCATTTGCATAAACTGACCATCCTTTAATATTTTAAGTTCATCTAAAATTTCTTTTGTTTTCATTTTAATACGACAAATGTATACATTGTTCTTTTTTAATTTCATTTTTTTACGAACAAGCAATTCGATTTCAACACCAAATATTTTCTTTGTTAAACTGTACACGCGTCGTGCAATTGCAGCATTTTCAGATTGCACATTAATCACAAATTTCATGTTTTGGATACTCAAATTACCATTCATACGAATTAAAGAAGACAACTCTGCACGCATGCAACATTCATCTGTTTCTATTCTCGTTAATTCATTTTTCATTTCAGAAGCAAACGACATCTTTAATCCTCACCCTCTTTGAACTCTATCGTACTAATTTCACTCAGAGCAAGTTCATAAATCATCTCTGCAAGTATTTCATTATTATGTCTAACCATATGATCCATGTTTACTGAAACAAGTTCAGGATCTGTAATCAGCTTAATATTTAATGCATCTATTGCACCAATATCGCATGCAACTTGTGTTGCATTTCTTGCAATATAATTTTTTGTAATATTTTCATTCAACATTTCAATATTAGCAATAACAAATTGTATAAAAGGTTCTCCAACATGTTTATGAATGGCTTCTATATGATCAGATACAGTATATCCAGTCGTTTCCCCTGGTTGTGTCATAATATTAGAAACATACAATTTTTTAGCTTCAGAGTGTATCAAAGCTTGACCTATATCTTCTAATACAATGTTCGGAATTATACTTGTATATAAGCTTCCTGGTCCTAAGACAATTAAATCCGCTTCATTAATTGCATCTACAGCTTCATCCATTGCCTTAATATGTGACGGTGTTAAAAATACACTATCAATTTTTTTGTTTTTTAATGGTATCAGTGATTCACCAACAACGATTTCTCCATCTTCCATAATCGCATTTAATATTGGACTTGTATTGGTTGATGGAATGACAGTTCCTTTTACATTCAATATTTTACTTAGCTCACTTACCGCATGACCAAAGTCACTTGTCACATCAGTCATCGCAGCAATCATTAAATTGCCTACTGGATGATTACCTAATGCTTCTGATTTAAATCGGTATTGGAATAACTTTTCAAGTAACGGTTCAACATCACTTAAGGCCGCTAAAACGTTACGAATATCTCCAGGTGCCGGGATATCCATAACATCTCTAATCTTACCTGTACTTCCCCCATCATCAGCAACTGTAACAATCGCTGTTATATCTACAGGATAATGCTTTAGCCCACGTGCCATTACTGAAAGACCTGTTCCACCACCGATTAAACAAAGTTTAAGGCGTCTCACTCAACTTACCTTCTATTAAGGCATCACGATGATGGGTGTTGAGTTCAAAATCAAAGAAATCCTTTAAATCATGTCCAATACGCTCTGCAAGTGCAACGGAACGATGTTGTCCACCAGTACAACCTATCGCAATCACAACTTGTGATTTACCTTCACGCATATAACCAGGAATCACAAATTTTAATAAGTCCATCAATTTATGATAAAAGATATCTGTTTCTTTCCATTTCATTACATAATCATATACTGAAATGTCCATACCCGTTAAAGGTCTTAATGCTTCAATATAGTATGGATTTGGTAAAAATCTAACATCAAAAACGATATCTGCATCAATTGGAATACCATGCTTGAAGCCAAAACTCATAACATTAATTCTAAAGATATTATTTTTTCCTTGTCCAAATAACTCAATAACCTTTGTACGTAAGTCTTTTGGTTTCAAATCAGTAGTATCTATGATTTCATTTGCAATACCACGAATATCTGCTAATAATTTCTTTTCTTCATGTATGGCTTCAAGTGGCGTTCTACCATCTGCTATTGGATGAGTACGTCTAGTTTCTTTATAACGTGTAACAAGTACATTGTCATTCGCCTCAATAAATAATATTTTAACGATCACATCTTTTGCATCAATGTTTTGAATTTCTTCTCTTAAATTTTCAAAGAAATCACGACCACGTAAATCAATACCAATCGCGACACGCGATAAAGATGGATTATTCCCTTCCATCAATTCCACAAACTTAGGCAATAAAATTGGTGGTAAATTATCGACACAAAAATACCCTAAATCTTCTAAACATTGAATTGCTACAGATTTTCCTGCACCGCTCATACCTGTTACAATTACTAATTCTTTCATTTTCTCATCTGTATGTGTCATGGTATCCTCCAGTAAGTAGTAATGTTCATTATCATTTTACACAATTTCACAAAAATAGACACGCGTCTCGCGTATCTATTTTTAAAATTATTTTATTTAATATTTCATTATTATAAAAAAATTACATCAAAGTTTTAATCTAATAGTGATTCAATATAATGTTGTGCATTTTGTGCAGCAATACTACCATCGCCTGTTGCTGTAACGATTTGACGTAATTTCTTTTGACGCACGTCACCAGCTGCAAAAATACCAGGTACACTTGTTTCCATTTCTTCATTCGTTACAATGTAACCCGCTTCATCTGTAATGCCTAAATCTAAAAATGGCTTTGTTAAAGGTTGCATACCTATATAAATAAATACACCATCTGCTTTAACTTCTGATTCATTTCCTTCGTTATCAACTAAAGTGACTGAACCTACTTTACCATTCGCTTCATTAATAGACTTTAATGTTGAATTCCAAATGAAATCAATTTGCTCATTTTTAAACGCTCTATCTTGTAAGATTTTTTGAGCTCTTAATTTATCACGTCTATGAACGATTGTTACTTTTTCAGCAAATTTTGTTAAGTAAATACCTTCTTCAACTGCTGAATCTCCACCACCGATAACAATTAAGTCTTTTTGTTTAAAGAAAGCACCATCACATACTGCACAATAAGATACACCACGGCCACCTAATTCTGCTTCACCAGGTACACCGATTTTTTTATATTCTGCACCAGTCGCAATAATAACAACTTTTGCTTTTAACTTTTTATCTCCTAAGTCAACAATTTTATCGTTACCTTCAACTGTAACAGATTTGATGTCTCCATATGCATATTCTGCACCAAATTTTTGTGCATGTTGGAACATTTTCGTAGATAAATCCGGACCAGATATCATATCAAAACCAGGGAAATTCTCTACATCTGAAGTGTTTGCCATTTGACCTCCAGGCATACCACGTTCAATCATCACAGTCTTTAAATTTGCACGTGATGCATATACTGCTGCGGTCATCCCTGCTGGACCAGCACCAACAATTATTACATCATAAGTTTGAATTTCTGTCATTGTTATATCCTCCATCAATAATATGTACTGTTACTATACACTTTTTTAAATGACTTATATATCATTTTGCTTAAACAATAATAATGCTTTATTAAATTGATACATCGTTACATCAAATTCATTGATTACTTCCTTTTTAGTAATACTTCTTTCTTGTGATTCAAATAAATAATACGTTGCTGCAATATAAGCGGATTTATATTTTAAAGGTAATTTAGCTGCTATGATAGCAGAAGCTTTATCAATCCAGTATATGAATAGCGCGTCATAATTGGGGTTGAGTTGATCTAATTTTACTAATCCTTCATGTATAAATCCTGTCTTTTTAACAGTAAGTTTATTAAATATAAAAGATAAATACAACGTCTCAAAATCAGACATGTTTTCTAATACATCCCATATTTCATCTGTAATATAAATAGATTGATCTTTATATTTAGAAATATAATAAATCCCTAATAAACGATGATGTAAATCAATATGTGTTACTAATGGATATATTTTTTCGTTAACCATCTGTTCTTGCTCAAATCGTTCTTTTGGACTTGGTTGTTGTGCATTAGTAAGTGCTTTGTATGCTTGAAATAATGTTTCAGATTGGTCGACGTCATCAAGGTAAAATAAATTTTTACTTAATGAATAAAGTAATTGTGCACTCTGAATCCCTTTTTTATAAAGCGGATATAACAAGTCTTTCGAGCTTTCATATTCACTTAAATAACTCAGGACAATACCTAATTTTAATCTTTCATCGTCATTCATTGGTGTCAATTTGGTTAATTTCTTTAAAAATTGATCATAACGTTCTGTTTGATGTGTGTTATATAGTAAAAGCGTATAATGGCATAATGC
The DNA here is from genome assembly GCF_004117835.1 of Macrococcus sp. DPC7161. GTDB lineage: Bacteria > Bacillota > Bacilli > Staphylococcales > Staphylococcaceae > SDSC01. The sequence goes on along the minus strand of NZ_SDSC01000004.1, from coordinate 183,832 downwards.
GTTAATATCGTATTCTCTTTCTTCAAGTAGCTGTACTAACATTTTTGAAGCTTGATCATAACGACTTAAAAAGAGTAAAGCCATTGCTTTTAAATTTCTTATATCAAACTCATTTTGTACCTCAAATGGCGCGTTTTCAATAAAATCAAGGGCCGTTTCAATTCTACCTTGACCGTAAAAATTTTGAAAAACCATTTGCGTTACAAAGACTTTGCTTTCAAATATTGCCCTTTCCTTGTCATGATAAATCACTTCAAATAAAGTCGCCATTTCATCTAAGTAAGACTCATCATTGACCATTTGAACATAATACATCCCAAATAAAAAGGCTTTATTCGCATTTCGTAATCCAATATAAATTTGACTCAATTCATAGAAGCATTCATATTCATCAAAATGATCTGCCAAATAATGAAATACAAGCATTTCTGCTTTATTGTATTGTTTTAGTGCCTTATAACAATCCAATAAATTTTTTAAGATTTCAAAAGAGGGATTTTTAGAAAAAGCCATTTGAAAATGCGTGATTGCTTCTTGATAATTTTGTTGTTTTAATTTCTTTTGTCCGATTTGAACATGATGATTTTCTTGATTCAGTACAATCACTTTTTCCATTACTATTCCCCCTTTATTTTATTTGCATCGGATTGCCATAACATAAAGCGCCAGCTGGAACATCTTTCGTTACAACACACCCCGCACCAACTTTTGCATGATCTCCAATCGTTACCCCTGGCAGGATAATCGCATTGGCACCAATCAACACATGATTACCTATGTTAATTTCTCCTATACGATACTCGTCTACCAAGTATTCATGACAAAGTAATGTTGCATTATAACCAATAATACAATTGTCACCGATGGTAATATTTTCTGGAAACATTAAATCTGGCATAGCTTTATATGCAAATGATGTGTGTTTCCCAAGTTTCATTTTCAAACATTTTGTATATAAGAAATGCTTTACTTTAACAGACGGACATATTCTTGAACATTCAATAATTATAAACTGATAGGCAACTTTAAAAAAAGAAATCGTTCGATACATTTGCCATATGCTATTCGGTCCCTCAATTTTATATTGTTTATAGTTTCGCATAATCTTTACCATAAGGATGATTTACATTTTTATATTGTGGTAATTGGTACTTGAAATGACGATAAAGCATAATACCAATACTTAATATAATAATGACAATGGAAATCATCTGCGCCATTCTTAAATGTTCCGTCAACATTAAACTATCCGTTCTCATACCTTCAATAAAGAAGCGACCGATTGAATACCAAATGGCATAACTCAATAATGTTTGTCCTATTTTAAGATGCTTTCTTAAACTGATTAATATAATAAAACCAATGACATTCCAAATCGATTCATATAAAAATGTTGGATGATAATAAGTCCCTTCAATATTCATTTGATTGATCAACCAATTTGGCAAATGTAAGCTTTCTAAAAATCCTCGACTTACTTCGCCACCGTGCGCCTCTTGATTCATAAAGTTCCCCCATCTGCCTATACCTTGCGCTAAAATAATACTTGGCGCAGCGATATCACCTAAATGGAAGAATGAAACACCTTTACGTTTAGTAATAATAAACGCAGTTGTTAACGCACCGATAAGTCCTCCGTGAATTGCAATACCACCATTCATAATCATCGGAATTTCAGAAAGATGATTTTTATAATACGACCATTCAAACGTGACATAATAAATACGTGCACAAATAATACCAATGATGACAGACCAAATCACCACATCTATTAATGTTTCCTCTTGGTAGTTTTTTTTCTTTGCTTCTTTTTGAGCAATTAAATAACCAATTAATATGCCAAATGCAATGATAATGCCGTACCATCGCACCGATAAAGGACCTAATTCAAATGCAACAGGATTAAACGGCATTAAATCATCCCCTCACTTTGGCTTTTAATTTGTGCATTTAAGCGATTATTAAAGTCTTCCGCTGTATTAATACCTAATTTATTGAGTCTGTAATTCATTGCAGCAACTTCAATAATAACAGCTAAATTTCGACCAGGTCGGACAGGTACTGTTTTTTTAGTAATCTTTGAATCTAAAATACTTAACGTTTCTTCAACAAGTCCAACGCGATCATAGACTTTATTTTTATCCCAAAGTTCTAAATTGATGTTAAGCATCACGCGCTTTTCAGTTAAGATACTTCCTGCACCAAACAATGTCATCACATTAATAATACCTAATCCTCGAATTTCTAGAAGATGTTCAATTAATTTAGGTGCTGAGCCCATCAACACATTTTTAGAAACTTCTTTAATAATGACATTATCATCAACGACTAATCGATGACCACGCTTTACAAGTTCTAATGCTGTTTCACTTTTACCAACACCAGAATCTCCTGTAATTAGGACACCAACGCCATAAACATCAACAAATACACCATGAAGATTCGTTGTAGGTGCCAATTCATGTTCTAAATAACTTGTTAATTTACTAATTAAACTTGTCGTCGCATCTTTACTTAATAGTAAAGGTGTACCTTTTTCATTACATGCATCAATTAATTCAACTGGTGGTTCTATGTTTCTCGTGATGATGATGCAAGGTGTTTCTTTACGACATAATTTTTGCATTCTATCAACTTTTTCTTCTTTTGAGAGCATCTCAAAAAACGAAATTTCTGTAGTCCCTAATACTTGTATACGATCTGATGAATAGTGTGAAAAGTAACCTGCCATTTCAAGACCAGGTCGTGAAATGTTTGTATTTTGTACTTGATGAGTTTCACTTAAATCACCCGCAATATATTGTAAATCAAATTTTTCGCACAATGCTTTACTCGTTATCATATGACGCCTCCAATTTTCATTACTTTAATTTTAATGAAAGTTTTAAAATATTACAATTGATTCAGAAAATCCAATGGTACAAACATAAAAAACTAGGATGAGAACTATAGTAGTCTTCACCCTAGCATTCGACTAAATTCATCCTTATGAATTTATATTCTTTCAATATGTCGTTTTAAATATTGACCTGTATATGATGCAGGCGTTTCCATAATTTGCTCAGGTGTACCACTGGCGATGATCATTCCACCACCACTTCCACCTTCAGGTCCTAAATCAATAATATGGTCTGCTGTTTTGATTACATCTAAGTTATGTTCAATAATCAATACTGTATCACCTTGCTCAAGTAATTGATTTAAAACTTGCAATAATCGTTTAATATCATCTACATGTAAACCTGTTGTTGGTTCATCTAATATGTATAATGTTTTTCCATTACTTCTACGATGTAGTTCAGAGGCAAGTTTCACACGTTGCGCTTCACCACCAGATAATGTCGTCGCAGGTTGACCTAAAGTAATATATCCCAACCCTACATCTACAATCGTTTTAAGTTTTCTTTTTATTTTAGGAATATTTTCAAAGAAATAATACGCATCTTCAACCGTCATATTTAATACATCAGAAATGTTTTTTCCTTTGTATAACACTTCAAGCGTTTCACGGTTATAACGTTTTCCTTCACACACTTCACAAGGCACGTAGACATCTGGTAAGAAGTGCATTTCAATCTTTATGATACCGTCTCCACGACAAGCCTCGCAACGACCGCCTTTCACGTTAAAACTGAAACGTCCTTTCTGATACCCACGTATTTTTGCCTCATTTGTTTGCGTAAATACATCTCGAATATCGTCAAAAACGCCAGTATATGTTGCAGGATTACTTCTTGGTGTTCTACCGATAGGTGATTGATCAATATCAATGATTTTATCGATATGTTCAACACCTTCTATTTTATCAAATTGACCAGGCTTTGCTTTCGTTTGATACAGTGATTTTGCCAACCCTTTATATAATACTTCATTTACTAAAGTACTCTTTCCTGATCCTGAGACACCTGTTACAACAGTCATCATACCTAAAGGAATTTCAGCATCAACATTTTTTAAATTGTTACTTGATGCATTGTAAACTTTAATTGAACGACCATCTGATTTTCTTCTTTCAGTAGGCATATCAATTTTCTTTTTCCCTGATAAATATTGACCCGTTAATGATTTTTTATTTTTCATCACTTGATTTGGTGTGCCTGCCGCAACCACTTCTCCACCATGGACACCTGCACCCGGACCGATATCAATTAAATAGTCCGCTGCAAGCATTGTATCTTCATCATGTTCAACAACAATTAATGAATTACCCATATCTCTCATTGACTTTAATGTATCGATTAATCGATCATTATCACGTTGATGTAACCCAATTGAGGGCTCATCTAATACATACATGACTCCAGATAATCTTGATCCAATTTGCGTTGCCAAACGAATTCGTTGTGCTTCACCACCACTTAATGTGCCTGATGCACGGTTCAATGTTAAATATTCCAAACCTACATTATTTAAAAATGATAAACGCTCTGTTATTTCTTTTAAAACAAGTTTCGCAATTTGTGCATCTTTATCAGATAATTTCAATTGTTCATAATAAGCCAATGCTTTACCAATAGACATTTCAACAACTTGACCTATATGTAAGCCATCAATCTTAACACTCATTGCTTCTTTAGAAAGACGATATCCTCCACATGTATGACATGCTTCATCTTGCATATACTTTTTCATTTGTTCACGTGTGTACTCTGAAGGGCTCTCTTTATATCTTCTTTCAATATTGTTGACAATTCCTTCAAATGCCATTGTACGTTCGCGTTTAACACCATTTTCTTGTTTAAATGTATAGCTGATTTGATCTGGATGTCCATAAAAAATAATATCTTGATGCTTTTTTGATAATTTATGAAATGGCTTATCCATATCAATCTTAAAATGTTTACATGTTTGTTGTAATAAAGTTGGATAATAATTAGAACTAATCGGTTCCCAAGGTTTCAATGCACCTTCTTTTAGTGATAATTTATCATCAGGAACAACTAATTTTAAATCCACAGATAATTTCGTTCCTAATCCATCACAATCTGGACATGCACCGAATGGTGAATTGAACGAAAACATTCTCGGTTCTAATTTATCAATCGAAAAACCACAAATATGGCACGCGTGATGTTCAGAAAACTTTAATGGTGTGCCTCCTATGACATCAATCAATACATTGCCTTCACCTAACAATAATGCACTTTCTAAACTATCAGCTAAACGTGCATCCATATCAGGCTTAACAACTAAACGGTCCACAATGACTTCAATATCATGACTTTGATTTTTATTTAAATCAATATTGTCATGAACATCATACATTTCACCATCTACACGAATACGCGTATATCCTTTTTTCGAAATGTCTTCAATTAATTTCTTATGCGTCCCTTTTTTTCCACTAATCACAGGAGCTAATACTTGAATTTTAGTTCTTTCTTCTAAGGATTTGATACGATCAACCATTTGAGTGACCGTTTGAGATTCAATTTTAACATCGTGTTCTGGGCAATATGGCACACCAATTCTAGCGAATAATAATCTTAAATAATCATAAATCTCTGTCACAGTTGCAACTGTGCTTCGAGGATTTTTGCTTGTCGTTTTTTGATCAATCGATATTGCTGGTGATAAACCATCAATAGTATCCACTTCTGGCTTATCCATTTGGCCTAAAAATTGTCGTGCATACGCACTTAAACTTTCAACATAACGGCGTTGTCCTTCAGCATAAATCGTATCAAAAGCTAAACTTGATTTACCTGATCCAGATAAGCCGGTCATGACTACCAATTTATCTCTAGGTATTTCAATATCTATATTTTTTAAATTATGTGCTCTTGCACCTTTAACTATTATGGATTTATTTTTCATCAAATCATCCTTCTGCTTTCAATTCAAATAAGATATCACGTAATTCTGTCGCACGTTCGAAGTCTAACGCTTTTGCAGCTTCTTTCATTTCTTTTTCGATACGTTCAATTGTTTCAATACGCTCTTTTTTCGTTAATTTCTTTTTCGCTTTTGATGGCTTTTTATCTTCTTTTGTTTCTATAGTCGCACTAATAACATCACGAATCTTCTTATTAATAGTCTTAGGTATAATGCCGTGAACTTTGTTGTATTCCATTTGAATTTCACGTCTTCTAGCGGTTTCCTCGAGTGCTATTTTCATTGAGTCTGTTATTTTATCTGCATACATAATAACTCTACCTTCAGCATTACGTGCAGCACGGCCAATGGTTTGAATTAACGAACGTTGAGAACGTAAAAACCCTTCTTTATCGGCATCTAAAATAGCAACTAATGACACTTCAGGAATATCCAGACCTTCTCTTAATAAGTTGATTCCAACTAAAACATCATATGTACCCATACGCAATTCTCTTATGATTTCAATTCGTTCTAATGTCTTTATTTCTGAATGCAAGTAATTCACTTTAATACCCGCTTCTTTTAAATACGTTGTTAAATCTTCACTCATCTTTTTAGTTAATGTCGTAATCAACACACGTTCATCTTTTTCAATACGCTGTTGAATCTCCTCCATTAAATCATCAATTTGATGTTCTGAAGGTCTCACTTCAACGATAGGATCTAAAAGCCCGGTTGGACGAATAATTTGTTCAACCATTTCGTCTGTATGTTCAATTTCATATGGACCTGGTGTTGCTGACACATACACCAACTGATGTGCTTTTTCTTCAAACTCTTCAAATTTCAATGGTCTATTGTCTAAAGCACTCGGCAATCTGAATCCATGATCAACGAGGACTGTTTTACGTGCTTTATCACCATTATACATACCACGGATTTGAGGAAGTGTAACATGCGACTCATCAATCATAATTAACCAATTATCACCAAAATAATCTAAAAGCGTATATGGTGTTGAACCTGTAGGACGTAAAGTTAAATGAACAGAATAGTTCTCAATCCCAGAACAAAAGCCCATTTCACGCATCATTTCTAAATCATAATTCGTTCTTTGCTCAAGTCTTTGCGCTTCAAGTAATTTATTTTCATCACGAAACTTTTTAAGTTGAACTTCTAGTTCCTTTTCAATTCGTTCAATTGCAAGTTGCATCTTTTCTTCACGTGTAACGAAGTGGCTGGCTGGGTAAATTGCAAAATGTTCGCGCTCTTTCAACACTTCTCCTGTTAAATAATTGATTTCTCGAATGCGATCGATTTCATCACCAAAAAACTCCACACGAATACATTGTTCATCTCTTGATGCTGGGAAAATTTCAACCACATCACCTCTTACGCGAAAAGTACCACGTCTAAAATCAATATCATTCCTTGTATATTGTACATCGACTAATTTACGCAGTAATTGATTGCGTTCCATTTCCATACCGACACGAACACTCACAACTAAATCTCTATATTCATCTGGATTCCCTAAGCCGTATATACAACTTACAGAGGCAATTACAATTACATCATCACTTTCAAACAATGCACTCGTTGCAGAATGTCGTAATTTATCTATCTCATCGTTAATCGATGCATCTTTTTCAATAAAAGTGTCTGTTGATGGTACGTAAGCTTCAGGTTGATAATAGTCATAATAGCTCACAAAATACTCGACTCTATTTTCTGGGAAGAATTCTTTAAATTCACTGTATAACTGTCCAGCTAATGTTTTATTATGCGCGATAATTAAAGTTGGCTTACCTACTTCTTTAATCACATTACTCATCGTAAACGTCTTACCTGTTCCTGTCGCTCCAAGTAAAGTTTGATGACGCTTACCTTCTTTTATTCCTTTAACTAATGCTTTAATCGCATTAGGTTGATCTCCACCGGGGTGATACTCTGAATGAATGACAAAATCTTTATGCTCCATACGTCCCTCCTAATGTCTTATATTTTATCAAATTTCAAAAAATAAATACAAACATTTGTTCGTAAAAACAAAAAAAGGCCTTAAGCCTTTATTTTGTTTCTTCTTTATCCATTTTGTAATAATCAACAAGTAAATAACCAATAATCAAACTCATCGTGTCTAAAAATACAATCATTTCTGAATGAAAGAATCCTTTATAAACTGAAACGCCGATGACAATGGTCGCAATGAATAATCCAGAATATTTATTGCGCGCCACCATACTAAAGACCATAACCATCAACGCAGGAATAAAAAATGCTAAAATATACCAAATCGTCATATTACTGTGTATCTTTTATCTTAAGGATGGCATAAGTAATTTCTTTAAGTTCAGACCTTGGGATAAAGCGTTCCTGTAACATTTCTGGCAAAATATTATTTAAGAAATCTTGAACACAGTGCATTTCCTCAAATTCTATAATCGTCCTTAAACTCATTTCATAAATTTCAAAAAATAATGGTTCTGGATTTCTTTTTTGAATTTCACCAAATGATTCATATAATAAATCGATTTTATCCGCAACTGAAAGAATTTTCCCTTCAATCGTATCATCTTTACCTTCTTTTAATCGTTCATGATAAATATCACGATACATTTCAGGAAATTCTGTATCGACAAATTTACGCGTCATTTCTTCTTCAACTTCAGAAAATAGATGCTTCAATTCTTTGGAAGCATATTTTACAGGTGTTTTAATGTCTCCAGTAAAAATTTCTGGATAATCATGATTTAAAGCTTTCTCATAAACTAATTTCCAATTAATTTTTTCACCATGACATTCTTCAACAGTCGCTAAATACTGTGCAATTTTAGTCACTTTAAAGGAATGGCTTGCGACATTATGTTCTTGATATTTAAATTTTCCAGGACATCTTACTAATTTCTCTAAATCTGATAAACTTTTAAAATATTGATGTACTCCCATAATGGCCTCCTTATAATTTAGATTTTACTGAATCAATTAATGTTTTTAAATGTTCTTCTGTCAGTTCCCCCGTATAAACGCCAAGTACTTCACCTTTTTTTGATACAAATAAAGTGGTTGGCACAAAATTTATTTTATATTGCTCCATAAACGCTTCATTTGCAATTATCATTTGGTAATTTGGATTATATTTATTAAGAAATGCTTTTCTTTGCTGTGCTTTATCTTTAACATTTAAACCAATAAGCTTAACATTTTGAGGCAAATTCTTATTAAATTGAATTAATTCGGGCGTTTCCTTTTTACATGGGTCGCACCATGAAGCCCAAATATTAACGACATTAATTTCTTTTGTTAAATATTGTCCAAACTTTTCTTTAGAACTATCTAAACTAACAACATCTTCATCTTGAATCATTTTACCTGTTATTTCATGCTTTTGTAGTGTCACATGCTTGGGTGCTTTCTGATTAAATTGCATCACTTGTTTAATCGAGAAAATACATAACACAACAAATACAATCGCTAAAATGACTGTTATCAACCTTTTCATTTTGCACCTCTATTTTTATATTGTTTATATTATAGCAGTTTCGGGTAATTTACTTAAGTGAACTTAATTAAATATTTAATGTTAATCCTATAAAATTATTGATTTACATACAAATAAAAAGCCCAAACAGTGTTTGGACTTTTTAACTTTAATAAATGTAATTGTAATATTTTTTTTGATATTTAGAGATTGTACGGTATGTTTTAACACCTTGATAAGGGAAATTCATTTCAGATACTAAAATGCTACCATTACGGTTAATACGCTCTACTACTGCAACGTGGCCATAATAACCTTTTGTTGTTTGCATAACAGCACCACGTTTCGGTTTGTGACTTACTTTGTAACCAGCACGTCTTGCATTATATGCCCAGTTTCTTGCATTGCCCCAATACTTACCTACAGGACGTCCTAATTGTGCACGTCGATTGTATGCATAGTATGCACAACTTCCCCAGTAGTATGGATTTGATGAATAACGGTATGATCCATAAGCTTCTGCTTTTTTAGTTTGAATAATATTTGTATCAGTAATTTCTGCGGTAGTCAAAATTACAAATAATGATAATATTGATATAACAATCTTCTTCATAATGTTTCTTTCCTCCGTGAATTCTGTAAATGTACTTTGTTTTATTAACATAAATGATAATACCATTAAAATTGATTAAAAAAGCCAATGTTAACAAGCTGTAATATAAGTGTTATGCAAAAACATAAACTTTGCATTCATATTACAGTGGTATTGAAATTTGCTAACAACGACGATTTTAGTGAATTTTTTGTTCATTTAGAATGTTTCTCACATAAATTAGAAATAAAACATACTTCTTTTTTCATTTCATTTATTATTAAAATATAATTTGTGTTTTGAAAAATCAGACAATTAAATTCTTATAATTACATAAAAAAACCACAGATTCAAAATCTGTGGTTTTTAATATGCTATGAATTGTATTAAATACAAAATTAATATCTATAGTAGCCTGTAACTGATCCACTTACATAGCTTACTGCACGTTGTTTAACACCTTCAGATGGATTTAATGCATCTACCATTTGTCCATTACCAATGTAAACACCTACATGGCTACCACCATTAAAGAATACTAAATCTCCTGGTTGTGGATTTGAAACTTGAGTTCCAGCTGCCATTTGCGCATATGTTGTTCGAGGAATTGATTTACCCATTGAAGCCATTACTTGTTGTGCAAATGCTGAACAGTCAACAGCTGAACCTGAGTTTGCACCATAAACATATGATTTCCCTGCTGCCATGCCATTTGCAATTGAAGCAACATCGCCACTAACTGGTGTTGTTGATGCATTTGACCCTGTAGACATATTTGAAGCAGTTGTTGTTCTGTATTCTGAGTAATTTGAAGTAGGTGCATTACTTCTTGTTACTTGTACAGGTTCGTTTGATTCTGTGTTAGCAGTTTCTTCTGTATAAGAAGCTGTAGACATTTGATCAACATGTAAAGATTTTATTGGTGCATTCACTTTAGTGACTGGTTTAACATGTTTTTTAGATTTTTCGAATCCTTTTTCAGATACAATAAGTTTTTTACCTACTTTTAATTTATCAGATGATAAATTGTTCCATGCTTTTAATTCTTTAACTGAAACATCAAAGTGTTTAGCAATTGATTTTAATGTATCACCTTTTTTAACTGTATAAAAATCTTTGTTTTCTACTTTTAATTTTTGACCAACAATGATTAAATCACTATCTAATTTATTTAATGATTTTAATTCTGCAACACTTGTGCCATTTTCTTTAGCGATTGTCCATAATGAATCACCACTTTTTACTTCGTAACTTTCAGCTTGTGCTTGATATGAAATACCTGCAACTGTTGTAACAACTGCAGCTGTTAATAATGTTTTCTTCATAATTGAAATTGCCTCCAAAAAAATTTATTCTCATCTTGTGGTTAAACCACATTGCTTAAAAATAATAGCATATAATATTTCCCAATTTACATATGTTACATGTTTGTAATATAAACGTTAACACTTCATTATATAAAGTAATCTTCTGAAAATAATCATTTAACACTAAAAAAGCCTAAGACATTTTAATGTCTTAGGCTTTTTTAGTAATCAATTTATTTCTTACTTGCTAAATATTTAGCGATTAATTTTGCATCTTCACCAGTTGCTTGGTTTTTAGGCATTGTACCTTTACCATTTTTAATGATATCTAAAATTTCTTTTTCAGAGTATTTCTTCCCAATATCCGTAAGTTTTGGACCACTCGCACCTTCTAAGTCTTTACCATGGCATCCTACACAAGAATTTCTTCCATATGCTTGATAACCTTCATCTTTAGAAGAAGCACTTTCTTTCTTCTCTTCTCCTCCACCACAAGCTACAAGTAAAGCTGACAATCCAACTACAGACCATACTGCTAATTTTTTCATTCGAATCACCTCTAATAGTTATTTTGAAGCCATTTGATATTTTAAATACGCATCGATAAACATTGAAATATCGCCGTCCATCACTGCGCCAGTATTACCTGTTTCTGCATTAGTACGATGATCTTTAACCATCGAATAAGGATGAAATACATAAGATCTGATTTGAGAACCCCATCCGATTTCTTTTTGTTCACCGCGAATCGCTAATAACTCAGCTTCTTGTTCTTCTAATTTACGTTGATAAAGCTTTGCTTTTAACATTTTCATCGCTTGCTCTCGATTCTTAATTTGTGATCGTTCATTTTGACATGTGACAACAACACCTGTTGGTTTATGTGTGATACGTACTGCTGAATCTGTAGTATTGATATGTTGTCCACCCGCACCTGTTGCACGGTATGTATCTACTGTAATTTCATCTGGTTTGACTTCGATTTCAATTTTATCGTTATCAAATTCTGGTATGACTTCACAACTTACAAATGAAGTGTGACGTCGCCCAGATGAATCAAATGGCGAAATACGCACTAATCGGTGTACACCCTTTTCAGCTTTTAAATAGCCGTATGCATTATGACCTTTAATTAACAACGTCACACTTTTAATACCCGCTTCATCCCCAGGTTGATAATCTAGTGTTTCAACTTTAAAGCCATTGGCATCTGCAAATCTTTGATACATTCGTAGTAACATTTGACCCCAATCTTGAGATTCTGTACCACCAGCACCAGGATGTAACTCTAAAATAGCGTTATTCGCATCATGTTCGCCATCTAAAAGCATCTTTAATTCAAATTGAGTAACATCCGCTTCAAGTGTTTTTAATGCATCTATAAGCTCTTTTTCTGTTTCTTCATCTGGCTCTTCTTTAAGCATTTCAAATAAGACATCTACATTTTCTTTTTGCGTTTCAATACTTTGAATGCCGTTGACAATTTCTTTTAATGCATTACTTTGATTAATGATGTCTTGCGCTTTTGCTTGATCATCCCAAAATGTTGGGTCAGCCATCATTTCATCAAATTCTTGAATGTTTGTCTCTTTTTCTTCTAAGTCAAAGAGACCCCCTAAAACTTGAAATAGTTTCTGCTAGTGAATTGATTGTTTTATTAATTTCAAACTGTTCCATGCTTAGTTTCCATCTTTCCCGTGACAATTTTTATATTTTTTCCCGCTACCACAAGGACAAGGATCATTTCTACCGATATCATGCTCTTTTACTTTTGGTTGTTTCTTAACTTTTTCTTTACCGTCTTGTGCGATCATCGCTTCACCTTGTATGTGTTCACGTTCAATTTCTTCATTTTTGCTAATTTGTGATTTTAAAATGAATTGACTCACTTCATCTTCAATACTTTCTAACATATCTTCAAACATGACAAGTCCTTCATTTTGATACTCACGTAATGGATTGATTTGACCATAACTACGTAAATGGATTCCTGTACGTAATTGATCCATTGAATCAATATGATCTGTCCATTTCATATCAATTGTACGTAATAAAATCATACGTTCAAATTCACGCATTTGTTCGCCCAATTCAGCTTCTTGTGACGCATATTGTTCAATGACTTTATTCATCACAATTTCTACGATATCTTCTTTATCTTGTCGTTCAATTTCTTTGATTGATAATTTACCTTCTTGAAGATACATATCTTCAACATATTTTACAAAGTCTTCATAATCATATTTATCTTCATCACCAATAAAATGACGATCAACTAAACGCTTAACTGATTCAGTCATCATAGACTTCACTTGTTCAGAACAGTCTTCAGTTTCTAAAATATCATTACGTTCTTTATACATAATTTCACGTTGTTTACGTAAAACATCATCATACTCTAAAATACGTTTACGACTATCATAGTTATTACCTTCTACACGTTTTTGCGCAGATTCAACAGCACGTGACACCATTTTAGATTCAATCGGTGCGTCATCATTCATTCCTAAACGGCTCATCATTGTCTGCATACGTTCTGAACCAAATCGAACCATTAATTCATCTTGTAATGATAAGTAGAATCTTGAATAACCTTTATCACCTTGACGTCCAGCACGACCACGTAACTGATCATCAATACGTCTTGATTCATGACGCTCAGTACCGATTACTGCTAATCCCCCTAAATCTTGAACGCCTTCACCTAATTTAATATCCGTACCACGACCTGCCATGTTTGTCGCAATTGTTACAGAACCTTTTTGACCAGCGTTCGCAACAATTTCAGCTTCACGTTCATGGTTTTTAGCGTTTAATACATTATGACGAATGCCACGTTTTTTAAGTAAGTCTGAAATGTATTCACTTGTTTCAACAGCAACTGTTCCTAATAAAACGGGTTGTCCTTTTTTATGTCGTTCAATCACATCTTCAACAACCGCTTTTAACTTACCTTTTTCAGTTGCAAAGATTAAGTCCGCTTTATCTTCACGTTGAATTGGACGGTTCGTTGGGATTTGAGTAACAGCCATATTATAAATACTCATTAATTCTTCTTCTTCTGTCTTTGCTGTACCTGTCATACCTGATAATTTATTGTACATACGGAAGAAGTTTTGGAACGTAATAGATGCCATTGTTTTTGATTCATTTTGAATTTCAACAGATTCTTTAGCTTCAATTGCTTGGTGAACTCCATCAGAGAAGCGGCGTCCTGGCATTGTACGACCTGTAAATTGATCGATGATTAAAATTTCACCTTCATCAATCATATAATCCACATCTTTCGTAAACGAACGGTGTGCTTTTAAAGCAATGTTAATATGGTGCATAATGTTTACGTTTTTAACATCATATAAGTTATCGACTTTAAACATTTTTTCTGCTTTGTCGATACCTTTTTCAGTTAATTGAACACCTTTTGTTTTTTCATCGTAATTATAATCTTCTTCTTCACGTAACATTTTAACGAAAACATTCGCCTGGATGTACATACTTGTAGACTTTTCAGCTTGTCCTGAAATGATTAATGGTGTTCTTGCTTCATCAATTAAAATTGAGTCTACCTCATCAATAATGGCAAAGTTTAACGGACGCATTACACGTTCTTCCTTATACGTCACCATGTTATCTCTTAAATAGTCAAAACCTAATTCATTATTCGTACTATAAGTAATATCACATTCATAAGCAGCACGTTTTTCTTCAGTTGATAAACTATTTAAATTCACACCGACAGATAAACCTAAGAAGTTGTATAAGTGTGACATTTCTTCAGCTTGAACACTTGATAAATATTCATTGACCGTTACAACGTGTACCCCGCGACCTGTTAATGCATTTAGATAAACTGGCATTGTTGCTGTTAACGTTTTCCCTTCCCCAGTTCTCATCTCTGCAATATCACCTCGGTGAATCGCTGTACCACCCATTACTTGCACTTTGAACGGGAACATGTTTAAAGTACGTTTTGCAGCTTCTCTTACCACTGCGTATGCTTCAGGCAAAATATCATCTAAATATTTTTCTTGTTTTCTATAATCTTCTATCTCTTTTAAATCGTTTTGATATTTAATCGTTTTTTCTTTAAGGGCTTCATCAGATAAAGCAGCCATTTCGTCTTTATATGATTCAACTTTGTCGGCAATTTTTGAAAGGGTCTTTAACTCTTTACTTGTACCATCTAACATTTTTTTAATGAATCCCATTTTAATTCTCCTTATGATTATTGCAATGAATATTTTTTTACATTTTATCTTATAATAATACCATTTATTGAAATTTAAATGAAATATTTATCACTCAATAAGCATTTAAAAAGCCCGAGCATTTGGCTCAGGCTAAAATGGTTTACTTATTAGTTTCAATTAAACCGTATTTACCATCTTTACGACGATATACGATGTTAGTCGCATTAGTTTCAGCATCATTAAAGATGTAGAAGTCATGCCCTAACATATTCATTTGTAATACCGCTTCTTCTGAATCCATTGGTTTTAAATCAAATTGTTTTGAACGAATGATTTCAATTTCATCAGCTGATTCTTCTTTCACTTCTTCAATTTCTGGAAGTGAAGGGAAAATTTCTTTTTCCACACCTTTTTCACGGAATTTACGGTTAACTTTTGTTTTATGTTTACGTACTTGACGCTCTAATTTTTCAACAATTAAATCAACTGCTGCATATAAATCAGCATGTCGTTCTTCAGCACGTAAAGTTACATTTTTAAGTGGAATAGTCACTTCAACTTTAGACTTAGAGTCTTGATAAGTTTTAATTTTTACATGTGCAGTTGCTTCAGGCACATTAGTAAAATAACGTTCTAACTTACTTACTTTTTCTTCGATGTGATTTCTGATCGCATCTGTTACTGAGATATTATCTCCGTGGATTTCAAATTTAAACATATAAATCGACTCCTTTTCCAAAAGTAAACAAATAGGTTAACAAATATTTTGTTTACTCCTTTTCTTACTTCTATTTTACCAAATTGTCAGACTCTTGCAAACGCTAGCATGTCAATATTTAGCTTTTTTTTGTGTAATAATACTTTTTGAGCATGATGTGCAGTAAGTCCTGTTGTATAAATATCATCGATGAGTAAAATGTGCATACCATCTTTTAATATAGCTTCTTTTTCACAATCGATGGTAAATGGATTGTCTTGATGAATACGCTCTATTTTAGAGAGTTCAGATTGTTTCATTCGATGTTTCGCTACTAAAATGGATTCATATTTAATCTTTGCTTCTTCTAAAATGGTTTCTACATGCCGAAATCCCCTTAATTTTTGCCGCTCAATCGATGAAGGAATTGGAATAACATAATCATATTTATAAAAAAATGATTTCGGATAGTTTTTTAATAAACATGTTGCAAAATATTTTGAAAGTAATATATCACCATCAGATTTATAGCGATGAATTTGTGCTTTAATCCACTCATCATAATCACTAACAAAAAATATATGATTAAATGGTTCAAAATATTGAGATAAAAATTGGCAATCTAAACAAACTGTTTCATCTTCGGTTAATTTTTTGTGGCATGTCGGACACCTTCTAGTTTCCAATCGATACGCTTTTTCTATACAATGTTCACAAATCACTTTATTTTTACTAAATATATGATTAATATCAAATTCCATTGGAATCGCAGTATTACAAACAATGCATTTTGTCATCGTTCACCTCTTGCAAGCGTAATTGATTCATTCGTTGAATGTATTTTAGTGCTTTTAGCATCGATAAACTAACACCTTGATGTAAAAAGGTGACTTTACCGTTCTTTTCTATTCCTTTTCGATCAACACGTCCAGCAATTTGTACTAAGCTATCCCAAGTAAATAGATGGCTATTTATGACGACGACGTTTAAATGTTCCACCGTAAATCCTCGTTCTAAAATTGTTGTCGTAAATACATATCGATATTCCCTCTTTCTTATCGACTCAACTTTCTCATGTCTATCTATATCGCTCGCATCTACCATTACACCGCCTTCTATATTTAAACTTTCAAATATAGATTGCATTGCCTCAATATGATTAAAAAAGTATAAAGTGATTTCTTTTTTATTTTTAGTGATATCACTACGTATCCAACGTATGAATTGCTTTGAATTAACAAATTTTAAATGAGGAATAGGCAACGGTCTTTGATGAAAACGCATCGGTATCTTAATCGTTGTGTCTTTACATTTCATTTCGATTGTTTTAGGTGGTGTTGCTGACAAATAAACAATCATTCCCGAGGGATGTTTAGAAGCATTAATAATACGATGTAACCTTTGATCTGTCGTCATAGGAAATGCATCTATTTCATCAATGAAAATAAGATGAAAATAATTTTTAAACTTCATTAATTGATGCACTGTAGCAATTATAAAATGCATGTTTTCAATGGTATGATGTCCACCATACAAAGTTGACACGTATGCATTCGTTAATTCTTTTTGCTTTAAGTATTGATTCATCCTCAAACTCAGCTCTTTCACTACATCAACACGTGGTGAAACAAGTGCAACATTGAATCCAAGCGCTCGTGCAGTATGAATGGCTTCAATAACCATTTCAGTTTTCCCTGCTCCAGTTACCGCATTGATTAAACAGTCTTTTCTGTCTTTAAAACACGCCAAAATAAATTGACTGGCTTTAGTTTGCAGTGGTGTTAATGAAAAGCCAAGATGAAAAGGCAACATCTCCTGGGTTTGATCAATCTTTACACTTTCGATATCACAATTAGACTGTCCCATCATACAACACCTACAATAAGTGACTTCTTCTTCATAACCAATATGATAGTAAGTATGAAATAAGTGTTTTTCTTGGTTACAACATACATTACATTTATAACCCTTCAAATCAATACTTTTAGTAGGTTCACAATCTTCAATTCGATAAACAATCATAAATCCTCCATAAAAAAAGCACACGAAAACATCGTGTGCTGAATAATTATTAAAATAAATAAAAAATATGAAAACGTAAAAATTAAATACAATTAAAATCAAATTAAAATAAAAAATTTAAAACTTCAAAATTAAATGTTTAACTTTGACTTCGTCACGCCAAACCCTAATGCATTTTCGCCCAAGTGAGTCCCAATTACTGGGCCAAAATGACTTAAAACAAAACGAACATCTGGATATTTTTCTTGAAGCGCATTTAACCAAGCTTTAGCTTCCGCTTCACAATTGCCATGAATAATCGTACCAGTAAATGTTTCATCGCCTACGAAGTCTGCAATTAAACTTTCAATTTGCTTCATCGCTTTTTTCTTCGTACGCACTTTATCAAATGGCACAATCTTAGTATCAACAAAATGAAGAATTGGCTTCACTTGTAGCATACTTCCGATAAATGCTTGCGCTCCGGTTAGACGGCCACCTTTATGTAAATTTTTCAAATCATCTACTAAGAAATATGCCGCTGTTTCACTTTTCAATGTTTCTATCGCCGAAACAATTTGAGTTACAGGAACTTCTGCTTCAATTAATTCTGCAGCTTTAGCAGTATAAAACCCTGCAGGCATACATGCGATTTCACTATCGATAGCGTGCATGTTAATACCTTCTACCATTGAACCAGCAGTAATTGCATTTTGGTAAGTACCACTAATACCACTTGATAGGTGAATAGCAATTGCATCAGTATAACCATCTTGTTTCAAAGATTCTAACAACTGAACGTAGTCACCAATAGCTGGTTGACTCGTAGTTGGTAATTCTTTTTCATTTCTCATACGCTCATAAAATGATGTCACATTCATCTCAGATTCTTTTGTCACTTCATTTCCAAACAATACATTCAAATCAATGACATTAACTTTAAATCTTTCAACTTGATCCTGAGTTAAATAAGCGGTTGAATCTGCTATTAAAGCTATTTTCATACTAAACCTCCCAACTATACACTATATATAATAACGACATTACACATAAAAAGAAAGCAATTCTACTTTATTTGGTGTAAAGTGAAGATATTGAAACTTTTTGTCGAAAGGTGTTTTAAATGAAGAATTATATTACCATTCAATCAGATGTTGAAAATGAAACTATCATTAATAAGTCTAGATTTATTACTTATTTATTTAAAGTAGATAGTGAAGATGAAGCAAAAACAAAAATTGACGAGATAAAAGCTTTACATAAAACAGCGAATCATAATTGCTCTGCCTATACAATTGGTGATAGTCATCAAATTCAAAAAGCAAATGATGATGGTGAACCATCAGGGACAGCTGGTGTGCCAATGTTAGAGTGTTTAAAGAAAGCGGATATTCATAACACTGTTGCCATCGTAACACGTTATTTCGGTGGTATTAAACTCGGTACAGGTGGCTTAATTCGTGCTTATCAAAACGGTGTTTCTGAAGCCATTTCAAAATCTGGTAAAGCAATGATGAAAAACGCTAAAATCTACCGTGTAACCATACAATATGATCAAACTGGTAAATTCGAACACCAAATTGAATCAACTGATTTCATCGTATTAAATACCATCTACACAGATAAAGTTACTTACGAAATTCAAATCACAAATGAACTTGAGGATGAATTTAAGCAATTCATTACCAATCAAACACAAGGCACTGCTGAAATGTTACTTATAGAAGAAAAGATGTTACCGTTCAACTTATAATAAAAACCGTTTGCAAAAGCAAACGGTTTAATTTGTATATTTCGCAATCATTTTATTTATATAATTTAATAGCGGTCGATAATTTTCATCTATTAACCCAGTAAATTCAACAATTAATTCAATTGTAATGCACATGAGCAATACAATCAATATAGCACCAAAAGTCGTAGATAAATACAAGATGATTGATGCAATACTAAATAATATCCCTATTGAATAAATTAGTATGACTGTTTGGGGATGTGTGTATCCTAAATCCAACAATCGATGATGTAAGTGTGATTTATCCGCTTGCATAATCGGTTGTCCTTTTAAATAGCGTCGTATCATTGCAAATACCATGTCGATAAATGGTACTGCAAGGATGATAATTGGGAAGAACAAAGATATTAATGTAATATTTTTAAACCCTAATAAACTTAATACACCGATAATATAGCCTAAGAGCATCGCCCCATTATCACCTAAAAATATTTTAGCAGGATAAAAATTAAATCTTAAAAAGCCAATCAATGAGCCTATTAAAACACTACAAATCATCATAATAAATATGTTTTGTTGAAGTATAGCAATAAAACCAATGGTTGTTAATGCAATTAATGACACACCTGAAGCCAGTCCATCTAATCCATCAACTAAGTTAATTGCATTCGTAACGGCTACAATCCATATAATGGTCATCGGTATACTTAAAACACCAAATTCAATGACAATACCAAACGGTAAAGTGATCAAATCTAAAGTGATGTTGTGAAATACAACGATTGATGCAATACACAACTGTCCAATCAACTTAACAATAGGTTTTAAATCATATAAATCATCCACAACACCTAATATGTTAATACATATTGCGCCAATGATAATTGGTTTAATTTCAGGTTCAACAGGATGCGCAATAAACAATCCAATGACAAATGAAATAAGTATGACAATACCACCTAATATCGAAGTAGGTGTTTTATGTACTTTTCTATAGTTCGGTTTATCTAATGCGCCCGTCATAATCGATAGCTTTATGATTAAAGGAGTGATTAAAAAAGATGTGAGTGCTGTCATAATTATGAGTTTCAGAGTAAACATATGCCACCTCAGTAATAAATTCCTCTTTACTATAGCATAATAACGATTTTCATACTATCACTTTATCGGAATAACCATGGTTTGCCATTGACTAAAACGTCTTTTTAAGCCATAATAGTACGGTTAAATCCTATAAATTAGGTCTTCGGAACTTCACAATAAATGAAAATTCAAAAGATGATATTAAATCGCGTATGCAAGATAACTTAGGTGTTTCAGACGCATCAAATTCAAAATAGTAAAGCAGAGCTTTACTATTTTTTTTAAGGGGAATCGTAATGAAAAATAACAGACATTTGATTGATATCGTATACACAATTATCGGCTCAATTATCGTTGGTTTAAGTTATAACTTCTTTTTACTACCTGCTCAAATTGCTGCTGGTGGTATATCAGGGATTAGTACTATTTTATACGAAGTCATGCACATTAAGCCTTACATTATCCAATTTGCATTTAATGTTCCTATTTTTATCGCAGGATGGATTATATTAGGTAGAGCATTCTCATTAAAAACGATGATTGCAACTTTTGTAGTCCCTTTTACAATTTTCTTAACTGATCCGTTAGTAAAAATGGGCATTCATAATGCTTTATTAGGTGCATTATACGGTGGTATTGTATTAGGTATTGGATTAGGTATTGTTTATCGTGGGAATGGTTCGACAGGTGGCACAGCTACACTCGCTCAAATCGTCAAAAAATATACCAAATTTTCAAGTGGTTTTTGTCAAATGCTAGTCGATGCCATTGTTGTGATTATTAGTGCAGTTGTATTTGACTTAGAACTTGCTTTATATGCATTAATCTCTATTTATGTGACAAGTAAAGTCATTGATATTGTACAATTACAAACAATGGATAATAAATTAGTCTTTATTATTACTGATCACGAAGATCAAATTGTTAAATTAGTACACGATACCGTTAATCGTGGTGTCACAACTGTAAATGCTTTTGGTGCATATCATAAAAATGAAAAAAGTATTTTATTTTCAGTAATGGAACAACAAGAAGCTATTTATTTTAAACAAGTGATTTCACGTGAAGATCCAAATTCATTTGTTATCTTTTTAAATACGTCGGACATCATTGGAAGAGGTTTTTCAACCGAAAAAGTTTATGACATAAAGAAATAAAGGAGGTTCACATGTTAGAAGCAATTATTTATAACGTCGCTGTGACTGTAAGTGGAATATATTTATTTCATCGCTTTCAATTTTACGAAGAAAAAGAAATCGTCTTCTCAAAAAATTATATTACTTTTTTAATGACGCTGATTTCTATACTATTAATCACCTATCCAATTGAGTATCATAATATCGCCTTTAATTTAAGTTTTGTTCCTTTACTATTTTTAGGTCGATATACAGACTTTATTTATACGACATTAAGTAGTATTATCATCGTTTTAACAGATATTTTTATTTTCCATCATGACTTTTCGAGTAATTGGTATTTACTAGTCATTGCAGGAGTGATAGGAACAGTTGGTCCATTTATTAAATCTAGTGATTTCGTTTCACTACAATGGTTAAATGCAATTAGTATTATTATAATCAGTATTACATCGTTATTTACTGCATTATTTAATATCCAAGAATTAATTTTCATTATCATTACAAGTTTTATTTTGTCAGTATTCTCTGGCCTAGTCTTTGTGGACATTTGGCGTATTTATAATTTAATTCAACGCTATCAAAACGAAGATAAAGTCGATTATTTAACAGGCTTAGGTAATTTCAGAGAATTTGACAGATATTTAAACGAACAAAGTAAAGCATTAACAGAACAAAAAACGTCTTTATCTTTATTGTTAATTGATATTGATGATTTCAAAATTGTAAATGACCAATATGGTCATAAAGCTGGTGATGCTGTATTAAAACAAATGTCACAAGTTCTAATTAACTATATGCCACAAGGTGCGACAGCGTATCGAAATGGTGGAGAAGAATTCTCACTCATTATGAAAGGACAGTCGTTGGATAACATCGTGAAAGTTGCTGAAAGCATACGAAATGGTGTTGAAGTGTCAACTTTCCATTTACCAAATAAAGAAACCATCCACCTAACAGTTTCAGTTGGTATTGGACACATGCTTGAACAAGAAGAAAAAGCACATCGAAAAATTTTCAAAGAAGCAGATGAAATGTTGCACCAAGCAAAAAATCAAGGTGCAAATACTGTTATGTTTAACCCAATTATTAGATAATAAAGTGGCAACGATGGTTGCCACTTATTTTTATAGGAGGCCCTTATGAGTCAATATGATGAGCAAAAAGTAATTGATATCGCAATGCTTGCAGGTAAAATCTTATTAGAGTCAGGTGCAGAAACATACCGTGTTGAAGATACGATGACCCGTATTGCAAATTACTATGGTCTAGATCATACACATAGTTTTGTTACCCCTACTGCAATCATTTTTTCATTAAACGATAAGAGTTCAACAAGATTACTTAGAATCAATGAAAGAACAACAGATTTAGAGAAAATTTCTGAAACGAATGCCATTTCAAGAGGCATTACTTCTGGCCAATTATCAATTGATACTGCAAAAGATGCATTAAAGGATTTAGATAAAGCTAATTTACAATATAAAATGTGGCTCAAAGTATTGGCATCAGGTATTGTCAGTGCGTTATTTCTATTTATGTTTAAAGGAGAATGGCTCGATGCAGTTCCTGCTATTATCGCTGGAAGTATCGGTTATTATATTACAGAGTCTATTCACCTATTTACACGAATTAAATTCTTTGCGGAGTTTGCTGGGAGTTTACTGATTGCTTTAGTTGCAATTTTATTTATCAGTTTAGGATTAAGTTATTCCATTGACAAAATTATAATTGCAAGTGTGATGCCTATTGTTCCCGGTGTCTTGATCACAAATGCCATTCGTGATTTAATGGCTGGCCAGTTAATCGCTGGTATTTCAAAAGGAATAGAAGCAAGCCTTACTGCATTTGCAATCGGTGCGGGTGTTGCAATAGCATTAATGATGTTTTAGGAGGAAAAATATGATATTACAATTTATATTCAGTTTCTTTGCAACTTTATTCTTTTCTATTATATTCAATGCCCCAAGACGACTGTTGCTACCTTGTGGTTTTGTAGGAGCGATAGGCTGGATTGTTTATACAATTGCAACTGAGCAAGGTATCTCTATGAGCATTAGTTCTTTTTTCGGCTCTTTATTGTTAAGTTTATGCGCACTTGTTTTTGCAAGATTGTATAAAAGGCCCGTCATTATCTTTTATGTTGCTGGTATCATACCACTTGTCCCTGGTGGTATCGCTTATGATGCAACGAAACATTTAATTATTTCTGAAACCAACACTGCTATTTCTAAAGGTGTTGAAGCAGCATTGGTTTCGGGTGCCATTGCGTTTGGTATTATTTTAGCAGAAATTTTATTCCAGATATTCGTAACTAATAATAAGTTTGCTAAACCAAAAATCGTAAAATAAGATTAAGTATTTACAATATTTACTTATACAATTATGTATAATAATATTTAATTATAATATGAAATTGGAGGTAACATCATGAAACAAACATTAATCAATCGTTTATCAACATATGTCAAAATTGATACGACTGCTGATCCAAATAGTCAAACAACACCAAGTTCAGAAAAACAATGGGATTTAATTCGTTTATTAGAATCTGAAATCAAAGGCTTAGGATTAGAGGTTGAAGTAGATGAAAATGGTTATTTATTTGCAACTTTAGAATCTAATTCTGACAAAGATGTTCCAGTAATTGGATTATTATCACATGTTGATACTGCACCTGACTTCAATGGAACTGGTGTCAATCCACAAATTATTGAAAACTATGATGGTGAAGATATTACTTTAAAGTCAGGCTTAATAATTAGTAAGTCAACATTCCCTGAATTAGAACTTTATAGAGGGCATACTTTAATGACAACAGATGGTACGACATTATTAGGTGCAGATGATAAAGCTGGTATTACTGAAATCATGACTGCTATTGAATATTTAATTCAACATCCTGAAATTAAACATGGTAAAATTCGTTTTGGATTTACACCTGATGAAGAAATTGGCCGTGGCCCACATAAATTTGACGTTGCACGTTTCGGTGCACAATTTGCATATACAGTGGATGGTTCAACTCGTGGTGAGTTACAATATGAAAGCTTCAATGCTGCAGGAGCTAAAGTAACATTTAAAGGCGTTAATGTACACCCAGGAAGCGCTAAAGACAAAATGATTAATGCATTAAATTTAGCCATTCAATTCCATAACCAATTACCTAGTGATGAACGCCCTGAACAAACTGAAGGTTATGAAGGATTCTTCCATTTGCATGATTTAAATGGTTCTGTTGAAGAAGCAACTTTGGAATATATCATCCGTGATCATGATAAAGATACTTTTGAAGCTCGTAAAGCACTAATGGAAAGCATCTCTAAATCTATTCAAAGCGAATATGGTGAAGAACATGTTACGATAGATATTCACGATCAATATTACAACATGGGAGAAAAAATCAAAGCATATCCTGAATTGATTGATATTCCTTTAGAAGTCATGAAATCTTTAAACATTGAACCAATTGTTGAACCTATTCGTGGTGGTACAGACGGTTCTCAACTTTCTTACATGGGCTTACCGACACCGAACATCTTTACTGGTGGCGAAAACTACCACGGTCCATATGAATATGTTTCTATTGACGATATGGAGAAATCAGTAATGAATATCGTTGGTATTTTATCTACATTTGAAAAAAGAGCATAATGAATATCAATAATTAAAAAAGGAGCCCGAGGGCTCCTTATTTTTGTATACGCATAAAACTACTTACGACATCGGTTAACTGCATCCCAATATGAATATCTTCAGTGGATTCCGTCACTTCAGGATATACATTAAACTGATAATAATTTTCCTGTTGTGTGATATTAGAATAGGACTTACCGGCAGTCAAATACAATTGCATATTCGTACCATCATGAAAGTCATAGAGTGCATTTGCAACTAAAGAACTATGTGCTGTACCATTTGCTCCACCGTATACGACTAAATCCGCTTCTCTTAATAACGATAACAAATCCGTACGTTCAAATATTAATGATTGACTTGTTTTTGTTTCTGCATTGAATAAGGCGGCCATTACAGCTTGAATACCACCTGCATCACCTTGATTTGCATCTAAAAATACATTTACTTTTTTAAATTGTTCATTTAAATACCAAATACTATTATCAATATATTGTTTTTCAGTTTCTGACACATCACTTTTCGCAATTTGGCTTGATTTACCAAATAAATGATAATTTTCATCGCTCACTAAAGTGATTTTTGTTTGTGCCAAACGATCATCCATTTGTGTCACGTCAATGCCACGAACAAGCTTTAAATCGTCTCTTGTAACGATTTGCATTAATGCTCCATTACGGTCATAAAATTTTGCACCTAATGCTTGTAACATACCCGCACCTAAATCATAACTATTTACGTTCCCAATAGAAATAATCATTTCTTGCACCATTAAATCCAAACCATACATCATCGCTTCTCCTAAAGCATATGACGATGTACTGTTACCAATTGTATTTTTACCATCTATTATTAAAGCATTGCCAATTAAACCTAATGTAACTTCTTTTTGTGACTGATTATGAATATCTGAAGTTACTTTTTTGTGAATTTTCTTTCCTTTATCCCAAATTAATAATGAATCAATCATATCTTTATGACTTAAAAAGAGCGGCACCATTACGATATTTGCATCAGGAATAACCTGTTTAATACCGTCATGAACAAATTGATTTGCATGGTGTGATTGTAAAATATTAAAATATGCATCCATTGCTATTAGAACTTTCATATTACCTATCCTCCAAAAAATTAAGCTTGTGACATTTGTCACAAGCTCATATTTTTACTCTTCTGCATTCGACAGACTAGAAATTGTTATATTACTATGGCTGTCATGCCACTTAACTTGTTGGTTGACAAAATAAAATGCTTGTGGCGATTCATGTTTCACATTAGTATAACTGGCTACATAATCAGAGACTTCTCTCGCATCTTGAACAATAATTGCATAACCATCAATATCTCTTTCATAAAGAAACTTTTCAAATTGATCATAAGCACCTTGAGAAATTGGACAAGTTTTTGAATGTTTAATAATAAACACTTTTTCATTTGTATCAATCACTTGCTTAAATTGATCAATTGAATTAATTTTAATCACCATTTTTTCACCTCGGAATATTTCGATTATAAGAATATAACACTTCATTGTTAATTATGCAATTATAACTTTTTACCCCTATCTCATTATTATACACATTGCTATAATAAAAACATAATAAATTTAAGGAGAATACATATGCCAACAAAACGATGGAGCTTTTTAGACACAATTAATTCATGTCTATTCATTTACGTGTTATTATTTGTCGTTGATTTTAAACACCAATTTGGTTTGTCATTAATCATCGTGCTTGTATTTGCAGTTTGGATTATTACTGTGATTGCAAGAAATATTTATTTGAACAAAAAGCAAAAACAACAATCAAATAACACTCCCAAATAAAAAATAAGTATCGATGGATACTTATTTTTTATTAAGATTCTAAATTTTTAAGTGACTCATAATATTTGTCATCAAGCGATTTAATATACTTTGTATTTTCTAAAATATTTTGAATCGGAACGTTTTGAAGTTGTTCTTCAATCTTCATCGCATTCTTACGTTCTTTATAGTAATTTATTAAGCTATAGTTGATTTCAATCGTTGCTTTTCTTAGTCCAATTACATCTTTAGATTTAATATTCGTTTTATTTAATTTATCTACTTGTTTTTTTAGTAGTGGAATTAAAGTTTGGTCAATATATTTTGTTTTTTCTTTGACTGTATGTGTATCAGATAAATAACCAACTTTAGACTTTAAATCATCGCTATTTGCATTGATCACTTCAGTAATAGTTGCCAAATCTTTAGATTCATCACTTTGCTTTTGTGCTTTCGCATGGAACTTCTCACTTAAAGCTTTATTTTTTTCGAATATTTTTGTGTATTCTAATATTTCTTCATTTGAAGCAATAGAATCATTAAATGCATGAATATAGTCGCTCAATGTATCTATAAACTTTTTTTTCTTTTTTAAGTTATCTAAATACATCGCATGCACATCTTTAACTTCTTTTGTCTTAGGTTTTACTTTTTTAACAAGTGACTCATATTTTTTGTATTGTGGTAATATTTCTTGATCAATCTTTTGTTCAATATGAATTAACTTTTTCTTTTTATCTTCTGTTACTTCAGAACCAATGAGTTGGTCTATCTTTTCTAAATGTAATGCATCGATTTGTTCAACGAGTTTCTTTTCTTCCTTTTGAACGTTCTTCATTTGCACTTTGTAATCATTTATGTCAGATTTCAGTGCATTTGAACACCCTACAAGATAAAAGGTCATCAACAAAACGAAAAATAATAAATAATATTTTTTCATATCACGACTCCTTGATATAATCATTATACAAAAGATTTATATGAAATTAAACATAAAGAGGGATCCTATGCCAAAATCATACGTTACACCGTTAAATGACGGTGTTTATCAAGACTTTAAAATATTATATCATCAAATTGATAAAATCCTTATGAATTTGTTAGACACACCTGTTATTAAAACTTATCATGTTGGATCGACTGCAATCAAAGGCAGCCAATCTTCTCATATTTTAGATGTATTAGTCGTTGTTAAAAGCTTGCATCAAATGACAACACTAGATGAAAAGAGATTAAATTTGCAATCATTTTATCGTCTACACCATCCTTATGAAAAGAAATGTGTATTTTCAAAGTTTGATGATTTAAAAACGTTGAACGAAAAAGTGAGATTACATATCGTTGAAGAAAACAGTACAAAATTTAAAAAATACATTAATGCTCAACGTGTTTTAGAACACCACGCAGATCTATGTGAGCAATTTAACACCTTTAAATCTAAAATTGATTCTACTGTTTCAAAGCAAATTTATGAAACAAATAAGTCAGAATGGTTACAATGTCATGTGAATTCGCAAAAAGCATAAATAATTGATATAATAAATGTGACTTTATCGAAAGGGCGTTAATACTTTGGAAATCATCGACATAAAAAATGCTTTATCTGAGTTGATTCAACCAGATACAATTAAAATCAATGAACCACTTAAAAATTATACTTACACTAAAACAGGTGGCAATGCCGATTTATATATATCTCCAAGAAATTACCAAGATGTTCAAACAATTATTAAATATGCTAAAGCCAATCATATTCCAGTTACTTTTTTAGGTAACGGATCAAATATCATCATTCGTGACGGTGGTATTCGTGGGATTGTATTAAGTTTATTACAACTCACTGATATTCAAGTAGAATACGACCAAATCATTGCTGGAAGCGGTGCTGCAATTATTGAAGTTTCTAAAACAGCACGTGAACACCATTTAACAGGATTAGAATTTGCTTGTGGCATTCCTGGCTCTGTTGGAGGCGCTGTATTTATGAATGCAGGTGCTTATGGTGGAGAAATTAAAGATTGTATTGACAATGCGAAAGTCATTGATCAAGAAGGTAATATGTTGATTCTCTCAAACGAGGAATTAGAATTAGATTATAGAACAAGTAAGATTCAAGAAAGTGGCTATGTTGTTTTAGAAGCAACATTTAACTTAAAGCGTGGCGACATTAATGTTATTCAAGCAGTTATGGCAGATTTAACAGCGAAACGTGAAGAAAAACAACCATTAGAATACCCTTCATGTGGCAGTGTCTTTAGAAGACCTCCAGGACATTTTGCTGGTCAATTGATCCAAGAAGCTGGATTACAAGGCTACAGAATTGGTGGCGTAGAAGTTTCAAAAAAACATGCCGGCTTTATCGTAAATGTTGATAATGGTACTGCAAGTGACTATGAAGCAATGATTGCACATGTTAAACAAGAAGTACTTAAACATTCAGGTGTTGAATTAATGCCTGAAGTGAGAGTGATAGGCGAAGGTTTAAAATAATAATATAAAAGGGGGATGAGATTATGTCTCATCCCCCTTTTTATGTTATTACAGATTAGTACGTTTAATTACTTCACTTCAAAATCACTTTCTTCATGTGTATGGAACTTTTTATTTTCAGCATGTGCTTTTACATGATACTTACCTGGTGTTTTAAAAGTTTCAGATCCTTCGTATTGACCATCTTTTGTTTGTTTTAATTCAATCCAAACCGTTTTATTATCTGGTGTTTTAATCTCTAATTTCGTTTCTGCATCTTTCACCGCTTTGTCATCACTAGAATGTACGTGAATCATAAAATTTGTTTTTTCATTCACTTTAGCTGTAATTGGCATAATATGAATCATACCCCCATGGTGATCATGATGTTCATGAGCCATTGTTTCACCAACTGTTACCATTTTACTTGGCATTGTATGTTGATTTTTGGCTGTAACATGAGAAATTACTTTATATGAACCATCTTCTTTAAAGGTATAGTCTAAAGTATATAAACCATCTGTTGCTTTTGTTACTTTTTGTTTATCCGATTTATTTGTTTTTGTATTGATTACTTCAAACATCACTTCGTCTGCATCGTTAATTGCTTTTCCATCTTGTTTTACAAGTGCTTTTAATGTAACTTTTTCATTTGCTTTTGTCATTTTTGGCACTGTCAATTCAACTGTCACAGGTTTTACTTTTGTTTCACTTGATGATTTCTCATGTCCTTCATGACCACTGTTTGATTGTCCACATGCCGCGAGCATTGTCGCTGATAAAGTCAATACTAATAATTTTTTCAAAATGTTTCGCCCCTATTCACTTAAATAAATTACTTGGTGTTATACAACAGTTAATATTATTGCTTGTATTGATATTTTATACAATGGCTAAATCGTGACAATTCCAATATATTAATATTTTCGTCAAAATTTGTTCATGAAAAATACAAAATAATCAGTTTGTATAAAAAAGAAAAATCCTTAATGTTTACATTAAGGATTTTTCAATTTATATAAATTTCAATTGTCTAATCTTCAAAAATAAAGTCTTCATCTTGTAACGCTTCAACATTTAATGCGAGCACATAACCATCACCTTTAACACTAAAGAAATCATGGTTTTTAGTACTTGTATTCAATGCATTTTCAATGATTGGATTAAATCCGCGTTCTTCAAAATAAGGTTCAAATCCTAAGTTTGCAAGTGCTTTGTTCCCATTATACATCACATAATTTAATACATCTTCCGTTAAACCAACACGATCATATAACATTTTAGTATATGATGCTTCGTTACGATACAAATCATCTAACATCGTATACATTTCTTTGTCTGCTTTTACAATTTCATCATCAGACATTTCTTTACGTAAACTTTGTGCATCAAGTCCAGTAAATACTCCGTGAATAGATTCATCTAATAATATTTTTCGAATGATCTCTCCACTTGTAGTCATACGACCTTGTCCAGCAAGATACAAAGGATAATAAAACCCAGAATAGAATAAAAATGTTTCTAAAAATACACTCGCTACGCGTGCCATGTATTGTTCATAAATAGATGCATCCTTTTTCCATAACGCATGATACTTTTCTAAAATTCTATTTGCTTTATATGTTAAATGTGGTTCATTTGGCACCCATTCATTTAATAATTCATCTGTCTCTTTAGATGGTAATAACGTTGTGAAAATATGACTATAACTTTTAGCATGAATATTTTCCATCATACCCATAAAACTATAAACTGCTTTTTTACGTAAATCTTGTGTATGCATCATGATTAATGGCATTCCATCATCTGCTTGTTGCGTATCTAGTCCTGTTAATCCTGCAAGTGCGTGATTAAATGTATATTTCTCATCTTCCGTTAGCTCTTTCCAACTCGCAATATCTTTAGAAACTTTAAATTCTGTTTCAACCCACATTTGTGAGATATTTTGACGCCAAAACATATTCGTCATATCTTCTTGTGTATTCCAGTTAACTGCTTTCAAAGTGTCACCTCTAACTTATATTTTTACTCATAAGATAACACGGCGTATGCCGTGTTATCTAGTATGTGATTAAACTGCGCAACTTGTACATTCTTCTACACTTAATAATTTATTTCTCGTATAGTATAACGATTTTAACCCTTTATGATGTGCATATACATACAATCTTGATAATTCTCGCGTTGATATTTCTGAGTTTACAAATAGTATTGTAGAAATACCTTGATCGACATGTTCTTGAATTGTTGCAATCAAATCGATTAGTTTCATTTGATCCGTATTAAATGCTGATTTATAAAACCACATTGTTTCTGGTGATAAAAATGGCATCGGATAGAATGTTTCAGCATTACCATATGTGCGTCGCTCAATTTGATCAACTATTGGCATTACAGAACTTGTTGCGTTCTGAACATATGAAATACTTTGCGTTGGTGCAATTGCAAGTCGATAAGCATGGAATAATCCGTTTTTCATTACTTGTTCTTTTAATTTTGCCCAATCTTCTTTCGTTGGAATTTGAATACCTTCAAATAATGCTTTTACTTTATCAGAAGTTGGTGCATAATCTTTTGTTAAATATTGTTCAAAGTAACTACCATCAGCATAATTACTCTTCTCAAAATCAACATACTTCTCATTACGCTCAATCGCAATTTCCATAGATCTTTCAATTGAATAATAGTTCATCATCATAAAGAACGCAGCTGCGAATTCTTTTGCTTCTTTTGACTCATAACCAATTTTATTTTTAGCTAAATAACCATGCAAATTCATAACACCTAATCCAACTGAATGTAATTCTCTATTGGCTTTTCTTACACCAGGTGCATTTTTAATGTCCGCTTCATCACTTACAGTCGTTAAAGCATCCATACCAATATGGACTGAATCTCTTAGCTTTTTAGATTCCATCACATTCACGATATTTAATGAACCTAAGTTACATGAAATATCTCGTTTGATTTCATCATCAGTACCGTAATCATTAATGATTGATGTTTCTTGTAACTGGAAGATTTCCGTACATAAATTACTCATTTTAATTTGACCAATGTTTGAATTGGCATGTACTTTGTTTGCATTATCTTTAAACATCAAATATGGATAACCTGATTGTAATTGTGTTTGTGCAATTAAATTTAACATTTCACGAGCATCTTTTGACTTCTTCATAATGTTTGGATTAGCAACCAATTCATCATACATTTCATCAATGTTTAAGTCATCTAAAGTCACACCATACTCACGTTCAACTGTATGTGGTGCAAACATGTAGAATGGTTCACCAGCTTTTGCAAGATCAAAGAATTTTGAAGGAACAATCAATCCAGTTGAAATCGTAGATAAACGTAAATCCTCGTCTGCATTTACTTTTTTTGTATCTAAAAATTCAAGTACATCGTAGTGGAAGATATTTAAATATACAGCTCCAGCACCTGGTCTTTGTCCAAGTTGATCTGCATAACTAAAGCCACCTTCTAGTGCTTTGGCAACTGGTAATACACCTTTTGCTA
Source organism: Macrococcus sp. DPC7161 (assembly GCF_004117835.1). GTDB lineage: Bacteria > Bacillota > Bacilli > Staphylococcales > Staphylococcaceae > SDSC01. The sequence continues at coordinate 150,362 of NZ_SDSC01000004.1, read as the reverse complement.
CACCTTTAATGCCTTTAATTGCTTCACCACGCGCACGAAGTTTAGACAAGTTAATCGCAACACCGCCACCAATTTTTGAAAGCTGCTTTGCTGTTGAATCGATATAGTTAATAGAATTTAAACTGTCATCTACTTCTAATAAGAAGCAAGAAACTAACTCACCACGACGTGCACGACCTGCATTTAAAAATGTAGGTGTTGCCGGTTGGTAACGTTGTTCAATCATCGCATTGATTAATGATTTTGATTTTTCAACATCACCTTTAGCAAGGTATAATGCCACAATAATCACATGTTGTTTGTAATCTTCTAAATAGTTTTGTTTATCATTTGTTTTTAGAGCATAATCTTTAAAGAATTTACTTGCTGACATGTAACTTGCAAATTGAAATGGAATACTCTCAGCATATGCAACTATCTCTTGAATCATTGTTTCTGTGTACTCTTGGAACAAGTCATAGTAAAAGTTTTCATCGACTAAATAATGCAGTCTTTCTAAAGGTGTCTCAAAATGAATTGTCTTATCATTAACCTCTTCTAAATAAACACGTAATGCGTCTTGATCTTTTTCAATATCAAAAAAACCGTCTTCACGGCGCTTTGTTACTTGGTTATTTAATTCAATATGATTGTACTTTTTCTCTGTCAAAGTTTTCATTTTGTATTGCCACCTTTTCCATGATTGATAAAAATTTTGTTACGTCATCTGCATTACCATGTAATTCATATTTCATCAGTAATGGCACATGAAACTGACTTGCAATGATATCACCTGATTTCGCGAAATTTTGCCCCCAGTTTCTATTGCCACTGGCGATCACACCGCGCAAATTTGCATGATTTAATTCTAAAAAATGCATCACATCATCTGGCACTTGACCAAAACCAATGGTACTTGTCATGATGATAAATGGTGAATCAATGATTTTATTTTGCACTTCATATAAATCTTGTGCATTTGAATAATTAGATTTCTTTATAAACCGTCTTACATTTCCTGTAAGAGAATAAAAAATCACTTTCATACGAACGCCTCCAATGTTAGTCCGTATTCTTGATGAATATCTTGCTGTAATAATGCCTAAAAAATAATCCAATACAATCCATTCATAAAGGAAAGATTGTAATCTTTTGTTGTGGCAGTCTTCTAACACAAACACTATATATAGTGTTTGTGTTAGAACATTACCACAACATATACGAATAATTATAGCATGAGAGTGACACTTTTCAATAAAAATGAATCGAAAAATTACCCCTTTTTCCCCTTGACTTTTCAACTGCTTTTTTAACACCTTGATATGCGTGAACTAATTGGATATTGAAACTTTGATTTATTTTTTTTGAACAATTATTCACGTCGTTTTATGTTAGAATGACTTTTGCAACACATTTTGATGTTTAGTGAGGAGATTTTTATGAACCCCAAATTAAAAGGTATTATCGCTTTATTAATCGCTTCTCTCGGATTCAGTTTAATGGGCACTTTTGTAAAATTGTCAGGAGATATTCCTGTGATACAAAAATCTCTATTTAGAAATATTGTGGGCATGATCATTCCATTAATTATTGTAATAAAAACGAAAGATAGATTATTTGGAAGATTAGAAAACCAAAAAGTGCTTATTCTACGTAGCACATTTGGACTCTTTGGTGTTTTACTCAATTATTATACTATAGATAAAATGGTTTTAAGTGATTCCGATATGTTAAACAAATTAAGCCCGTTCTTTACGATTTTATTTTGTAGTTTCTTTTTAAGTGAAAAGATTAAGAAGTATCAAATGTATGCAATTATTGTTGGATTTATCGGAGCATTATTTATCATTAAACCTAGTTTCAGTAGTGATATGATGGTGGCATTAGTTGGTGTTTTGGGAGCAATATTTGCTGGCCTTGCTTATACAATGTTACGTATACTCGGACCACGAGAAAAATTTTATACAACTGTATTTTATTTTAGCTTCTTTTCAACAATCGTATTATTACCAATGGTACTCTTAAATTATCAACCCATGACAATGAAACAAACTATACTACTATTATTATCAGGTGTATTTGCAACCATCGGACAATTCGGTATTACAATTGCTTATCATTATGCACCTGCAAAAGACATTTCAATTTTTACTTATTCTACAGTATTATTCAGTGCAATCATCAGTTTCGTTATCTTTAAACAAGTACCAGATGTATTTAGCTTCATCGGTTACTTTATCATTTTCTTTGCAAGTTATTATATGTTTATGAAGGTGAAACAAGCAAGTATACAACAAACTAAAGAAAATCATTAAATGCCTTTCACTATTTAACTAATATATCCTTATTCAGTCTCTATATACGATTGGTGAATGAATAACAATTGGCTTTGTATACATCATCTTGTAAAATAAAATAAAAAAGCATTGAGAAGCTCTAAATGAGAAAGAAAAAAGAAAAGCAATCAATAAAAAATTTTAGGAGGCTATTATGGCTGGAAGACAAAAAGACGAGTTACAAGACATCACATTACTTGGTAATCAAAACAACAAATATTTATACGAATACGATCCATCAATCTTAGAATCATTCGATAATAAACACCAAGGCCGCGATTACTTTGTAAAATTTAATTGCCCTGAATTTACAAGCTTATGCCCAATCACAGGACAACCTGATTTCGCTGCAATTTATATTTCATACATTCCAAATATTAAAATGGTTGAATCTAAATCACTAAAACTATATTTGTTCAGCTTCAGAAACCACGGAGATTTCCATGAAGATTGTATGAATATCATTATGAATGACTTAATTGAATTAATGGATCCACATTATATTGAAGTATGGGGCAAATTCACACCACGTGGTGGCATTTCAATCGATCCATATACAAACTACGGTCGACCAGGAACGAAATATGAAGAAATGGCGCAATACCGTTTAATGAACCACGATTTATATCCAGAAAACATTAATAACAGATAATTAATGCGTTAATAAGGCATAAGATATTGTTACTATCTTATGCTTTATTTTTATGCATTTTATTCTATAAACATATCTTTTGTAAAAAATTGAATTGTCAAAAAATAAGAAGTCATGTATGATATCAATATTGCATTTAAAATTTTTAAATATTGCACATTATATATGGAGGTTTTTATTTATGGCATCACATACTCGTGAAGAAGTCGTAAACAGTATGCCACGTACTGGTTTCTTTGGTCATCCAAAAGGTCTGTTTACGCTTATGGTAACTGAGTTTTGGGAACGATTCAGTTATTATGGAATGAAAGCAATTTTAGTTTACTACTTATACTATTCAGTTAAAGATGGAGGTTTCGGACTTCCTGATGCACTTGCGATGCAAATTGTATCAATTTACGGTGCTTTAATTTATATGAGCGGTGTTATTGGTGGTTGGTTAGCTGACCGCTTCATCGGCACACGAAAGTCGATACTTTTTGGTGCAGTTCTAATTATGATTGGTCACATTCTATTATCATTACCAAATAACTTTACATTATTATTAGCTGCCCTTTTATTCATTATATTAGGTACAGGTTTACTTAAACCTAACATTTCAACAAACGTTGGTGAACTTTATCATAAAAATGATCCTAAAGTAGACTCTGCATTCACATTATTCGTAATGAGTATAAACTTAGGCGCATTCATCTCACCACTATTCGTTGGTTGGTTACAAGAAAACGTTGGTTTCCATGCAGGATTTATGGTTGCAGCTATTGGTATGTTCTTTGGATTAGTGGTTTATATCTTAAGAGCAAAACCAACTCTTGGTTTATCTGGACTAGATATTCCTAACCCAGTTACGCCTGAAGAAAAGAAAAAAACAATGACTACTGTTGGTATTATCATTGCTGTTGTCGCAATTTACTTTATTGCAACTGCTGCAATGGGCACTTTATCATTAAAAAGTTTCATGAACTTAGTATCAATTGTAGGTATTATCTTACCGTTTTTCTATTTCATTACAATGTTATTATCAAAAAAAGCAACATCTGATGAAAAGGCACGCGTTATTGCATACATTCCATTGTTCTTTGCTGCCGTTGCATTTTGGAGTATTCAAGAACAAGGTTCTACAGTATTAGCGACGTTCGCTGATAAAAACACACAATTAAATTTACACACATTAACGAATGGTGCAATTGACTTTAAAATTCCAGCTGCTTGGTTCCAATCGTTAAATCCATTATTTATCGTGACTTTAGCACCATTATTTGCATGGATGTGGGTAAAATTAGGTCGTTTTAATCCACCAACAGTTGTTAAGTTTAGTATTGCATTATTTTTAGCAGCATTCAGTTATTTAGTAATGGTATATCCATTAACACACGGTGGGCACTTAATGAATCCAATTTGGTTAGTATTAAGTTACCTATTAGTAACAATGGCTGAATTATGTATTTCACCTGTAGGATTATCAACAACGACAAAACTAGCACCACAAGCATTTACATCACAAATGATGAGTATTTGGTTCTTAGCAAATACCGTTGCACAAATTGTGAATGCTAAATTAGTAGATTACTATGATTCAGTTGAAAAATATCAATATTTCAACAATATTGGTTTAGTAACGTTAGGATTAGGTGTTATTTTATTACTCGTTAGTCCATTTATGAAGAAATTCATGCGTGGTATCCACTAATAAACTGCACATTTATTCATGCATGTATAATTTTTCAATAAACGCATTTACAAAAAAACATCGACATTATCATAATTTGATAATGTCGATGTTTTTTTAATATTCTGTATATTCATGAATATATTGTATAAAAAATATTAAATGATAAAATATGACTTGAGCAATCTAAAAGTTGTCAAAAAATTTAAAAAACAGAAAAAGGTGATATTTATGAAGTACACACGCGAACAGCAAGTTGAAAGTGTGCCTCAAACCGGGTTCTTTGGACATCCTAAAGGATTAGGAATTTTATTCTTTGTAGAGTTCTGGGAACGTTTTAGTTACTATGGTATGCGTGCCATTTTAGTATACTATATGTATGCAACATTGGCTAAAGGCGGTCTTGGTATGGACCAAACGACTGCAATGAGTATCGGTTCAATGTACGGTGCATTGATTTTTATGACTGGTATTCTCGGTGGTTGGTTAGCAGACCGTATTTTAGGTTCACGTAAAGCCTTATTGACAGGTGCAACTTTAATCATGTTTGGTCATATCGCAATGAGCTTACCATTTGGTATTCCTGCATTTTTAGCTTCTATGTTCTTAATCATTGTAGGCTCAGGTTTAATGAAACCAAACATTTCAAACGTATTAGGTGGTCTTTACCACAAGAACGATGATCGTATGGATGCTGGATTTGTTATTTTCTACATGTCAGTTAACATGGGTGCATTCGTATCACCATTAGTTGTTGGTGCGTTACAAGAGAAATACAACTATCATATTGGTTTCTTAGCAGCAGCCATTGGTATGGCACTAGCATTAATCGTTTATATTATTTTTAACCGTAAATCATTAGCATTAGTTGGTTTAGAACCAACTAACCCATTAAATGATGAAGAAAAGAAACGTTATGGTAAAATGTTTGCGATTGTTGGTGGTGTATTAATCGTATTAATCGTTGGATTAATTTTAGCAGGCATTTTAACATTCAAAACGTTCTCTATGGTCGTTACATTCTTAGGTGTATTCTTACCAATCATTTATTGGACAACGATGTATCGCAGTAAAGATGTTAATGAAATCGAAAAATCTCGATTAATTGCATATATTCCTTTATTCTTAGCATCAGTACTTTTCTGGAGCATCCAAGAACAAGGGGCTAACGTATTAGCTGTATTTGCGGATACACGTACACAGTTAGATTTAAGTAAATCTATGGGCATCGATTTCAAAATTCCAGCAGCTTGGTTCCAATCAATTAACCCATTCTTTATCGTATTATTAGCACCATTTATTTCAGCGTTATGGACTAAACTTGGTAAACGCAATCCTTCAACACCGATTAAATTTACAATTGGGGTATTTCTTGCAGGTTTAAGTTTCTTAATCATGTTAGTGCCTATGGCGTCTGGTGAAAAGTTAATTAATCCAATGTGGTTAGTTGCTTCATTCTTAATTTGTGTCGTTGGTGAATTATGTTTATCTCCAACTGGTTCTGCTACAAGTGTTAAATTAGCACCTGAAGCATTCAACTCACAAATGTTAAGTTTATGGTTCTTATCAAATGCAACTGCACAAGCATTAAATGCACAGTTAGTAAAATTAGTTGAACCAATGGGCTACTTCAACTACTTCTTATTACTTGGTGGCATTGCAATGGCCTTATTCTTAATATTATTATTATCTAATAAATGGGTATCTAAAAAAATGCATGGTATTCACTAAGCATTTATTATAAGTTAATTTTTTAATACTAAATAAAAATAAACCGTAAGTTAGGATTAGTAAATCGTAACTTACGGTTTTTATTATATTTGAGCGGTTAGTATGTTTAATCTTTTTGGAATCAATTTTATATTTAATGGTGTTATAATATCAATTTCTCCATCTAAATCAACATCCATCGTCTTGCTCGTCTCAATCTTCAATTCAGTCGTTGAAATGTGTTCTATATTTCGACTAATATCATTCCAATTGGTTACCGACTTTTCTTTCATTAATTCGCCAAACAATTTCAAACCACTTTCCTTAAATATAAACACATCCAGTTTGCCATCTTGAGGTGAAAGTTCTGTTAGTGGTATACGATTGCCGCCTACAAATTCTCCATTTGCTACTATAATCATAGATGACTTACCTTCGTAAATATTTTGATTAGTTGTTATTTGATAATCAAAAAATGTTGGATTTGTAATGGTCTTGATGGTTGAGAATAAATAACTGAACTTCCCAATTCTACTTTTAGCTTCTTGATCAATATTTTGAGCATTTTCAACGATAAGTCCAAAGCCAACAAAGTTAAGTGCATATCGATCATTCACTTGAATAACATCATATTCATTTAGCTCTGCCGTTAATAACTGCTCTGAACTCATAATAGGATTTGGATTTAAATTTAAGTTTTTCGTAAAATCATTAAAGGTACCTCCAGGTAATATTGCTATTGGAATATCTAACGAAGCATCGATCACACCATTGATTAACTCATGGACAGTACCATCACCACCAAGAATCATTAAAATATCTAAATCATTCGTGTTTGATTTATCTTGAATATAATCATATATATTACCCTTTTCAGTACTACGAAATATTAACAGTTCATCTACCATTCTTGATAAGTTCTTTGTGACTTCTCCAATAATATCATTAACATCACCTTGCCCAGCGCTATCATGATAAAATAATATCCCACGTTTAAACTTCATCAAAAAGACCTCCAAAAAAATCATCCAATGGTTTGGATGATTTCGATTTATTATTAAACTATTACCGATTTCTTAAGAAATAAACATTTTAAAGATTATTTCTAAATGGCTATTATTTATCAGCTAAAAAATATTGTTCAATATCTTTCCAACTATTTACTCTTGTATATCCTTCAACGCTTTGGTTATGAATTGCATTGTATAAAATACCAGTACCTTTAAATGCTTTCAGTTGTCTTGGATTATCGTCGATTAAATAGTCCGTTGCAACAATCCCTTTATAACCACAGAAAATAAAATGTTGTGGATCTAAAAATGGAAAATGTTCTCTTAACCAAGCATACTTTGCATCAAAACTAGTCGGTACATCCATTGCAGCTGTTGCAATAAAAACATCGTAGTGTTCGTTTAATCTTTCTACCACACGTACCGCATCTGGAAAGACTTCTAAATCTCTAAAAAATGACTTATCTAACAACAAGTTATTTAGAGCATCTACATGCTCAGGATACTCTGTTCTTAACTTCTTGTCATAAAGATCTTGTTCTGCAATACTTAAACCTGTCGCTTCATTAAATTGAAAAATGACTTTTTTCAGTGTATCCGCTAAAACTTCATCCATATCAATTGCGATTGATTCTCTCATTGTTTTGACTCCTATCGTTTATCATTCTTATATCTATTATAACGTAACAATATGAAACATTGGATAAATTAAGCTTTAAAGAATGATTCCAATGCTCGAATAACAATATCGTTGTCTTCAGGTTTGCCAATTGTAATACGCACACCTATTGGCATTTGTCGTGCAATAATGCCATGCTGAAGTAACAGTTGATTTAGCGATTCTGGATCATCAGTTTTTACAAAGATAAAGTTCGTTTGACTCGGTAAAAAATGTTCACTGACTTTACTATTAAAGTACTTTTCACGTTCTTTATTGTTCATTTTCACATAAGTTTTTAATGCGGCTTGATCTTCTAAGGCGATTTCAGCAGCGATTAAACTTAACGTAGTTACATTAAAGGGTAACTTCACCTTATTCCATACATCAACATTTTCTTTTGACGCAATCGCATATCCAACTCTAAAACTTGCCAACCCATAAGCTTTCGAAAACGTTCTTAAGATGATGATATTTTTAAATTGTTTTTGTAAATGCAATGTATTAGGAAAATCAGGTGCATCAACAAACTCAAAGTACGCTTCATCTAATACAACAGGAATATGTGTAGGTACTTGTTTTAGAAAATTTACTAAAGTCGTTTCATCCACATATGTTCCTGTAGGATTATTTGGATTACAAATCCATATGATACCTGTCTTATCAGAAATTTTTGGAAGAAATGCATCTAAATCAAATCGTCCTTGTTGCATCGGTACAGTTACAATTTCATTTGCTTCAATGATTGCATGTGTATTGTATTGAACGAACGTTCCTTCACTCGTTAATATTTCACCACCAGGTGTTAACACAGCTCTTGAAATCATCATAATCACTTCATCTAAGCCAGCACCCACAAATAATTGTTCACTTTGAATGCCATAAAAATTAGCTAAAGCTTCTTTTAATTGCGTTGCCTCTGAATCTGGATATTCACTTAAATTCAAGCCAGAATGTAATGCATTAACGATTGCTTCTTTTACTTTTTTAGAAGGTCCAATTGGGTTTTCATTTGAGGCAAGCTTCGTAAAAAATCCAGTATATCCTGTTTTTTTCTTTAATGCTGCTTCAGACATCCCTGCTGAATATACTTGAAGTTGTTCTAGTTGTTGTTTCATGATATCACTCCTCGTTAATGGATGAATCCGTGTTTCTTTAAGTATGCTTTTGCAACTGCATTTGCTTTTTTATTTTTATAGGCAACTTCATAATTCATCGCTTGCATTTCTTCATCTGTGATTTGATTAGACAAAGTATTTAATGCTTTAACAACCTCTGGATACTTTTTGATGGTACTGTTTTTTAATAATGGTGCACCTTGATATGGTGGAAATAAATGCTTATCATCCTTTAAAACGACCATATCGTATTTTTTTAACTCTGCATCTGTTGAATAGGCATCCATTAAGTCAATTTTACCAGATTCAATGGCTTGATATCTGATTTTAGGTTCCATTGTTTTGACTTGATTAAACTTAATGCCATATTTCTTTTGAATCCCTTTGTAGCCATCCATTCGGTCATTAAACTCTAAAGTAAATCCAGCGCGCACTTCATCTTTTACTTTCTCTAAATCACTAATTGTCTTCAAATCATGTGCTTTAGCATATGATTTTTTGACTGCTAAAGCATATGTATTATTATATTGCATCGGTTTCAACAATGACATGTCATATTTTTTATTAATACTGTCATTTGCTTGTTTAAATACAGCTTGTTCGGTACTTGATTGAGGCGTTTCCTTTGTAATTTCTCCTAAAACTGTACCGGTAAACTCTAAATAACCATCAATATTATCTGATTTCAAAGCGTTAAATAAAAATGATGTCTTACCAAGACCAGGTTTAACATTCACTTTCAAATCTGTTTTATCTTCGATGATGATTTTGTACATATTAGTGATGATTTCAGGTTCTGTCCCGAGTTTACCTGCAAAAGTAATTTCTTTATCTTTGCCACCACTCAATAATGGCATTAAAGAAATGATTAAGAAAATTAAAAATGTAGTTCCAATAATCGTTAACATTTTTTTATAACTCAATTTCTCCATACGTCTTAATATAAAGTCAAAAATGATTGCTAAAATGGCTGCAGGAATTGCGCCAAGCAATAATACATTCGTATCATTGCGATCGATGCCTAGTAGTATTAAATCGCCTAATCCACCAGCACCAATAAACGCCGCAAGCGTTGCTGTTCCAATAATCAATACCATTGCCGTTCTAATTCCTGCCATAATCACCGGCATTGCAATCGGGATTTCAACTTTAGATAACCTTCTAAAAGTGTTCATACCTAGGGCTCTTGATGCTTCTTTTAATGATGGATCTACTTCTTTAATACCTGTATACGTATTACGTAAAATTGGCAACAGTGCATAAATAACTAATGCAATGACCGCAGGCACTTTACCGATGCCGAATATCGGAATCATCAAACCTAATAGTGCAAGTGATGGTATAGTTTGCAATACACCCGTTACATTAATAATGACTTCTGCTATGCGCTCTTTTCTCGTTAATACTATCCCTAAAGGAATGGCAATTAAAGTTGCGATTAAAAGTGCAATAAAGGACAATTGAATATGCTCAAATAAAGTGCTCAATAATTCACTTTTACGTTCGTTTAATACATTCATAAATGTGCCCATGTTAACCCTCCTGACTCAAACTGCGAATGACATCTTGTTGCGTAATCGATCCAATAATCTTATTCGATTCGATTACATTGATTTTTGGTACTTTAGCAAGATGGTCATACACAACTTGAATCGGATCACTTGCTTGTACACTGATTTCTACAGGTGTAACATCTTGATTCATAACATTTCTAGCATATTTATGCGTGTTTAAATAGTCACCCATAAAAGATTGCACAAATTCATTTTTAGGATGATTGATAAATCCTTCCGGTGTATCTATTTGTTCTATTTTACCTTCATTCATTAAACATATTCGATCACCCAATTTTAGTGCTTCACCAATATCATGCGTTACAAAGACAATCGTTTTGTGGATTTCATTTTGTAACTTCAATAAATCATCTTGCAATTTTTCACGGCTGATAGGATCTAATGCACTGAAAGGCTCATCCATTAATACAAGCGGAGGATCTGCCATTAAAGCACGTACGACACCTACACGTTGTTGTTGTCCACCAGATAATTCATCAGGATATCTATTTTTATATGTTTCAGCATCTAAACCTACCATATTTAATAATCGATTAACTTCATCTTCTATCTTTTTGGTTGGCCATTTCTTCATTAAAGGCACTTGCATCATGTTCTCACGAATTGTCATATGAGGAAATAAGGCAATTTGTTGTAATACATAGCCTATATCCCATCTCATTTCATCCAATTGATACTCACTAATAGGGCGACCTTTAAAATAGATATAGCCATCCGTTAATTCAATCAATCGATTAATCATTTTGAGTGTTGTCGTTTTCCCACTACCACTCGGTCCAATTAATACAAAAAATTCGCCTTCTTTAATTTCAAAACTAATATCTTTTACTACTGTATTTTCTCCGTATGCTTTTGAAACATGATCAAATTTTATCATGTGCCACCTCTTCATTATTTATAAATAGTTTCATCATTTACATATAACCTAAATCAAAGCGTAATAACAAATATTATGACTTTTTATCATTATTTTTTAGCTGTCAGACTATTAATTGGTCTATCATTATATTATATTTTTAAAAAACTATGGTACTTGTCGATTGATATGAGATTTAGTAAACTATTACTACAGACTAATAGTGAGGGGTTCTTTATGAGTAAAAAGCTATTTGAAATTTTATTTATCGTTGTTAGTGTTGCTCTTGCAGCCTTTATTATTTATTCATACCAACACAATAAACAACAAGAAATAAAGAAACAAGAGGAAGAAATTCACAAAGCTGTGAAAAATGAAGCTAAAGAAAAGGCCGAAAAGAAAAAAGAGACGAAAAAGAAAGATAAGAAAAAAGAGACGAAAAAGAAAGATAAGAAAAAAGTCAAAGAAAAAACAAAAGAATCTGAAAATGTTACAAATGAAACGCCTGTAACTGCTGAATCACCTGTTCAAACAGAAACACAAACTGAACAAATTCCAGTAACTCAAGAAACACAGACAGAAGTACAACAAGCACAACCAAACCCTGTTCAAGCTGAAAATCAAGTTCAAGCACAGCCTCAACCACAACCTGGAACTCAAGCACAACCTGAAACACAAACACAATCACAACCTGCATCAACAGAAAATACACAACCTACAGAGCCTACAGCTGAAACACAACCACAAGAACAACCTACAAATTAACACAAAACCGAGTATGGAATAGACCATACTCGGTTTTTATTTAATAAGTTGCAATGGCCTCAATAAATTTAGGGCAATAGTGCTTTAATTTATATGATCCAACACCATCAATTAAAATCATCTCATCTTTTGATTTTGGTTTTCTTGTCGCAAATATTTGTAACGTTTTATCTGAGAAAATCGTAAATGGTGGCACGCCTAAGTCATTACTTAAAGATTTTCGAACTTGTTTTAAAGTGTCGAATAACCCTTCATCCATACCATGTAATGTAGAAATTTCTACACGCTCATTGTATTCAAGTGGTTTATAATACGTCCAAATGGATTGCTTATCTTTTATGATATCAGTAACTGATGCATCACATATTAACTTACCATCAACTTCTAACAAATAGCCATTAAATAAAAGGGTCTCTATAAATATTTGTACTTGCTTAGATGCGTAAGACTTCATCGCACCAAATGTTTTAATTTTATCGAAGTCATGATTTTGAATATATGCACTTGATTCACCTCTTAACAATTGTGTTAATATTGATTTTTCAATAGGTGTTTTTAGACGTATCATACAACTGATAATTTTTTTGGCTTCAATCGTCATATCATAATTTTCTTCTTGGTGTAAGCAATTCGTACATTTCCCACATTTCGATAATTGTTCTTCTGGATTAAAGTAATTAATGATCGTTGCTTGTAGACATTGTTTTGTTTTTGTATATTGTAACATTTTATTGAGCTTTTGTTTTTTTAAAGTTTGTATTTCTTCATTTCCAGTTCTAGAAATAAAAAATTCTTGCAAACGAATATCTTGATCAGCAAATAATAGAATGCATTCGCTTTCTAATCCATCACGCCCAGCACGTCCAGCTTCTTGATAATAGCTTTCTAAATCTTGTGGTAAATTATAATGAATAACAAATCTTACATTAGACTTATCAATCCCCATTCCAAATGCATTAGTCGCAATCATTATAGGCACATCATCCATTACAAATAAGTGCTGATTATGGTCTCTTTCTTGCTTCGAGAGACCCGCATGATAAATGGTGTGGTTAATCTCTTTTGTCTTTAAAAATTCACTAATAACTTCTACGTTCTTTCTTGTTGAAGTATAAATAATCCCTGAATCTTTTGGGTGAGACTTAATGTAATCCAATATAAATAAGTTACGTTGATAAGTTGGATCGATTTGAAAAGATAAATTCTCACGCTTAGTGCTCGTTTCAATCACGTGTTCATTTTGAATATTTAATAACTGACAAATATCCTCTTTGACATCTATCGTTGCAGTAGCTGTTAATGCCATAATTGTAAATGGTTGGGGTAACATTAATACATTTTGTACAACTTCTCTATAACTCGGCCTAAAATCATGTCCCCATTTAGAAATACAGTGTGCCTCATCAAATGCAACTAGTGTAATATTTAAACTTTGTAATAAATAGATAAAGCTTTTTTGTGAAAAACGTTCTGGTGCAACATATAAAAATTGAAATCTTCCCGCTTTTAAACCAGCTTCGATAGTTTTAACTTCATTCACCTTTAATGTCGAATTTAAATACGTTGCCTCTATGCCTGCAGCCTGTAGTTGATCTACTTGGTCTTTCATTAACGAAATTAACGGACTGATAACTAGTGTTAAGCCGCCTTTTTTTAAGCCAGGAACTTGATAACAAATAGACTTTCCCCCACCTGTCGGTAATATGCCTAGTGTGGGAACTTGATTCATTGCATTTTGAATCAATTGCTCTTGTCCGGGTCTAAAGGACGTATAGCCAAAGTATCGTTCTAATACGTCATACATTCATACTACTCCATTCTTTCAGATAAAACGTCCCATTCTTCAAATGCACTTTCATATTCTGCTTCTTTTTCTTGACGTAATAAAGTAAGTTGATTTAACTTATCATAATTGGTTGTTTCTTGTGCAATTTGATTATCTATGGATTCTATTTCTGTTTCTAATGTTTCTATTAATTCGGATAATGCTTCAAATCTCAACTTATCTTTATATGAAACACGTTTTTTCTCTTTTTGTGGCACATCAATCTTGATATGCTTTCCTTCTTGCTTTGCCTTTGCTTGTTGCTCTTGAACTTGCGTTTTCTTTTCTAAATAATCATCAAAATCTCCAAGTAAAACTTCAATCATCTCATCATGAATATACCAATAACGATCAACAACTTTATTTAAAAAGTACTTATCATGGCTTACTGTAATCACTGCACCATTAAATGTATTTAAATAGTCCTCTAAAATCGTCAATGTTTCTGTATCTAAATCATTTGTCGGTTCATCAAGTAATAAGACATTCGGTCCTTGAATCAATAAACTTAATAAATATAATCTTTTACGTTCTCCTCCACTTAAACGTTCAATATAGGTGCCATGCATATGCGAAGGGAATAAAAATCGTTCTAAAAGTTGTGTTACAGATATTTTAGTGCCATCAGCAGTTTTTGCAGTTTCTTGGATTTCACGTAAAAAATCAATCACACGCATGCGTTCATTCAATTTCATTTCTTCTTGCTTATAATAACCAATTTTAACCGTTTGACCTGTAATCATTTCTCCATTACTAGGTGATAATTGATTTGAAATGATATTCAGTAAAGTTGACTTACCGGTGCCGTTTTGTCCAACAATCCCAATTCGACTCGATGTTTGAACAATTGTATTAAAGTTTTTGTATAAAACTTTGTCGTTAAATTGCATCCCAATATTCACAAACTCAAATACTTGTTTACCTAGACGTTGGTTCGCAAGATTAATTTCCATCGTTTCTTTTGTTTGATGAGATTTAACTTTAGATTCAATGTCGCTAAAACGATCAATTCTTGCTTGTTGTTTCGTTGTTCTCGCTTTTACACCCGCTCTCATCCACGCGAGCTCTTGTTTATACAATTGTTTTTCTTTTTGTTTTTGGTTTTCTTCAATGATTTCTTGTGTTGATTTTTGTTCGATATAACTTTCGTAATTACCTGTATAAAAACGCAACTTACCGTCACGTAATTCAATAATTCGATTCGTAATTTCATTTAAGAAATAGCGATCATGTGTTACAACCAAGACAGCACCTTTATATTGTTTTAAATAATGAATTAACCATTCTATAGATTCAAAATCTAAATGGTTAGTAGGTTCATCTAATAAAAGTAAATCTGGCTTTTTTAATAAACTTTTTGCTAGGGCAACACGTTTTCTTTGACCACCACTTAAAGCTTCTATAGGTGCACTCAAATCTTGTATGCCAAGCTTTGTTAATATTGATTCAGCTTCAGCACGATATGAGAATCCATCAAGTTGCTCAATACGTTCTTGTGTATTACTGAGTTGTGTCAAATACTCCTCGTTAGTGTCTGTTTCAATTTTCTTAAGTAGTTGATTATATGTTTTGAACAACTGCATCACAGGATGATTTTCATCTAATACGTTATCTGTAATAGATAAATTTGGATCTAAAGTAGGCTGTTGTGCTGCATATTCAATTTTATAACCTTTAGGGTGTGTGACAACACCTGAGTGATCTTCTATATTTGCAATACATTTTAATAATGCACTTTTTCCTGTCCCATTAATACCGACCAATGCAATGACATCTTGATCCGATATAGATAAACTTACATCATTTAAAATCGTTTTTATTCCATATTGTTTACTTAAATGTTCAATTTTGTATGCTTCCACAAGGTGACTCCTTTAAAAAATTTAGTATCCCCTAAATCATTGATTTGATATAATACGAATAACTGTAATAATATATTATACACTTTTTTTAGAATGGAGGCACTTATGATTGATTGGTTTAGTGGACAATCGCAAGTCATTCAAGCACTATTGGCCGGTTTGTTTACATGGGGCATGACAGCACTAGGTGCGTCTGTCGTATTTTTTGTTAAAACAATAAATAACAAATTACTAAACACGATGCAAGGCTTTGCAGCTGGGGTAATGATTGCAGCAAGTTTTTGGTCTCTTCTAGCACCTGCTATTGAATTTAGTGAACGTGCTGGCAATATTGCATGGCTACCTGCTACGATAGGTTTTTTAAGTGGAGGCATATTTATCCGCCTACTCGATATTGTAATCCCTCACTTACACCCGAAAGCACGCGAAGGACATCAATTAGAAGGACCACAAACAAATTTAAAAAAATCTACATTACTCTTTCTAGCCATTACCCTTCATAATATCCCAGAAGGATTGGCATTAGGTGTTGCATTTGGTAGTGTGGTGACTGATAATACAGCGATGTTAATGGGTGCTATCGGACTTGCTATCGGTATCGGTATTCAAAATATACCAGAGGGTGCTGCTTTATCATTACCAATCCATGGTGAAGGTAAATCAAAATGGCGTGCATTTAATTTAGGTCAAGGATCTGCAATCGTTGAACCAATAGCAGCATGTATTGGTGCATTTGCAGTATTATTAATCACACCTTTACTTCCTTATGCTTTAAGTTTTGCTGCAGGTGCGATGATATTCGTTGTCGTTGAAGAACTCATACCAGAATCACAATCTGGAGACAATACTGACTTAGCCACTTTAGGATTAATGGTTGGATTTGCAATTATGATGATTTTAGATGTGGCGTTAGGATAAACAAATCAAAAAAGAGGAAGAGACATGGTGTCTCTTCCTCTTATTGTTATTATCCTTATTTTTAGTCTTATTAGTTTGACTTAGATACTTTACCGTTCTTGTATTCATATTTTGAAGGATTCACTTTTGTAAATGCTTTTGAATCTTTTTCAAATCTGAATAAATCACCATTTAATAAGCTATCTGACATTTCTAATTCTTTTTCTACATGACGTTTAATCGCTTCTGCTTTTTTCTTCGTTGCTTCGTCTGTAATCATTTGATTTGTTTTGTTGTTATAATATGCACCATTGATGGCTTTAATTGTTGGTGTAATAAAGTCACCATTTCTGAATGCAATTGTATCATTATGTTGTTTAGAGAATAAATCTGTTCCAAACAATACGTATGGTTTAGAATCAATACCTAATAAATGTAAGATTGTAGGTACTACGTCCACTTGACCTCCGTAAGTATGGTTAACTGAACCTTGTAATCCTGGTGCTTTAATCCATAAACCAGTACGTTGTAAGTCCATAAATTTCGTAGGTGTGATTTCTTCACCAAGTAATTTTGCCATTGCTTTATTATGGTTTTCTGAAATACCATAGTGGTCACCATAAATAATAATTACTGAATCTTTGTATAAGCCTTCTTTTTTAAGATCAGTAAACAATTGTTTTAATGACTCATCTAGATATCTTGCTGTTTGAATATAACCATCTACTGTTGGATTACCTGTATTAGGTGATGCAATCGTTGCATCTTCTTTAGATACAGTAAACGGATAGTGGTTTGTTAATGTAATTAAGTGTGAATAAAATGGTTCTTTTTGAGCTTTTAAATATGGTATAGATTCTTTAAAGAATTCTTTATCTTTTAATCCTAAATTCTCTAAGTTTTTCTCTGACATATCATAATATGTTGCATCATAAAACTTATCTACACCAAAATGTTTATAAACTTGATCACGGTTCCAGAACGTTTTGTAATCACCATGCATTACTGATGTTGTATAACCTTGTTGTTGATGTAGGATTGCTGGTAAAGATTGATAAGTATTATCACCTTTTAAACTAAAAGCCGATCCTTGAGGTAAGCCATAAATACTATTATCCATCGTTAACTCTGAATCACTAGTTTTACCTTGTCCTGTTTGGTGGAAGAAATTATCGAAATAAGTGAAGTCTTTATCACCTTTAGATAAGCTGTTTAAAAATGGCGTTACTTCTTCACCATTGATTTTTTTGTTGATTAAGAAAGTTTGGAAACTTTCTAAATGAATTTTAATCACATTTTTCTCTTTTGCAATACCAAATGTTGCTTTATTTGGTGCAGCATATTTTGTTTTTGTGTAAGAACGTAATTTTGAGAAATCATCTTCACTTGCTAATGCTTTTTGTTGATTGTTTTGAATCGTTTTAACTCCATCGTAAACAGTGAAGTTGAATGGTCCTAAATATTTAACCAAATACTTATGGTCAAATGTTCTTGTTAATAATTCCGGACGATCTGATTCAGCAAATGCTAAGTTTAAGAAAAACAATGCAACAGAAACACCCATTAATACTGGTACATATTTTTTCTTAAATGACTTTGTACTGAATAAATCACGTTTAAATAGTAATAAGAATAAGTAAATAATTGTATCAATAAAGTATACGAAGTCATACCATTCGAATGAACTCCATAATGCGCCACTCATTGATTCTACATTGCTTACTTGATTTAACGTACTGAAAGTAATGAAATCAGAGAAGAATCTAAAGTATACAACGTTTGCATAAAGTAGAAACGTTAATAAAAACCCTCCGGTAAACACAAACCAAAATGCTTTTTTCCCTTTAAAAAATAGTAAAGTACTTAATATAAAAGCGACTAAACTATATGGATTCATTAATAATATTAAATTTTGAACAATCCCTTTGACTCCAAGTGATAGATCTACGTAATAAGCAAAGTATGTTTTGATAGCAACGGTTGCAATCGTCATTAACAAAAACATAAAGATACCAATTTTTCGTTGTTTCATTGCTTTCCTCCATTATTTTTCCGACGTTAATCAAGTTAACATTAATTTATATTTTGTAATCTTATTGTAATAAAACTTTGTATGTACAATATATAAATTTATACTGTTTTCATGAAAATTTCAAGGAAAATGTATTAAAAGTTTTTAAAAAGTGTAATTTGTTTATTTCTTCATTTCTAAATCATGCATATATTGAATTTGTTTTAAAACAGATTTAACCCAAGCTTCATAATTCTTTTGAAGTTGTAATGCTTCCTCTTCAGTAATCCACTTGAATAACAATTTTGAACCGGGTCTTTTTTGTGCCAATTTATTTAAGTGGTACGGCACAATTGTAGCAATGATTGGATAATGAATTGTTTTATGATGTTTTAAATGAATAATCAATTGTCCATTCGGGTCTAGTTGAATGCCACCACAAATTGCTTCATACAATTGCATGTCATATTGATGATTACCTAGCAGTTCACCTTCAAGATAAAAACCAGACTGATCGTATTGATTCGTCACTTTATAAATATCATTCATCATCGTCATTTGCTGTTCAAATGACAAATGTTCGCTATCTTTAGTCTTTAAAATATGAAAAACATCAGAATAGTACAATCTACTTAGTGCATACATATCAACACCCCATGCACTGGCCTTTGTTTTTTCTAAGTTTTCCATCATACGCTTTTGCAATGGCGAATAATTACGTTCAAATTCTAAGCGATCCCCTGATTGAATTGTATGTTCACAATCTTTCTGAAAACAATTGATGCCACCGGCGATGTTTAGATAAGCTCTTGCACCCTTTTTAGGTTGTTTGAAATAGAGTCTATCTCCTTTTTCCATTAAATACACTTTGTATGTCATTAATGATTTATCTTGTGTATATGCTTTAAAGTCAGCACCTGTTAATGTGATTAATGTTCGTTCTCTAAATTGAATCGTTGGCGCTACAAACATCATTTCTACTACAGGACTTTCAACAGGATTACCTAATAAGGCGTTGCCTAATTGAACAGCAAGAACATCTCCTGGACCATTTAATGATTGATAGGCTGTATCGATATTTGAAATATTTTGTACTTTTGTATACATTCCTGGCGTTTCAAAAACAATAGACATTATATTCTCCTATAATTTTATACATATTTTTATTTTTTTCATCGGACTTAAGACTTAAAAAAGTGTCCTATCTAGCGATAGAACACTTTTGCAAAATCAATCACCATATTCCTCATTAATAAGGTCATTAACGAAACAACGATTATCGAACAACCTAACGTCACATACGTTGTTATCAGTGCTTGCTTTATGTTATTCGCTTCAAATAATTTTATAATATGTCGATTAATATAATTAATACTTAAAGTCAATATCAATGCTAATATTATAATGCCAAGTAAATTCATCATTTCATCACCTTTTAATGAAGACTTCTACATTACCTTTTTCCTATTTTGACAAACTATCACTACATTTTCAAGTTATCTATTAATACCCATTCTCTCAATGAATTAATTAAATACACTTTAATTGTACCGTTGCCATGACCTTTAATTAAATCATCAATATGAATATTTCTCTCAGTTAGTTCGGTTTGAATCGACTGCTTAAAACAGCCATTTAAAATATATTTTGACTTAGGTGTATATTTCACACCTTCAATTTCATATACTAAGTTACCGATATTAAATTCTAAAGCATCCCCATTACAATGTAGTAATAACAATTCTTTTGGATCACCATATTGTGCCCTTACACTCGTTTTATTTTGATGAAAGCACGGTTTAGTGAGCTTTATTTCAGCTATTTTAGCATCATGTCCAGAATTTGGTAATACCTTCGTATTAACAAGAACATTTCCATTCAAATCACATGTTAATCTTAACATAAAAATTGGAAGTGTCTCTGTTAGATTTTCCACAAACGAAGCACATGCTTCGTTTAATTGCATTTTTATCTCATTAATATCTATATTAATATTAAAATAATCCGCAGATTGTGCTAAACGTTTCATATGTAAATCTAATCTTTTAATCGATTTTTTTTCAAATCGCATTGTCTCAATTAAATGAAAGTCATTTGGTAAATCAATTTTTTGATTTACGCTTTCATTATTAAATTTTACTTGGCCAATTTGGTTAAGCACTTGGCTTTTGGCAACCATTTCATCATATTCATTGTTTGGAATTGAATTGATTGTAATACCACCACCAACACCGTATTGAAAATCACCATGACGTGCTTCAATTGTTCTAATAGGCACGTTAAATACCATTTCCTTCTCTGGTGTGATTAGCCCAATTGCACCACAATAAATACCTCTCATACTTGATTCTAAACGATCGATAATTTGCATTGTCGATACTTTAGGTGCACCAGTAATTGAACCACATGGAAATAAGGCATCTAATATATCTAATATACTTTTATTTTCTATATTAGCTGTAATATCAGAGGTCATTTGAAATACGGTATCATATTTCGTGATTTCAAATAATTTCGGTACCTTTACCGATCCTTTCGTTGCTATTTTACTCATATCATTTCTTAATAAATCGACAATCATTACATTTTCAGCTTGGTCTTTTATTGACCTTCTTAAGAATTGATAATTTCTTTTCGTCTCTTCTTCATCATTTGTGACTGGCATTGTACCTTTCATAGGTCGTGCTAACAATTGATTGATTTTAGGATCATATTCAAAAAACAATTCAGGAGACATGCTTAAAATCTTTCTATTAGTTCTTTCGAAATAAGCTGTATATCTTCCATTATTCTTTTGTAATAATGTTTGATACATTTGATAGTTAATTTCACCATTCCCGGTCAATCTCGTCGTATAATTCACTTGATAAGTATTACCTAATCTGATTTCATCTTGAATCGTATTCAATTTATTTATAATAGACGATTGTTCTTCTGTTGATACAAAAGTAACATCCTTTTGACTTTGATTAAATAAAACTTGTGATGGTCGTTCGTACGTATGAATTTCAATTATTGGATGATGAACGTGTTTAACGTGATAATCTTTAGAGAATAACTTTGCCGCTTCATAATCAATGAGCATTATGACATAGTCTTTACATGACTCAATTTGTTCTAGTATTGCTTCAAGCTTACTTCTCTCATTTTGATAAATATAATAAGATGCTTTCGGCTGTTCAAACTGGTAATGACGCATCTCATTATTAAATTGAAAATTAATTTCTGCTTTCATCATGTACCTCACTTAAAAATGTTTCGACCATCTTAAATCCTTCATCCGTTAATACTGATTCAGGGTGAAATTGAATACCATGAATCGGTCTTGTTTTGTGCATAATACCCATCACAATGCCATTTTCTAATACGGCAGTTTGTTGTAAAGCATTGGGTACTGCTTTCGTTCCTAAAGAATGATAACGTCCAACAAACTGTTGACCATTTAAATTTCGAAACACACTGACAGGCTCATATTGAATTTCATTTTTATAACCATGGACAGGTGGTAATTGTATGATTTCACCGCCAAAATGCGAGACAATTACTTGAAACCCTAAACAAACACCTAATATCGGAGTATTAATAAAAGTATCTAAAATGTGATGTGCTAATGTTGCATCATCAGGATGCCCTGGTCCTGGCGATAAGATAATATGTGTAGGATTTATTTGTTTAAGCTGTTCAATCGTCACCTCATTACTTTTGAACACTTTAATCTTCGGATTTATTTGTTCTATATAATGAACAATATTATATGTAAATGAATCATAGTGATCTATCATGACAATCATATTTTTTCTCCTTAAAAAACTAATACTTTAAGTATACCTTTTTTTCTGATACAATGAGTAGCGAATTCAATAAGAGAGGTTCCTAGCCTATACCCTCTATAAAAAACTAGATTTGACATCTTGCTAGGGTTAGATGTCTTTTTTTATTGGAGTGAATACTTTGGAAAAACAATTAAACAACAATAAAGCATTGGTTGTATTTAGCGGTGGTCAAGATAGTACGACTTGCGTCTTTCATGCACTTAAGCAATATGACACAGTTGAACTTGTGACGTTCAATTATGGACAACGCCATGCGTTAGAAATCGAAGTTGCTAAAAATATTGCTAGTGACCTTGGTTTAAAACATCACATTTTAGACATGTCATTATTGTCACAACTGTCCCCTAATGCATTAACGGATCACACGTTGGCAATTGAAAGCAACTCAACCGTGCCAAATACGTTTGTACCTGCTAGAAATTTATTGTTTATGTCTTTTGCCGCAGCACTTGCTTATCAAATTGAAGCAAGACATATCATTACGGGTGTGTGTGAAACGGATTTCTCAGGTTATCCTGACTGTCGTGATAATTTCATTAAATCATTAAATTTAACGATTAATTTATCAATGGATATGAACTTTGAAATTCATACCCCACTGATGTGGCTGGATAAAAAAGAAACTTGGGCATTAGCAGACGAACTTGGTCGATTAGATTATATTAGAAATCAAACTTTAACATGCTATGAAGGTATCATCGGTGATGGATGCGGAGAATGTCCAAGCTGTAAACTTAGAAAAAATGGCTTAGATCAATACTTACAATCAAGAGGAGGGTTATAATGTTACAACAAATTTATCCAAGCGTTGCACATACATATGCGTATGAATTGAATAAAGATATGCAATTTGCAGCGGCACATTATATACCTTTTGATGAAGCTGGTATGTGTCAAAATGTGCATGGCCATACTTATTTCGTAAATATCACAATAGCAGGTAACGCATTAAATCCACTTGGTTTTTTAGTCAATTTTCAGGATATTAAACAACTCGTACATAAACAATACGATCATACATTATTAAATGAACATCCTCATTTTAAAAATCAGCCACCATCGACTGAAGTTGTAGCCAAAACGATATTTGAAATCATTGAATCACATCTTACTACACTTGAAAATCAACCTAAAATACTACAAGTGTTCGTTAGAGAAACACCAACAAGCTATGTCCTCTACAGAGGTGAGCGCCATGTCTAAAAAAATACCTGTTCTTGAAATATTCGGTCCTACTATCCAAGGTGAAGGTATGGTCATTGGTCGAAAAACGATGTTTGTAAGAACGGCTGGATGTGATTTCAGTTGTAGTTGGTGTGACTCTAAGTTCACTTGGGATGGCAGTGCGAAAGAAGATATTCGTATGATGGAAGCAGAAGCAATTTATGATAAACTCATAAAGATTGGAAAATCATTTGACCATGTAACGATTTCAGGGGGTAACCCTGCACTTATTAAAAATATGAATACACTTATCGATTTTTTACATGAAAACAACATTAAAGTCGCTTTAGAAACACAAGGGTCTAGATGGCAAGATTGGATGATAAATATTGATGATTTAACCATCAGTCCAAAGCCACCATCATCGTCAATGAAGCAAGACTTAAATGTTTTAGATGAAGTTATTCAAAATCTCGATTTATCAAAACAACAGGTCAGCCTTAAAGTCGTAATATTTAATGATGAAGATTACCAATTTGCAAAAATGATACATAAGCGATATCCAAATATCCCATTTTACTTACAAGTAGGCAATCCTTATTTAGATGAGACTGTTGAAAATCACACAATATTATTATTAGAACGTTATGAAAACTTAATCAATCAAGTTATGGATGATGTAGAGATGAACGCATGTTATGTCACGCCACAACTCCACACATTAATTTGGAGCAATAAAAAAGGCGTTTAATATTTATATACAAAATAAGACTTGAATTGTTATAATCAATTCAAGTCGTTTTTTTAGGAGGGAAGCAATGATTACAATCATTATCATCAATTTAATCATCACGCTTGCCACTTTTTTGTTATTTTTTAAGTTCGAACAAAAAATGACTTATATCTTTTTGCCAATCAGTGCATTTTTAAATGCATTCATTTTATACCCTATCGTCGGTGTTGGTAATTTTATTAACAAAACGTTGATTGTTTTCCAACTAATGATGATGTTAGGACATTTATATTTACGTTACAAAAAATATGTCCATTATCAAATATATATTAAATCACCTATGCTGCTCCTTATCATAGCACTCTTGTATAATTTATCTTTGTTTGCAATTCTCTATACAAGTATTCATTCTATTTATCAATCAAGTGCTTATTTAAGCGTAACAGTATTTATTATTGGTATCATTTTATTCCAATTATCAGAAACGGATCGTCCTTTAAAGTTATTTCATATGAATAAACAACATGTATATCGCTATTTCAAACACCCAAAGCAAGTCGGTGAAATATGCTTTGCAGTCAGTTACATGCTACTTACATTATTTTTGCCGTATTTTTATTGTTATATACTAATAGGAATCTTATATATCCTATATATTAAGAAGTACTTACTTTTCAAAGAATTGTAAGTACTTTCTTTTTTATACATCGAGAATAAGTTTTATAAAAAAAGTTTTAAGAAAATGTTTAACACTTTTTTAGGGGGGTACTTATTAAACATAAGCAATACAAATTGCTTAATAAGATTTAAAAAATAGGAGGTCTTTATATTATGATCGGATTTATTATTTCATTAATCGTCGGTGGATTAATCGGTTGGTTTGCTGGCGTGATTTTAGGTACAGATATTCCAGGAGGTAAAATTGGTAACATTATCGCTGGTTTCTTAGGAGCAGCAGTTGGTGGATGGTTATTACCACACTTTGGTCCTGAATTTGGTGGTTTCTACATCATTCCAGCTTTAGTAGGTACTATCGTATTAATTTTAGTTGTATCATTTGTTTTAAAATTAATGCACAAACGATAATTTAGCTTAACTAGATATTTAATAACAGATAGTTGATGTCTGAATAGACGTTTAAAGCCACTGCATTTGCAGTGGCTTTTTTATTTGAGTATATTTATTTAAGAATGGTATAGAAATAAATCCCAATAAATAAAGTAATAAAACATGCATTTGCAATTTCCAATATACCAATCTTCATTGGTTTTACATTTTTACCATATAAATAAACAGCACGTACCAAACTTGGTGCGATTGCAATACCTACTAGTGGATGAATGATAAAACCTAAAACTACCAATAATACATGGTAACCAAATGAATAATACTTAAATTTAATATTCTTCTTTTCACGAATCATCGACTTCACATAAAATGTTGTCCCAACAAAATACATGAAACTAAATCCAAATACATATAACATATTGATATCTACTGTATGATTGCCTAAAAAATAAGCAATTAATCCAGCGATTGAAAAAATAATTATTGCACTAAAATCATTTAAAATATTACGCTCATCTCGTTGTGATGCAAAGTATACATTCACACATGCAAATGGCATCATCGCAATAAAGAATAGTAATATTCGTACTTCGTGAATGATAACGGGTAATAACAGTAATGTTGCTATCCCTAAAAATAAACTTGCCCCTTTTAAATAGCCAATTTGTTTCTTGCGTTGTTTCATATAAAACAAAACATTATCAATAAAAAAGAAAATCATAAACCAGCTTGCAAAAAACAATAATTGATAAAAGTTAAATTGACTTAAAAATATCCCAAACAAAACTGGCATGATAATCATTGCCCATGCACCATGTTGATTAGGTTTTTTAAATTTCATATCATCACCTCAACTGACAATTTCTTAATTCCATTGTACTCAAAAGATGCATTAAAAATACATGAAATCCTAAACACTTTGTGACAATTTCACAATTGTTTAGGATTTGTGATGATAATGATTATAATACTGAATTTAAAAGAAATGAATTGATATGTGTAGAAATTCATAAAGTAAAATAATCTTAATAAAATTATTTCATATCCCCTATTTTCACTTCTGATGGGTCTCTAAATTGACGTTGATTTAGATTCATATTATTGATTTGCTGCATCTCATCTTCAGATAATTCAAAATCAAATACCTTTATATTTTCTTCAATACGTGATGGCGTTACTGATTTTGGTATGACCAAACGGTTGCTTTGTAAGTGCCAACGAATGATGACTTGTGCCGGTGTTTTATGATATTTTTCACCGATAGCAACCAATTTTTCATGCGTCATTAATTCACCGCCACGCATCAATGGACTCCAAGCAGTTATTTGAATGCCTTTTGATTCACAATAACTTTGCAACTCACTTTGATTGAAGTAAGGGTGATACTCAATTTGATTGACTACTGGTACAATTTCAGTTTCAGATAATAACTTTTCTAAATGTTCTTGTTTAAAATTACAGACGCCGATTGCTTTAATTTTTCCTGCTTTATATAAATCCTCCATTGCACGGTAAGTTTCTATAAACAAATCATCCTTAGGACAAGGCCAATGGATTAAATATAAATCCAAATAATCTAACCCTAAACGTTCTAATGATGCGTTAAATGCCTCAATCGTGCTGTCATAGCCTTGATGGTCATTCCAAAGTTTTGTAGTAATGAATAATTCCTCGCGTGGAACGCTACTTGCTTTGATGGCTTCACCTATAGCTGTTTCATTGAAATAAAAATAGGCTGTATCAAACGCACGATAACCTGATGCAATGGCTGTATTGAACACTGATAACATTTGATCACTGTCAACCTTGTAAACTCCGAAACCAAGTCTTGGCATCACAACGCCATTATTCAATTTGATATTTCTTTCCATAATTATCCCTCCAAATATGTCTTAACCACATTATAATTGATAATTATTGCGTTATGCACTCGATTTGCTAAATATCATTAGACCAATTGCTACTTTAATTTATATAATGATATTAACAATCAATAAAGGAGAGAATACAATGAATAACCATGAAATTGATTACAAAATTTATGGCGATGATATGCAGTATTTAGAAATTGAATTAGATCCAAATGAAACCGTCATTTCTGAAGCTGGTAGTATGATGATGATGAATCCAAACATTGAAATGCAAACCATTTTTGGAGATGGCTCTTCTAGTGGTGGCGGTGGTTTAATGGATAAACTATTTGCTGCTGGGAAACGTACATTAACGGGTGAAAGCTTATTTATGACAACATTTACAAACCGTAGTCCTGGCAAGGATCACGTCTATTTTGCTGCGCCATACCCAGGTAAAATCATTCCAATTGATTTAAGTGCATTTAATGGTGAATTCATTTGTCAAAAAGACGCTTTCTTAGCAGCTGCTAAAGGCGTTCAAGTTGGCATTGCTTTCCAAAGACGTTTAGGCGCAGGTTTCTTCGGTGGTGAGGGATTTATTATGCAACGTTTAAACGGTGATGGTATGGCATTTATTCATGCAGGTGGATCAATCGTGAAGAAAACATTAGCACCTGGTGAAGTATTATTAGTAGATACAGGATGTTTAGTAGGTATGACGAGCGATGTTGATTATGACATTCAAACAGTACCTGGCATTAAAACGAAGTTATTCGGTGGAGAAGGTTTATTCTTAGCACGATTACAAGGCCCAGGTACAGTTTATATTCAATCTTTACCATTCTCAAGATTTGCTTCAAGAATCTTCGCAGCAGCACCGGTTACAGGAAAACAAACAGGTGAAAGTGGTATTGGTGGATTATTCGATATGTTTAATGATTAATATACATTGAAAAAAACGTTTGTGGCATGATGCCACAAACGTTTTTTAATTAAACAACAATGATTAGCGTTTAGGTGTGTAATCTAACATTTCAAACAATGTTGTTAACTCATCTTCAGTTAAATATTTCCATTCACCAAGTTTTAAATCATCGACTAATATATTCATCACACGTATTCTTCTTAATTGTTTTACTTCATAACCCAATGCTTCTGTCATACGCCTAATTTGACGATTTAACCCTTGAGTCAAAATGATATTGAATGTTTTATTATTTAACTTTTTTACTTTCGCAGGCAATGTTACAGTATCTAAAATGGCAACACCTTCTGACATTTGTTTAACAAAATCATCCGTTATCGGTTTATCTACTGTTACGACATATTCTTTTTCGTGTTTACCTTCTTTTCGTAAAATCTCGTTAACAATGTCACCGTCATTCGTAAGCAATATCAGACCTTCAGAATCTTTATCTAATCTGCCAATATGAAATATACGCTCTTTATGTCCAACAAAATCTACAATATTGCCTTTAATATGTCGTTCTGTTGTAGAAGTTATGCCTCTTGGCTTGTTTAGTTTGATATAGACATAGCCTTTATCTAAAGTAATAACTTTATTATCTACAGTTACAACATCTTCGTCAGTCACTTTGCTTCCGATTTCAGCAAATTGCCCATTGATTTTTACACGCCCTGCTTCAATCCATTTGTCCGCTCCACGACGAGAAGTTATACCTGCTTCTGATAAGAATTTATTGATTCTCATAAATACCTCCAAAAAAAGGAGATGATTGCTCATCCCCTTATTATTTCAATTGTTATGCTTCATAATAGTTTGATCGGATATAAAAATGATCATAAACAAATGTACCAAATGGTATAAAAGCTACGACAAGCGCCATTAGCGACCACTGAAATGGTAATAATTTTTTAAAGAATAACACTGCTAATATAATTAAATACAAGGTAAACAAAAATCCATGAATCGAACCGAAAACTGTTACAACTTCAGGTTTACCTGCCATATACTTTGCAGGCATTGCTATAAATAAGAGTAAAAGTAATGATCCGCCTTCAAGAAATCCTAAAAATCTAAAAATACTTTTTAAAGTTTGAATTTGCATTATTCTGCCTCTTCTTCGTCTTCTTCACTTGTTCTTGAAGCATTGAATTCTTTATGTAATGCAACAGATTTAATTTGATGATTTTCAGCATCTAATACAACCCATTTATCATACTTTGTATCTACATAATCATCTTTATCGATATCAGGATTTTGTGCTTGCATCCATCCACCAATCGTATCAATATCATCAGCATCTTCGAATTCAATACCAAATTGCTCTTCAATTTCATCTAATAATACACGGCCGTTAATTTGGTATGTATTTTCACCAGTTTTAATAATGTCATTCACTTCATCGTCATCGAATTCGTCACGAATTTCTCCAACAATTTCTTCTAAAATGTCTTCCATTGTTAATATACCAGCTGTACCGCCGTATTCATCAATGACAAGGGCAATATGTACACGTTCACGTTGCATTTTGATTAGTGCATCACTGATACGTGTGACTTCATGAATTAACGGTAAATCATGAATATGATCTTTAATGCGAACAGGTTCCCCTGATGCATACTTTGTTAAGAATTCTTTTACGTTAATAAACCCAACGATATGGTCTTTATCCCCATCTTCTGTAATTGGGTAACGTGTAAATTGATGTTCATTAATGACTTCTAATAACTCATCAATATTAAAAGGCTGTGTTAAAGAAATCATTTGTGTACGTGGTACCATAATATCTTTCGCTAATCGCTCATCAAAGCTAAAGATATTTTGCATATATGCAAGTTCTGTATGATTAATTTCACCACTTTGATAACTTTGCGTCATGATAATTTTTAATTCTTCTTCACTCATCGCTTGATCATGATCAGCAGGCTGAACACCGAATAATCTTAAAATCAAACGTGCTGTACCGTTCATTGACCAAATTAATGGTTTCATGATGATTCCAAAAAAGTAAAGTGGTCTTGCAAAAGATAAAGTCATTTTTTCAGCATATTGAATGGCTAATGACTTCGGTGCAAGTTCACCCATTACGACGTGAATAAACGTCACAATAAAGAAACTTGCTGCAACTGTAATTGGTTTACTTAATTCAGTAGGTACATGGAATAAATGTAATACTGGATGAATCACAGATTCAAATGTAGATTCACCAATCCACCCTAATCCTAATGCTGTTACTGTAATCCCTAATTGACATGCTGATAAATAATAATCCAACTCATGTACCATGTGTTGTACAAGTTTGGCTTTCTTATTGCCTTCTGATACGAGTTGATCGATTCTTGAAATTCTTACTTTAACTAAACTAAATTCTGATCCTACGAATAACGCAGTCAACAAAATTAAAAAAACGAATAATAATAAATTTGAAATGGTTGTTATGGTTGATATGTCCAATTAATTCCCTAATACTAGGGATTCACCTCCGGATAATGTTTGGTGACACCAAATGCCACATTGAAAAAATTTTAAAATATTATAAATATTGACTTTTGTGTTACTTAACAGCGTAACACCATTATTTTTCATGGCCTTCCCAATGGTAGTCACCTCCTCCAAATTTATCGATAGTTATTTTTATTTTATCATAAAATATATGCCTATGTAATCATAGAATACTTATAAAAAAAGAAAAGGACATCATAATGCCCTTTTCAAAGACTCAACTTTAACCTGCATATTGTTGAATGAATCGATTACTAATTTCATTAAACGCATCTGGTTGATCAATGTTACAAACATGACCTGAATTTTTAATGATTTCTAGAGAAAAATTAGAATAATCTTTAACGACTTTTTCTACTGGTGGAATAAACAAATAATCTTCTTCACCCATAATAAATAAAGTTGGTATCTTTTTCGTTGATACTTGTAAATGACTTAAATAAGGATTGATTAATCGCGTTAAACTAAACCACTTTACAAATTGCTTTTGACTCATTTTTTTCGCTTCATTAATAAACGCAAGCCTTGATTCTTCATGTGCTTTTCTTGGCATAATAATGTATGCAAATAATTTATAAAGCAACATAAAAGGAATAAAGTTTTTAGAAATGCGTCCAATCATTAACAAAAACTTCGTACGAATATCCAAACTGATAATGGCGCCACCTAATATTAATGACGTCACACGTTCTGGATAATTATCAGCAATTGTTTGAGACACAATTGTCCCTAGACTCATACCAATAATGTGTGTCGTTGGAATCTGTAAATGATCTAAAACTTCAATCACTTCATCCGCTAATGTTCTAAATGAATCACCCTTTTTCCAGCGTACTTCATTGCTTTTCCCGTGACCACGTAAATCGATTAATAATATATTATATTGTTTTCTAAAGTATCTAATTTGTTTAAACCAAATGGTAGAACTACCACCTGCACCATGAATAAATGTTACCCAAGGCGCCATTTCATGTTTTATATATGTTTTATAATACAACATTTTGCATCATCCATTCTTAAGCTTTACTTAATATTATTAGATATACCCGAAATACTCAATTATTAATCGAACAAAAATTAATAAAAAGCAATAAATGTATGTTTTTCGTTCAAAATTACATTTAAAAATAAGCATAAAAAACACCTGTCATTCATTTAAATGAATGACAGGTGTTAAATAGCATTTATTTTTTAATAATTTAAATTAAATTTCTTCTTTCACTTTTGGTTTAATCATACCATAAACAACAGCTGATACAACTGTACCAATTACTAACGCTAATAAGAACATTGGCCAATGTGATTTGTCTAAGAATGCAACGAACAAGCCTCCGTGTGGTGCAGGGATACTACATCCAAATGCCATTGCTAATGCACCGGCTACTCCACTACCTAACATCATTGATGGAATCACACGTGCTGGATCCGCTGCTGCGAATGGAATCGCACCTTCAGTAATAAATGATAAGCCCATTGCAATATTTGAAATGATAGAACCACGTTGTGTTTTTGTATATTTTTTCTTAAAGATAATCATTGATAATGCAATTGCAAGTGGTGGTACCATACCACCAATCATAGCAGCTGTAATTGGTTCATAGTGGCCACTTTCTAACGCTGCAATACCAAATGTATACGCTGCTTTGTTGAATGGTCCACCCATATCAATTGCCATCATACCTGCTACAACTAAGCCAAGTAAAATAATATTTGTACCACTTAAGTTGTTTAAGCCATTTGCCATCGCTTCATTTAACCACTTTGTAGGTGGATTAACCACATAATTCATTAATAACCCTGTACTTAATACACCTAATACTGGATAGATTAAAGTTGGTTTAATACCATCTAATGATTGCGGTAACCAACTGAATAATTTTTTAAGTCCTACAACTAAATACCCTGCCATAAAACCTGCCACAAGTCCCCCTAAGAATCCAGAACCACCGGCAACAGCCATCATACCACCAACCATACCTGGTGCAAGACCTGGACGGTCAGCAATACTTTTTGCAATGAAACCAGCTAAAATTGGTACCATTAATGCAAATGCATTTTTACCACCAATGAAATTTAATAATGCCGCAAATTCATTGTAACTTGGGTCTTTAGGATCAGCTGATTTAATACCCCAAAAGAAACTTAATGCGATTAAAATCCCACCAGCAATAACGAACGGTAACATATTTGAAACACCGCTCATTAAGTGTTTATAAAATCCTTTACGTTCACTTGATGAAGATTCAGAAGATTTGTTGTTTGTTGCAACAAATTTAGGTCTTGAATCATCTTGAGCCATATTAATTAACGCTTCCGGACGTTTAATACCATCTGCTACAGGTACCATAACTACATTTTTGCCGTCAAATCGTGCAGTATCAACGTTTACGTCTGCCGCAACAATGATCCCTTTAGCTTGTTTAATTTCTTCAGCTGTTAATTTATTTTTAACACCACCAGAACCATTTGTTTCTACTTTAATTTTCACACCCATTTGTGCTGCTTTATTTTTAAGTGCATCAGCAGCCATATAAGTATGTGCAATACCTGTTGGACATGCTGTTACCGCTAAGATGAATGGTTCTTCAGTTGATTTCTGTTCTGGTACTAATACCACTTCTTCTTCCTCAGGAGCCTCATCGTGTTTTTCAATGATTGATAATACTTCTTCTTTAGAAGTTGCATGTAATAATTCACGACGTACATCTTCATTCATTAAGATGCCTGAAAGTTTTGCTAATGCATCTAAATGTGTTTGTGCACCACCAGCTGGCGCTGCAATCATAAAGAATAAGTGTGCAGGTTGGGCATCTAAACTTTCATAATCTACACCTTCAATAGATTTACCAAATGCAATGGCTGGTGTTTTTACTGCATCCGTTTTTGCATGTGGAATGGCAATCCCTTCACCAATACCCGTTGTACTTTGTGCTTCACGTGCATGAATCGCTTCTTTATAAGCAACTTTGTCATTTAATTTACCTGCACTATAAAGTGTTTCAACAAGTTCATCAATGACTGATGACTTATCTTTAGCATTTAAATCCATTGCAATTGTTGATTGCGTTAATAATTCTGTAATTCTCATCTTTTTCCCTCCTAATTGATTTGCTCTATTTTAATTTGTGGTACAATTTCATCTATTTGTGTTTTTGTAGCTAAGTCTTCAGTAAAAGCTGTAGCAGTACCTGATGCAACTGCCAATCTAAAGCACATTTCTATATCTAAACCTTGTGACGAGCCAGCAATAAATCCAGCAACGGTTGAATCACCTGAACCTACAGTATTCACCACTTTACCATTTGGTACTGTTGCTTTATATACCGCTTCTTTTGTAATCAATAGTGCACCTTCCCCACCAAGTGAAATCATTACATTTTTAACACCTTGGGCTTGAAGTTGATGTGCAATTGCAATCATTTCAGCATCATTATTTAAAGTCGCACCAAACATTTCTTCAAGTTCCACTTTGTTTGGTTTTATCAATTCTGGTTGATATGGAAATACTGATTGTAATAATGCTTTTTCAGCATCAACAATAAACGAAATTTGGTTTTGTTCACAAATTTCAGCGATTTCTTTATAAATCAATTGATCCATTGAACTTGGAATACTTCCTGATAATACAACTAAGTCTTCACTTGTTAACTTTTTAATTTGTGATAACAATGCTTCCCTGTTGGCTGCTGAAATTTGCGGCCCAGGAGCGTTGATTTCTGTTTCAGTATCACCTTTTAATTTCACATTGATTCTTGTATCGTCATCAACTTGAATGAATTTCGTTTCAATACCTGCTTGATTCAATTCATTTTCAATAAATTGCCCAGGAAATCCTCCTACATAGCCAAGTGCTGTTGACTGAATACCGTGTGTATTTAATACACGTGATACATTAATACCTTTACCACCTGCAAATTTATATGTCGTTTTCGAACGATTTAATCCACCTAAATTAAATTTTTCAGTAAACATAACATAATCAATTGATGGGTTTAATGTGATTGTATAAATCATTTTTTCACTCCTTTACTTGATATGAATTTTTGATATTTTTTTATATGAGGATTACTTTCATTCGTTATTAATTTAACATGTTCATCCAGTTCGCAAATCTTAGCAAAGGTCACTTCATCAAACTTAGATTCATCCACTAAGAAATAAGTCTCTCGTGACTTTTCTATAGCCAAATGCTTAACAGAAGCCTCTTCGATATCTGGTGTTGTAACACCATGTACTAAGTCAATCCCATTGGCACCCATAAACGCTTTATCAAAACGAAATTCTTGTAACATTTCTCGTGCTTGAACACCTACATTAGCATAAGTATCACTTTTTACATATCCACCAATCATATACACTTCGATGCCCATATTTACTAGCGTAGGTACGTGAGTTAATCCATTGGTTACTACCGTTAAATGCTGATGTGTTAAGTATGGAATCATTGCCAAAGTTGAACTTCCTGCATCTAAATAAATACAATCATTATCTTGAACATGTAATGATGCACGTTTCGCAATTTCATTCTTTTCATTCACATATTTCGTAGATTTAATTGCTAAAGCAACATCCTTATGTTTTTCAATAATGCGCTTTGCACCACCATGAATACGAATCAATTTCTCTTCTTGTTCTAAAGTAGATAAGTCTCTTCTAATAGTAGATTCACTACTATTGGTTTCTTCCATCAATAATTGCAATGAGACTATATCATGTGATTGTAATAAATTTAAAATGGTTTCATGTCGTTCAATTGTAAGCATCTGAACACTCCTTCTTGAATACAATCTCATCATAATGCGAACGGTTTCATAAGTCAATCAAAATCATTCAAAAACAGCCAAAGTTTGTTCGAAAATTCACAAATAAGTCACAAAATTTGATTAAAAAATAAAAAACAAGCATATTCTCCTCATTTTTTTGAGGAGAATATGCTTGTTTATATATTGTATAGTTGGCATGAATCCTATTTTCATTCAAATACGGTCAAAATAATTTATAAAATATCTCTTCCTAAAGTAGCTTTATATATTTCAAACCAATCTTTTGAGTCCAGCGAACTGTTCATTGCTTTTTGTGCAATTTGAGTGCGTTGGATGTTTTGTGATCCAACAATTGGATGAATTTTATTAGGTAATTGGTTAATGAATCGATAACTGATATCATCGATAGTAGTTTCGTATTTTTTAGCCACACTTTGTAATACACGATTTGTTTCACTCGTTTTAAAAATATTCCCACCCGCTAATGGGCTCCAGCACATAATATCAACATCTCGAGTTAACATATCATTCAAAGTACCATCTTCAATATTTTCTAAACAAAGAGGTGAAATTTCTACTTGGTTATATTCAAGGTTTAAACCGATTGATTGCATTGCTTTCTGTAAAACATCAAATTGATGACGTTTAAAGTTAGAAACACCAAAATGTTTTACTTTACCACCTTGATGCAACCCTTTTAATGTATCGGCAACTTCAACTGGATTTAATAATGGTGATGGGCGATGTAATAACAATAAATCTATTTCATTAATATTCAATTCTTTTAATGAACGCTCAACTGAAGCTTCAATATGTTCTTTCGTATAATTATATTGATGATAATCGTGCAGCTTTTGAGTTTTACTCACCAATTCGATACCACATTTAGTGATAATTTGCATCGAATCTCTTAAATTTGGTGATAATTTTAAAGCTTGCCCAAATAAGCCTTCACACGTATAGTCACCATAAATATCTGCATGATCCATACTCGTTACACCCATTTCCACCAATTCATTTAAATGACGATTAAGAGTTTGACTGTCCATTTGCCATGTATTTAAACGCCAAAATCCTTGTACCACTTGTGATAACTCTAATTTTTCCATAAGTTCTCCTAACTGAATTGCAGTTGATCTAACTGATTCATAAGTTTATTTTTGTCTAATTGTTCCCCAATAATAACGAGCTTTAAAGGATAGTTCATCATTTCTTCTTCATATTGTGGAATGCCATATGCATATTGGAACAATACGGTTTGTTCAGGATTTTCTCTAAATTTAATATAGCCTTTCACTCTTAACACACTATCCTCTAATTGCATTAACCAATTCACAAATTGTCTTGCATCAATCGCACCATTAAACGTATATACCATCGATTGAATGCCATGATGATGATGTTGATGAGATTTCTCTAAATGCCCCGTAATATTTAAAAATGATGCATCTACTTTACCGTATGTTGTTTCAATACGCTTTGCTTTATCATTAATATCGTCTAAAGCTATTTTTAATGCTTCATACTGTACACTATCAATTAAATCCATTTTGTTAAGAATTAATGTATTCGCATATTGAATTTGTTCTTCCATTAAACGTTTTGTCGTAATACTATATTGATCACGATTTAAAAAACGGATTGAATCAACGATTGTTGCGATTTGATTGACAGTCGCAAATTTAAGTAAGCTTGGTGCTGTACATGCATCGTAAATTTCAATCGGATGTGCAACTCCTGTTGCTTCAATAATCACCATATCAGGATGATGTTTATAATACAAATCATTCAATTGTACTTCTACGTCACTCTTCAAATCACAGCAAATACAACCATTTAATATTTCCGAATAAGGTGTATCTGTCCCTAAAATTTTAGAGTCTACGTTAAAGCCACCTAATTCATTCATTAATATCGCAATTTTTTTATCTTTTTGTTCATTAATAATGTTGGCAATTAATGACGTTTTCCCACTTCCTAGAAACCCACTAATAATAACAATTTCCATTTTATTCATGATGAAGCCTCACTTTTTATCGTAATAGTTACTATTTTCAATTTTTTAACAAAAAATATTTATTTGTATTACTTTTTCTCTTGCAACTTGTACAGTAATATAATATGTTATATAAGTGTCAAACAAAAAGTTAATGTTTATTAACATAATATCACACTATGCAAATATTCATGTGATAAGAATTTAGCTTGGAGGATTTACGGATGTCGGAAAACTTGAAAATTGAAAAACAATTGTGCTTTAGTTTGTATAACGCTCAACGACAAGTGACAAGATATTATTCTAATAAAATCTTTAAACAGTACAATCTAACGTATCCTCAATATTTAGTCTTAACAATTTTATGGGAAGTATCACCTGTAAATATTAAGAAATTAGTAACTGAACTTGCATTGGATACAGGAACAATTTCTCCATTATTAAAGCGTATGGAGCAAAATGATTTAATTCGTCGTGAACGTTCAGAACTTGATCAACGAGAAGTATTCATTCACTTGACAGAAAAAAGTGAAGCTTTAAAACCCGAATTACAAAATGTAACTCAAGTCATTAGAGAAGCTTCTCTATTAACGGATTCAGAGTTCGATGACTTAAAACGATTACTAGATAAACTCATCGGTAATATTTCTGAAGCATAAAAAAACAGGCCGAGGCCTGTTTTTTTTTTATGCTTTTATCCAACTAATACCGATTGTTCCATACCCTGTATGTACGCCTGCCACAGGCACTAAAATTTCAGTAACAATATTGATGTCTGGATATGTTTCTTTTAACCAATTTGTGTATTGATTGCCTTCCTCTAAATCACCAGCATATATGACAGCGATTTCACTCGGCTTAAATACATTGATTTCCTCAGATATATGTTTTTTCATACCTTCGAATACTTTTTTCTTCGTTCTTACTTTATCAATAGGATATATCTTGCCATCTTCAAATTTTAATATCAGTTGAATATTTAATATTCCAGCTAATAAACTTTGTGCTTTAGAAACACGACCACTCTTTTTTAATTGGCTTAGATTTTTAGGTTGTAGAAATAATACGGCATCATCCGTATACTTTGTTATTTGTTCAACTACATCTTCATAAGATAGGCCAGTTTCTAATAATGAAATACCTTTATAAATCATTGCTTTAATTGGGTAACTCCCAATTTTAGAATCAATAACTGTTGTTACTAAATCAACTTCTTTACTCGCAATTGTAGAACTTTGAAATGAGCCTGTTAAAGCACTTGAAGGATGTACAGCAATCACATGCGTGTATCCTTTACTTTGAATCAACTCATATGTTTCTTGTATACTTTGAAAATTTGGTTGTGTCGTTTTGGCACCATCACCGTATTGTTGTAATAATTCATAAAAGCGTTCTGTCGTAATGTCTACTTGATCTGTATAATGTACTTCATTTAACATTACACCCATCGGAACGACGTAAATATCTGGATGTTCATCTAATAATATACCTGATGCTGTATCTGTTAGCCATGCAACTTTCATAATCTACCTCCTTATCCATTCAGTTTATTATAGCATTTTATTTTTAATTGAAAGTATATTTTTTATAAATACAGTCAATAAATTGTATAAACACGTTCAAAATGATATTTCGTTATTTTCTATTCATAATAATTGTTTATTAAACCATACATGAAATTTTGTTGAATTGTTCATTAATTCATTAAATGAACCTGATTCAATGATTCCTCCATCTTGCAACACATATATCTGATCAAAATCAATCACATCACTTAAATGATGCGAAATCAATATATGTGTCTTTGCATGCTCATTTAATAAACGTTGCATAATTTTTTTATTTTGTTCATCTACACCTTCAAACGGTTCATCTAAAAGCCATAATGGTCTTTTGCGCAGTAAAAGCCTAATAAAATGTAGCCTTTTCTTTTCTCCACCCGATAAATTCTCACCGAATGATTCAATGTGAGTTGCATGATTAAATGGTAAATTCAATTGATTCAACCACATATCTAATTCTTCATTACTAACGGGTTGAAACATATTTTCACTTACAGTGCCATCTATAAAATGATTTTCTTGTTGCATCACATTAACTGCATCCAATAATTGAATTGGTGTTTTAATTTCTTTATGATTTAAAAAATATTGACCCTCAATATGATGTAAACCAAGTATCACTTCAATTAACGAACTTTTTCCTGCACCACTTTCTCCAATTATACCGATGCGTTTATCTTCATTCGTATTAATATTTAGATTGATATTTTTTAATATTGGATGTGTTTTTATTAATGAGCTTGATTTTAATTGAATACTTTCCACGGTTGGATAAGTTTCAATAGAAACATTTGTCGTCAATTGATTTAAGTTATTGATACTTTGCCTACTTGCTGAATGATGAAATGGGAAATGTACCATAGGCATCACCATTTCAAATAATGTAATCATGATCATCATCATGCTTAATAATATTAATTCATTTAAATGTGGATCCTTTACCATCCAATATAACCCTAAGAAAATAGCACACATACTAATACTATCTAACAATGATTCATAAATACTTAGCAATCGATTTTCTTTAAAAACACGTTTTTCATATTGCTTCATTAATTGTAATACTCGATTTTGAAATTGTTGATTGTTATCAAACATACGAACAGTATCTAAGTGCAATCGATAATCATATAAAGCAGTACGATAACTTTCAAACGATTGATTCTTTTTAAGAGATAACCTTTGAATCCATCCACTAAATACTAAAGGTAGCCCAACGACCATAATGATCATTGCCACCATCATGACACATACACCGATAAAACTATATTGATAGAACACGATTGCAGTAAGTATGCTTGTTAATATTGCAATAACTGGTGGATAAATAACTCTAAGCAATACATTTTGTAACTGTTCAACATCTGTTACTACTCGATTTAATAATGTCGGTATATTGGTTTTATTATTTAAATAAATAAGTTGATTTAATAATGTTCTT
Organism: Macrococcus sp. DPC7161; assembly: GCF_004117835.1. GTDB lineage: Bacteria > Bacillota > Bacilli > Staphylococcales > Staphylococcaceae > SDSC01. Next base: position 109,561 of record NZ_SDSC01000004.1, on the reverse strand, counting down.
ATGGTGTTTACACGAATCGTTTTTAGCATATTAAATGTTGCTTCATGGCTAATCATGCGCTCATAATACTTACTAATCGCTCTAATCACACCAAATAATTTAATGCATACAATCAACATCATCAGTGATTGAAGACTTGCACCAACAGCCGCTCTACTGAGCATAATGCCACTAAAGTTAAACATCATGATTGCAGTCATCGCACCAATGATGCCAATCATGATTGCATATAAAGTTTTTCTTAAGGTCTCTTTATCTATCCACTTCATGTTGGACCTCCTTCAAACGCATTTGCCCATTTTCAAAATGTATTACAGTTGCACCTTCTGATAAATAACTTTTACTATGTGCAATTACCCATACAATATGATTTTTCTTCAATTCCTCAATAACATTTCTAATTAATTGTTCAGTTTCTACATCCAACATAGCGTTTGGCTCATCAATAATAAGTAATTTTTTCTTTAATACAAGCAACCTTAGTAACATTAAACGCTTTTGTTCTCCACCAGAAAAATCATTTGGTGAAATTTTTGTATCATAGCCATTGGGTAACGATAAGATGCGCTCGTGCATATTTACTTTTTTGGCGTAAGCTTCAAGTTGTTGCATATCCACTTGCTGATACATTGTAATATTATTTAATACAGTGTCATGGAACAAATGAATATGTTGATCTAAATAAACGACTTCACCATCATAACCTTTTGGCATTTGTATTTTTCCGACATTTGGCTGATGTATCCCCGAAATCAATTTTGCAAATGTGGATTTACCTGAACCACTTTGTCCAGTAATCACATACGATTGAAGTGGCACGCTTTGATTAATGGCCATATTAAAGCCGTTTGCATATTGAAATTGTATATTAGAAAAAACAATTTCATTCTCTCTATCGTTATGATGCTGATATTTTTGATTTAGATTCATCTGTTTGTAATCAAGTGACGTTTGTTGTTCATTAAATAATTGGTAATCTTGTTGAAGTTGCTCAGCGTATCCACTTGCCGTTTTACCAGTATGAAATGCCATCCCTAACGCTTTTACCGCATTGTAAAACTCAGGTGCTAACATTAAAACAACAATCGCTTCATAAAAACTAACAGAATGAAATACAATTAAAGCAAAACCTACTTCTAATGCAATAATCCCTATAGATAACATTGCAATAAATTCAATCATTAACGTTGATAAGAATGCAGTTTTTAAAATCGTCAACGTATCTTGTTTATACCTTTCCGAATAGTCTTCCATTTTTTGAAGGGTTTCTTTTTCATATTGGAATAATTTGATTGTCATAATCCCTTTAAAGGTATTTAAAAAATAGTTTGAAAATTGATTCAATTGCAACATTTGTGCCTGTGCTTTTTTCTCGGTATTAATACCAATAATTATATAAAAAATTGGAATAAAAGGTGATGTAATCAACATAATTAGCGCTGTCTGTATATGAAAATACAACAAAAAAATTAATATTGCCATTGGTACTATCATCGATTTAAAGACTTGGGGCACATACTCACTATAAAATGGATCAATTTGTTCCATACTTTCATTCATTGCATTCATAAGTGTGCCCACTTCACCCTTTGTGTCAATCAATCTTTTTCTTAATTGATGCTTAGCCAAAAATGCAATTCGTGTACCAAATTGCTTCATTATAAAGTTACAAAACATACGCATCATTAACACGATAAATAAAATAGCAAAAACAGGTGCTACTGTATGATGTATTAATAATTCACTAATAATCTTTGCTATAGTAGTGTTTTGAATAATAATGGCGAAACTTAAAGCTATCGCAAAAATAAATAAACCTATTAAATAGAGAGGATATTCCCTCAAAGTTCTTGTTAAAATTTTCACATAATCACTCCTTCATTTATTATATGTTTATTCGAAATGAAACACAAAATAATACACCATATTTGTAAGCTAAAATTAGTCAGTGCATAATGAGTGTGTTATACTTTTATGGAATTTATATAGAAGGTGGAAAGTAAATGATATTTTTTGAACTCATCAAAGCATTAATTCTTGGTATTGTCGAAGGTTTAACGGAGTTTGCGCCAGTTTCATCAACAGGACATCAAATCTTAGTAGATGATATGTGGTTACACTCGGCAAATGTATTAGGTAATAAAGAAGCAGCCAACACATTTAAAATTGTAATCCAATTAGGTTCAATTTTTGCAGCTGCATGGATTTTTAGACATCGCTTTATTGAAATGTTACATGTAAAAAAAGAAGTACAAAATATCGAAGGTAAAAGACAACGTCTTAACTTATTACATATATTCTTAGGTTTATTACCAGCAGGGATTACAGGATTATTGTTTAATGACTTTATCGATGAACATTTATTCTCAGTACCAACTGTATTGGTTGGTTTAGCATTAGGTGCAATCTTAATGATTGTTGCGGATTTATATAGTAAAAAAGTACAAAATCCAACAACTGTTGACCAAATCACTTACAAAAACGCATTGATTATAGGTATTATGCAATGTTTAGCATTATGGCCAGGTTTTTCTCGTTCAGGTTCTACAATTTCAACAGGTGTGCTATTAAAAATGAACCATAAAGCAGCGAGTGATTTCACTTTTATTATGGCTGTACCAATTATGTTTGCAGCAAGTGCAAAAAGTTTAATCAAAAATATTGAATACATTCATTCAAGTGACATCCTATTCTACATCGTTGGTTTTATTGCAGCCTTTATTTTTGGTGTATTATCAATTCGTTTATTCTTAGATTTAATCAATCGTGTTAAATTAATTCCTTTTGCCATTTACCGTTTAGTGTTAGTTGCAATTATTGCAGTATTGTATTTCGGATTTGGTATCGGCCATAATTTATAAGTATAATAATTCATCAATTAATATATTTTTAGAGTAAGACGTATCGTCTTGCTCTTTTTTATTTTATAGTGTTTGAGAATTTTGTTATCGATAAAAATAGTGAAATAATATATATAAAACCACTCAATGATATGTATTAGTATATATACCATTTCTACACTTGCTATATTTCTCTCTATTTTTTAAAATAAAAATTGTGTAATACACTATTCTTTAATATCTATGATGATTTTATGCTAATATAGATTTAACAACCAAGTAATGGTAGTATTAATATTAAATAAATTTGTTTTGTATATACAAAGGAGTCCATATGACTAAAGAAAAAACTGTAGATTTCCAATTGTACTTATTGCAAAGGGAAATGATAAAAAAATATAATCAAGAATTTTTAAAAGATTACGATATCAGCTATCAACACTACTTAGTATTAATGGTATTGTTCGAATTTGGTACATTACCCGTCTTAACTTTAGGTGAAAAACTGGCATTCCAATCAGGTACCATTACACCAATCTTAAAGAAAATGGAACAACATGATTTGGTAATTCGTGAAAGAAAGCCAGAAGATGAGCGTGTCGTTCAAGTAAGACTCTCTAAAAAGGGTGAAAAAATAATTAATGAATTATGTGGCGTACCAGAAATCGTCTACCATTGCTCTAAACTTAGCACAGAAGATTATAATCGATTAATGTATTTAGCAAATAAAATCACAACAAATATGACTTACTAAACAATAAACATCTGTTTATTGTTTCTTTTTTTAGGGTAAATATTATCAATATAAGATACAATATAATCAATCCTTATAATGAAGACTTGTGAGTGATATTATTTAATAAAATACGAAATTATTTATAGATGAAAGAGGTGCCTTATGGATAAAACAAAAGTAAAATCAGCAATCAACGTGGCAGCATTAATATTAGTGCCTTTAATTAATGAAAGAAAACGTATTAAAGATCATGAAGAAGTTCAGCGTGCAAAAGCTTTTACTTTAAAAACATATGATCATTCAAAAGATTTAGCTTATAAAACAAAAGTGAAAACAATTGAAGCAAAAGATAAAACAGTTGAAACAGCACAACACATTAAAGCGGCTGCTACTTCTACTAAAAATTTTGTTACAAATAACAATCAAAAAATTCAAAAACGCGTGAAATACAATCAACAAATGAATCAACATAAACATTTTGAAAAGGCACAAGAAAAACGTGCAAAGAAAGAACAAAAATTAATCGAAACGTTAAATAAAAATTTAAAAGCAACACAAGAAGAACGTCAAAATATTGAACAAAAGAAGATTAAAGATAGACAAGAGCGTCTTATAAAAGCTATGCAAGCAAGTTTAAAAGATGATAAATTACGTCAAAAAGAAAATGAAAAACAACGTAAAATCGAATTAAAACAACAAAAGAAACAATCAAAAAAACGTTTTGGTTTATTTAGACGTGAACCTCAAGAATCAAATGCAACGGTCATTATACCGAATGCACCGTTATTTGAAAAACATCGTCAAGAAATGAAACAGCATCTTGGTCAATAAAATATTTATCGATGCGGACAGTTCTCCTGTCATTGAAGAAACCATTGAAGTCATCCAAGATTTATTTTTAGAAACACAACAACAAATCAAGTTGGTATTAATTAAAGATTACGCACATTATACTAATGCTGATTATCCGGAGTTCGTCGCAACATACTACGTCGACACTGGACATGACAGCGCAGATTATAAAATCACTGCAATGACAAAAGAACATGATTTGGTCATTACAGGTGATTATGGTTTAGCAAGTTTATTATTAAATAAATCCGTAGAAGTATTACATCATAATGGTACTTTTTATAGTATTGATACCATTGATTTATTGTTACAAACAAGACATGACCACCTACAATTAAGAAAAGCAAAAAAACGCGTTCGTGGTCCAAAAAAATTCACACACCATGATCGTGAAAACTTTAAACGCATATTAAAAAAGCACTTATCTTAAAATTTTATGATAAGTGCTTTTTCATTACTTTTAAGTGACTTATACCTTGTTTGATTGTTCTTTTCTCATCAATAAATCCAGACTTAATGAATGCAAAATAAGCATTATTTCTTACGTTGACAGTCAAATATAAATTTTCTTTGTCATTAAATCTTTTTTGTATTTCTTGTTCAATCAATTGGATAATGTCTTTAAAATAACCTTTTTGTTGATGGTGATAACTGATTGATAATCCTCTTAAGTAAATGCCTTTAGGATCAAATTGGAATTGGGTTAAAATTCCACCGACTTCCAATGCAAATACACCGATAACTTCGTTGTCTAATTCGATAACATAAGGATAATAATTTTCTTTTTTACGTGTGATGATATATCTTGGATGTCCAGAAAAAATCATTTGTTTAATAGGTAATTCATAATGTGATAATGCAACTTCATTGCCATTATGTACAGGTTTTATATTTAACATATGCTCACTCCAATTTCTATATCATATCACAATTAGACCATAATGTGTCAGGTACATTGAGCTCATCATATACTTGTATACCATTTTGTTTCAATAATGCACTCGTTACGCCATCCCCACTAACTTTCACCCCATCAAAATGGCCATTGTATATTTCTCCACTACCACAACTCGGACTATTTGCTTTTAAAATCACTGCATGGATATCATTTTTTTCAATAAGTGCCAAAGTACGTTTAGCACCTTCTATATACATAGGCGTAACATCTTCACCATGTTGCGTCATCACTTTTGCATGACCTTTTAGTACATCAAAACCATCGCCACCAATTATTTCTGCAGGAGGACGTGGAATTGGTAACCCTCCTAATAACTCTGGGCATGCATGAATTGCTACACCTTTTTCTAGAAGTGTTTTTAAATTTCCCTTTAATTGGTGTTGCCCATCGTACCTCACTGGCTCACCTATTAAGCAACTACTAATCAATATCATTGCAATTCGCCTCCATAAAGTACATGTAGCTTCAAAGATGCCTCATCGACTAATGGATGCATAAAATCTTTAATATATTTTAGTTGAATTTTTTCCATCACACGAATACTCGGTAAATTTATTTTCGCGGTAAAACTATAAATACGATTTATCCCTTTTTCTTTTGCATACTCAAGAACTGCAGCAGCCGCTTCAGTCGCATAACCTTGATGCCAAAATGGTTCATGAAGACGCCAACCAACCTCATAGCAAGGCATAATATCCAAGTCAAACTTGGTATATGGCACTAAATATTGTAAACCAACAAAACCAATAAATGCACCACTACTCTTTTCTTCAACTGCAAATAAGCCAATGCCATCACGTTGTAAAATATCTCTCGTATGTTCAAATGCAAGTTGACTTCTTTCATCACTTAACACATCAGGAAAATATCTTCTCACATTAAAATTTTTATTCATTTCTTGATAAATAGGTAGATCACTATCTTTATAATCTCTTAATATTAAACGATCTGTTTCAATGTAAATCATCCTTGACTCCTTGAAAAATGGTTTAATACTATTATAACAAAAAATAAATAGACTTGGTCAAAAGCGTTTATCAACCAAATGGGAATAAAGCTTACTTCGTGCCATATTTTCTATAACCTGGAATTCTTTGTGCGAACACATCTAACTTTGCGCCACTTTTACCACAAATTAGAAAAGGGATAAGACAATGAATGTCTAATCCCCTTTACAATTTTATTTATAGATAATAATTTTACCTGTTGATTTATCTTTTGATTCACCAACTACTTTCACTTTCAATCCTAATTTAGGTAAGATTTTACCTGCATGAGGTTGAGATGGGTTTGAGTAGTCTTGGCTATCGTCAAATAATGGATTGCCTTTTAAGCTATTATCCGTTAATACTGAACCATCGTTTAAAGTTACTTTTAAAGGATCTTGGTCTGTTAAACTAAACGCAGCATCGCGAATTTGATATTGTGTTGAAGCAAAGTCTGGTGTATCTCCTTGCCATTTCAATGCATTTTGATCTGCGTCAACAAATCCAACATAACCGTATCCTGGATGTTTCCCAACATGGTTATCACTATAGCTTTCATCTACATAAATTGTAGTTAAACCTTGGTTATAACTCATGATTGAGCTATTTTTATTTAAATGTGCTAATCCTTGGTCAACACCATTATGACTTCTCCATTCTAATAAGTAATAGTTTTTACTATACTTTTTACCATCAGAAACTTTAAAGCCATTTAATTCAAAAATGCCATCACCTTCAGCGCCATCTTTTGCAATGACAGTACCATCAGCAGTTACTTTTAAATCATCAATATATAGACCTGGTGCAGTGTATCCTGCATCTGTTTTGTATAAGAAACGTAATTGTACTTTTTTTCCTGCGAATTGATCTAAGTTAAATTTCGCATCGACAAAACCATCTGATTTTCCATCAATACCGTTACCCATATTCGCACCAGCACCTTCTGGATCATCATTGTTTGTGATATTACCTTCTAAATTCGTCCATTTTTCCCCATCAGTAGATGCTTGAACGTATGCATAATCATATCCTTTTTCAATATCGTACCATGCTTTAAATGTTAGTTCTGCAGCCTTTTTACCAGTTAAATCAACTGTTGTCTTCATTGAAGTTTCTAAATCATCTCCGGCATCACTGTGATATACTTTACTACCTTCTACAGGCTTAACAACATCCGTTACCTTGTCAGGTAAATTCACTTTAACAACATCGTTATTTGTACCTTTTGTCGACGCTTCATCTAATAAAAATTCTTGAGGTGTACTTGTCACATCTTTAATGTCAATTTCTGAACCTGTCTGCCAGTTCCCACCGTGTAATCCTTGTAATTGCTCTTTCATATAAGCATCAAATCCACTTGGCTCTGTTCCTGGAATCTTACCAGCCCAGCTACCACTCGACATAATAGACCAACTTGAAACGGGTTCACCTTTACCTGAATAAATTGTATCGTACTCATCTGGTAATCCTAAATCATGTCCATATTCATGGCTGAATACACCAGCAGCACCGTCTTCAGGTTGAATCGTATAATCAATAACACCTAATTTTCCACCAAAGTTATCAACTTTAGATTTTGAACCAGGAATTGTATACGGTTCCCCGTTACTATCCATATCTAAACTCCAACGGTGTGACCAAATCGCATCTGTTCCTAATTGACCACCGCCAGCTTCTTCACCAGGAGAAGCATGAATGATCATAACATGATCAACAAGACCATCAGGCTCATTTAATACACCATCTCCATCTAAATCATATCGGTCCCATTTGTCATATTCACTTAAATTAATGTTTGGATCTTTTGCCGCTTGTTCTAATGCTTCTTTAACCAATTCTTTTGGTTTTGCATCGCTACCGTTGGCATCTGGATAGTTCCCGCCATAATATGCTGCTTCATGTTTAGCTGTATACCATCCATGCACTTGTCCTTCAATATCATAACTACCACCTGATTGATTTTGGTAGTATTGTTTCATACTGATTAAGTTTTCGCCATTTGGTCCTTTATAACCATTTTGACCAAATACCATATCTTGATAATGACTCATTGGATAATCTTCATAGAACATATCTGAATCTTCTTTTTTAATAGTAGAATGTTTATAATCCGGGAAATCAATCGCTAACAAAAGGATTTTATCTGTACGTTTTTCACCTGTGTATGCTTCTTTTTGTACAGATGGTAAATTTTTTGAATGCCCTTTTTTCTTTCCTTTACCTTTTAAGTATTTATTTTTTTTGCCGTTTGCATTCTTTTCATTTACTTTTTTATATTTCTTGTCAAATTTACCTTTATTTTTTGTTTTAACACTTTCAGCTTCTTGCTTTTTCTTTAAGAAAGATTTCACAGCTTTTTGTGCTTCTTTATCAGATGCATTTTTCGCTAATAATCCTTCTTTTTTCAACATTTTAATAATGCGTTCTTCATTTGCAATTGAATAATCAAAGTTTGAACCTTTGTAATAACTTGAACTGCTGGCTGACTTTAGTCCTTCTTCCGCATATGCTGCACCACTTGTTAAACCTAATGAAGAAATACCTAGAGATAATGCAAGAAATGATGAAATCACCTTTTTGTTTTTACGATTAAATGTCATAACCCGTCCTCCATTAATTATTAGAATATTTTGAATATAGTACAATTATGTCGTATCCCGAAATATTTGTAAATAAGATTTTTAATTTTCTGACATTACACTTGTATGACAAAAATGAATACTTTTACAGAAAATGCATATAAAATGAATAAAATTTATAAAAAAAGAGTGAGACATGTGTCTCACTCTATCCTCAGCTAATAGCTTTTGAATCTGTGTAAATTATTTATAAACACTAATTTTACCTACTGTACCATCGGCATTTTGGTCTTCTACTTTTATTTTGATGCCAAGCTGTGGTAACACTCTTGATGCATCTTGAATATCAAATGTATTAATGATTTTTTGACTATAGTTTTTGTCATTAAATAATGAAACAGGTTTAGTATTTGACTTTTTGAACATGAAGTTTGGATCATTATTATAATTGCCATATGATTTTGTATTAAATGGTGCATCAAAAATTTGTGTATCTGTCATTGGTATTAAGTCATTACTTGCAATATGAGGTTTAGGTGTACTGTCCACAACACCTACTAAACTTTTACCAGGGTGCTTCACTAAATTCGAGTTATCACTATAAGATTCATCCACATACCAAATGAGTAATCCTTTACCGTATTGATTTAAACCAAATGGATCTCTTATTTGTGACAATCCTTTATCAACACCATTATGTGAACGCCATTCTAATAAGTAATAACGATTTGCACGTTTAATTGTACCTGTTTTTGTTTTAATTTTACTTTGAGGTAAATTAATTTTCACGACATCGTTATTCACACCTTTAATACTTGCTTGATCAATCAAATAGTATTTTTTCTTAGATGTGATATTTTTATAACTCAATTCTGTTCCTAATAGCCAATTCCCACCATATATTTGTTGTAAATCACTTTTCGCAAATGGGGATAATCCAGCGGGTCTCGTTCCAACAATCGCTCCGGTATCTGCACCATAACTCATTAAGCTCCAGTATCTTACCGGTTCACCGGCGTGATTATTAGCACTCGGTGCAGTATCATATTCGTCAATTAAGCCTAACATATGACCAAATTCATGACTAAATGTACCGATTGAGCTGTCCTCTGCTAATACACCATATTCAGCTACAGCTAAACGATTTTTATAAAATTTAGAGTATTTACTTTTAGTGTTAGGTATTGTTTGTGGTTGTCCATTCTTATCAAACTCAACTTCACTCACGTGTTCCCAAATTGAGTTATTGCCAAACTGACCGCCACCTTCACTTTCACCAACTCCACTAAAAACAACGACCAATTTATCAATGATGCCATCTGGTTCAAAGATATTACCATCGTCATCTAAATCATAGTAGTCATATTGATCATATTGGTTCATATTGATTGATTTATCTTTCGCTACTTTATTTGCCGCTTCTTTAATTAATGTTGTCACCTTTTGATCATTATGATGACCATAATATTCTAATGGATATTTGGCACGATACCATCCAGCAACTTGCCCAGAAAGACTTAAACTGTTTCCAGACACTTGTTGATAATACGTTTTTAGAGAATGATATTTCTTTCCATCTGGACCGATTGAATTTTTTCCAAAGAATAAATTTTGGTAATAGGCTTTATCGTATTTTTTATGATAATTTTTAGTTTGAGACGGTGCTAATGTTGAATTTTTACTGTTACTAAAATCCATTAGTACAACTAGGACTTTTTCTTTATGTACTTTCCCTCTATAGATACGCTTTTTAAAGTCAGGTACACTTGATTTTTTCGGTGCTACTAAAGACTTGGTAACGACACTTTCTTGCGTTTTTATTTTATCTTGATTGTCTAATACAACATTGTCTTCAGCATGCGCCACTGCTGAAGTTGATATTAACACCGCTGTTAACGGGATTATAAATTTCAATTTTCTTTTCAATTAATTCACCTGCATTTCTTTTTCTTCTAAAATATTATCACCAGATTTTACAACTACAGTTATGGTTTGATCAGCTTCTCTTGCAATTTTACCGTTGAAATACACTTTGTATGTATCGCCATTTTTTCTCATATCGTAACTTCTAGATGGTCCTGGTGGATTACCATCAAATAAGCCTACTTGTTGCCCATTACTAAATATTTCAACATGTATATCATCTAATGCTTTTTGAGATAATACATCAATCTTTATGTATGGATGATTTAGATTTATTTGAACGTCTAAATCTTGATGAGTACCAGAATTATTACTATTATGATTACTGCTACTTTGATTGTTACTATTACCTTTAGTGTTGCTATTTATGTTATTGGATTGCTTTGTACTCGTCGCATTCGGTATTTTAGATCCTTTACCGAAACTACCGCTAGCAAACGTCGCTTGATCATACCATTTATAATGACTTGATGGTGTTCCCCATGGCTCATGTTTCGGTTCAGTTGAGTTTTGTGGTGATTCCATTGAAAGTAATGATGTTTTTTCACTTAAGCTTACTTTACCTTTAAATGACGTATAATCTTCTTGCTTACTTAACCACTTCATTAAATTATTTAATAATTGTTTATGATTGGCTTCATTAAATCCATCGTAAGTGTTTTTGGTTTGTCCATTATCTTCACGTTTATATTTAGGTGTATCATCTTCAATCATAGATGAATCACCAATGAAAACTGCTTTCCCTTTGCCTACTTTACTGATTGCAACAAAAGCGCCTTCATCTGTTCCACCTTGGCTATAAACGCCTTGATCTACAGCATGAGGCCATTTATCTTTTTGTGATAATTTACCTGGATATATAATACCTTTTGCAATATCTGGGTTGGTAATAGCTATTGTTGCACCCGCATGCATATTGACTTGTTTAACACCATCTAAAAGGCCAAACGCATTATCACTTTGGTTCGTTTGAATTTTAACATTATTCAATGCATTGTATCTGAATCTCACACCAAAGTTGTCATTTAAAAAGTCGCTTGATGTAACACCTTGCATTCGAGATGAAGCCTTTTCGTCTTGCTTCATCCCTTTTGTGATGTCATCAAATGCGCCTCGACGATATCCGTTAAATACTTCAGAAGCGTCAAATCGATTTAAATTTCGGTCTGCATTGTAATGGTCACTAATCATCATCACACTGCCACCAGCTTTTACGTATTTCACCAACGCCTCTTGTTCACTAGATTTCATAGGTATATTCGGTTCTGGCATGACAAATACTTTATAGTTTTTGAGTTTGTCATACGTAATCTCATCTTCATACTTTGTTGATGTAACCTTTAAATCAATCTTTTGAATCATATCTGCAAAACTAGAAAATCCGCCATCGATGACCCAATCCGCTTCCCCGGCTGTTTCTCCGTGGCTCGCGTCAAATAAAACATCCGCCTCGGCATTCGGTTCTGAGGCAAGTTTAGAAACTTGTGGCGCGCAACTGGCTAATAGTAAACTGCTTAGTCCTAATATTAATAATCGTTTCAATAGTATGTCCTTTCAATTTGATCACTATACTTAATCAAATGTAAATGGTTTTGATGTTGTTTGTGATTGGTTATCAAATGTTTTTGATTTAGAAATGCCGCCTTGTATAACAAGTGAAGCTTTTTTATTCTTTAATAACTTATAATCCGCTTCGCTAATCGCGATAGATTTATAGCTGATAGTACTTTCTTTTGGTGCATATGCATTGTAATTATTTTTCGTTGTCTTCATTTCTGATTCGTGCATCTCTGGTTTAATAAAAGAAGCAAAATCTGAAAATACCGAATGGTTACCCGCTGTAAATTTTGTGTTGTTGTTGTAATATAACGTTTCATTCGTTGTGTTTTCTGTTCTTACTTGATATAAAACGACATAACCAGTTGTCGCACCATCAAACAATAATACTTGTCCTTTAGGCATCTTCGTTACTTTAAAAATTTGTAACTTATCAATCTCAACTTTCATACCTGCATCATTTAATGAAATAGGTACATCATTTTTCGTGTATACAAGTGATGTTTCTCCGTTAGTTGATGAAGCAATGGTATTTGGCATTTCTTTTTGCTTTGTTGCTTCTAAAATGTCCTTTTCTTTTGCCTTTTTATCTTTCAAACGTTCTTTTTCTTCATCTTCTTTTTGTTTTTTTAATGCTTTTTCTTTTTCAAGTTTCTCTTTTTGCTCTTTTTCAACTTCTTTTTCTAATGCTTTTTGACGTTTTTTATTCTCATCATCAAGGTCAGATTTCTTTTTATCTAAATCTTCTTTTATTTTTTTATTTTCTTTTTTCAATGCATCATAATCTTTATCAAGTTGCGCTTTTTCTTTTTTTAATGCGTCAATTTCTTTTGTTAATTTCGCATCTTGTTCATCAGAGCCACATGCTGTAAGCAATAAACTTGCTGTTGCCATTGAAATGAATACTTTTTTCAATGTTATCCCACCTTAATTATACTTAGTAACAGTTTAACATATTCCACCACATTTGTTTGCTAAAAACACATTGGATGCATCCATATTCAGATTTATATAAAATGAAGGAAGGAGGGATGTTATGCAATATTCAATCATACACGCACCCGTATCAAAATCAACACCGAATCATATGATATTACCAGCTATCGTTTATAAAGAAACTGTTGATGTGAAATCACAATTTAAACAAGCAGGATGGAAAATATTGTTCGAGAGTTCTGTTTTTGATTATCATCATTATCACCCAAATACCCATGAAGCCATCGGTGTTTTAAGCGGCGAGGCTACATTAATGATTGGTGGTGAATCCGGTCAAAAACAAAAAATAACTCAAGGACAAGTTTTATTGTTACCTGCAGGTTATGGGCACCGTTTACTAGAATCGACTAAAGATTTTAAAGTTGCTTTAAGTTATCCTGAACAAGTGGACGTAAAAATAGAAACGTCTATTAATGATCTCAGCAAAGTGAATTCAGAAATCAACAGTGTGCCGTTACCAAAAACAGACCCTGTGTACAATACACAAGGTCCGATGTTTAAAGAATGGCATAACTTATATCATTGTAATACCGTTCAAGGTGGTTAAAACCACCTTTTTAATTTGAAATAATAAATCATACCGACTGTGATGCCAATCATCACAATCCATACTGCAAGATAACCATATTTCATATGTAACTCAGGCATGAAATCAAAGTTCATTCCGTAAATCCCTACTATTAATGTCAATGGCATAAATATGACAGAATAAATCGTTAAGATTTTCATAATATTATTCATTTTAAATGAGTTTAATGAAATATAGTTGTCTCTTATATCAGAAGTCATCTCTCTTGAAGACTCAATCATTTCTGCCTGTTTGATTAAATGGTCATTAATATGATGCAAATACAATCGTTGCTTCTTACTGATAATAAATAACTTACCTTCTAACAAACGATAAACCAATTCTTTCATCGGTAATACCGTTCTTCGGATTAATAGTAAATCCTCTCTTAAATCAAAGGTTTCTTCTATCAACTCTTCAGTAGAAATGTTCACCGAATGACGATCTTCAAACGAGAACACTTTATCTTCAAGATCATATACGAACGGAAAATAATTATCGACAATCCCATCTAAAATACGATACATGATATCTTTTGTCGTTAACTTTTCAGCGGCTTTTGAATAAGGAATTTGTCCCCAAACTTTATCAACCTCTTCAGAATTCTCTTTATGATACGTCACGATCATATTATCGTTTATAAACACATCTATTTCTTCTGGTTTCATTGTCGTTAAGTCAATAGCGTGAAAGACGAAAAATAAATAATCTTCATACTCTTTAAATTTTGGTCTTTGTCTCACACTTGTCGCATCTTCGATCGATAAAGGATGAAATTGAAAATACTGACTTAATAATAAATTTTCATCTAGTGTTGGTTCTGACATATCCACCCATAATAATTTAGGATGAATTTCCATCTCGTGTGGAGTATGGCATTGATGAATTTTATTTTCTTCATCTATATACATTGTTCTAATCATGAGGCACCTCTAAGTACATAATGTTATCTTTTATTTTATACCCTAATTTTAAATTTAATTGTCGCATGCTTATATTATTTTTATGCACTTTACTTTCTATTCTATTAATCCCTTTTTGTATTGCAACATTTTTAACGCTGTCTTTTAACAGGGTTGCATATCCTTGTTGACGATAATCTGGATGAACATACGTCGATTTAATATAAATGAATGTCTCATTTTTATTACAATCAATCGTATACCAAATATATGCAATAATCCTTGGTGCATGTTCATTATCATCGCCATCCGTAACATAGAAAATCTCATCGTTGTATGCTAATAATAATTTCATACTTTCAATTCTAAGTGCAATTTCTAAAGCATTCGTTTCATAATTTTGATCATACTGATAAGGGATATGCTCGTGGATATGTGCGATTTGCTTAATGACTTTATCATTATTTTTATATAAATACTGAAGCTCCATCGTTTTCACTCCCTTACTCATTTTACATAGGATTGTTTGAATAAGGAAGTCAATTACTGTTACAATGAAACTGTTATATAAATATCGCGCATTTTTACGCCTGTACTATTACAGTAAAATGCTTGATAATACTACATTTTTAATTTTGACACTTTATTTTTTAAAAAAAGAATACGCTTTTCTGTACATTTGATATAATAAGATTGTGAAATAATGAACAATAAAAATTCCTTGGAGGGAAAAATTATGTTTAAAGAAGAAACTAAAAAAACGAATGCTTGGGCAGGATTTAAAACAGGAAAATGGAATCGTCGTGTGGACGTTCGTGAATTTATCCAATTAAACTATACATTATACGAAGGTAACGACGAATTCTTAGCACCAGCTACAGAAAACACAAAAGCATTATGGGATCAAGTAATGCAATTATCTAAAGAAGAACGTGAACGTGGCGGTATGTGGGATATGGATACAAAAGTTGTATCAACAATCACTTCTCACGCTGCAGGCTATTTAGACAAAGATAAAGAAACAATCGTTGGTGTTCAAACTGAAAAACCATTCAAACGTTCTATGCAACCATTCGGTGGTATCCGTATGGCAAAAGCTGCTTGTGAATCTTATGGTTATGAGTTAGATAAAGAAACAGAACGCATCTTTACTGATTACAGAAAAACACATAACCAAGGTGTATTCGATGCTTACTCAAAAGAAATGTTAGCTTGTCGTAAAGCTGGGGTTATCACTGGTCTTCCAGATGCTTACGGTCGTGGACGTATTATCGGTGACTATCGTCGTGTTGCTTTATACGGTGTAGATTTCTTAATGGAACAAAAATTAAAAGACTTCCATAACATTTCAACAACAATGTCAGAAGACGTTATTCGCTTACGTGAAGAAGTTTCTGAACAATACAGAGCATTAAATGAATTAAAAGAATTAGGAAACATTTACGGATTCGATTTAAGCCGTCCAGCTGAAAACTTTAAAGAAGCAGTTCAATGGACTTACTTAGCTTACTTAGCAGCAATTAAAGAACAAAACGGTGCTGCAATGAGTTTAGGTCGTGTATCTACATTCTTAGATATTTATGCTGAACGTGACTTAAAAGCAGGTACAATCACTGAAATCGAAGTTCAAGAAATCATTGACCACTTCATCATGAAATTACGTTTAGTTAAATTTGCTCGTACACCAGATTACAATGAATTATTCTCAGGTGATCCAACTTGGGTAACTGAATCAATCGGTGGTGTTGGTATTAATGGTAAACCATTAGTAACTAAAAACTCATTCCGTTTCTTACATTCATTAGATAACTTAGGACCAGCTCCAGAGCCAAACTTAACAGTTTTATGGTCTACAATGTTACCTGAAAACTTCAAAACATACTGTGCAAAAATGAGTATTAAAACAAGCTCAGTGCAATATGAAAACGATGATTTAATGCGTGAAAGCTATGGAGACGACTACGGTATCGCATGTTGTGTAAGTGCAATGAAAATTGGTAAACAAATGCAATTCTTCGGCGCTCGTGCAAACTTAGCAAAAACATTATTATATGCTATCAACGGTGGTAAAGATGAAAAATCAGGTGCACAAGTTGGACCAAACTTCGCACCAATCACTGACGAAGTATTAGATTATGACACTGTTTACAAACAATTAGATACAATGATGGATTGGTTAGCTGGTGTTTACATCAACTCATTAAATGTCATTCACTACATGCATGATAAATACAGCTATGAAAGAATCGAAATGGCATTACATGACACTGAAATCATCCGTACAATGGCAACAGGTATCGCTGGTTTATCAGTAGCTGCTGACTCATTATCAGCAATCAAATATGCTACAGTTAAACCTGTTCGTAACGAAGAAGGTTTAGTAGTGGATTTTGAAACTGAAGGCGAATTCCCTAAATACGGTAACAACGATCCACGTGTAGATGATATCGCTGTTGAATTAGTAGAATCATTTATGACTAAATTACGTAAACATAAAACTTACCGTGATTCTGAACATACAATGAGTGTATTAACAATCACTTCAAACGTAGTATACGGTAAGAAAACAGGTAACACACCTGATGGACGTAAAGCTGGTGAACCATTTGCACCTGGTGCAAACCCAATGCACGGACGCGACACTAAAGGTGCGCTTGCATCATTATCATCAGTAGCTAAATTACCATATGACTGCTGTAAAGATGGAATTTCAAATACATTCTCAATCGTACCTAAATCATTAGGTAAAGAAGCAGAAGCTCAAGAACGTAACTTAGTAGGTATTTTAGATGGCTATGCAACTCAAGCAGGTCATCACTTAAACATCAACGTATTTAACCGTGAAACTTTACTTGATGCAATGGAACATCCAGAACAATATCCACAATTAACAATCCGTGTATCTGGTTATGCTGTTAACTTCATCAAATTAACTCGCGAACAACAATTAGATGTTATTAACAGAACATTCCACGAAAAAATGTAATTAAAATCAAGTCATAAAAGTATAAATAAGTTATAATTAAATACCAAGGTGCATGCACCTTGGTATTATTTTTTAAATGAAATTAGGTGAAATTATGATTAAAGGACATATCCACTCTGTTGAAAGTCTTGGTACAGTCGATGGCCCAGGATTAAGATTTATTATTTTTACACAAGGTTGTCTTTTAAGATGCTTATATTGCCATAACCCGGATACGTGGGAAATTGGTGAACCATCAAGAGAAGTAACTGCACAAGAAATGCTAGAAGAAATTTTACCATTTAAACCTTACTTCGCATCATCTGGTGGTGGCGTTACAGTAAGTGGTGGCGAACCATTACTACAATTGCCATTCTTAGAAGAATTATTTAGGTTATTAAAAGAAAATGATATTCATACTTGTATTGATACTTCTGCTGGTTGTGTCAATGATACACATGCGTTTATGCATCATTTTGATGAACTTCAAAAATATACTGATTTATTCTTGTTAGATATTAAACATATTGATAATGACAAACATTTAAAACTAACAGGAAAGCCAAATACACACATTTTAAAGTTTGCTAAAATGTTATCAGAAAGAAAGCAACCTGTTTGGATCAGACACGTTCTTGTTCCTGGATTAACAGATGACAAAGAAAGCTTAGAAAAATTGGGTGAATTCATCAATTCACTAGATAATGTTGAAAAGTTCGAATTATTACCTTATCACCAATTAGGTGTACATAAGTGGCAAGCATTAGGTGTACCATATCAATTAACAGATGTGGAACCCCCTACTGATGAGGAAGTTGAACAAGCGTATCGCTATGTAAACTTTAAAGGAAAAACACCATTATCATAATTAAAAGCATTGAAACATCCTAGGATGTTTCAATGCTTTTTTAATGATCATATCCATTTAACAATAACATTTCATCGTAATTTAATGATTGTCTTAATTCTACAGCGACACTTGTACTAATTTTATTATTTGTCACAAGCTTATATACTAAATTCTTCTCAGCACCTAAAACATCCAGTGCTAAAATTGTTTCTTCATCATCAATGGACTCAGATTGAATATTACGTTTCAATTGATCAATCCTACTTAAATAACCATCTGAAATTAATGCCACTTCTAAACTGTTTTCTCTCGTCATTTCCTTAGACAATCGATTCACAACATTATAATGAACGATGCGTGCTATATTTTCTAATTCCTTTAAGTTGTTTCTAATTGATAACGAGCTTGATGCATTCACTTGTTGCAAAATTTTTCGTCTTCTTCGATTCATTTTTATAATAAATAACATTTTTCTAAAACTACTCACACTGTGGAAAGTTCTCGTTCTTTCTGTATATTGGACGTAGTTATTAAACTGTGTATCCGTAATTTCATTGCGACTAACCAAATCATCTAGTGTTTCCATTTCACAACTCATCGCTATAGCTTGTAATCGATCCATTTCTTTCGTATTTTGTTTTCTGTAATCTAAATTTTTAATGAAACTAATCTGCATCGAATATTGATGTGACAAGTTCCCTGCAACCAAATTATTTTCAGTTGTCGTGTTTTCATTAATATACTTTAAGCCAAATTCTTTTACTTTAATGCGTGCTTCTTTATATGACATTAATGATTTTTCTTTTTCTTCTTCAGACTCAGTTATAAATGGCAATACCAGTTGAGCGACGACTAAACTGATTACAATAATACCTGCTGAAATAAATAATAGTTCATCACGCGCATCAAAGGTTTGATTATGTATCATGTGTGGAAGCGTCAATGCAATGGCCATTGAAATCGTACCATGAATCCCACAAACCGATGCAACAAGTGCATATTTAAAACGTGATGGGCGAATTTCTACAATCCCTTTTTCACGGTTTAAAATACGCTCAAACCTACTTTCAGGAATATAAAAGATATCATATAACAAATAAACCCATGAAAAACGAATGATGTATAGGATTAAAGCAATAATGATTGTGTAAAAGAGTAACATCATAAAGCCTTTATCTGCTTGGAAAATTTGAATCGATACGTCTGGAATTAAGTAGCCTAAAATAACGAATACTAATCCATTTAAAACTGTCGATAATAAGCCCCAAGTATTATCATAACCTAGTTGAAGTCTTGTCGTAGCTTGGCTCATACGATCTCGTTCCATACCATGGATAATACCGCCCATTACCGCTGAAATAACACCCGAAAAATGAAAACTTTCAGCAATCATAAAAATTACAAACGGTGTCAGCAACTGTATTAATATATAAATATAATCGTTTTCAAATCCGGCACGAATCAATCGAATACGCATTTGAACAAATAAAACACCAATAATGATACCGACAAGTACACCACCGATACTCGTTTCAAGAAATTTTAAAACAGCATTGCCTGCACTAAACTCACCTGTTGTTAATGCCAAGACTGCAATATTAAAACATAAAATACCTGCAGCATCGTTAAGTAAGCTTTCACCTTCTAAAATGGTCATCAAACCTTTAGGTAACTTCTTCCCTTTGGCAATCGCACCGACTGCAACCGCATCTGTAGGACAAATAATTGCTGCAAGTGCAAAACAGGCTGCGAGTGGTACCACAGGTATCAAAGCATGTGAGAAGTAGCCAAGACCGATAACCGTAATAAATACAAGCCCCATCGCCATTAATATGATGGGCTTCAAGTACTTTATCAAAGTAATTCTTGAAACATGGTTACCTTCCAAAAATAACAGCGGTGCAATAATCCCAATTAAAAAGAGTTCTGGTTCAAACTCTAGTTTGATAGGTATTGGGGTTAAAAATATCATCAACCCTAACCCGATTTGAATAAATGCTAATGGGACTTTTGGCAAATAGCTTTGTATGATAGTTGAAATAATAACCGCAACTATTAAACTAATCATTACAATAAAATTTTCCATAAATAACCTACTTTGTATATACAGATTTGCTTAATTATACTAAAAATTAATACAAAATTATACTTATAAACGTACAATAATAAAAAAGCTTAAAAATGTAGCAACCTACACATTTAAGCTTAAGTTTAATTATTCTCCATCACGTGAAGGTCCATAAATAGAAGGAACTTTCAAATCTGCTTGACGCATTAATACAGTCATTTGACCACGGTGGTGTACTTCATGTAAAGTATACGCACTTAACAAAGCCCCCATTGGCATTGGATGACCGAAGAAGTCTACTTCTTTCATTAAATCTTCATCTGTTAAAGCTTCGTATTGTTCGATAACAGCATTCGCATTTTCTTGATAAGCTTGTTTCATCGCTTCAGCAGACTCAGGCATATCCGCACCAAAGCCAGCACCTTCAGCTTTTAATCCAGCTTGATTCGCAAATCCTACAACACTTGTTGTAATGTGCCAAGCAATTTCTCCTAAAGTACGATCTTTTTCAGATACCGCTTGAGATAAAGATTCGTCAGTTAATTCATTGATACAAGTTTGTGTCGTTGCTGTTAGCATTTTTACATCTTGTACTAATTGCTGTTTTGAAGTATACATAATAGCCTCCTAATAATCTTTCATAATATCATTCTAAAGGATATATTATGTTGTGACAAATTTAAAAGTTGACTTCAAACGGTATTTTTTATATTATTGAAAAAAAAGAAAGGATGATGCCTTATGATGAAGTTAATGATGACAATCGACACTATAGAATCATGGGCATCGTACGTTTCTTAAACGTTTCCATTGTACCCGTGGTTCTTTGCCACGGGTATTTTTTTATAAAAGGAGACGAATATGAACTTATTTCAATTAGGATTTACAGAATCATTAAATAAAGAAGCACAACAAATCGATGCTGCATTAATCAAAGGGCGCATCTCTACCCAACATAAAGGTTTATACCGTGTGATCACTGAAGAAGGCACATATTTATGTGAGTTACCTGGTAAATTCAAATATCAATTAACTGACCTTACATTACTACCAGCTGTAGGTGATTTTGTATTAATCAAACCTTGGGATAACGAACAAAAAGGGACAATTGAACATATACTTACACGTACTCAAAGCTTCATACGAAATGCTGCTGGCAATGAAACTAAGCCTCAAATCATATCTGCAAATATTGATTATGCATTCTTAACAATGAGTTGCAACGATAACTTTAACATCCATCGACTTGAACGCTACTTGATTGCAACATATGACTCAGGTGCAACACCGATTATTGTGATGACTAAAGCAGATTTAGCGAGTGATTTAGACAAAGAAATCATGGAAGCTGAAATCCAAAACGTTGCTTTTGGTGTACCGGTTTATTTTGTATCAACAGAAGAAGATACAAATATAGATGCATTAAAGGATTATTTGAAACCTAATAAAACAGGTACACTTTTAGGCTCATCAGGTGTTGGTAAGTCAACATTAATCAACAGATTAATAGGTAAAGAAGTCATGCAAACTCAAGCTATCCGTGAAAGTGATGACAAAGGCAAACATACCACAACACATCGAGAATTATTGATCATTGAAGATGGTGGCATATTAATAGATACACCTGGTATGAGAGAGTTCCAACTTTGGAGTACGGGTGATAACCATGGCCTACAAACAGAATTTGAAGACATTGAAACACTAATGACACAATGTAAATTCAATGATTGTACCCACCAAAATGAACCAGGATGTCAAATACAAGCAGCACTAGCTAGTGGAACACTTGATGCATCACGTTATGACCGTTATTTAAAATACAAACGCGAGTTAGACTTTCATGAACGAAAAAATAATGAAGCATTGATGCGTGAACAAAAAGATTTATGGAAGAAAAACACTAAGATCGGTGCAGAGATGCGTAAGTTAAAAGGAAATAGAAGATAGATAATTAATGTGGTTGATATCGTTGTGGCACTCAGATTTATTTTGAGTGCCACTACTCAATTTTTTCACATGATTTCTTGACGTTGTGGCACTCAGATTTATTTTGAGTGCCACTACTCAATTTTTTCACATGGTTTCTTGTCGTTGTGGCACTCAGATTTGTTTTGAGTGCCACTACTCAATTTTTTCACATGATTTCATATCGTTGTGGCACTCAGATTCGTTTTGAGTGCCACTACTCATATTTTTCCCATGATTTCACTTCGTTGTGGCACTCAGATTTATTTTGAGTGCCACTACTCATATTTTTCCCATGATTTCACTTCGTTGTGGCACTCAGATTCATTTTGAGTGCCACTACTCAATTTTTTCACATGATTTCATGTCGTTGTGGCACTCAGATTTATTTTGAGTGCCACTACTCATTAAATTAACATACCCAAAACACCATCACTTCATTTATTAACAACCTTGTGATATCATAAATCAAAATATTACGATTTATCGAGGTGTTTCCATGTCTTTTGAGAAAGAAGAACACGAAAAGTTATTATTACTTTATAGCGAGTACAAAAACGCATACTTTGAAAGTAAAAATTATTTACTTACCCATCAAAATATAAACATACACAAAGCTCATACATTGTTACTCAAATTACTTGATGATTTAAGACAAGCTCAATTAGAACATATTAATCCTGAAACTTTCTTTAATCATGATCAAAAAAGTTTCACAGATCACCTATTAATAGAGGCTTCATTCAATGAAGATTTAAATAAATTCATTCCCTATATATATGGCTGCATATTAGTTACTGCATATTTCTTATATTTCGGTGTAAAAGAAACATACTTACAATTATACGCCAATCAATTTAACAAAATTTATATCATACCGTTCTTCATATCTGTTATTATCGCAGCAGCATTGATTTACTCTGCAGCTCAAATCATTAAACATAATGTGATCAAAAATGCTTTTAAGCCTAAGAAGATATTTGAAGTTAATAATCTCATCCTTTATTTAATCTATGCCATAGTACCTATTATTTTAATTGAATTTAAAAATGAAATTCATCTAGGTCCAAAACAATACATCCATTGGTATATTTATTGGATTATTATCGTCACACTTATCATTATCATCAAGCAACTCACAAAACCTTTTCGAAAATATTCCAAACAAAAAAGTTCGCCAAATTAGGCGAACTTTTTTATACGATAATATCAAATATAAACCATAATATCATAACAACCATAATCATAAATTTGGCCAATGTACTTGCTAAAAATCCAAATAACGATCCGATACTCGCATCAAATGCTCTTTTGAAATCTTGGTGTGACACTAGTTCTACAACCATTACTGCTACAAAAGGTACAATAAGGATTCCGAATGGGGGGAATATAAAGCTTCCTGCAAATACCGCTAATGCTGCTGTGATTTCACCTGCTTTACTTCCTCCATACTTCTTTACAAAATAACTTCCTGCCACATAGTCACTTACTAATATCACGATTGTTAATGTGACCATAGCTAACCAAAACCAAATCGATAACTTATGATGATCAATGCCAAAGTGATACGTTAAAAAACCAACCCACATCACGACAACACCTGGTATCATCGGTACTAATAAGCTTGCAAACCCAAGTAAAAAGGCGCAAATAACAATAATCCACCATAACATACTCATTGTAATTCCTCCATGTTCACTGGTTTTGTAAAAATTAATAAAATAAATGCAATGAATATAAAGCCTGCAGATATGAAAAAGACATTTCCTAAACCAACAATATCACTCATCACACCACCTAATGAGTTCCCAATCAATTGACCAGCAATCATAGCATTACTAAACAACGTCGATGCATACCCAGGAAATTGCGGCAAAATATCTTGAAAGTAACTTATACCAAGTCCTAACAATATCGCTAAGAAAAATGCCAATCCTAACTGCCCGATTAACATCGCAGTAACACTATCAAATACACCTATTGAAAAATAATAACCTCCACCGAAAACAGCACCAATCATCAGCAAAGTTCTCGTTTGAAACTTACTTGCAAGCACTCCTAAAATAATCATAAATGGTACTTCAAGACCCGCACATAAACTTGCTAAATGACCTACATCCGCCTCTTTGCCATTGATATATTCTGTTACAAACAACGGCATATTTAATGTATACATCCACTGACCAACATGAAGCATTACAAATGCAAGAAATGGCACAAGTAAGTATTTATCACGTAGTAAATTCGGTGCGCGTGTTTCTACTTGTCTTGATGTTACTTTTACTGGTGTAACTTTAATATCTTTGAAAAAGAATAACATTGTGACCATTACAACAACATATAAAACCACAGTCCCACCAAATAAACCATCATAACCAAATTTATTTAATAATACCGTGCCAACTAATGGTCCAAATAAAAATCCTAAACTAAACATTGATCTTAAAACAGTATTTGCTAACACTGCATGTTTACTAGAAGCAGATTCATTAATACTCTCTCTTGCTGAAGCATACATTTGAGGCATTGCGGGAGCAGCTAATCCAATAAATAAAACGTATAAAATAATAAACCAAAACACTGAGTGTATAAAGAAATAAACACTAAACCCACAAGCTGCCATCATTAAACTAAATATAATCAACCATTTACGGTTCACTTTTCCTGAGTCCGAGAATCTTGCAATCATCGTATTCATTGAAAAGCCTGCCAATGCTGCAAGCGCCATTAATAGTCCATATTGACCTCGAGACATGCCTAATCCATTGGTTGCATATAAAATAAAAAACGGTACAGTAATGGCAAGTCCCATACCGAGTAATATCATGTTCATTAAGAACAATTTGTAATTTTTAATCTTCAATAATCCGATTAACATAACTCACCAACTTTTATTTTTATTCGTATTCATATATTATAGATGAAAACAAGTAACTTTGTAATGAAAAGGAGTTGTAGTCATGAAATTCGAAATATTACAAATATGTAGTGGTAAAGCAAAAGATGTCAATGTTGGCGATAAAACAATACATACAGCTTATTTAAAAACACCGATTACTGAACCTACATATTTAAATAAATTAGGTTTAGTTGGTGATGAACACGTATATAAATTACATGGCGGTGTTGATAAGGCCATTTGTTTATACGATAAAGATGATTATGCACTTTGGGAATCATACATCCCTAATATGCCAGAATATGCAGCATTTGGTGAGAACATCACAACAAGAGGATTAACAAAGGATAATATTGCAATAGGCGATACGTTTAAACTTGGTGAAGGCATCATTCAAGTAACGGAGTCACGTGGTCCATGCAATACTATTGCCCAAATCCATGGAGTCCCAGATATCGTAAAAATGATACTCGCTAAAAATGCGACAGGTTGTTATTTCCGAGTGCTTAAAGAAGGTACAGTACATCCTGGAGATGCTTTAGAACTTATTGAACGACATCCAGTTCAATTTACGATTGATGAATTTAATACACTGAAATATCATGACAAAAAAAATAAAGCACTTTTAGAAAAAGCGCTTTTAGTCGATGCGTTACCGTTAAGTCATAAAGAAAAGTTTCAATCACAATTAGAAAAACTATAGTTTGATAAGTACTGCCGCTTTATCATCGTGTACCTTTACGCGCGGGTAAAGCGTTTTTGTTTTGTCTACAATTTCTTTAGTAATCATGTCTTCTAAAAAAACATCAAGTCCATTTAATGATTGACGTACAAATGTTTCTAACCCAACATTTTCTATGTCATAAAAGCCGTCAGTAGTAATTAAAATGTGTGTGATATTCGCTTTATTTATTTCACCTGCATTAAATGCTTGATTAAACAACACATCCCCATTCATGACACTGTATCCACCCATTTCATTCGCCGCTTCTTTAGCTGTATTTGAAGCTTGAATCATTTCTTCAGGTAATGCCTTTAGTTCATATGCATTCGGATACTTTTTTAACCACTTAGAGACCGATTTACTTTCTTTATCTTTTTTAAATGTGGGAACAATTTGTTGCACTGTATCACCTATTGTATAAATAACACAATCCGCAGAACTTGTATAAAAGATTTTATCATCCTTTAATTGAACGACCGCATGGCAACATTGAAATCGATCTGCTTTCTTATTGATTTCAATGTGCATTTCATCCATCAAACGTTGAATATTCGCATTCGCTTCAATGGTCATTTTGTCTAAATTATTTAAAGTCGTTGACTCAAACGATTGCTTCACCACTTGGCTTGCCAAAAATCCTGGCGACTTACCATCAATCACTACACCAGCAAGACTCGTGACACCATCTATAACACCGTATACTTTCAATTTATCATTAATTATTAAAGCATCTTCGTTCATTAAGCCAATACCTTTTTCTAATACAGATTGAATCATAAGCCACCTCAGTCTAATAATATAGTATTACGTACTTCAGTCATCTTTTGATCTAGCGCACTTGAAACATCCGCAATTTCCTTAAGTTCATTTCTAATGTCATCACTTAATGCTTTCGTATTATATTTATATTGTAGTTTATGCTCTGTAGAAGCGAAGAAATCCATCGCGAGCGTTCGAATTTGTATCTCAGCTGGAATCCACTTTACACCCTCTGATAAAACAAGCTCTGTTTCCACGATAAGATGCAAACTCTTATATCCGCTTGGTTTTGGATTTTTGATATAGTCTTTAACACGCTTAATACGTAAATCGTTACGATTCTTTAATAATTCATAAATTTGATAAACGTCATCTTCAAAGCTCGTCACTATACGTACACCGATAATATCAAATATATTTTCGCGTATCGCTTCAGGAGTGAAATCAACACCCTTTTTCTCAATCTTTTCCTTTAAACTCATCGGTGATTTGATACGTGTCTTAATATGTTCGAATGGAGAATAACCATATCGTGCTTGCCATTCAAGATCGATGATTTCAATATCACTTTGTAATTCTAACAAGCCCATTTCATATTCTTTGAAGAAATAATTAAATTTCTCAGCAATATCTCGAATATAATCATGTGTTTCAACTTGTTCCAATAAAAATTTCAACTCAGTCATTCATCACATCTCCTAATAAGGACACTTCAGCTTTCATCATTTCAATAAAAGCTTTCACTTGAGGCAAACTTAACATATCACTTTCATAACACAAAAATGTTTCACGTAATAAATCATGTTCATTTACCGATAAAAGTTGTACTTCAAATAACGATTGATCAATATCATTTACAACCACTTCAGGTAATACCGTCATACCTACACCGGCTAATAGTAGAGCCTTACACGTTGCAATTTGATCAGTTTTAATTTGCGGCGCATAAGTTTCTTTAAATTGCTCTGTGTACCAAGTTTCAATATCCTTTAAATAAATAGGATCCGCTTGAAACTCAATCATTGGTAATGTATTAAGTTGGTCGCTTTTATCTTTTGGATAAATAAAATAATGTCTATCTTTCATCAATACTTCATTTTGCATGTTCATAATTTGAGTCCCACGGATTACAGACACATGAAAATCTTGGCGATTACGCATAATGCGTGTACTCGAGCCAACTTGAAGACTAATTTTAACTTCAGGATATAATTTAATGTATTTTTCTAATACTTTCGGTAAGATGGTTTGACCAATCAAACTAGAAACACCAATCGACAACTTACCATTCACAGTACCTTCATAATACTGAATCATCTCTTTTAAGTTTGTCTCTTCTTTTAACATCTTCTTAGCATGTTGAATAATCAATTCGCCGTTTGTAGTCGTTATTAATTTTTTCTTAGTACGAATGAAAATATCAGTACCCCATTCATCTTCAATCGTCTTTAAACGTTGACTTACTGCTGGTTGGGAAATATACAACGTGTCTGCTGCTTTACGTAATGTGCCTTGTTCACTTAAAGCGACAAGCAACCTATAATCATCAATCTTCATTGGCATTCCTCTATTCTAATCGGTAGAAATTCTTTGTATTTTCATTGACTTGATGTATTACGTCACTTGTAGATACACCTTTTATATCATGAATCACATCAATTATACCAAAAAGTTGTTGTGCAATCTCTTCTTTAACAAAACCTTTATGAGGCCATGGCCCATCCGTTTCAATCATTAACCTTTCTAATGGAAACCTTTCAATCACACGTCTTGTTTTATCGTCCCAAGTCACATCAGGCGTTACACTCACCATATACTCTGTACTTAAAATAGCATCATGCACCGCATCACTACCTTTAAACCAATGAAAATGCGCACGCTTAATATTGTGTTTCTTTAATAAATCCAAAACAATCAAAGCATCATCATATACGGCATGTAATACAATCGGTAAATCATATTTGGCTGCTTTTTGAATAAATAATTCAAGAACATCGATGTAGGATTGTTGATCAATAGAATCATCCTCACGCATCAAATATTGCGGCAAACCGACTTCACCAATCGCGATAAGTTCATCATGATGCTTATCAATTTGATTTAATAAAGCATTCACTTCATTCATATCAATCACTTGCTCAGGATGGAATCCACATGCGATATGAACTTTGTTATATCTTTGCTTTATATTTAATAACCTTTCAAAACTCTTCATCCCCATACTCACAGCGATAACACCATTAACGTCCATAAGCATCTTATCCAAAACTAAATCATCATACTGATCCAAATGAATATGACTATCAAACATAAGATCACCCCTAATTCAAAAAATAGCAATCCTAATTAGGATTGCTAATTTCCCCTTTACAATACTTCGCTAATTCAACATATTGTAAAAAGTTTGTTTCGACACTTTCCATAACTGCTTCTGCTTCTTGATAAGCAAAATCAAATTGCGCTTTTGTAATATCTTGATGTTTTAGAGCTCGATGTAAGTCTTTTTCATCTACTAATTCATATCGTCCATCTGGTAATACAAGTACGTCTAAATACAAATCATGTGCACGCGCTTTGCCTAATTCAAGAATATTTTTCTCGTTGATATCAAAATAATATTGTATCGGCTCATGCTTTTCATTGTACATTACTGTAATACTATAATGTTTATCCTTTGGCAATATTTGTAACCATTGATATCCTACATCGACAACACGAACGTTTTCCCCTAATATTTCTACTTCTAATGGTGATTTTACTTTTTTCATCGTAATTAATCCAACGATGCCATCAAATGTACTTGTTTCAATTCTCTTTTCACTATACGTTTTATCCAACAGACGTCGCCATGACCTTTTATCGATATACTTTGTTTTCAAATCGACCACTCCTTACACTCATTATATAAAAATAAACAAGCCGAAAAAAGTATTATTTTCGACTTGTTTATACTTGTATATTGAATTATTGTTCTTCAGCTCTATAATGATCTTTCCCTTTAAGGAAAAATGACAATACTAAAGCTAGTGCACTTAAGGCTGTTGCTACCCAAAAGGCATCATTGATACCATTGATTGTTGCAAACTTTTGCATATATCCCATCACCAATTGACTGCCCGCTTGGCTAGAGCCTACACTTTGTCCAATTTGTGAAAATTGTCCCATCACTTCTGGATGTGTTTTGTCTAATGTATTGGCGATATCTCCAATATGTGCTGTTGTTTGTTGTGTCATTACTGTTACCAACACGGCAGTCCCTATTGAACCTGCCAATTGTCGTACTGTGTTACTAATCGCATTACCGTGTGGAATCATGTGTTGTGGTAAAGCATTCATACCTGCTGTCATAATTGGCATCATAATGAAACTCATACCAAACGAACGAAGGATATAAATACTTAAAATATGACTATAACTCGTATCCATACTTAATTTTGTTAATTCCCAAGTCGCATATGTCATGATTAATAAACCAAAGATAGTAATTGGACGAATACCGATTTTATCTAATAAACGACCAGAAATTGGTCCCATTAATCCCATTAATAATGATCCTGGTAATAATAACAATCCTGAATCAAGTGGTGAGAACCCACGAATAGATTGTAAATATACTGGTAATAATAACATCCCACCGAATAAACTCATTGTCACGATAACATTGATTAATAAAGTAAATGAGAAACCAGAATATTTCAAAGCACGTAAATCCATCATCGGTACTTTCATAGACATTTCACGGTAAATGAATAATATAACAAAGAAAATACCAATAATCATTGTTGTTACAACAATACCTGAATCCCATCCTTTGTTACCTGCTTCTGAGAATCCATAAAGTAAACTACCAAATCCTAATGAACTGAATATGACACCTGGCACATCTAATTTTGGATTTCGTAACGGTTGGTAAATCTTAAACCAGAATAAACCAATGATGATAGAGATTATTCCGATAACACTCATCCCGTAGAACATAATGTTCCAGTGATAGTTTTGAATTACCCAACCTGTTAATGTTGGCCCAATTGCTGGCGCTAAGATGAAGGCAATCCCCATCATACCCATTGCAGCTCCACGTTTTTCAGGTGGGAAGACTGTCATAAATACGTTTGTACCTAAAGGCATTAAAATACCTGCACCAACCGCTTGAATCACACGTCCTGTCATCATCATTGGGAAATTCACTGATAATGCACAGATGATTGAACCAATCGTAAAAAAGACCATTGCGAATAAGAATAGCTGTCTATATGAGAACTTTTGATTTAAATATGCAGAAACAGGAACCAATATCCCGTTTACTAACATAAATCCTGTCGTTAACCATTGTGCTGTCGAAGTTGAAATACTAAAGTCATTAATCATAACGGGTAATGCAACGTTAATTAATGTTTGGTTTAATATCGCAACGAACATCCCTGTCATTAAAGCAGCAATAATTTTTGGTAACGTAACACCTTTACCAAATTGAACTTGTGCTTGTGGACGTTTCACTTGTTCGTAAATTGGTTTGTTCACATCAATTTCAGTTTGTTCAGTTTCGACTTTCACAGGTGGCGTTTGTTGCTTTTTGTTTTGTCTTAATACAATTCGATTCATTAAGAAGAAAACAAATGCTGAAAACACACAATAAAATATAATCATTGAGGTCATAAAAAAACCTCCTTAGTTTTTGTGAATGCGTACTGTTACATTCATTCCTGGAATTACATCTAAAGATTTATCTGTTGATAATTCAACTTTAACTGGGATAACTTGAGTCACTTTTGTAAAGTTTGCATTACCATTAGAAGATGGTAATAAACTAAAGCTTGAAGCTGTCGCTAAACCAATTGATTTTACTTTACCTGATAAAGTTGTATCTTTATATCCATCAACATATACATCTACGTCTTGCCCTTTTTTAATACCATCAATTTCAGTTTCTTTAATATTTGCAGTTACATATAATTTTTTTAAATCATATGCATAAGCGATTGGTGTACCAGCACCTACAAAACCATTTTCAGTTGCTTGTGTTTTAACAATAGTTCCGTTTTGTGGCATAGTAATGTCTACTTTAGATGGTTTTCCATCTGCCCCTTGACCCATTACAGTACCAACTTTTTCGTCTTTATCGACTTTATCGCCTGTTTCTTTATTGAACTTCACTAATTTACCTGCAACAGGTGAAGCGATTGCTAATTGATCGCCATCAATTTTAGCATTATCTGTTTTCACATAATTCACTGATTCATTATAGAAATGAAATAGTGTCGCTCCCCCAACTGCTAAAATAATTAATGTAATAATGTTAATCATTATTAATTTTTTCATTGATATGTCCTCCTAATTTTTAAACATGTTTTATATTATATATCGATATCTTAACTATACAACCAACAAAATTTGTGTATTTGTCGGATATTGATTAAAATATTTAAAAATAGGGCTTTAGGAGTATATATGAAAGAGAAAAAACAAATCATAGAAAACAGCTTGGTAAATTTAATGGATGAATATCGTTTTAGAGAAATAACAATTAAAATGCTTTGTACTGAAGCAAACATTAATCGTTCAACATTTTATGCATATTATTTAGACAAATACGATTTATTAGACAGCATGATTGACTTCCACATTGAAAATATTATCAATATGGTAAAGACAAAAACAGAAGGCATTACCAATGCACAAAATAAGCAAATCTACGTTAAAAATTATATCAATGCATTGTTTCAATATATTTATGAAAATCAGCGTTTCTTCAAAATATTAATAACCAAACACCCAGCACAAAACTTTACCCAAAAATTGATAGGCAGTCTAAGACAAAGTTATTCTGAAATCATTAACCAATTTCATTTAAAGAACCCTGATTACTTTGTCAATTACACAATTGGTGGACAATTTGGTGTTCTATTCTTCTGGTTACAACAAGATTGTAAAGAGCATCCATGTGAAATCAGTGACATCGTGTTCAATAATATATTAAAGACCAACAGGTAATATTAAGAGATTGTTAATTTTACAATTATTGATTCTTTAGCCGTGCACAATTTGCTATAATACGTGATAATACAACAAATTTGGGGGCTCTTATGAAAATATTTAAAGCTATAACTATCAGTGCAGTTGCACTTTCTTCTATAATAATACCGTTAACAGCAAAGGCAGAGTCTACGTTAAAGCTTGGTAAGATAAATAATAATCAAGCTATTATTATTACGAATAAAGCAGCGATGAGTAAAAAAATTGCTGGTACATTTGCGAACTATACATTGTATATTAACGACTCAACTACTATTAACGGCGAAAAGTATTTCCGTGTACAAACTACAGAAAACATCAATAACGCGATTGGATATGTGCGTGCAAAAGACTTAAAGATCGATGCCATCAAACCACTTAAGGTTCAAAATAACATTTATACCGTTCAATCGGCTTCAACGAAATTATACAACACACCGAATGGTACGGATCAACAAGTCATTGATCGTGTTGGCAAAAATGAAGTATTAACGGTAAAGAAAAGTATTAAAGTTGGTAATGAAACATTTATTTATGGCCAGCTTAAAAATGGTGTTACAGGATGGATTCAAACAAGTTCAGACCAACTTAAACGTAAACCGTTGCCTAAACCCGTTGTTAAAAAAGAACCCGTTGCCAATACTAATCAAGTAAATACACCGGGCGTACAACATCAAACAGTGCCAACAACATTAACAGATGCAGCAAATATCCAAATGAAGTTAAGTCCAAAACCACAAGTATCAAACGGTGTGAAATGGACAAATGCAAGACGTAGTTTAGTACTTCGAGCTATGGATACTGAGCGTTTGATTAATGATCCGATTCAAAAGTATCAATTTTTAGTGTTAAATCAATCACAAGGATTAACAGCTGAACAATTAAATGTGTTACTCCAAGGTAAAGGTATATTAGAAGGTAAAGGACAAGCCTTTAAAACAGCGAGTGAAAAGTACCATATTAATGAAATCTATTTAATCTCACATGCATTTTTAGAAACTGCCGAAGGACGAAGTCACCTAGCTAACGGACGTCACGTTAAAGGCGAAGATCCAAATAAGAAATTCTACAACATGTATGGTGTAGGTGCATACGACAAAGATGCATTAAAATACGGATTAAAATATGCAGCAAATGTAGGCTGGGACACACCTGAGAAAGCCATCATCGGTGGTGCTGAATTCATTTCAAAAGGATTCGTTTCAGAAAACCAAAACACATTATATACAATGAGATGGAATCCATTTGCACCAGGAGATAGCCAATATGCAACAGATATTCAATGGGCAAGCGCAAATGCAAATTACATCGCTAGTTTCTACAATCGATTAGGAATTTCAGGCAACAATTATCAATTTATTCATTACACAAAATAACACCTCGAAAAATTTCGAGGTGTTTTTCAATATCCTATAAAATTATTTCAAACTTTTTTCAATCTTATCGATTTCTTTTTGATTTAACTTATGAACAAACTCACCACCATTTGAATCTTTCTTTACAGCTTCAATTGCTTCTTTAGAATGATAGTACTCTACAATCTTTTTGTATGTTTTATTATCTTTTTCGCTAGTTTTAGATGCAATCACATTAATATATGGCTTTGCCGCTTCTGATTTTGGATCTTCTTTAAAGATTGGATCTTTTGCTGGATCTAATCCCGCTTTTCCAGCAACACCATTGTTGATAATAGATGCTGCTACATCTGGTAATACTCTTGGCGTTTGTTGCGCATCAATCGCTTTAATTTTTAAATCCAATTTATTTTCTTTAATCTTGTCTGGCCCACCAAATAATCCAAAATCTTTTTCTAACTTCAATACCCCTGCATTTTCAAGTAATCTCAATGCACGTGCTTGATTGGTTACATCATTAGGAATTGCAATTGTATCTCCTTTCTTCAATTCTTTAATATCTTTAATTTTTTCAGAATATACGCCTAATGGTGCAAATACAGTTGTTCCAACGACTGACAATTTTAAATGATGATCCTTTTTGAATTGATCTAAAAATGCAAAATGTTGAAATGCATTTAAATCAATATCTCCTTGATCTAACGCGTTATTTGGTGCTGTATAATCTTGAAATTCTACCAATTTAATTTTAATGCCGTCTTTTTCAGCTTTTTTCTTAATGACATCCCAAACCTTTCCATCTACGCCTGTTACCCCAATACGAATTTCTTTATTTTGTTTACCACTTTCTTTTGATCCACATGCCGCTAATAATACAACTAAACTTAAAAATAATACGAATAATTTTTTCATTTAAAACACTCCTTATAATCTATTTGTATATATATTTGCTACTTTGTTACCAATAAATTGTGTGATTTGTACAAGTACGATTAATACAACGACTGTGACAAACATGACCGCCACATCAAATCTTTGATAGCCATATGTAAATGCTAAATAGCCAATACCTCCCGCACCTACTAGTCCCGCTACAGCCGAAAATTCAATTAATGAGACAGTTACAAATGTGAGTCCAAGTATCAAACTACCTGCTGCTTCAGGAATCAATACTTTAAATAAAATATCGAACTTTGAACTTCCCATTGCTTGCGCAGCTTCAATAACCCCTTTATCAACTGAAATAATATTATTTTCTACTACTCTAGCGATTGATAAACTTGCTGCAATCGTCATTGGAAAAATCGCTGCCCATGTTCCAATCGTTGTTCCTACTAATAATCGTGTGATTGGAATCAATGCAACGAGGAAAATGATAAAAGGAATTGGTCTAATGGTATTGATTAATGCATTTAATACTGTATTAATCCATTTATTTTCCAACACTCTGTTTTTACCTGATGCATATAGTAAAATCCCCAAAGGTAAACCTATTAAAACTGCACCTATCAAAGTAACGAAGACCATAAATAAGGTATTCCAAGTTTCTTGAATGATAACGGGATAAAATTCAGTTAAGTCTGTTTTCAAATCCTTCAACCTCCTTAATTTCAATGCCATATGCTGCTAACGTTTGAAGTGCTTTTTGTTGATTTCCAGTCTCCCCTACAACTTCGATCAGTAAATTACCAAACAATTTATCTGTTAACTCAGTGATACTGCCGTAAAGTACATTAAAATCAACTTCAAACATTCTTCCAACCTTACTGAGTACTGGTTGTAGTATCTGTTGTTGATTGAAAATAAATCGATAGATATGTCGATCATTTTTGACGACTGATGGTATATCATCGTTTAAGACACTATGTACAAATCGCTTTGTTGTTTTATGAATTGGATTTGTAAATAAATCAAACACATTATTCTGTTCTACTACTTTGCCCTTTTCCATCACACACACTTCATGGCAAATGGATTTTACAACATCCATTTCATGTGTGATGATAACGATTGTAATACCGAGCTCTTTATTAATTTTCTTTAATAACGCTAATATGTCGTCGGTCGTTTCTGGGTCAAGTGCACTTGTTGCTTCATCACAAAGTAAGATATCTGGGTTTGTAGCTAATGCTCTTGCGATACCAATCCTTTGTTTTTGACCACCTGAAAGTTGACTCGGATAATCATATTTCTTATCGCTTAACCCAACAAATTCTAGTAATTCATCCACCCGTGTATTAATCTCGTCTTTTGAATATTGTTTTGTAAGTTTAAGTGGGTACTTAATATTGTTTTCTATCGTTTTTGATCTAAATAAGTTAAAGCTTTGAAATATCATTCCAATATTTTGACGCTTTTTTCTTAGCTTTTTTTCACTTACTTTAGTAATATCTTCACCCTCAACAAATATTGATCCTGAGGTTGGTGCTTCAAGTTTATTGATCATGCGTAGCAATGTAGATTTGCCAGCACCTGAATAGCCAACTATGCCAAAAATCTTTCCTTTTTCAATTTTGATACTTACACCATCTAGAGCAGTTACAACACCTTTTTTAGTTTGGTATTGTTTAACTACGTTTTGAATATATATCATAACTACGCCTCCTAAAATAAAAATACGCCCATGCATTTGCTTAGCAAACACATGGGCGTAACCGCACATCACATTTTATCTGCCAAGCATAACGCTTGATGGAATTAGCACAGTGCTCTAAATAGAGTCCGCTGCTGAGATGTCATCGGGCCATTTCCCTCAATCTCTCTTGATAAGTGTTTATTAAATTTGATATTCATATTACATGTGAAAAAATGATTCGTCAACAGTAAATTGAAAATTGTTTGAATATTCACTATATCTAATATTCATAACATCATTTAAAAACTCGACAATCCACTGAATTCTTGGATTCTATAAATCAATGTTTTCATAAAGCTTGGATCTTTTTTAACGTTATAATTATCCGTGACGTGGGCGTATGTATTGTTCCATTTCGCATCAAAGTCTTGATTTAATGTTTTAAATACTGGCAAGTTACTTTTTCCAGTGATTAATACATCGGTTTCCATATTGTAATCTTGTATGTTTCTTCTCGTTAAATTGGCACTCCCTAACATTAAGTGAGATTCTTTTTTATCTTTATCTTCAAGCAATGTAAATTTGGTATGATATTGTTCACCATGGCTGACTGCCCATTTGATTTGTATTTTATCATTTGATTTTGAAACCAATTCATGCGCTACTGATTTATTTGGGATACCTGGTTTCTCTTTACCAAATGCTTCTTTATTCACATCTAGTATGATTTGGACTTTTACACCGCGATCTGCTGCATGTAACAACGATTTGATGACTTTACGATCTGATAAATAAAACATCCCCATCTTAATCGTATCATTGTCATCACGGCGTTCAATTTCATCAATGAGTGCATCACGAATTTTTCCTTCAGTGACTAAAGTCGTATCATAATCCATACGATTATTAAATTTACGGTTATTGATTTTGAAGTCGTTAAATTCTAGCTTCCCACCGCTCATATTAATCGCAGCAATTTCACTTTTAATCACATCTTCTTGAATTTGTCCGCTCATTTTAAGTCCTACATTTTGATGATGACCACTTGGGTCATGAGGATTACTACTCGAAATGATTGTTGCATCTTCAGTGACAATTGTTTTTCTATGATTTGCTTTCATATTCAGCAATTTGGCCATACCACGTACTGTAACATTCGGTGCATTTTTTGAGAAGATATTTTTAATCATTCCATTACCACCATTTCCGAACACCTGCAATGTTGGGCGCCATAGTGCTGAGTAAATCGGGTTGGAATCTCGTAATTTATTTAAGTTCGTTTCATACAACAATATGCCGTTATTACGCAATTTTTGATAATGTTTTGGTGTATAACTTCCATAAAAACTATTAATAGGATCCGTTAACATATAGATGCGAATATTTGGGTTTTCTTTTTTCTTTTGCACCAATGCATCCGTCAATTGTGTCGTCAATTTAGGATAATTTTCTTTCCCATCGTAAGTATCATTAAACAAAAACATATCTAAAATAATAAAATCATCTGCATCACGTATGGTATTTAATATTTCCTGGAAAATATGATGATTGTAATGCATTTGGCCATTACTCTCATACGTATTATCCAAAAGTAATTGTGCATCATTCGTCTTACTCACTTCATACCATTTAGAACTCCCACCTGGCATTGGTTTTACTAATCCATATATAAATGCTAAACAATAAATGATTAATATAAAATATAGCCATCGTTTGAATAACGATTTTTTCTTTTTCTTCTTTCTTACTGGTCTCTTTTTAGCCAAATGATCACCTCAATCCGATTATAACATAACAAAAAAAGCGCAAATGCGCTTAATTTGTCATTAATAATAACGTCGTTCCTGAATCGCTTTTTATGAAATATAAGTAATTGCCATCAGTATTCGCACCGTATTGATTGAACTTGGCTTCAAAAGCTTTTCGATCTTGTTTTTTCACATTAAATGTTTCAAGCATATTATCGCTATTTACTGCTGCATCAAAGTCTTTCTTTTTACCAATGAGATAAACATCCCCTTTAGGTAAAAAGTCTGACGGTGAATCTTTTATGCCAATTTTATTATATGCTTTTAATAACTCTTGGTTGTATAGATTCATCGCAATACCATATGAGTAAGAGCTGCTATAAATAACAGTTCTTTCATTTTCAGTGAAATTGATAAAGTAGCGTCCATTTGCATAGTCTTCATATTTATTGCCACTCATTTCAGAATTGAGTTCTTTTTTTAGTATTGGCAATAATGCTTTAACTTGCATCGTATTGAGTTTTTTTTCCTCAGGTTCACTGCCCGAATTTTCAGCAATTGAGATATCTAATTTAGATAACTCATCCCATTTAATTGAAGACATGATTTTATCTTTATTTACACCTTGATATGCCATTTTCTTTATTTTATTTTCATCCTTAGACATAATAAAATATTGACGTTTTACAGTACGTCCATCTTTCAAGCGGTAAGTAATATTGTAATGATTGTCTCCATTTTCACGATGATGATTAATCAAGTATTGATGCACTTTCGTCATGTTATCAATGTATTTTGTATCATCCATCGCTGTTGTATTTAATATGTTTTCCTTGTCATCTGATGTTGTCTGATGGATATTTGCTTTCACACTACTAATTTCTTCAGTTTTCGGAATGTAATTTTCACGCATTTGCCCTATAAAAAAGGTCACTAATATGCCGATTGTTACAAATACAAATGTGATTGCATACATTTGTTTGTAAAATGTAATGCGTACAGATTTTTGTGCTAACATTTCGAGTAAGACATAAACAATATTAAATGCAACAATATAAACGATTATCATTAACCACTTATTATCAATGATTAATCCTCTAAATATGATGCCTCCTAGTAAAGTGGCAATTAGCATTGTTACTAAATAAAAGATAAATTGAACAATGTAATTTGAATAGGCTTCATTGATACGTTCATTCTTTCTTTTCTTGTAAATGTAAAAGTTGAACACCGTAATGATGCCACTGACAACGATAACGATAAACCAATAAACACAATTAAATTGTTCTGTTGATAGTTCTTCTATTAATTTTGCTGGTACAGTTAAATAAGTAACCCATTTCTGTGGAAAATGATTTAATCCAACAAAGTTCATCATATGTGTTGTGTAGACCAATGTACCAATAATAAACGGTGACATCGCAACAACAATCGTTAAGATCAAATGTGTTAATAAATTATTAATGAATAGCGACATCATCATTGTAAAAGTGAAACAAATAAAGTATACCGCCAAACTAAACACAATCCAAAAACATAATTTCTCAAAACTAATATTTGCAAATTTAAAACCGAATAAGAATGTTATGAAGCCATTTAGCAATAAATTTACTAATCCATGACTTAAGAAAGTCACATAAATCGTTGTTAATATTGTACTTCTTTTCACAGGTAAACTATGTACAAAGTCACTTGCATCTTGATTTTTCAAGAAATACGTAATAAATACACCACATAAAACACTGTATAGCATTGCTCCAAAGAAATATAACCTCAACATTTCAGGGACGCCTACAAAGTATTTACTGTAATGATGAATGGTACTTCCATCTATGTAAACCATAATATAACTAAAAGGGACCAATAAAAATGTGCATATAAGATTAATGATGGTTAAAAATAAAATAACAGATGAGAAATTTCTAAATAACGCTTTATTCAACAATGATGTTTTCAATTGCATAACCGTAACCTCCTAGCTCATATGCAAAGATTTCTTCAAGGGTTAATGGCAATATGTCATACATTAATGGCTCTTGCTGGGTAATGTACTGTTCAATGTCGCCAAAGTCACCTTTAATGATACACGTTACGATGCGCCCTTTAATTTTTTTATCAACAATGTTTAATGATTGATAGAATTTATCGTTTGGTAATTGTTTGAATGCCATTTGAAGCTTGCAAATATCACCTTTAAGTTCATCTAAATCACGTTCTAAAAGTACTTTTCCTTCATGCATAATAGAAACGCTGTCACAAAAGTCTTCCATCTCACGTAAATTATGACTTGATACAAATAAATGCATTTCATGTTTAGAAACATCTTGAATCAATAAGTTTTTGATAGTATGTCTCATAATTGGATCCAAACCATCAAATGGCTCATCTAACAACAAGACATTCGGTCTCGCAGCAATTGCTAGAACAAACGCAGCTTGACGCTTCATCCCCTTAGATACTTTAGAAAGCTTTTTATTTGGATTAAATTTAAGCAGTTCAACCAATTGATTGAATCTTTCCCAACTAAAACTTGGATACATATCCGCATAAAAATTGGCCATATCTTTTAACGACGAATTCGTAAAGAAATATGGGATATCACTAATAAAAATCATTTGACTTTTATACGCTTCATTTTCGTAAATATTTTGGTCATCAAATAAAATTTCGCCACCATCTACTTGATAAATGCCAGCAACCATTTTAAGTAATGTCGTTTTACCCGCTCCATTCGAGCCAAGTAAACCGTGAATTGATCCCGCCTGTATGTGTAATGACGTATCATTCACCGCTTTAAACGCGCCAAATTGTTTACTCACTTTGTTGATGGTTATCATGTGTTTCCCCCCTTTTGATATGTGCGATGATTTCTTCTTTTGACAATCCTAAAACCATGAGTTCATGGATGACTTTATCAAGTTGTTCTTTTAACATATTGATTTGCTCCTTATGTATATTTTCTTCAACCGGATTGACAAAACTTCCTTTACCAGGTACTGAATAAGTTAAACCTAATCGCTCTAGTTCTCGATAAGCCTTTTGAATCGTATTCGGATTAATCGTTAATTCTTGAGCGAGCTGTCTCACAGATGGCAATTGTTCATCTGGTTCTAGTACACCATTCATAATTTGCATTTTTATCGCATTAGTCAGTTGTTCATATATGGGTAATCTATTTCTTGGGTCAATGTGAATCACTTGTTACCCTCCTTCTGTATCATCTGTACTATACAATATAATACAGTTAATACAGTGCAATTGCAAGCATTTGTAAAAGCATTATTTTTTTGCATAGAAAAGAAGAGGTTTAGACATCATTTGATGTCTAAACCTCTTCATAAATTCTAGAATAAACGGCGAAACAGAAGTTGCCACTACGACAAAAACCAAAAAAACGATAAATCAAAAAGCGATTTATACGTTTTTATCGGTTATTGCTTGTGGCAGAACACTTCAGTTCCAGCCTCTTGTTTATAACGCTGGTGCTACTCCACCATCTATATTTACGGCTGTTCCTGTCACATAACTTGCAGCATCACTTGCTAAAAAAGCAATCACATTTGCCGCTTCTCTTGTATCTCCAATTCTGCCTAAAGGTATATTATGTTTTGGGTCTCTCGCATATGCTTCCCACGTTTGATCTGGCGCTTCATTTTGCCAACGTTTTTCAATTTGTCCAGAACGAATTAAGCCGATACAGACTGCATTCACACGGATATTATATGGTGCTAAATCTTTTGATAATGTTTTAGTGAGTGCCAATCCAGCTGCACGTGTCACCGATGTTGGTGATGTATTGGCAGGTGGTGTTTTGCCTGCGACTGCTGTTAAGTTTACAATGGCACCACCTTGTTTTTTTAAGTGTGGAATGGCTGCTTGATTCATTTGAATAGCACCAAACAGTTTTAAGTTCAAATCATTTTGCCAATCTTCCAATGAAACAGTTTCAAAATTTTGAGCAAATGCACTTCCAGCATTATTAATTAATATATCAAGTCGACCAAACTTTTCAATTGCTGTTTCTACTAATCGTTGACAATCTTCTGGTTTTGTTACATCCATAACGACATAATTGAGGACTTTTCC
This sequence comes from Macrococcus sp. DPC7161, assembly GCF_004117835.1. Lineage (GTDB taxonomy): Bacteria > Bacillota > Bacilli > Staphylococcales > Staphylococcaceae > SDSC01. The sequence continues at coordinate 66,658 of NZ_SDSC01000004.1, read as the reverse complement.
AGTACGTTCATCTATATATTGTACGGCTTCTTTTAAAGTTGATTCATTTCTTGCAGCCAAAATAACATGTGCACCTTCTTGTGTTAATAACAATGCTGTTTCTTTTCCGATGCCTTTTGAAGAACCTGTTATAATTACTACTTTATTTTGTAATTTCAATTCCATCGTAAAGCCTCCTATATGTTAATACTATAACTATAGCAAATTCCGTGATAAACTTTGTTTAAAAAGGACTGAATTTATGAAATTTGTCGCACTTTTACGCGGAGTTAATGTCAATGGTATTAAAATCACGAATCAAGCATTAAAAGTATCTATGGCAGAAATTGATTTAGGCGTAATACCCGTTTTACAAACAGGTAATATGATTTTTGACAGTACACTCCCAATGGACCAGTTAAAAATAATGATTGAAAACCAATTAAGTAAATCATTTCATTATGAAGCATTTATAATATTAATGACTGCTGAAGCACTAAAGAAAGTTTTACAACTTTATCCTTTTACTTTAAGCGACGAAATGCAGCCTTATGTTATTTTTTCAAATGATACTTCTATACTTAACGAATTGAGTCATCATGAATTTGATTCAACGATTGAACAATTAAAGCTTTCTGATGATTACTTGTTTTGGACAGTAAAAAAAAGACTGACATTAGACAGTCCTTTCGGAAAATGCTTAGGTAAAGCAAAATATAAACCATTTATGACCAGTCGTAATTTACGAACAATAGAGAAGATCATTCAAAAATTAGACTAAGACTCGCCGTAAGTTCTTCTAAAACCATAAAAAGGTCTAAAATCATATTCATAGTAACTTTTGGAGCTGCTTGTTGCGAGTAGCTCCATTCTTGTTGTTGGATATAAATCATGAACATAACCCATCAATGCTTTGCCAATGCCTTTTTTACGATGATTTTGATGTACTAATAATTCACATACATACAAACTCACATAACCATCAGTTATTGCACGAATACAGCCGATGACTTCATTATTTTCTTCAAATACGAACGCCACACTATTTTTCCAACTGTTCAATGTTTGCTCATGCCGTACGACTAAATTATCCCAACCTTCGCTTTGATTCATTGCTTGAATAGCATCAATATCTGACGACTTAAATGCTCTAATCATCTGAGTAATGGTAAGTTTAATTGCCAACACACACCAAACTTATCTTGTATCCAGCAAAATCTTTCTGCAACTGGTGGCATTTCACTTAATGGCATTAATATCCTACCGTGCTCCGATAAAGATTCATATAAATATTCAATCTCAGCTAATGTTTCACAATGAATCACAAAACTTGTTGCAGGTGTCAATGGAATGTCTACAGCATTCGAATTATCAATAGCCATATATTCTGTACCGTATAATTTAAAAATGGCATGGTTAACAGATCCTTCTGGCCCAGGACCTTCACTACCGTATCGATGAATAGTAACAAGTTCTGAGTTACGAAAAATAGATAAATAAAAATGAATGGCCGCTTCAGCAGTACCATTAAACATAAAAAATGGTGTAATTTTTTGTTTCATAAATGCACTTCCTTATTCTTATTCAGGTAAAGACTTTAATGCATATTTTTTTATAATTGCTTCATGTTGTGGATATTGTTCAATCAGTTCCGCTTGTGTGAACAGTTCAAATTTTTCAAATAAAAATCCTGGCGCAACCATACAACCAACAAAGCTCCATTGATTGTTATCCTCCACTGTTGAAGCGAAGATAGTATTTTTAGGAACTAAAAATTGAGGTACTTCTCCGTTTTCAACATCTAAACCAACACGTACACATTGGTACGTGCCATCCTCTAAAATCATATGGACTGTTAAACTATCGCCACCTTGGAAATACCACATTTCATCTGCATCAATACGATGAAAATGTGAGATATTTCCCGATTCTAATAAGAAATAAATGCTTGTAAATAATGCACGATTACCTACTGAATCTTTAGATATATAAGTTTGATGATAATATCCACCTTCAGGATGTGGTTGTAAATTTAATTGACGAATTAACGATTCTTTATTCATAAAATCTCCTAATGTAATAAAAAAGCATCTCAAACAAGATGCTTTTTTGTGTATTTAAATGTTTATTCTGGTAAAGCTACGTTATGGTGTACCGTTTGTACATCTTCAAGATCTTCAATGGCATCAACTAATTTTTCAAATACTGCTAAATCATCAGCAGATAATTCTAATTCATTTTGAGGTACCATTGATAACTCTGCTACTGTAAATTCTTCAATACCAGCTGCTTTTAAAGCATTTTGAACTACTGCAAATTGATCTGGTTCTGCGTAAACAACAACATGGTCATCTTCTTCAATGACATCACGAACGTCAATGTCTTCTTCCATTAACAATTCTAACGTTTCATCCGCTGTTTTACCTTCAAAACCAAATACTGCAGTATTATCAAACATGTATGCAACAGATCCTGATACACCCATGTTCCCACCATTTTTACCGAATGCAGCACGCACGTCACTCGCAGTTCTATTCACATTATTTGTTAATGCATCAACAATTAACATTGAACCACCTGGACCAAATCCTTCATAACGTAACTCATCAAAGTTCTCTTCAGAACCACCTTTTGCTTTTTCAATCGCACGGTCAATAATATGCTTAGGTACTGAATATGTTTTCGCACGTTCTAAAACGAATTTTAAATTTTGATTTGATTCTGGATCTGGCTCACCAGATTTAGCCGCTACATAAATTTCACGTCCAAATTTCGCATAAATTCGACTTGTATTTTTGTCTTTTGCAGCCTTTTTATCTTTAATATTATTCCATTTACGTCCCATAATACACGCTTCTTTCTTAATTTTATCTCTTATTATTATACACTTAACAAATACATTTGCACATTAAAAAAAGACCGCCTTAGCAGTCTTTTCATTAGTCTTTTAATATTGAAGCCAATCTTAAGATATCAAGAATGATATTTAATAAGTTGATGAATAAGTTAAAGCCCATTTCTCTTGGTGTGAAATTACCACGTGCCATACGGTTAAAGTCGTAAATTGTATAGCCATAAAACACTGCTAAACCTAATACTGTAATCATCACTTGGAACATTGGCATTTGAATAAAAATACCGATAAAACTTGCGATGATTAAAATGATTAATGCAGGGAATAAAATTCTTGCTAAGTTCGAAGCATCTTTAACAACAAAGTAACCTACTGCACCAAATGCAAAGAATGATCCTACAGCAAGACCGATATTTTGATAAAATGCAACTTGTCCTAATACAGCTAAATAATACATAAATGCAGTATAACTTAATACACCCATTGCTAAGGCATAAATGTTCGCAATTAAAGCACCGTGTTTTCGTCCTGCTTTAGTGAAAAGTGATAACATAATCACAGCAAATAGTACGATTGAAATCGTTTGGTGAATTGCTGGTGGTACGAATTGGCCGATAAACGTCCCCACTGCAAAGATTAACCAGTAATACATAAAATAAAGCCACGCTTGGCGAATTGATGAACTACGAGAAATGTCTTGATAATATTGATTGTTCATAATAAAAACCCCTAAACTCATATTTCCTCTTGGATAATATTAGTTTAAGGGGTTCTAACATTAAAGTCTAATGAATTCTCTCAATCATTAATGAAACCGCAATAATTATCAATTTATACAAATAAACTTAATAATAAGATGAACACTAAACCACTTACTGAAATAATCGTTTCAAGCAATGTCCAAGTTAATACAGTTTCTTTAACTGATAAACCGAAATATTCTTTGAACATCCAGAAACCAGCATCATTCACGTGACTTGCAATTACACTACCCGCACCTGTTGCAAGTACGACTAACGCTAAATTTACATCAGTTGTCGCAAGTAAAGGAATCACAATACCTGTTGTAGAAATTGCTGCCACTGTTGCAGAACCTAATGCAATACGTAACACTGCAGCAACCATCCAAGCAAGTAGTATTGGTGATACATTTGAATCTGTAAATAATGTTTCTACGTGTTTACCAACACCACCATCGATTAATACTTGTTTAAAGGCACCACCAGCACCAATAATTAAAATCATCATGCCAATTGGATAAATTGCATCAGTCACAGATTGCATCGTTTGTTTCATCGTACGATTTCTCATAATACCCATAGTAAAAATCGCAATTAAAATTGAAATTAACATCGCTGTTGATGCGTCACCAACTAAGTAAATCACTTTAATAAAACCGTTAACAGTTAAACTTTGAGCCTCAACAACTAATTTCACTACTGTTGCAATTAACATTAAAATGACTGGGAACAACGCTGTTAACGTACTGATCATAAATCCTGGTGTTTCTTCTAATTTAAATTCAACATTTTTACCTAAAGAAGAAATATCTCCTTCTTTTGTGTAAGCTGTTGGTGCAATTTTTTTAGCAAGTTTACTAAATAAGGGCCCTGCAATAATTGTTACAGGAATTGCAATGATAAATCCATATAATAATACATCACCTAAATTAGCACCATATTCTTTTGCAATCATAACTGGGCCAGGATGCGGTGGTAAGAAACCGTGTGTTACTGATAATGCCGCAGCCATTGGAATACCTAAATGTAATGCAGGAATTTTTGTTTCTTTAGCAATCGTATAAACGATTGGAATTAAAAGCACTAAACCAACTTCGAAGAATAAAGCAATACCGATAATGAATGCAGCGACTACAACTGCCCATTGAATGCGTTTTAAACCAAATTTATCAATTAAAGTGTGGGCAATACGTGTTGCACCACCACCATCGGCAAGCAATTTACCAAGCATTGCACCAAGACCAAAGATTAATGCGATATGACCAAGTGTACCCCCCATACCTGCTTCGACTGTTGGCACAACTTTATCTAACGGCATTCCTAATAAAATTGCTGTTGAAAAAGCAGTAATGATTAATGAAATAAATGTATTTAATTTTAATCCCATAATTAATACTAATAAGATTATAATTGCAATGACAACGGTAATTAATGGCCATTGCTCACTAAAAAAATTCATTGTGATTTCCTCCCTAATGTTTGTTTTGAATCTTACTTATTTCTGTGTATGTTATTTCAAGTTGCTTCACAACATTCATATAAATCGGCAATAACTTGCGATATTCAATCACATGTTCATGAATTGGATAATGTGGTTTACTTTTTCCAACCATGTCACTCACTACAGAAAAATCATCAATTTCACCAATTGCTTTCATACCAAGTACAACCGCCCCTAAGCATGAACTTTCAATACTTTCTGGAACGATTAATTCTGATTCGAAAATATCAGACATCATTTGACGCCATAGCGGGCTTTTAGCAAATCCACCTGTCGCCTTCAAAGTCTTCACTTCATTTTCCATCAATACGTTTAATGCAATGAACACTGTGTATAAATTAAAAATAACACCTTCTAAACTGCTTCTAATCATGTGCTCTTTTTTATGACTTAATGTGAGTCCGATAAACGACCCACGAACATCACTATTCCAATATGGTGCACGTTCTCCAGCTAAGAATGGATGGAACAACAAACCGTTGCTTCCAGGTGGTACACGCTTTGCAATTTCCATTAACACATCATATGTCTCAATGCCTAATCTTTTCGCCGTTTCGATTTCACTTGCTGCAAATTCATCACGAATCCAACGTAAAATGACACCCCCATTGTTTACGGGGCCACCAATCACCCATTGATCTTTAGTTAATGCATAACAGAACAATCTGCCATGATCATCAATTTTTGGAGCATTTACCACTGTTCGAATTGCACCACTTGTACCAATCGTAACAGCCACTTCACCCGGTTTAATCGCATCGACACCTAAATTACTTAACACACCGTCACTTGCACCAATCACAAATTTCGTTTCTTTTGAAATGCCTAATAAATCACAGTATAAATCTTTACAACCAGTCACTATTGTTGTTGTATCAACAGCTTCACTCAATTGCGATGCTTGAATACCTAGTAAATCCAATACTTCTTGATCATATGTAAGTTGATGAATATTAAATAATCCAGTCGCAGATAAGATAGAATAATCTTCAATATAATTACCAAACAATTGATAGAAAACATATCCTTTAATACCGATAAATTTATGTGCACGGTTAAATGTAGCTTGATCTTCATTTTTCATCCACATGATTTTACATAACGGACTCATTGGATGAATTGGTGTACCGGTACGTTTATAAATATTTAATCCATCGTATTTTTCATTGATCAATTTCGCATAGGCACTACTACGATTATCTGCCCATGTAATACTATTCGTGATTGGCTGATGATGCTCATCTATCACCAACAAACTATGCATCGCACTCGAAAAACTGATTAACTTTATTTCATCAGGTTTTGCACATACAGTATCAATCACATGTTTAATCGTCATTAAAACCGCATCAAATATCGCTTTTGGTTCTTGCTCAGCAATATCAGGTTGAGGTGTGAGTAATGGATACTCTACATGATGTGTTGCTAGGATTTTACCTGAACGTTCATACAACACTGATTTCGTACTTGTTGTACCGATATCTACTCCGATATAATACATGGACTTCCCTCCTTAGAATAAATGATGGACACTATCATCCACATCATCAAAATTTAAATGCATCGCCTTTTTGAATAACGCTTTATCTCCTTTTTCAATCGCATCCAAATACAATTCATGATTCTCAATCACACGGTTAAAGTCATCATATGCATCATTCATACGCTTCGTCATATCAATTAAAACTAACATTTGCATTAACGGTCTGATTTGCTGCCATAAATAAAACAGCTGATTATGGTGAATCGATTGAATAAAAATTTGATGAAACTGAATATCATAATATGAAAAATCTTTTGCATCCTTAAACTTCACAGCTATTTTCATCATTTCAATTGTTTTTTTTAATTGGATTAGTAAATCCGATTTATCTTCATTACAAAGACGTTCGAAAACAAAACGTTCAATCATTAAGCGGACATCATAAATTTCCTTAATATCTTTATCAGTAATACCTTTAACTACTACACCCATACGTTCTGGGATAATTAAATTTTCATTAGCTAATATTTTAATCGCATCACGAATGGGTGAACGGCTCACTTCATACATCGATGCCAATTGATTTTCAGAAAGCTTTTCATTCGGAGCAAAAGCATTAGACACAATCTTTAAACGTAAATCTTGGGCAATACGTTCGCCATTCGATAAATTTTCTAACCATTGCTCTGGAATCATTTATGAAACCCCTTTCGTATACTTGTATACAAGTATGGTAATACAAAACATGATGTTTGTAAACGTTTTCTTTTGATTTGTTTTGTTAGTGACTAGTATCTTGTGGTTGTGGCACTCAGATCTATTTTGAGTGCCACTACTTAAGAATTCGCCTATTTCTCAGATAGTTGTGGCACTCAGATTCATTTTGAGTGCCACTACTCAAGAATTCGCCTATTTCTCAGATAGTTGTGGCACTCAGATTCATTTTGAGTGCCACTACCCAAATACTCAACTACTCAGTGAATCACCAAACCAACAAAAAAAGCAAAGACATTTGTCTTTGCTTAATTCAAAATATCATATAATACTTCAATGCCATCATGAAACTCATGTTTACCTGAATTTAATTGTATCGTTTCTAATCTTGGAAATGCTTTTTTCCATGCTGATTGATGGCTAAAATCTACACGATCATCATCTGTTGATTGGATATGATAAACCTCAATATCCTCTGCTAAATGTTTTGATGCATCGCTTTTCAATTTGTTTAAAGAATCACTAAACTTTTCATCATGACCCCAAAATGGTGAACCAATCATAATCACTTGTTTTACTTTATGGACAATTTCATTTTCAGTTAGGTATTTCATGATGACACTACCGCCAAATGAATGTCCTATCAACACAACTGTATCTTCATCATTAATCGTTGCTAAATCTTTCAATAACACTTCTAACCACGCTTCATAAATTTGTCCTTGTTCTCTAGGATACTCACTTAAATGCCATTCATATCCAAACACATTTGATTGTATTTTTTGAATCAATGGATTACTACCAGTTGTTTTTGATTGAACACCTGCACTATGTACAAATACAATATGTTTCATATCCTCACTCCTTAAATTGATATAAAAAAAAGAGTAAACTACACACTTGTAGTTTACCCAAAAATAATTTTAAAAGAAAATATTTAACACAAAGTAACATACCGCAGCGATTAATGCTGAAATCGGTAATGTGATTACCCATGTAATAATCATACGTTGTGCAGTTGTCCATTTAACACCTTTAACACGGTGTGATGAACCTACACCTAAAATTGAAGATGATACAACGTGTGTTGTTGATACTGGTAAGTGAATGTATGTTGCACCAAAAATGATTAAAGCTGATGATAAGTCAGCAGCAACACCGTTTGCCGGACGAATCTTCATAATGTTACCACCAACAGTTTTGATGATTTTCCAACCACCAACTGCTGTACCTAGACCCATTGCTGTTGCACAGGCCATTTGTACCCAGAATAAAGGTTCTGTACTACCTGTTTGCATACCAGCTGAAATTAATGCCATCGTAATGATACCCATTGCTTTTTGTGCATCATTTGATCCATGTGAAAATGCTTGTGCTGCCGCTGTGAAAATTTGTAAGAATTTAAAGTTTCTATTTGTTTGTGTCAAGTTTGCATTTTTAAATACCACTTTAATAATGGTATAAATAACAAACCCAACACCAAATGCTAATAATGGTGAGATGATTAATGCGACAATAATTTTAGTAAATCCTGCATACTGTAATACACCAAATCCACCTGATGCTACTGCAGCACCTGCAATTGATCCGATTAAAGTATGACTTGAAGAACTTGGAATTCCGTAATACCAAGTAATTAAATTCCAAGCAATAGCTGAAAATAATGCTGCTAAAATAACAACTGAACCATTCTGTAAAGTGAATGGGTCAACGATGTCTTTACTTACTGTTTTCGCTACGCCATGGAACATTATTGCTCCTAAAAAGTTCAATACTGCTGCCATTAAAATCGCATGTCTTGGCTTTAATGCTTTTGTTGACACGGCTGTTGCAATCGCATTCGCTGTATCATGAAATCCATTGATAAAGTCAAATGCTAATGCGAAAATTACGATTGCAATCGTAATAATTAAAATAGGTTCCACTAGTAAAACTCCTTTATCAATTAGCTATTTTTCATAATGATTGATTCTAAAATATTTGCAACAGATTGACATTTATCTGAAATTGCTTCTAATGCATTGTAAATGTCTTTTACTTTCATTACTGTTAATGGATCTGTTTCAACAGATAAAATATGTTTAATTGCTTGACGTAAGATACCATCACAATTTGTTTCAAATTCTTTAATGTTAATTGAGTGAACACGTACATGTGATAATTTTTTCTCTGCAACTAAAGTAACTGCAACCTTAATTTCTGCAGCGGCCGCTTTAATGTTTTTAACAAATTCCAACATGTATTCATCAGAATATTCAATTGAATACATTTCGAACATTGCCGAAGTTTCTTCCATATCATCTAATACATCATCCATTGCATTCGCTAAAGCTAAAATATCTTCACGTTCGATTGGTGTGATGAATGTTTGATTCAAATCTGAAATGATTTGATGCATCATTTTATCACCATTTGTTTCAAATGATTTTACAGTGTCAGCATATTTTTTTAAATCAAATGCTGAATGAAAATTCATTTCTCCAAATGCTTCTGCACCACGATTTAAATTTTCTGCAATTTCTTCTAACTGAATTGAAAATTTGTCTTTCTTCTTACCAAACATAAAAAAGCCTCCTAATATTTTACGATGTATTTTTGAATACATCGTTAGTGTAAAACATAATGTTGTCGTTGCATAGCAAAATGTTAATCTAGTGTAAATTTTGTTGAGATTATTTACTACTAGTAAATTCTATTTTATTTTTGTAAATTTAACGTTTATTTTATGTTACAGTATTGTAAATTTGAGTGGTTTATTTAGACATCTTGATGTAAAATAACACAAATAAAGACATACAACATCATTTATTGTATGTCTTTTTGATTAAGTGCGCACAATATTTTTCAATGCATTAAATATATTTCATCTTACATATTATTTCGTATATGTCTTTTTCACACCATTTGCTGCATCATCACTAAAACGTTCAATTCGCATTTCTACATCAAATATTTTCATTGTTAAGTGGTGAATTGGGGCTTGTGTCACCATATAAAGTAACCATGGTAGAGTCGGTTCGTAATCATGTAAAGCGATGATTAATACATCGGTGCCTTTTAATCGTCTAAACTCCATACGTGCGCGTGAGTTTTCATGAGCATAATGCATCTTACCACCGTTAATTTTATAAACCAATCGGTATTCATCACACTTATCTGTATCTTTCGTCAATGTTAATAAATGCTGTGAACCAAAGTAAATGCGTACAACGTCATCAGATTGTGTTGTTTTTACAAATTTAAAGAATGTCGTATTTAACCATTCAAAATAATGATTGGCTGCTTGTTCAATAGACCAACTATGTGGCATTAATGTTCGTTGAATACTTCTAACATCATCCGTCTTTGATGATTGTGTTTGAGCGAGTATTCCAGGTCGACGTACTTTTGTATCAGAAATACGAACGGGTACTTTGTATGACTTTAAGATATTAATTGTTTCTGTATCTTCTAATGTACCACTAATATAGATGATTTCTTTAACATCATTGATTTCTGCAGCACGTGCAAAGTTATCTGCACTGATCGCATTCATATCTTTAAAGGTTGCATCATTTAATTTATTTGATCGTTTTGTTGGATCTAAGAAATAAATTGCAACATCTATGTCTTTTAACGCTTCAATCATATCATTTAAAGAGAAGAGGTCTCCTTTAAAATACTGCACATCACCTTGACTTTGTTCGGGATATTTACTAATCGAATAAATCGTTGCACTATCCTTTAATGTTTCATATAAATTCTTGCCAATATAACCATTCGTACCTGTTAAAAATACATTTGTACTCATAAATAGCCTCCTAGAGATTATTTTTTCTTTTTAAATACAACACTTTCAACATTCTCTTCTTTACCTTGATGGTTATAAGGCGATTGGTTTGTATAATGCCCTAAAAACATCATGACTTTTTTAAATGTAAGTTTAGACTCTGGTAAATCTAAATGAAATTGATATTGATGTTTAAGATGGTGACTGCCATCAAAAAACGATGTCATCACAGGAATATCTTTTGCTTTTAATGCATTCACCATTTCTTTATTTTGACTCACAAACGGATCTGCATCACCAACCGTTAAGAATGTTGGTGGATAATCTTTAGTAATTTGTTCAGTCGTATTCATTTGTCGTATTGGTTTAAAATGCTTTTCCCATTGTTTTTCCCCTGTATAGCTAGACATAAACAATTCAATTCGAGGAAACTTCGTTGCTCTTACAGTGTTCATATTAAACAAGCCACCAAACAATACAACTGCACGTATTTCATTCGGTTTAAAACTTTGTGGTAATTTCATTTGTGATCGTAACTCTTCATTAGTTTGAATCGCAGCAAATTGACTCGCTAGTTGTGCACCAGCAGAATCACCACCAATTACAACTTGTTTGAAATCAATCGGCAAGTTTAATTTGTTCTTCTTTAAAAAGCGACTTGCCAACACTTGTTGTTTAATAGGTGTTGGATACTTTTGATTGGGTGCAAGTGCATAATTCATATTCGCAACAATAAATCCTTTTTCAGCAATTTGAGCAAGATATGGGTTTTTATGATGCTTATCACCTGCTATAAAACCACCACCATGTGTCCAAATGATTAAAGGTAACTTATCCCCTTTTTTTATTTTCTTTGGCATTAAAATATCCATTTGGCTCATTTCAATATTACTATATTTCACATTACGATACATCTTAACATTATTATACGGTAATGCAATTTCTTGTTGCTCTAATGAAATCACTGGTTGGTTATTGTAATTTTGATAAAACCAATAACCGATTAAACTGACTGTTATCATTAAAAGAAGGATGATGACATATCGTTTTTTTATTTTTTTCATACAATCCCTCCTTTGATGATTGTTGTTTTAAGCAATATGCTGCTTTCCTTTACTTTTTCGTTTAAAGTATTTAAATGTAATACCTGCACATAATATAAGGCCAATATAGCCCATCAATGGATAAACAGTACCTACAAGTTGGACGAACCCAACAAAACTTAATCCATAGCCGATTAACATCGTTACAATTAACATGATTGTATAGTTCTTTGAACGTGGTTTAGTAAATCGTGCGATAAATGAATACATTAATCCTACAATTGTATTATAGATTACCATTAACATAATAATCGATAAACTTACACCAATCCAAGGATGTATCATGCGCCCTAAAATAAGTGTTGGGATTGCTGAATCTTTAATCGTATCAATTTCTCTTGCAAGCCCTAAGTTAACCATACATAACAGTATTAGCAATGTTATACCACCGATAAAACCACCACGACCCGCTACTTTCATACGCGTTGCATCATTACCAATTGCCGCAAGGACACTGTAGCCTGTTGCAAAGGCAAGACCGCCATAATTAATACCTGAGAACCACCATAATGCATTATCTGGTAAAAACGATAAGTGGAATGGCTGTTTTGTAGGATCTGTATGTTTATTCAAATCAGTTAATGAAACATGTCCATTAAAAAAATAATAAACAGCGATTATCGTCACTACAACGATTAAGAATGGTGTAACAACGCCAAGTGCTGTCATAATTTTTTTGAAATCCAACAATAGTGTAATAATAATGGCCGTTACCATGATTAAACTACCTAACCAAACGGGTATACCAAAACTTTCATGAAATGCACTTCCACTTCCGGCAATCATAATAATTGAAATGGCATAAAGAAAGAATACTAAAATATAATCGATGAGTTTTCCAAATTTTTCACCAAATAAGTAGTCTATCGTCGGTTCATGACTTTCTGCTTCTAACGCATGCCCCATCTTTGTAATTTGACGACCAAAGAATGTCAGCATCAATCCCGAGATGATTATAGCCAAAAAGCTATATATACCGTAATTCGTGAAAAATTTCAAAACCTCTTGTCCTGTGGAGAACCCTGCTCCTACGATCACACCGACATATGCAGCGCCTATTTTCATTGCTTCTTGATTTTTACTCATATCAATCCTCCTCTTAAATTTACTAAAAACATATTCCCTATATATAAATAAAAAAACACAAATGGTAAAATTTCCATTTGTGTTTCAATACTATATTAATGTGTGATATGTTGATTTTCATCTTCAGGAGGTGTTGATTTTGTAATAAAGAATGCTGTAATTAATCCAATAACTGCTAATACAATCGCAAACCAATATGCATGATGCACACCAACAGTTAAAGCATCATTGATTGCTTGTTTCGTAGGTGTAACACCTTCTAATGCTTTCTTTTGCCCATGTGTCATAATACTCACAAATATTGACACACCCATTGCACCTGCTATCGGTTGCATCATATTACCTACTGCTGTGCCGTGTGGATATAAATGTTTAGGCAATTGGTTAATACCATTTGTATGACTTGGCATCATAATCATTGAAATGCTAACCATTAATACGATGTAAACCAAAATAAAGACAAACATCGGAATCCCTGGATGAATCGTTGAATAAAAAATCATTACTAAACTTAATAATAACATGCCTGGAATAATCATTTTTCTAGGGCCAATTTTATCAAAAATACGTCCCATTACAGGTGATAAAAACCCATTCAATAATGCCCCGGGTAATAATATCATCCCCGCAGCTTTCGCACTAAAGCCCATCGGACCTTGTAAATAAATCGGCATCACAATTTCTGAAGCAAACATGGCCATAACCACTATCACAAAGATGAATATACCACGCGCAAAGTTTGCATATTTAAATACCGATAAATCAAGTAATGGTACTTCAAGACGTACTTGACGAATACCAAATGCAATTAATGATACCAAGCCAATAATAATTATTGTCGCAACGACTGGATTTAAAAAGCCGCCTTCTGTATTACTTACCGAACTAAACCCATAAATAATACCAGCAACACCAATCGTTGATAGAATAACCGATAATAAATCAATTTTCGGTTTCGTCACTTCCCCAACATTTTCTAAATATTTAAAAGCGAATAATATTGAGAAAATAACAAACGGCACGACACTAAAGAATAACCAACGCCATCCTAGCATGTCCACAATAACACCTGATAAAGTTGGACCAATTGCTGGAGCGAACATCATTACCAATCCGAAATTACCCATCACTTTACCACGTTCATGGGGCTCAAATAAATTCAACATAGCATTCATAATCGTAGGAATAAGTAATCCTGTTCCAGCCGCTTGAATCATACGTCCAATTAATATCATCGGAAAGTTAATTGCTAAACCAGAAATTAATGTTCCAACCAAGAAAATGCTCATCAAACCAATAAACATTTGTCTCGTTGTAAACCATTGAATTAATGACGCTGATAACGGCATCAAAATACCCATTATCAACATAAATCCCGTAGCTAACCATTGTACGGTCGGTGCATCTACTTTAAATACATGCATGATTTCAGTCATCGCAATGTTTAAAAGTGTTTCATTTAAAAATGTAAAAAATGCACCAATTAAAAAAGTAATCATAATGATGTTTGATTTTTTCATGTTGCCTCCATAAAAAGAAGTGGTTTACACCACTTCTAAAAAATTATTTTAATGTTTGTAAATATTGATCTAAATGAATATATGCCTTACTGAAACCCACTCGCATATCACCATTCGTTTAACTTCATTTTATGTCTATACATCTTACACTATTTACTTCATGAAAACAATATCGCTGTCTGTGTAAATATACAAAATTTTCATATTGGATTCAAATGGTTTTACTTATCAAAGTTTTTTAAAAATTGGTATACTAAAGTTAATTCAAAACAAAGGAGCATGATTATGGAATTAAATAAACAAGTCTTACAAACATTTTTACGTGAAGCGCATGTAAGAGACTTTGAAATGCAAGAAGAACCAACAAGTATGCATCGTTTAGATTATGTACAAAACCCTCAAGACCCAAATATTTTTGAGTTTAAATTAACTTTTATGTTTGCACATTTCGGCACACAAATTGATGGTGTCATTGAATCAAGTATCCTTGTACAAAATCCTACAGACACGCCAGTTGATGTGATGGAAGATATTAAAAAAGACGAAGATGGCTATGCAATCCCATTATATTCAAAAGCAAGTGCTGTCATTGCGAAATTATCAGAAGATCGTGGTTCATTCCCATTAATCGTTCCTGTAGATCATTGGTTTAGTGAAGAATAAAAATTGAGAGGCTGGAACAACAATGTCCCAGCCTCTAACTATGCCCTTTTAGTAAATGAATGAATGTCTACAACGACTTGGTCTAACTTTTTAGCGGCTTGTTTCATCATATTTCTAGCCACTTGATTATTAGGATCCAACTTTAATATTTGCTTTGATACATCAAATGCTTCTTTATCACTAATCACTGGATTCGGTACCGCGTATAAGAATAGAAGTTGTAATAAACTTTTAATTTCTTTATGGTCTGTTAATTCTACAGAGCGTGTCGCATGGTAATACGCACTTTCAAATGCGCCAGACACTTCACTTAATGGATACACTAACAATAAAAATGCCAAATCATGCAATTCAACAGTTTCATGATCTTTCATTAATTCCATTAAAAATGTATAAAATTGAATCGACTCACTATCGTGACTCGCACTAATAAAAGCTTCTTCAAACATTAAAAAGTCGGTAGTTTGCATCAATTCTTTGACAGCTTCAAAGTTGCCACCTAAAACATAATATTCAATCTTATCTTGTAACTCACTTCTCATTGATGCACCTCCTCAATTATTTTCATTAGCCTTTTGATTTTAACACAAATTACATATATATGCTAACAATAAAAAATACATTTTATTAACAATTTCTTAATAAATACATGTATTTCAAAGATGCTTTTAAGTTTGTGTAAATTTTAACTTCATGCGACCTACATTTTATATACTTGCATTGTAAAATCATTATAAACCAATTTATTTTGGAGGTATATATGAAATCAATAAAGTTACTGATTACATTATTAATTTGTGTTTGCTTAATGGGAATCAGTTATTTTCCTATAAAATCTTTCGTAGAAGCGAAACAAAAAGGACCTGTACTTACAATTGGTTTAATGACAGACATTCAATATTGTGATTGTGATTCACGTAAAGTATTTAAAATTGTTTGGTCAGATCGCCATTACAGAAAGTCTTTGAAGAAATTAGATGAAGCAGTTCAAACATTCAATAAAAAAGATGTAGATTTTACGATGAATGCAGGAGATTCTATAGATCATGACTTTAATTCTTACAAACCGGTGATAAAACGTTACGACAAGCTTAATAAACCTCTATATAACGTTTTAGGAAATCATGATTTTCCGAATCATAATTTAGATGCATTAAAGCCTTTAAAAATGGAACGCGATTATTATAGCTTTTCTAAAAAAGGATATCGCTTTATCTTTTTAAATACGAATGAAATCAGTACATACGCTACAAAAGCAGGTACAAAAGAATACGATGAAGCCATTCATATGTTAAGTGGCTTGCAACAACAACATAAAATATTTGCTGAGCATTACAATGGTGCATTAAGTAAAAATCAATTAGCTTGGTTTGAAAAAGAACTCAAAAAAGCAAAAAAATTAGGTGAAAAAGTGATTATTACTGCACATCATCCTGTGTTCCCTGTTAAAGAAGACAATGCTTGGAATGCAGATCAAGTGTTAAAGTTGATGGATAAATACAATAACGTAGTTGCGTATTTTAATGGTCATTCTCACGAGGGCTATTATCATATCAGAAATGGTGTCCACCATATGAATTTAAAAGGAATGCTTGAAACTAAAAATAAAAATAGTTTTGCCGTATTAAAAATTTATAAAAACCAAATGTTCTTAGATGGGTATGGACGTGAAAAAGACCGTATATTAAAAATTAAAAAGGTATATAAAAAATAAAACAGAAAGGAGTATACCCCTTTCTGTTTTATTTTTTAAGACTGATTATATTTTCTTAACAACACTTGATTTCAAGCCGATTTGACCGAAACCATCAATTTTACAGTCAATATCATGTCCGTCTTCTGGGTCAACAAGTTTAATGTTTTTTACTTTTGTTCCTTGTTTAATAACTGATGAAGACCCTTTTACTTTTAAATCTTTAATGACAGATACAGTGTCACCATCTTGAAGTGGATTACCGTTTGCATCACGGATGACAACGACTTCAACTTCTTCATTAATAGGCCATTCATGAGCACACATTGGGCATACGTAATTTAACCCATCTTCATAAGCATATTCTGATTCACATTGTGGGCAATTTGGAATTGTCATAAGTTCTCCTTATAATCGATATTTGATAATTTATAATACCATATTAGTCTGTATATAAGATAGATTCAATATCAAGTAATGTTCTTTTCATTGCAAGTCCGCCTCTAAAGCCAGTTAATTTGCCATTTTTACCGATGATACGGTGACAGGGAATTGCAATGAATACAGGATTTTCACCAATCGCGCCGCCTACCGCACGAACTGCTTTAGGATTTTGAATCTCATTTGCTATCTCTCCGTAAGTACTTGTCTTACCAAATGGGACTTGTATCAATGCTTGCCAAACAGATTTTTGAAATGCTGTTCCATACAAATCAAACGTCCAATCAAAGATGGTTAACTGTTTATTGTAATAAAGGTGAATATCTTTAATGTATTTTTCATTAAAGTCATAAGCAGC
This sequence comes from Macrococcus sp. DPC7161, assembly GCF_004117835.1. Taxonomy (GTDB): domain Bacteria; phylum Bacillota; class Bacilli; order Staphylococcales; family Staphylococcaceae; genus SDSC01. The sequence continues at coordinate 48,754 of NZ_SDSC01000004.1, read as the reverse complement.
TTGACCGTATATTAGCGTTTCATCTTTCAAATAGCGTTGAATACGACGTAACAAATCATCTTTGTTATCATCATTAGCAAAGTACATGACACCTTTGTTTGTACTTGCCAAAACATGATGTACATTTTGAATGTCAAATTCACTAATATAAATTGTCATTAAACGCGCTCCATTTCAATATGTGGAATAAAGTCTTCAAACGCAATATCAGATTGTCTTACAAATCCAAATTGTCCATAGAAACCTTCTAAATGCGCCTGTGCATGTAATGCAATCTTTTTATTTGGGTAATGCTCTTCTATATAAGCAATGCATGTTTCAAGTAATTGTTTACCTAATCCTTGTCCTCTAAATTTAGGATTTGTAATGATTCTACCAATATAAATTGCGTCATTTTTTTCAATGATACGTGCATATGCTTTAATTTCATCTAATCCTTTCATATATACATGTGTTGCAGTTAGATCCACATCATCAATTTCAGGATAATCACACTTTTGTTCAACAACAAATGTATCTACTCTTAATTTTAAAATATAAAACAATTCTAATGGTGATAAATCTTCTAATTGTTTATAATGCCACATGCTAATTCCCCCTAACGTTGTAATGATTTTATACCATATATTACGGGAAATAAAGTATTATTATCATATTATATGATTATTTATACAAAAAAAGAGATGTCAAATGACATCTCTTTTAAACTTATTTAATTAATATCTGTAGTAACCAGTAATTGAACCATCGATATAAGATACTGCACGTTGTCCAACACCTTCATAAGGGTTTAAAGCGTCAACCATTTGACCATTTCCAATATATACACCAACGTGGCTACCGCCGTTGAAGAATACTAAATCTCCAGGTTGTGGATTACTTACAGGTGTACCTGCCGCCATTTGAGCGTAAGTTGTACGTGGAATTGATTTACCCATTGCTGCCATTACTTGTTGAGCGAATGATGAACAGTCTACAGCTGTAGCTGAGTTAGCACCAAATACATATGATTTACCTGCTGCAATTGATAATGCAACACTTGCAACATTATTATTTACTGAAGTTGTTGCTGCTGGTTTATATTGACGTTCTGCATTTTGTGAAAATGAACGTACTACTGATGATGATTCATTTGAAGTTGTGTATGTTGTATCAAATGAAACTGGGTTTAAGTTTGAAGCGTTAAAATTTTGGTTATAAGTATTATATGATGTTGAATAAGAAGTTGTGTTCGCATTCACTTTACCATATGCTGCTGCATCTGCTGTATGTGTCCCTACTGTTGCTAATGATGCTAATGTTGTTAAAGTTACGATAGTTTTTTTCATAAAAAATAAATCCTCCAAAATAATCTTTTATTTTATGTTGCTGAATATGTGAATTAAAATTACAAAATGAATCATAACACGTTTAAATAGCCATATGGGCAATGTTATTGTTTTGTTATACAAGTGTGATATTTATTTTTTTGCTGTAACATACATCTTTTTACAAATATCAATGCTAAAATCCCTTTACAATAGGCTTCTAATATTAAATCGAAATCATTATACACATAATTTCATATGCAAATATTACAAAATATTTCATAAAAAATAAGCATGTTCCCATGCTTATTAGACCATTATTCAGTTGATTTTATCTTCTATATTTCCAATTTAATACGAGTAAAATGATGATCATTGCAAACGGAATAATCACTTCCATTTGTGGTATTGTACTTTTAATAATCACCGAAGCAATAGCAGCTACTATAAATGCAATCCCCATATAAGGATACAATTTTGCTAAATTTTCTTTTTTATACTTCGTTTTAATTTCCATGTTTCTTATATTTTTGCCTACATATATTAAATAAATGCCTACTACTGCCATTAAAATATACATTAAATAATTCGCTAACATAATTCACCTCTTAATATATTGTACAAAAAAAACGTCGCATAAGCGACGTTAAAATTAATATCTATAATAACCCGATACATATCCGTGTACCCAATCTACACGACGTTCTCCAACACCGTTATAAGGGTTTAATGCATCTACCATGCGACCATTTCCAATATATACACCAACGTGACTTCCACCATTAAAGAATACTAAATCTCCAGCTCTTGGTTTATATACACGTTTACCTGCTCTCATTTGCGCATATGTTGTACGAGGGATTTTTTTACCCATCGCTCTCATAACTTGTTGTGCAAATGCTGAACAATCTACTGCATAGTTATTGTTTGCTCCATATTGATAAACACGATGTGCTGCAATGTTTCTAGCTACTGCAACTACATTTTTACTTGGTTTTTTATATTTAGTAGAATATTTTTTTGCTGCATCTGCTTCGTGTGTTGGCACCGCAGTTAAAACTAATGCTGATGTTGCTAAAGCTAATAATGTTTTCTTCAAAATAATATCCTCCATAAGTTCATACGTTAGTTTTTATACGTTTTCTTGATGTCATAACTATAGCAAAATAAAAATACAAATAGTGTATTGTAATGTATTTGTTACATAAATACTATGTTTAGCGATACAATGTTACAAAAATATTTTAAAATGTTTTTTTCATGCATTAGCTTCCAAATGCTGATATATCATTGTTTCCCGACTCTTCATATAAAACTATAACTTTTAATATTACAGTCAAATGTTACAAAATGTAGTAAATTCAGATTTTTCAAACAATATGTTGGCGTCATGTAATATTTTTTAATACAATAGATTTAGCAGTAAAAAATTTACTTAAAAAGGGGATATTTAAATGAAAGTAGAATTTAAAGATCAATATCAATTATTTATTAACGGTGAATTTGTTGATGCAGAAAACAAAGAAACATTAGAAGTGCATAACCCTGCTACAGGAGAAGTATTAACAAAAATTGCTAAAGCTACAAAAGGGGATGTAGATAAAGCAGTTCAATCAGCAAAAGACGCGTTTAAAACTTGGAGACACTCAACTCAAAATGAACGTGCTGCAATTTTAAATAAAATCGCAGACGTGATTGATGAACATAGAGAAACTTTAGCACGTATTGAATCAATGAATGCTGGTAAAGCATTACGTGAATCATTAAACATCGATATTCCAATGGCAGCAGATCATTTTAGATATTTTGCAGGTGTGATTACAGCTGATGAAGGAACAAGTAAAGACTTAGCAGCAAACACATTAAGTATTATTCGTCACGAACCGATTGGTGTTGTTGGTGCGGTAGTCGCATGGAACTTCCCAATGATTTTAGCATCATGGAAATTAGCGCCTGCACTAGCAGCAGGTAATAGTGTAGTCATTCAACCATCATCATCTACACCACTGTCATTATTATATTTAGCAGAAATTCTTAAAGATGTGTTACCTAAAGGTGTGTTAAATGTATTAACAGGAAAAGGGTCTGAATCAGGAGATGCCATTTTCAATCATGAAGATGTCGCAAAAGTTTCATTTACAGGTTCAACAGAAGTGGGTTATGGTGTGGCAGATGCAGCTGCAAAACGATTAGTACCAGCGACATTAGAGCTTGGTGGTAAATCGGCAAATATCATTTTTGATGATGCAAACTTAGATCAAGCTGTTGAAGGTGCACAACTTGGTATTTTATTTAACCAAGGTGAAGTATGTTCTGCAGGTTCAAGACTTTATGTACAAGAAGGCATTTATGAAGAATTCTTAAGTAAATTAAAAACAGCATTTGAAAACGTTCGTGTCGGTGATCCTTTAGACATTAACAACCACTATGGTTCACAAACTGGACAAGCACAAATGGATAAAATCGAAGAATATATTAAGATTGCTAAAGAAGAAGGATTAAACATTGTCACTGGTGGCGAAAGATTAATGGATAATGGTCGCGACAAAGGATTCTTCTTCCCACCAACAATTATTGAATTTGAAGATAACAAATCAAGACTTGTTCAAGAAGAAATCTTTGGACCAGTTGTAGTGATTTCTAAATTTAAAACACAAGAAGAAGTCATTGAAAAGGCTAATGACTCAATTTATGGTTTAGCAGGTGGTATCTTCACTTCTAATATTAACCGCGCATTACAAGTCGCAAATCAAATTGATACTGGTCGTATTTGGATTAATACTTACAACCAAATTCAAGCAGGTTCACCGTTTGGTGGTTACAAAAAATCAGGAATTGGACGTGAAACTTACAAAGAAACATTACGTCATTACCAACAAGTGAAAAACTTATACATCGACTTCTCAGATCAAGCTAAAGGTATTTATCAATAAAATGAAAACGCCCGTACCGATTAGTACGGGCGTTCTTTAATATTAATGATGATGATCGCAAGTTTTATGCATATCAATAACCATACGACCTTGAATTTTACCGTCATGCATTTCTTTAAATACATCATTTACTTCATGTAAACAACGAGTTTCTACAATCGGTACAACTTTACCTTCAGCACCAAATTGGAAAGCTTCTTTTAAATCTTCACGAGTACCAACTAATGAACCTACAATTTCGATACCGTCTAATACCGTTTTAACGATTGCTAAATCCATAGTTTCTGGTGGTAAACCAACACAAACTACTTTACTAGCTGCACGAACACTATTTACAGCTTGGTTGAATGCTACTTTTGAAACTGCAGTTACGACAGCTGCATGTGCACCGCCAACTTCTTTTTGAATCCATTCCCCCGCATCGCCATTTGTAGGATTGAAGATTAAATCTGCACCTACTTCTTTAGCTAATTGTAATTTATCATCATTAATATCAATTGCAATTACTTTTGCATTAAATACGTTTTTAGCATATTGAATTGCTAAGTTTCCTAAACCACCACAACCATAAATTGCAATGTATTGGCCTGGTTTTACATTAGAAACTTTAATCGCTTTATAACAAGTAACACCCGCACATGTAATACTTGAAGCTTGTGCTGGGTCTAAACCTTCAGGTACTTTAACAGCATAGTCAGCTTTAACGATACATTGTTCAGCCATCGCACCATCTACTGAGTAACCCGCATTTTTTACTTCACGACAGAATGTTTCTTTACCGCTCACACAATATTCACAATGACCGCATCCTTCAAAGAACCAAGCAATAGAAACACGATCACCTACTTTTAAACTTGTTACATCAGGTGCAACTTCCTTAACAATACCAATACCTTCATGACCAACAACCGTACCAGCAACATCACCAAAGTCCCCTGCTGCAACGTGTAAGTCCGTATGACAAACACCACAATACTCTACATCTACTAAAGCTTCACCCGCTTCAATCGGACGTAACGTTTTTTCCACTAAATCTAAGTAACCTTTATTTTCTTTACTCACTACTGCTGCTTTCATATTAACCCCTCCGGTTCATTTTTGTTTTTTGATTTTGTATTTGTTTTATGTTTGTGAATCTTTTCACATATATTATATAATGAATGTGTTATTATGGTTACCCATTTTATTGAATATTTTGTGGCAAACTCCGTATTCATTACGGTTTGTACGTATGGTATGTTTACTGAGTTTGTAAAATGTCCGAAGATAGGAGTGTTTTTTGATAATTCTTTACTTATTCACCTATCCTTGTATTGCAAATGTCCGAAGTTTGTTACTTCTTCGGACATTTCATTACATATTCACCTATTCTTCTCTTACAAATGTCCGAAGTTTGTTACTTCTTCGGACATTTCATTACATATTCACCTATTCTTCTCTTACAAATGTCCGAAGTTTGTTATTTCTTCGGACATTTCATTACATATTCACCTTGATTTCTCTTGAAAATGTCCGAAGTTTGTTACTTTTTCGGACATTTCATTACATATTCACCTTGATTTCTCTTGCAAATGTCCGAAGTTTGTTACTTTTTCGGACATTTCATTACATATTCACCTATTCTTCTCTTGCAAATGTCCGAAGTTTGTTACTTTTTCGGACATTTCTTTATATAGCCAAATCTAAAAATGATTGTCCTTCTTACGATAATACTTCCGATCACTAGTTACCCCATTAAAATCATAATTTTTCATTAGCAATCTTCTAACAGTCTTCTCATGTAATCCGGTCCACTCGACTATTTCTTTTTTAGTAGGTAATCGATTGGTTAGTGTCTCAATTTCTTCATAAGCTTGTAGAACAGCCATTTGATTTGAAATTTTATGGCCACACCTAACACATTTCATTGCTTGCTTTTGCTTTATGCCTTCTATTGCAATCGCATTACAGTTTGTGCATTTTAATCCTTTTTTTAATTGGTTGAAATCATAATAATGTATGCGTTCATTTGGATTGGCTTGCTTATGCAATTTGACTAAATGCTGACCCAGCTGTGTCATTTCTTTTGTTACGACGTTGCACGATGATAAATAATTTTGAACTTTCTTTAAATCAGCCGGAAACAAAAATCGCTCATCACCATCAAATCCATGTAACTCCAAATTGTCATTAATCAAAACGATACGACTGACTAATTTTTGTGTGTAACCATGTTGCGCGAGAAATCCATTTAAATTATGATGTGCTTCTTCTAATTGTTGCAACACATCTTTTTGTACATATCCTTTTTCACTTTTGAAGCTTCCTCTTCTATATGAATAAAATCCAGAAAAATTCTTTACTTCAAAATGAAACACAGTACTTTCAGTAATCACAATAAAATCATACTGACACCTGTTCGGTAATTCTAAACTCACATCCCAAATAATATGTATATTTTTAAACGCTTTGATCATTTCAAAAAACTTTAATTCACCATAATATCCTTGCACATAGCCAAAAATTTTGGCTTTATCGTATTTTTCTAAAAGACATCGTTCATGCACTGTCGTTAAATATTTTTGGTAATTCGATTGTTGATGTTTTTTGAGTATCAAAATGTCACCTCCATTTGCAATATAATGGAAAACTCACTCCTTTGTAAAGTCCCTAAAACCCTTTAACCACATGCTTTCATACAGTTTTTCAATTTTAGCGCTTAAGAATTAAAAAAACATCTATTCAATCTCAACAGAAATTGAATAGATGTTTTTAAAAATTTAATTTTGCTAAATCACTGTCCCAATGTGAAAGTCTTTTATAGGCCGCTTCGTATAATTTTCGAGAAGTATAGTTTTGCATCATCGCTTTTGAAACAACATCACTATCACTTTGAATGCTTATGCCATCCAACAACGCTTCATCAGACTGATCTTTCTTTATTGAAGCCATCATTAAACGACCTTCAATATCATCATCTTCAAGAGAATCAATATGCTCTATCTCAACTTTCAAATCATACATTTTAACCAATTGCTTTGCGACATAATAAGCATCGTTATAAGCAATGATTTCAAATGACTTAATATGTAAACCCTTTATCAGTTCATAAAATTCTCTTGCATAGTCTTCTAAATGTCTTTCATCATCACACGGTTTGCTATGACCAACGCCTGCGGGATTCATCATTAAGAAATGATCATCATCCGTTTGATAATAATATCCAATAAACACTTCATCTAAAGGTTGCAAAATGACTTTACACGGACCGTCACCTTCAACATAAACATATTCTAAACCATTGTATATAGGAAAATGGACAACGCCTGGTACTTTTATTTGATAATCTCTCATTTCTTTTAAAGAACCAATAACCTTAATACCTTCACAATGAATCACATGCTTTAATCTCTCATGAAAAAACGTATCACTAATACATTGCGCTGTATTACCTAACATTTCACCAACAATACGTGCAGGATGAACCAATCCTTGTTCATTTGGGATACTTGTATCTATTAAATATTTAATAATATCATCATAATAATCTACCTGATTCGTACAAACTTGTTGACGCATAATACGTAAATCACCTGATTCATTTGCTAAACGTTGCCATTCACTTTGATAATGATTATATTCTGATTCACTCAATTGTCTTGCTTCCAACTGATTTAACATCTTTGCTTGTTCAACACCAATTTCATTCGTACTACGAACATCCCAATTCAAAAGATCTAGATGTTCACTCAAATTCATTAATTTGATAAGATGAAAAGGTAATTGATGACACAAGTAATAAAGTGCTGTTATTTCTCTTGCATTGTTACAACACCAAAATTTCACCGGTTCATCTATATCGCTTAATTGTGCATGTACTGGCAATTCCAAATGCTTTAAGTTACCTACTTCAAAGTCGTAATCTAGTATTAACACTGGCTCTTTCAATGCATGTTGTAATAAACGTCCTGCACTTAAACTCGTAGAAACATGTAGCATAGCAACCTCCATACAATATTTAACAATACTATATCAATAAGGAGCTTCTCAATGCAAATCAAAACAATGACGAAAAATGAAGCATTAGAAATCATAAAGTGGCAATATGATGAACCTTATGACTTCTACAACTTTCCAAATCCAGAACAATATGAACTCGAAATATTAAATGAAAATTACCGCACTCAGTATTTTTACTCAGTATACGAAAACAACGAGCTGATTGGTTTATATGAAATTCATGTAGAAGACAACATTGCAACTTTAGGTTTAGGAATGAAACCTGATAAAACTGGACAAGGGAATGGGCAACAATTTGTTGAAAATGCTATCCACTTCATCAAAACACAATATCCAGAAGTTATGATCATTGATATCGCTGTCGTATCATTTAATGAACGCGCGATGAAAGTGTATGAACGCTGTGGATTTACGCATTATGATGATGTACTTATGATGAGTTACAGCACTTTGCATGAATTTGTAAAAATGAAAAAAGAAATATAAAAAAATCGCCTCACTTTCGGCATAAGTGAGGCGTCATTTATTTCATTGGGAGGTTTCATGAAAAATAATCTTTCGGCTGATTACTTCATGGTTATAATATACCCTAGAAAAATGAAATTTTAATGAAAATACAATTAGGATACAAAAAATATTCAATAAAAACCTGATGCAAATGCATCAGGTTTTCAATAATTAACGTTGTTGAGTTTGTTGTGCTTGTTGACTTTGACCTTGTTGAGGTGCTGGACGATTTTGATTTTGACCATGCTCATGATGTGATTTTTCTTTTGTTGTATCCTTAGTCTTTGCTGCATCCGTTGTTTTAGTAGTTGTATTTGAAGTTGTATTTGTTGCAGCATGTACATCTGTTACTCCTGATGCGATTGTTAAAGCGCCTACTGCGATTAATGATGTTGCTAATAATTTTTTCATATTAAATCTCTCCTTTTGGTTGATAAGACTATATTACAAAAGAAGAGTGAAATTTAAGTGAAATGAAAAATATTTATAAAATATTTTTAAGTGCATTTAAAGTTCTTTGGTGGAAAGATTGACCATGAGGTGACGTTGTTAAGAAATCAATCACATCATTCGTTTTAATCCATAAATAATGATCCGTTTCATTTTTTTGCAATGTTACTTGTTCTTTATTCATATCTGTTTCCACTAAAAATCCATGAAAAATCGTATGATAATCTTCATGTAAAACCGTATAAAGTGGTTGGACTTTATTGGTGATAACCCCTGTTTCTTCAAAAACCTCACGAATCGCAGCTTCTTCGTAAGTTTCACCTTTTAAAACACTACCACCCGCTGTGATTTCATACAAACCACCATATGTTTTATTCGAACTTCTTCTCATAGCTAAAAAGTCACCATCAATATGCCTAACAATAATTTCACTTACACCATGATATAATCCATCAGGAATCACTTCATCACGAATTAAATCAACACGCGCTAATGTATCATCCTTCAACCTACCATCCCAAATTTCCATCCCATCACCTCTTAAATTTATATATCGTCCACATGCCGATGTCTTCAAAACCAATGCGCTTATAGATGCGTCCAGCTTTTTCATTAGAATAAAACAAACATACTGATTTACCTTCTTCTATTAAATCTTTCGTTAATTGATACACGACTTTAGTCGCATATCCGCGTTTTTCATATCCTGGACGTGTACCGACTCCTACAATCATTGCTGACATTGAGTTTTCGGCTGAACTTGATGCACTTGAAACCATAACATCATCTTCAAACATCACATATGTTCGACCTAATCCGTCTCGTACTTCTCTTTCTTTACTTTCTACCGTAAATGCATCACTATGTAAAAACTCTGGAATACTACGCAACATTTCAACATTTTCTGCATAATCTTTCGGTTGTAATGGTTCAATATGTTCTGTACTTTCTTCTATTAGTAATGTTTTACATTCGGCATAGTATGTATCAATATGTCTTATTCTTTCATATGGAATGTATGCTGCCAGTTGATCTACAATATGCTTTAACCCTGATAATTCAATGCCTTTTTCATGTTGTAAAAAAAGATTTGCAAATCCTAGTGCATCAAATGCTCCTTCGGCATATGGTATGAAATTCGTTCCAAAACGCAACATGATTGCGTTTAATGAACTACCCTCAAATTCACCCCATAATTCTTGGATATCATTGTCATATCCGTAAATTTCGATATCCCCAATAATAAATAAATTTTCTGCTGGTTTTTTACTTACCAATGTCATCACGTTCTCATGATCTGCTTGTGTTAGTTTTCTAATCATCCCATCACCTCTATATAGAAAAATAAACACGGTCCCCGTGTTTATTTTAAATTTATTCATTAATTTCAAGTGTTTTAGCAACGTCTTTATTGATTTGTTCAAATAACTCAGGATGTTCTGACAATGCTTTACCGTATGACGGAATCATTTCTTGAATTTGAGGTGTCCATTTTGACATTTCTGATTTAAAGCATTTGTTCATTACATCAAGCATAACATGTACTGCTGTTGATGCTCCTGGTGATGCACCTAATAACGCAGCGATTGTACCCGCTTCATTCGCAATAACTTCTGTACCAAATTGTAGTGTGCCGCGGCCTTTTTCTGTGTCTTTAATGACTTGGACACGTTGGCCAGCAACAACAATTTCCCAATCTTCTGCTTTTGCATTAGGTACAAATTCACGTAATTCTTCGATACGTTTATCGTTAGATTGTAATACTTGTGAAATTAAATATTGTGTTAATTTCATTTCTTTCGCGCCAGATGCAAGCATTGTAATAATATTGTTTGGTTTAACCGATTTGATTAAATCTAAATATGAACCTGTCTTTAAGAATTTTGGGCTAAATCCTGCATATGGTCCGAATAATAATGCACGTTTACCATCGATGTATCTTGTATCTAAATGTGGTACTGACATTGGTGGTGCACCGACTTTTGCTTTACCATAAACTTTCGCTAAATGTTGGTTAGCAATTTTCTCATCTTTACACACTAAGAATAATCCACTTACAGGGAAGCCACCAACATGTTTACTTTCTTTAATACCTGTCTTTTGTAGTAATGGTAATGAATAACCACCCGCACCGATAAATACAAACTTCGCATTGTGTACTGACTTTTTACCTTGATGTAAAACTGTTACTTGCCAAGAGCCATCTTCTACTTGTTTGATATCTGTTACTTTATGGTTATAGTTCAGTTCTGCACCTGATTGTTCTAATACTTCGAATAAATCTTTTGTTAATTGTCCAAAGTTCACATCTGTTCCTGCATCAATTTTTGTTAATGCAATCTTCTCATCTGAACTACGACCTTCCATCATTAAAGGTACCCAAGACTTAATTTTTTCATGATCTTCTGTATACTCAATGCCTTTAAATAATGGATTATCCTTTAAAGCTTCGTAACGCTTATGTAAGAAATCTACATTCGCATCCCCTTGTACGAAACTTAAGTGCGGTACTGCTTTAATAAATTGACTTGGATTTTTCAATTTGCCTGTGCGTACTAAATATGCCCATAATTGTTTAGAAATTTGGAATTGTTCATTAATACGAATGGCTTTTGTAATATCTACATTCCCAGCTTTATCTTGTGGTGTATAGTTTAATTCACATAATGCTGAATGCCCAGTCCCAGCATTGTTCCATGCATTTGAACTTTCTAAAGCTGGTTCTTCTAATGCTTCAAACATTTTAATTTGTTTTGTTGGATCTAATTCTTTTAATAACACACCTAAAGTGGCGCTCATAATTCCGCCACCAATTAATATGACATCACTTTTTTCTAACCCGTTTTGCACTTTAAACCCCTCAACTTTCAAGTCATTATATTACTATTATAGACATTTTATTATGTTTATGATAGGGGTTACATGATTTTTTTGAAACCGGATACACTAATGTCTCACATCACCATATTTGTTAGGATGCGATTGTCCTTTTAAACTCAATAATATGATAAAAACAATATAGATAATGATCACTAATATTAATCCAATGATATTTATAACTACAAATGTATCATCTAAAAAGTGTGGATGTGCTAAACAATAATATACTTCAAACACAACAGCAATAAGATAAATGTATAATAATAAATTAGGAATCAAACCCCACCATCCATTAATATTGATATCATGTAATCTTCTTGAAGTTACAGCGATTGATGGTGGTAATACTATGATTGAAAAACCATAAGAAACAATATCATTAAACAACGATGTTTCTTTAGCAGAATAACCTAATAACGCATCAATAATTGTTAATAGTGCAAATAAAACAGCACTTATTAGAAAGTTAATTAAACAAGGAATCCAAAATTCTAAACGGTTGGCTCTGCCACTCATACGAAATGATAATTTCCAAAACAATTTGTAGGCATTTTTGATATCAATCGTTTGTTCCATTCAATCACCTCGCTAAATAGATTAGCATAAATCAATCAAAAATAAGCTTAAAATAACCTTAAAAATGATTTAAAATGACAGTATGGAGGTGGCTTATGTATTGTAAATGTACTAATCTGACAAAAATTGACGTTCAAGCTGATTTTGGTGCTGATCCGATATGGTGTCATACGTGTGGTTATAATTTAGATATTGAAGATTTTGAATTAGATGAAGCATTAAAAACAAAGTGTTTTAAATGGATTAATAAATATGGTGAATGGCTAGACTTTGATACCGATGAAATCATAGAAGCAAATTTACCATTACTCGATGCACATAACGAAGAAGGATTATTCTTAACAAAGCAACTACAAAATGCATTGCCACAATACCACTTTGAATTCATTTCTTCTTGATTTAAAACTAAAGAAAAGTGTAAATCACAAATAAAAACCGGACAAGTAACAATTCGAATTGATGCTTGTCCGGTTTATTTATTTTATTGAGAAGTTAATCCTTGTGTTGCATAAATAACATTATAACCGCTTCTTTTACCTAACTTCACAGAAATAGTGCTCTTAGTGTAGAATGGGCGCAACATCACTTCGTAATGTGCATCGTTATTTTTAAATTGAGTGAATACACGACTTGCAATGTATTTTTCAGAAACAAGTGTATAAGGGTTACCTTGATAGCTGTATAATAAGATGTTTTCACCAAATAAATATTTACCAGTAATACCTTTGTATGCTGTACTTGGGTATGCACCATTTGGTCTGATATGACTTAATGTTGATTTACCTTGTGCTTCTAATTTCGGTGCATTTGTTACTAATTCCATAGCACGTAAATCTGATCCTGCTTGTAATGATGGTAAGTAGCTCACTGGTTTTAAGCCGTGTGCTTTACGGTCTGCATTGAATAATTTATTGAATTCTGCATTCAATACGTCAGTGTTAATCACCGCACCTGCATTAAAAGCTGCAATATCATTTCCTGTTAATGCTGAATAGGCTTGAGTTGATAATGCTTTTTTATATTTCACATCGCCTGACTCTAATTTAATATTTGCAAATTGTGATTGATCTACGAATTTTTTAGTCCCTACATATACTATTTTAGATTTAGGACTTACTGATTTTTTTGTTTTAATATACGTTCTGCTTACATATTTACCATTTTTATATTTGTATTTATAAACTTTTATTTTATAACCATTTTTACCTGATACAACGCGTGATTGACCTTCTAAAAGGTTCGCATCTGCTTTTTTAACCGTTTTATACTTCACGACTACTTTCTTATCAATGTTTTTATACGTTACATTGCTTTTTGCAGCATCTACAGGACTCGTTGTAATCGCCGCTGATGATAATACGACCGCACTTGCTAAAGTTACTTTTATTAAATTTTTCATAAAAATCTCCCTCAGAGTGAATTTCTAACAGTAAATATTGTAAGCAATTCTATTGTTAGTTTATTAATTATACAACACCCACTTACATTTTACACGATTATTTTTAAAATTATATCCAATTTTGTTCCCATATTTTCCACTTGAATGCCATTTCAATACAAAAAAAACAAAGTGAAAACATATCACTTTGTTTTAATTGGATTGCATTTTAGTATCTTCACCATAAGTATTCAGTCCACTGATACCATCCTTTACTGTAATATAAAAAATTGTAATAATCGTCATAAAAGCTGTTAGAAATAGGATGATATTGACCCACTCAGGTAATGGGAAATGAACATTAAATGTATCCAACATATCATATATAAAGAATACAAATGTGATGATTACTGCATATTTTCCATGTATATCTACATCATGAAAACGTCTTGCTAGAATCGAAGCGTTGGGAACGACCGTTATGATTGAATAAATCGTCATAAACCAAAACATCAATCCATTGCCTAAATGCAATAGACTTGCAGTAACACCAAGTACTGCTGATATTAAACATAATAAAAGAACATTTGCTAAAAAACTTAACCAATATTCTCTTCTTCTCGCACGTCCAGTAAAGATAAATGCCTTTGTCCAGTAAGCTAAAAATGCTTCACGCATTGTCATTGTTTGTTCCATGTTACACCTCTAAAAAATTAACTATCTCTCATTTTAACAGGAATCATTCCAAATTAACCTTAATCCTACCTTAATAATAAAAGTTTATTTACATATGTTTATACATGTAAATATATATTTTTAAGCATCTATTTCAAATCCTAAATCTTCAAGCATTTTGTAATCCATTGCGTTAGGTTGTCCGTTTGTAATTAAATAATCTCCAACAAAAATTGAATTGGCAGCATATAATGCAAGAGGTTGAAGTGATCTTAAATTGACCTCACGCCCTCCTGCAACACGTATTTCTTTTGATGGATTAATCAGCCTAAACATTGCTAATATTCTTAAACAACGTTCAGGTGTTAAGTCATCCATATTGCCAAACTTTGTCCCTTTTACAGGATGTAAGAAATTTACTGGAATACTATCTGCATCAATCTCATTAAGTGCAAAGGCCATATGAATAATGTCTTCATTCGTTTCACCCATGCCAACAATGACACCTGAGCATGGAGAAATATGATTTTGTTTCATGATTTCTACAGTATTCACACGATCTTGATAGCTATGCGTAGTCACGACTTCATCGTGATAATTTTCGCTCGTATTCAAATTATGATTGTAACGATCCACACCTGCAGCTTTTAACGCTTTAGCTTGTTTGTCATTAGCAAGGCCTAAACATGCACAAATTTTTAATTGTGGGTGCATCGCTTTAATATCTGTAACAGCACTTGTAATATGTGTGACTTCCTTATCACTAGGACCACGTCCACTCATTACAATACAATATGTGCCGATCTTATTTTCATGTGCAAAAGTTGCACCTTCTTTAATTTTTTCTTCGTCCACTAAGTGATAACGTTCTTTATCTGTAATGAGTTTTGATTGCCCACAATAACCACAATCCTCAGGACAAATGCCACTTTTCGCATTTAAAATCATATTCAATTTCACTTTTCTACCGAAATAGTGACGTCTCACTTTATAAGCTTCATGCAATAAATCATAAGTATCCATTGCCTCATTTGTTAATAATTGAAATGCTTCTTCTTTTGTTAATAATAATCCATTGATTATTCGCTCTGCTAACATGTTCATCCCCCTCTACATCATAAATATAGCGATTTAACAACCTATTGTAAACCTAAAATAAAAATTAGTTAACAATTTATTTTTAATAAAACACCATAACAAGTTACCGTGATACACTATCATTAGGAGGTGTTATATGCTAAATCATATTCAAATGACCAAACCAACAAATAATAATCAGCAGCCAGTATTACTCAATTTATCATTTCAATTTACGACGAATAATCGAATCTTCTTTCCAAATGGAAAACATAAAGATTTATTCAATCACGCATATCATTTTACAGTGAGCATTCAATCACCTGTGGATGAATATGGTTTAGGCATCGATTTTTATAAAATCGAACAAAACTATCATGATGATTTGGCTAAAAAGTTAAACAATCCAATATTAAATGAAATGCTACCATTTAACACAACTGTTGAAAATATCGCTAGTTATATTTATCAATCTTTTTCTCGTTATTTAGACAAAAACGCAAGTGTTCATTCAGTGACACTTTATGAAACAAAATCGCATAGTGTGACAATTAACGAACAAAACATGTATTTATTTGAGCTTTAAAAATGAACTTGGTATACTCGACTTGTAAGGAGTTGAGCGTATGAAAATTTCAGTATTCGAAACAAAAGAAGCCGCTTCAAAATATGCAAGCGACATTTTTTACGAACAAATAAAGAAACAACCAAACAGTGTACTAGGACTTGCAACAGGGGGCACGATGAGCACATTCTACGAAAAACTGTCAGGATCGATCAATGAAAACCCTATTGATGTTAAGAAACTAAACACATTTAACCTAGATGAATATTATGAAATAACATCAGAAAATCCACAAAGCTACCACGCTTACATGAAAACATTATTTTTTGATAAAGTTGGGATTGATAGTGCGCAAACCCACTTTCCATACCAAAAAGAACATCAAGAAGATCCAAGTCTTTATGATCAACAAATTGATGCATTAGGTGGCATTGATATTCAACTTTTAGGTATTGGGCGTAATGGACATATCGGATTCAATGAACCGAATACACCATTTAATAGTATTACAAGAGTCGTTGATTTATCTGAAACAACTATACAAGACAATGCACGATTTTTTGAAGACATCAATGAAGTACCTAAACAAGCGGTTTCTATGGGTATTTCAACCATCATGAAAGCAAAAAGAATCATTTTACTGGCTTTCGGTGAAGCAAAAAAAGACATTATTATTGAACTTAGCAAAATGACAACACCGGATGAAAATATACCAGCATCTATTCTATTAACACATCCAAATGTAGAAATCATAGTTGATAAAACAATTGGTGAATATTTGAACTAAAATAAGGGAGAGACATTGAATGTCTCTCCCTTATTTTTGATTACAAATCATCTATAAACCATTTTTTCTTTTCTAATTTACGGTTAATATATGATATACCTATACAATGTCCATCTTCATCAAAGTTAAAAACCGTATTTTTATAACAATAGCGCTTTACCCCAAAAGCCTCATCTACAGACATATTGTGTTCATTTTTAGGTTTGCCCCATTTTTTCACAACTTGGCATTCTGTTAAATCATTTGGCACTTCATTAAAGTCAATCGCATACAATTTAAACTTGCGCCTTTTCCACTTCGCTTTTCCCTTAAAAACACAAAGTACTTGATGTGGGTATTCGTGATAACAATCTACTTTACTTGGTGCAATTACATTTTTTTGAGTCGGTGTACCCCAAGCCATTTTTAAAGTTTCATAAGTATCACCAAAGTGAACTCCGTTAATTGCATAAGTTCCCTTTTTCATTTGCTTAATCACTTTCTTGTTTAAAACATCTGGACAATTCACCATAAGCTTAACCCCCATCAACATTATCACTCACATTATAAACCTATTTATGAATGATTTGAATATAATCTTTTGAAATTTCACAAACAAAATAAGCGCAGTAATCCGCTGTTCTTATTGAATTTAACGCGTTATTGAATATTAGTTTGTGAATGATTGTAGTCACGATAAGCAGGGCCATATCGATTCGGCCCTCTTGTCCCTATACCTAATTTTGCAAATGTCACTACAATACACAGGAATGACAGCACACCAAAAATCAGAGTGCCAATAACTCCGAGTATAGATGGATTTTGATCATTGGATATTCCTATAGGAAATAAATTAAAACCTGCTAATGACAATGGAAAGATAAGTGTAAACACATTCCAAAAACCTCTATAATCCATATCATGCAAACGTCTCAGACCACATGTAAAAGTAGGCACCATTAATATTAGCCAAACAATGCAAGGTATTACATTAAAGTGCGTGTCGTTTATCTTTATAGTTAAAGGCATTATCGAATCTAAATACTTTAATAATCTTGGTATAAAAATATAATGTAAACCCACTGGCCCCCAATAATCTACCCAAGTCGCACGACCAGTAATTTTGAAAGCATATTTCCAAAACTCAAGGTATATCAAACCGATTTCTTTTATAACACCTATTAAATATCGTAGCAGTTTCAAAAAATCACTCATTTCATATTTTGTGGTTGTGTGTTGTTGTTGGTAATTGTCGGTTGTGGCACTCAGATCCATTTTGAGTGCCACTACTTCAAAATTTCTCAACTTTTGTCTGCGTTGTGGCACTCAGATCATTTTTGAGTGCCACTACTTCAAAATTTCTCAACTTTTGTCAGCGTTGTGGCACTCAGATCTATTTTGAGTGCCACTACTTCAAAATTCCAAAACTTTTGTCTGCGTTGTGGCACTCAGATCCATTTTGAGTGCCACTACTTCAAAATTCCTCAACTTTTGTCAGCGTTGTGGCACTCAGATTTATTTTGAGTGCCACTACTTCATGATTTTCTCAATTTTCAATTGTAAAGATTTCTAATTTACTATATTTTAACACACGAGCGGCTAGTATTTAATCAATACTAGCCGCTCATAATATTATTATTGTTCAATTAATTTTAAAGGTACTTTCATTTCACTTTCAATTTTCTTACCATCTTTAAGTTTTAAGATTGATTTAACCGCTTCTTCACCCATTAAACCAGGTTGTTGCGCGATTGTTGCATCTAATTTTTTATTTTTGATTGACTTTAATGCATCATCGTTACCATCAAAACCAACTACTAAAATATCTTTGTTACCTAAAGCTTCAATTGCACCTAAAGCCATTTCATCGTTGTGTGCAAAGATTGCTTTAATTTCTGGATGAGATTGTAACATATTTTGTGCTACGTTTAAGCCTTCTGCACGGTTAAATTTAGCAGTTTGTTTTGTCACAATATCTAATTTTTTATCTGCTACTTCATGGAATCCTTTTCCACGCTCACGAGTTGCACTCGCACCTGGTACACCTTCTAATTCTGCAACTTTAGCTTTTTCTCCAACTTTTTTCACAACATAATCTGCTGCCATTTTACCACCTTCAACGTTGTTTGAAGCGATAAATTGTGCTACTTTACCTTTATCAACAGAACGGTCTAAAGTAATAACAGGAATTCCTTCGTTATTTGCATTTTCAACAGAAGCTGAAATTGCACTTGAATCTGTTGGGTTAATGATTAAGTAATCAACTTTTTGTTGAATTAAATCATCAATATCATTTGCTTGTTTTGCTGAATCATCTTGTGCGTCTACTACTTTTACTTTGAAGTTGTTTGCTTTTGCTTCTTTTTCAATTGAATTTTTCATAGCAACGAAGAATGGATTGTTTAATGTTGATAAACTTACACCAATTGTAATGTCTTTGTTTGCCTTGTCTGATTTACTAGATCCTTTTTTATCAGGACTTTCTAAACTACATGCAGCAAGCCCTAATACCAATACTAAAAATAATGCCAAAAACTTTTTCATTTAAAACACTCCTTTTTAATCATTTTTATTTTTTACGGTCTAACAACACAGCGATTAAAATTACAACCCCTTTAATTACTTGTTGATAGAACGAAGAAACCCCTAATAAATTTAAACCATTGTTTAGTACACCAATAATTAATACACCAATTAATGTACCGAAAATACGACCTTTACCACCTGTTAAACTAGTTCCACCTAATACTACAGCAGCAATGGCATCTAATTCATAAGCAGTACCTGCTGTTGGTTGTGCTGAGTTTAATCTTGATGTTAAAATTGCACCTGCTAAAGCTGCCATTAGACCTGAGATAGAGTAAATCATAATCTTTACTTTGTTTACTTTAATCCCTGAAATAAAAGCTGCTTTTTCGTTACCACCAATAGCATATGTATTTTTACCAAAAACAGTCTTATGTAAAATGAAATAAAGAATTGCAAATACAACTAACATCGTAATTGCTGGTACAGGAATGCCGAACATATAACCTTTACCAAACATTTGGAATAATAAATTATCCCCTAAGTTTGTAATTGGGTTACCATCTGTTACGACCAATGTTAATCCTCTGAAGATTGTCATAGTTGCTAATGTTGCAATGAAAGGTGCCATTTTACCAAAAGTAATTAATGCCCCGTTAATCGCACCTAAAAGTAATCCGATAATGCATCCAAGTAACAAAGCAATCATTGGATCAATGCCACTTGTAATCATTAACGCAGTTAATGCACTTGATAAAGCAAGGATTGAACCTACACTTAAGTCAATACCACCAGTTAAAATAACAAAGGTCATCCCAAATGCAATCAAGCCATTAATTGATACTTGTCGTAATAAGTTAAAAATATTACTTGGTGCGATAAAGCTTGAATTTAATACCGTAATGACCACAACCAAAATTAATAAACCAAGTAATGGACCAAGCTTTTCTAGTATATTGCTTTTTTGTTTTAATGTTTTATCCATTTAATTCGCCTCCAGTGGCTAATATCATGATATTTTCTTGTGTAATCGCTTCTTTTTGAAGTTCACCTGTAATCTTTCCTTCATGCAGTACATATACTCGATCTGATAAACCAATAATTTCAGGCATTTCAGAGGAAACCATAATGATGGATATACCTCTATTGGTTAATTCATTCATCAATTGATAAATTTCTCGTTTAGCACCTACATCAATACCTCGTGTAGGTTCATCAAGTATTAAAATTTTAGGACCATTACCGACCCATTTAGCAAGTACAACTTTTTGTTGGTTCCCACCAGATAAAGAAGATACACTTAAATTTTTATCTGATTTGATTGAAAGTCTTTCTTGCATCCTTCTTACAAATTCATCAAGTGGTTTTTCTAATACGACACCTGATTTAGAAAAGCTTTTTAAATTGGCTAACGACATATTGTCTTTGATGGAAGCATCTAATACGAGTCCTTCGTCTTTTCTGTTTTCTGTAATAAATGCAAATCCATGATTAATCGCTGTTGTAGGACCATTTATATGAATGGTTTGTCCATTTAGCTTCACTTCTTTTTGTCCTTTATCAAGGCCAAATAAACTTCTCATAATTTCAGTTCGACCAGCACCCATCAAGCCACTAAATCCTAATATTTCCCCTTTTCTTAAATTGAAATCAATGCCCTCCATACCAAAGATTTCATTACTCAAACCTTTAACTTCAAGGATGACTTCTTCGGGTGATGTAGCACGATCAGGAAATTGTTGATCTAAACTACGGCCAACCATTGCTTGAACAAGTTCATTATAGTTTGTGTCACTTGTCTTCTTACTCATTACTGACGTGCCGTCACGCATGACTGTAATTTCATCAGAAATTTTAAATATTTCATCCATTCGATGTGAAATATAGACGAAGCTAACGCCTTCACTTTTTAATTGATTAATCATCACAAATAATCTATCAATTTCTTTTTCTGTTAACGCCGCTGTAGGTTCGTCCATGATGATGACTTTTGCATCTGTCATTAAGGATTTAGATATTTCAATCATTTGTTGTTCTCCAATAGAACATAACCCAGCTGGCTTATGAAGTGGTAATTGAAAGTCTAAACGTTTAAATACCTTTAATGCTTCTTGTTTCATTTGCTTTTCATTTAACATGCCAAACTTATTGCGAATTTCTTTACCAACAAATAAATTCTCTAATACCGTCATTTCAGGCCAAATATTTAATTCTTGATGTATAAATTGAATGCCATCCGCTTCAGAAGCTTTAGGTGACTTATATTGAACAGCATTGCCATCAACAAAAATTTCACCTTGATCTTTCGTATGAATCCCCGTCAATATATTCATTAACGTAGATTTCCCTGCTCCATTTTCACCCATTAACGCATGGACAGTTTGATTATTTAACTTAAAGTCAACACCACGAAGTACTTGGTTTTCACCAAATGCTTTATGGATATTTTTCATTTCAATCATTATGCCACCTCCTTAAAAGTTCACACCACTTCTTAAAATAATATTGGCATACGGTGTTGCTTCACCAGTTCTAATAATTGCTTTTGAAGATTGAGATTTTTGTTTGAATGCTTCATGCGAGATGAAATCCACTTCTGTTGTTGGAAATAAATCATTTATTGAATCTAATGTTTTCAAATTTTGTACTTTTATTTCATCTGCAAGCGTGATATGTTCAATCACCATATGCTGTTCTACACATTTAAGTACGTCCATAAAACTTGGTAAACCATGCACAACAGCTAAATCAATTTTCTTAACTCCTTCTGGTACTGGTAACCCACAATCTGCAATGATGATTTCATCAGTATGGCCTAAATCACTTAAAACCTTTGAAATCTCACTATTTAAAATGCCTGTTTTATACATGTTAATTCATATCCTTTCTATAAGGCATACCACCTTGTGCACCTAAACCTGTCACTGATATACTTGCTGCTTTGTTCGCGAATTGAATGGCTTCTTGAATGTTCATGCCCTCACTTAAACCAACTGCAAATGCACCGTTAAATGTATCACCAGCACCTGTTGTATCTACAACATCTGCTTTAATACTAGGAACATGAATCAATGCTTCATCATAAAATACCGCACCTTTATCACCAAGCGTTACAATTAATTGTTTATCATAATCTTGAATAATACTTTCATAATCACTTCCAAAGAAAGCTTCAACTTCTGTTTCATTCGGCGTGAAATAAGTTACTTTTTTGAGTAATTCAACATCCATTTCTATGAATGGTGCTGGATTGTAAACGACTGTAATGCCTTTTTCATAAGCAGATTCAATAATGTATGTAGTTACGTCTTTAGGAATTTCATTTTGAATTAAAATAATGGCATCATCTTTCATACTTTTGAACACTTGATCTACTAGTTCTTTTGTCACTTTAAAATTTGCACTTGGCACAACGATAATAGAATTATCATGATCTGCAAGTGTAATATGCGCAGTACCACTTGCACATTGTGGAATCGTTTCCACATTCTCCACATGAACACCATTGTCTACCAAGTTCTTAACGATTGTTTCACCAAATGTATCATCACCGACACATCCAACCATATGCACATTCGCACCAAGTCGAGCAGCACTTACAGCTTGGTTTGCCCCCTTACCACCTGTTGTCATAAAGAAGTGATCTCCTAAAATCGTTTCACCTTTTGCTGGTCGCTTTTCACTTTGTACAACTAAATCCATCGACATGCTGCCTATTACATAAATTTCGCGCATAATAATCCTCCGTTCTATTTCGTACTATTTCTTTCAATTAAACTAACATCCACTTTGATTTGGGCTTCAACTGGCTCATTTTTTAAAATCTTTAATAGCTGCTCACATGCAATCTTGCCAAGAAAATAAGCAGGTTGTCTTACAGTCGTCAAACTTGGAAATGTGTATTTACTAATTTGAATATCATCAAATCCAACTACTTGAATATCATTAGGAACTTTAATGCCATTGTTCTGTAATACACCCATCACATGAATGGCAATCAAATCGTTATAGCAAATAATCCCATCATATTTATGGTAATTAATTTCATCCAATAGCATTTCGTTGATAGACTCTAAAGATTTTCTTAACACTGAAAATGAGACATCATTTTGTTTTAAATAATCAACAGTTCCATCTAAACGCTTTTTAAAAGAACTATAAATTGGATTGCCACTAATAACCAATATATTTTGACAGCCCTGATTCACTAAACACTCTGCTTGTAAACGACCACCTTTATAATGATCCGCTTCTACAGAAAATGGTGCTTCATTTAAACGATCTAGCATTACGTGCTTCATTCCAGAAGCTTCAACATATTTCTTTGAATCTTCTAATTGTAATGCTGAAGAAATAAACCCTACACAATTATTTTGCTGGAACGTATCGATATATTTTATTTCTTTATCATTCTTTTGATCACTATTACCTATAAAGATGTGATAGCCATTTTCTAATGCCGTATCCTCGACACCACGTGCAACAAGTGTGAAGAATGGATTTGTAATATCAGGTATCAATAAGCCTATAATTTTTGATTGCTTATTATACAATGCGCGTGCAGTTTCATTAGGTTTATAATCAAGTTTAGCTACAGCTTCATTAATTTTCTTCAAAGTGTCTTCATGCACATAACCTGAGTTATTAATGGCCCTTGAAACAGTTGCAACTGAAACACCCGAGGCCTTCGCTACATCTTTAATGGTTGCCATCATAGTTCTCCTTTGTGTAATCGTTTACATAAATATTATCACGTTAATAAAGCGTTTACAATAAATATTTTTTTGCGGCTTTGTGACAAAATTATTATAGAAATTTCAAAAAAATAAGACATGAAACTAATCATGTCTTGTTTTTACTCATTATATTGCTTGCTTAAAAAATATAAATAGTCATTCATTATTGTCCGTCATTTATGAACATTAAATGAATGACATTATAGATATAGTAAACGATTGGTCCAAACAATATCACTAAATAGATGATTGTACCAATTGAAAACATATCACCTGATAATCCCTGTCCTACAATGATCATAAAAAAGAACCACATAAAACACAATAAGGGTGCGAGTGCATAAAATAATGCAAAATCCTCATTTTTACCTACTGTTTTTAAGCGTCTATAAAACATCCCGAAATTCGGAATCATGGTTACAAGTACAAACAATACGCTCATCGTACATGTAACGATATAAATGTTCCAAAAATTCGCCACGACAAATAAATCTTTTCCGAATACTTTTGTGATTAATGGCAATAAAATTAAAGTAATCAATGTATTGATAATAATTGGTGTGTTAAATTGGCTTCTAGTTGATAAACCTTTTAAATTGAATGTGTTTTTCCAATATTGTAAATATTGTTGTATCCACGTCATTTCACCACGCTCCTATTAAATGCAAATGTATCATTAATTGTAACATATTTACAAAACAAATTGTAAAAGTGATCTTAAACTTAATAATAAAACTACAAGTAACAACGATGTCGTCGCTTGTTTCATTAATATTTTTATCGCTTCTTTTGTACCAAGTAACTGTTTAATCTTTAACATCGTCACTAAACACGGTGTTAAAGTACTACAAATTATCAATGCAATTAAAATTGAAATATCATCATAGTGAGACGTATGCATTGCTTCTGAATTTAATAAAAGAATACCGTCCTTTCGTATGATACTTGCAAGAATTGCAGGTGCAAAAGCTGCTTTTAAACCAATCGTCGCAAGTATTGGGCCTAAGAATTGATTTAGCGTATTGAGAATCGAGAACACTTCTAATACACTCGCAACGATACATACGATGAAGAAAATAGGCAATGCTTGTGTGAAAAACATATGTAACGATGGCCAACTTCTTTTTAAGATGGTGCTTAACTTTGGCCACTTTAAATATACTTGTCTCGGTGTAAGTCTTGGCACTTTCATTTTCTGTTGAAATAACTTTGCATGTATGATTGTCCCAATACTTAGTATCAAAATATATGGCAACAACAAATGAAAATGCTGGTTCGCAGATAAAACTGACAATGTTGCACCGAGTTGGTATGAACAAGCCGAACCAAATGCGATGACTGAAATACATGTTTTCTTCGTACAAACAAAACAAGATTTCGTTTCTTCTAACGCAACAACATTACAGCCAAACCCTGTTATAACCGGTAATAAATCTGCACCTGTTAAGCCGATTTTTTGCATTAATGGATCCAATGCATCTGTAATCCAGTCCTTAATCCCTATTTCATTATAAAGCTCTGTCGTGAGTGTTAATAAAATCACAACAGGCAATGCCCAAATGATCGAAAATACACCGATAGAAAGTAAGCCATAGTGACCAGTCAATAAGGTTGATAATGTTTCATGTTTAAAATGCAAGTGTGCCAAAATATATTCATCATAAAGCGGCTCTAAAAATTGAGAAATTTTATAACTGATATAAACAGGCACAACAAATAGTAAGCCCACGAGCATGAATGCGATGACTTGTTTCAATATATTCGGATATGAAATTGACTGAGAGGGTGGGGCTTTAACAAGCTTCAGTGCTTTATAGTCAATCGCTTCATTTTGCAATGTCGGTACTTCTTTCGTTAAATCTAAATATTCAACAGGTAGTCGTTCATCAAACTCGATGATTTCACCTTTATCTTTAAACGTAATAAACAATCTGAACTTTAAATGTTGTAATTCATATCGTGCAACAATCTCATCAAAGGCTTTCATCGATGCATTCAATTCTGGTCCTCTTGCGACTAACCATATCTCATCCGCCTCTAATAAATATTTCGGTAAGATTTCATGAATCACTAACTGGTCACCTAATCTGAAACCAGGTGTATCTAGTATTTCATAACTTTCAAGTTGATGTTTATCATACGTCTTCGTCGATCCACGCACATTGATGGCAACATGATCTAAGCCTTTCAATTTATTAACGAGTGATGTTTTCCCACTTGATTCTAATCCAATCAAAAGTACTTTTTTCATTAACATTGACACTCCGTATTACAACATGACAAGTCTGTTAAGTACATATTTTGTCTTATATAATCCGACTTTACTTCTTCATCCACTTCAATGCCCATTGATTTTAAAATGTCCTCAATCACAACTAAGAATCGTTGTCTGAACTTATAAATAAAGCAGAAAATCACATCTGATTGACGAACACCCGGTCCACATAAATATAGCCCAGGAAATTTTGTAGAAGCATCTAATTCAGTAAGTTTCGCTAAGCCATTTTCCATTTCAAATAACTGTTGAAATACAGGTGGTACCGTATGGAATCCTGTACAAGTGATTGGTTCATTTGTCGTACTAAAGACTTCACCATCATCTAACGTCACATCATACATAGTGCCATCGAATGAAATATTCGTAACGCGCTTATTATTGATCACACGGATTAATTCAGGATTAACCGATAATAATCGTTCTTTCGTATATGGACTAATGGTTTGAGAAGGATCATGATGATTTAAAACGAGTGATTTTTCTGGATGAATCAATAATACGCGTTCACCTTGCTTGTTCAAGTTAATGAGAGCATCCATCGCACTTTCACCGCTACCGATAATAATACGTTCGCCTTCTATATCTTTCCAAGTTTCAACATCCGCATAATGAATACCATAATCAAATAAACGTTTTGGTGTATTAAATTCACCACACGCTAAAATAACATGATCCGCTTCAATATCTCCTTGATTTGACTTCAATAAAAAGCCTTTATCTTGTGGTTCAATCGCTTCTATCTCGCAACCTTCAGTGACATTGATTTCAAATTGAGACTGAATGAGTTGAAGATATTCACCGTAACGTTCACCGTTAATATGTTCTTGCTTTAAAGTAAATGCGGGAGAACTGTCGGGCATAATCGCATTTAAATCCAATAAACCAAAACCATGTCCATTAAAGCTTGGTGTAATTAATTTCGTTTCCTTTGGCCAAGTATAAAATGATTCACCAACCGTTTCACGTTCATAAATCATATAATCTTTCACATTTAATTGTTCTAATAAATAACCCAAACCGATACCTGTGGGTCCAGCACCTATAATAGCTATCATCTTTAACTCCTTAAACCGTAATAATTACTATTAAGAAATTATATTACTCGCTTTGTCATTTGGCAAATTGTATCGCTTTAAAATGTGATAAAATAATATTAAAAATAGCACACAATTTATAGGTGGCCTTTCCATGTATACATCCAATAAATGCATCACTGGAAAGACAAATGAAATCTATAAATACATAAGTACTAGTAACTATAAAAAAGTAGTAAAACCTAATACTCAAGTTCATAAATATATCCTTGTAGACAATGGCAATGTTTATGAACTCATTGTTGATGTGTCAATTATTGATTTTTGTAGCGGTTTTGCCCCAATGGATGACTATGGAAAAGAACAGCCTATTTCTAAAAAGAAAATGAAATTCAAGCGTGTTTCAGATAATCAAATGATTGAAAAGTGGGATAAAATTTTACATAAATACGAAAAAGACTAGGATGATTCACCTAGTCTTTTTTCCATATATAATCACCTTTATAAATTGCGTCAACACTTTCTATAATCAAATCGGCATCCTTTAAATCAGATTGTCCTCCAGTACCACTTAACACACCGATTGTTAATCCAACTTCTGCTTGCTTTCCAAACAATATATCAGATGGTGTGTCGCCTATCATAATGATTTCTTCTGCACGAGCGTATTTTAAAGCAGGAATTAACACACGTGCATCAGGCTTTTGATGAGGTTGACTATCATTTGTTATTAAAATATCAAAGTAACACAACAAATCAAATTGATCTAAAAAACGCTTTGAACTCGCTAAATCATCATTCGTTACCATACCTACCATATAACCATCTTGCTTCAATTGCTTTATTATCTTATCCGTACCTTCAATCATTTCAAATCGGTTCGCATATTGATGTGCGTAATATTTCATTTGTTTGTCAATCCATGTTTGTAACGATGCTTCCTGCGTATATTGACTTAATATTTTTATATAGCTTTTTGCAGTACCGCTCGCAAGTGCACCATTTGGATTAATCTTTCTCCCATCTATCCCAATCTTGCGTTGAAGTGTTAGTCGATCTTCACTCACATTAAAATGCTCAATAAAATCATCAACAAACCTAATACCAACAGCAAGCCAAACTTTTTCAAAATTTAACAACGTGCCATCTTTATCGAATAAAACTAATTTGTACATGGTATCACCTCAACATACAGTGTAACATATCAAAAAATAACGCAAACATCACACTATTTTATTTTAAAATGACGCATTTGTGAACTTTATAACAAAGTATTTATTAATGCTTCAATGACTGATACGATAGAGGTATTAATAAAGTAGGTGACAAATTATGAATAAATTGAATGTCATTCCAGTACCGATGAGTGGCTTAATGCTCGCATTATTTTCATGTGGCATCTTTTTAAAAACACATCAATTACCTTATTACAATCTATTTATTGGTATTGCGGTGGGTATAGAAATCTTATTGATAGCGAAATATATATTTGCACATGATAACTTTTATGAACAATTAGATAATCCAGTGGTATTAAGTGTTTCACCGACATTCAGTATGTCTATTATGATGAGTGCCGTTTTGTTACATGATTTCATGCCAGTGGTAGCAGCAATCATTTGGTTGATTGCAATCATTTTTCATACGTATCTATCTATCCTATTTATAAAGAGACACGCATTAAAAAGAATCACTATGAACGACTTATTTCCAAGTTGGTTCATTCCATTTGTAGGATTTGGTGTCATCACGACTACTTCACCAATATTTAATCAGTGGCTACTCGGACAATGGATGTTATGGCTATCTGTAATTGGCTATTTAGTATTACTACCATTTATACTTTATAAAATACTCATCAAAAAAGACTTAAAAGATATGATGAAACCTTTAATTACAATATTATCCACACCTGGTTCATTATGCTTAGCAGGTTATTTAGCAGTAATTGATCATAAAAACCAATTATTCGTCATCTTGTTTTATGTACTATCACAAACATGTTATTGGATTGCGGTGATACACTTACCTAAACTTTTAAGATTACCGTTTTATCCAAGTTACTCAGCATTTACATTTCCACTTGTGATCAGTGCAACTGTATCATTGAGTGTATATCAAATGCAGTTATTTCCTGATTTTATACAAAGTATCATGTGGATAGGTATACTTTTTAAATTCATATTATGCTTTACCATGGTCATTTATGTCCTTTGTAGATATATATATTTCCTATACAAACAAATCAATCATGCACGCATCACATTAATCAAATGATTTTATGGGACACAACGATAGAAGTTGTGTCCCATATTTTCATTTATGACTCATAACTGGACGCGTAATGTCCCAGAAACACACTTCGGACTCTTTTTGCACCTCGAAATGGCCCCGAAACACACTCTAACATCATATGATTTCAAAAACAAACCAAATAACCTTACAATAATATTAATATTGGAGGAGATACGATGTTTAAAGAACGTGCCATTACTTTATTGAAAGATTCATATGGTCCTAATAGTACATTTCGTGAGGGTCAATTAGAGGCCATTTTATCTGTAGTACACAAACAAAAATCATTGGTTATTCAAAAGACCGGTTGGGGTAAGTCGATTGTTTATTTTATAGCAACTAAACTTTTACGTGAACAAGGTGCTGGTCCTACTGTAATTATTAGCCCACTACTCGCTTTAATGCATAATCAAATTGATGCCGCCAGTAAATTAGGATTAGATGTAGTAAGCATTAATAGTAACAATCGTACGGAATGGGACGCAATCTATGAAAATCTGAGTTTGGTTGATGCCATTATTGTTTCTCCTGAAAAGCTTTCAGATCCTAGATTCATTGAAGCGTTATCCCAGATACAAAATATTGAACTGATTGTTGTTGATGAAGCACACTCTATTTCTGATTGGGGGCATGATTTTAGGCCTGATTATCAGCGTATCGTAAATCTAATAAAGGATTTACCTGATCATATAGCAATATTAGGAACGACTGCAACAGCGAATGATCGCGTCATCGCTGATATTAAGGCACAACTTGGAGATGACTTACAAGTATTTCGTGGCGATTTGATGAGAAATAATATTTCCATCCAAGTTAATCCATCTCAATCTAAAGTTGAACGGCTTGCATTTGTTACAGATGCTTTGACAAGCCATCCATTTTTAAGTCAATCTCAAGGGATCATCTATTGTTTAACGAAAAAAGAGTGTGAATCTGTTGCCAACTTTTTAAATCAAAATGGTGTGGATGCTGTGGCATATTACTCTGGTGTGAAAAATGCATTTGGAGAGGATATTTCCGAGGAAATCTTAGAATCCTTTCATTCTGGTGAAACACGTGTAATTGTTGCAACTATTAAACTTGGAATGGGTTATGACAAATCAAATATTGGTTTTGTAATTCATTTTCAACTCCCTCAAAATTTAATTGCTTATTATCAACAAATTGGCCGTGCGGGTCGTAATGGTCAACCTGCACTTGCAATTTTATTGCATGGTGATGAGGATGATGAAATATTAAAGTCATTCATCGAGTCTTCTAATAAAGATCCAATGTTACTGTCTCAAATTTTAGATTTAATCAATCAAAGTTCAGAAGGTCTCGGTCGAAATGACTTATTACCGCATTTTAATTTAAATGTTTCTAAGCTAAGTGAAGTCTTGAAATATTTATTTGTTCATGAATATATTTTGATGAATAAACGCAAATATGTGAACAATCCAAATAAGCATTTTGACATAGCACATCATAGCAAGACACAAGAACAATTAAATCAATCTCGTTTAGATGAACTTGCAAATTTAAAAAGATTTATTAACTACGATGGCTGTTATATGAAATTCATCGCAACAGAACTCGATGCACCTGATTTAAAAGAAACATGTGGTATATGCGCGCATTGTAGAAACAGGCAATTTATCACATTAGACAAACAAAGCAGTTACATAGAAAAAGCAGCCCAATATAAAAATAAATTGCACGGTGAAATATTGCCACGTAAACGTTGGTCAAACAATAAAAAATTAGATGATTCATTGCAATATCAACCCGGTTGGACTTTTACATCAGATCCATACTCACCAATAGGTACACGAATGATGATTGAAGCATCCAATGGCAGCTATTCTGAAAAAACTGTCCAAACTATTGAAACATTCTTAAAAGATTTAATACAAACACATCAAATTGATACCATTGTGCCTGTGCCAAACTTAAGGCAGCCACAATTAGTCAGTACACTTGCAAAGCACATTGCAAATACGTATCAATTACAATACTTAGAGCCACTCATTAAAACTAATCCAGGTCATATTCAAAGAGAAATGCTCAATTCAATTATGCAAGAACAAAACATTCAAAATACAATACAACTTGATGAACGAGTAGATATACAAGGTAAAAATATTTTACTTATCGATTCAATGATTAATTCTAAATGGACAATGACTGTCTGTGCTTCAAAACTCCTTCCACAAGCTAAAACAGTTTACCCATTCGCCCTTGTGAACATCGGAAATGGAGAATAAAAAAATGGATGAGCATGCTCATCCATTTTTTATTACAATATTTCACCATCTGATGCGATGACTTGTTTGTACCACTCAAATGATTTTTTCTTCATCCTTTGCATGCTGCCATGCCCTTCGTTGTCACGGTCAACATATATCATGCCGTAGCGTTTTTTCATTTCACCTGTTGTAAATGACACAACATCAATAATGCCCCAAGGTGTGTAACCGATTAAATCTACACCATCTGTAAGGACTGCTTCTTTCACCGCTTCAATATGTGACTTAAAGTAATTGATTCTAGTATCATCATTAATTGAGCCATCTGCTTCAATGTTATCAATGGCACCAAAGCCATTCTCAACAATAAACAACGGTAATTGATAGCGATTATACAAAGTATTTAACACATATCTCAAACCAATTGGATCAATCGTCCAGCCCCAATCCGATGCTTCTAAATAAGGATTATCGATGCCACCTTTTAATCCACCATTTAATATGCTCGTTGTATCTGAAACTGCATCATGTTTCACAGCTGTCGACATGTAATAACTGAATGCGATATAATCCACTGTACCTTCCGCTAAAACCGCTTCATCTCCAGGTTCAATCGGTAATGAAACACCTAATCTTTCTAATTCTTTTAACGCATAGTTTGGATACTTCCCTCTTACATGCACATCAGGGAAGAAGAATCGTTCACGATTGGCAATTTCAGCTGCCATAATGTCTTTAGGATCACAAGAATATGGATACACAGGTACATGAGATACCATCGCACCAATTTTAAATTCTGGATTGATTTTTTTACCTACAATCACTGCTTTTGCACTCGCAAGCAATTGATGATGTGCTGAGCGATACATTACCGCACGTGCATCCTCACCCTGCTCTACTTGAATACCAGCATTTGTCCATAAGAATAATGGATTATTAACATCCATTTGATTATTAATTTCATTGAACGTCATCCAATACTTCACTTTATGTTGATAACGCTTGAATACCACTTCAGCAAAACGTACAAAAAAGTCTACTACTTGTCGATTTCTAAACCCACCATATTCACGTGCTAAATGGAGTGGCATTTCAAAGTGACTTAACGTAATAACAGGCTGAATACCATGCTTTAATAATTCATCAAACACATCATCATAAAACTGTAAACCTGCTTCATTCGGCTCTGTTTCATCACCATTAGGGAATATGCGTGTCCATGCAATTGAAGTTCTTAATACTTTCAAACCCATTTCAGCAAATAATGCAATATCTTCTTTGTAATGTGAATAAAAATCAATGGCTTCATGATTTGGATAAAATGCATCCGCTTCAATCTCATCAGTAATACGTCTTG
Organism: Macrococcus sp. DPC7161; assembly: GCF_004117835.1. Lineage (GTDB taxonomy): Bacteria > Bacillota > Bacilli > Staphylococcales > Staphylococcaceae > SDSC01. Next base: position 15,187 of record NZ_SDSC01000004.1, on the reverse strand, counting down.
GCACGCCATGTGCACCAGCCGTTAATACATCTACAACAGATGGGCCTTTACCACCTTGATTCCAGCCACCTTCAAATTGATGTGCAGCTAATGCACCACCCCATAAGAAATCTTTACTTAATTTAGACATAACCGTCCTCCGATCATTTTGATACCAATATCATATCTCAAAAATCAAATATATAAAAAGAAAAAAACTCGCAAAATAGCAAGTTTCATCATTTATTCATATTGATTGAGTATGCGTTGCATATCTGATTTAAATAAATTCACATATTCAATCGGTTCTACAATTTTTAATTTTTCAGGAATGCGGAAACATAAGAAAAATGCATCTTCACGTGACATTTTCACTTCAAAACGTCTTTTACCTTCTACTGGACAAAATCGTTCTTTTCCCATTGAATACGTCTCTTTAAATGATCTGTAATAATCATCTGTAACTTCCAGTACAATAGGACGTGTGATTTCAATTTCTTTAATTTCAGATGGATAACTTTTAAAGGTAATAATATCAATAATCTTACATGACTTCACTTCGCCTTTATGATGAAAAATTAAATAATAATGATAATATTGATACACGATTGAGACAGGTTGCACTCGGTGTAAGGTTTCTTTATCTTTTTTAGTCCAAGACTCATCAGAAGTATCTAACTCCATTGTTAAACGATGCCTTTTATCAATCGCATCTTGTATAGGCACTAAATCCTCTGGAAACTTTTCGGTATCTTTATTAAAACGATTTAACATTTGATTAATCAGTAAGCGTTCATGCATATTCAAACGCTGTGATAAATACTGAAATAATTGAATTGCTTCAGGGGCTATAAATGGCGTTAAACTCTTCATTTGAATTAACACTGAAAGTACAGCTGCCGTATCAACTGATAAATGTTCGCTGTATAAAACATAAGCACTCTCTTTTTTCTCAAATTTAATCTTTGTTAACTTCTCTTTAGGAACCCCTTGATTACTTTCAATATGATTAATGAACTTTTCAATCATATCAATATAGCGTTGAATCGTTCTTAGATCTTTATCGTATTTCAATTCAATTTCTGATAATGTAATCTTTTTTCTGTTCATAAATTGATAATACAAATCTAAAACCGAAAAAGTCTTATTGCTATATGTCATCATTCATCATCCATTCTGTTTTATCTCTATATGCGCATTTCTTACTTATTCCCTAAAGTCTGAAACAATATATATTTGATTATAATTGAATAAAAAGACAAAAAATGTCGTAATTACTAAATTTATATGAAAAATAACAAAAAACTCGAATAATCAGAGTGAGTTAGTCGAGATTTATAAATATATTTGCTTATTTGAATTTTGCGGGTGGCTAGTATTATCTAAATACTAGCCAGTCAGCTCAAAATTAGCCACAAAACAGTAGCGAGTGGCTAGTATTACCTAAATACTAGCCACTCAGCACAAAAATCTTCAATTCATTTATCTTTTATTTTGCTTTTACAACTGTGCCGTTAACTGCTTTAACACGTTTGTCGTCGTTTGGTACTGCGTACATGATTGCGACTAATGCGATAACACCCATTAATACGTTGACCCATAATGCGATCATTGCACCTGTGTATACGTTTGTTGCTGCTACTGCACCAGCGTATACTGCACCACTGATTGCTACACCAAATGCACCACCTAATGATGAAGCCATTTTGTAAATACCTGATGCAACCCCTACTTTATCTTCTGGCGCATTTGAGATTGCTGTATCTGTTGATGGTGTTGCGTAAATACCTAATCCTAAACCGAAGCATAAGTAGCCGATTACACAACTAATTACGTAAATTGTTTCTGGTAAGAATGTTAATGAAATTAATGCTACACCAACGATTACGATGAATGTTCCTAATAACATTGGTTTTTTAGAACCCATTTTTTGAAGTAATTTTTCACCAACACGAATCATTAATAATACCATTACTAAGTATGTGATTGATAAATATCCTGCTTGTAATGAAGTGTATCCTAAACCTTGTTGTACAAATGTATTTGCAACGATTAATGTTCCTGCAACACCGTTTAATAAGAAGTTAGAAATTGTTGCACCTGTGTATGGTTTGTTTTCAAATAATTTAAAGTCAATTAATGGATTGTCGACTTGGTTTTCTAATTTTAAGAATACAACAAATGATACTAATACAACTGCGATTAAACCAAAGAACCATAATGATGTGTAACCAATTGCTGAACCTTTAGTGATTACAACATTTAAACTTAATAACATAATAACTAAAACGATTAAACCTTTTACGTCGAATTTTGCTGTTGTTGTTGATTCTGATTTTGTTTCTGGAGTGCCTTTAATTAAGATCATTGCTAAGATTGCGATAACGATTGAGAAGATGAAGATCCATCTCCAACCTAACATTGTTGCTACTGCTCCACCGAATAATGAACATACACCTGAACCGCCCCAAGAACCGATTGACCAGAAGCTAAGTGCACGTTGACGTTCTTTACCTTCATAGTAAGTTTTCATGATTGCAAGTGTTGAAGGCATGATACATGCTGCTGATAAACCTTGAATGATACGACCTACGATTAATAATGCTGGAAAGTTTGTTGCGATAATTAATGCTGAACCTACAATACTTAAAATCAATCCGATGTTAGTCATTTTTACGCGACCGATTTTATCTGCGATACCACCTGCACCTACTACGAACATTCCTGAGAATAATGCTGTTAAACTTACTGCAATACTAATAGTACCCATATCTGCACCAAAACTTTGTTGTAAGTTTGGTACAACGTTTACTAATGATTGTGCAAATAACCAGAATGTAATAACACCTAATACAATCCCTAAAATTAATTTATTGCCGCCTTTGTATGTTTCCATGTTAGTTCTCTCCTTTTAAGTAATCTAATACGACAGTACCTACAGCTTCTGCTGAGATTAATAATGATTTTTCACTAATATTGAATTTTGGATGATGATGTGGATAAATTTCTCCACTTTCAGGACTTGCACCAGTATAAATGAATGCGCTTGGTACTTCTTTTGCATAGTAAGCAAAGTCTTCTGATGGTGGTTGTGCGTCACATAATTCAACACCAAATTCTAAATCTGCATCTCTTAATGTTTTAGCAACATATTCCGTAAATTCTGGGTCATTGTATAATGCTGGGTAATCATCTTGGTAATCTAATTCACAAGTTACACCGAACATTGCTTCAATACCTTTTGAAATACGTTTGATTTCTGTTTCGATCGTTTGTTTTGTTGCATCTGTTAATCCTCTTACGTCACCTTCAATAACTACTGTATCTTGGATGATGTTGAATTGCCCTTTACCATCAAATGATCCGATCGTAACAACACCTGTTTCAAATGGACTTAAGCGACGTGCAACAATGGTTTGTACTTCTGTTACGAATGCGCTACCTGCAACGATTGCATCATTTGCCATATGTGGTGAAGAACCATGTCCTGCTTTACCTTTAATTGTTAATTTAAAGAATGCACGTCCTGTTTGTACGTATCCTGGTCGGTAATATACTTTTCCAGTTTCCATTGTGCTCATAACGTGAACACCTAATACGTGATCCACTTTATTCAATACGCCATCAGCGATCATACCTTTCGCACCACCTGGTGGCACTTCTTCTGCTGGTTGGTGAATGACTACGACTTTACCAGTAAATGCATCTTTCATTTCTGCCAAAGTTTCTGCAAGAACTAACATGTATGCTGTATGTGCATCGTGACCACATGCGTGCATTACGCCAGCCGTTTTAGATGCAAATGGTAATCCTGTATCTTCTTGAATTGGTAATGCATCAAAATCTGCTCTGATTGCTAATGTTTTTCCTGGTTTGCCTGAATCAATTGTTACTTTAATACCACGTTCGCCAATGTTTGTTTCTACTTGCACGTCTTTACCTTTATAAAAATCTGCAATGTACTGTGACGTTTTCTCTTCTTGGAATGATAATTCTGGATGTTCATGTAGATAACGTCTGATTTCAATCATTTTCTCTTCTTTGTTTTTTAAAGTTTCGATTAATTTTGTCATATCGCTCATCTCCTTGGTTTTATTATAGGACAGATACAAAGGCTCCTCTTTGCATAAATTGCATATTTTCTATACATTTTATATAAATTTATATACCCAAAAAACAAAAGAACAATTTTTGTATAACAAAAATTGTTCTATCGCATTCTTTTAACATCAAACAAATGAATGGCATTCGTTTGCATCATTAATTGTAGGTTCAAGTCTTGTGTTACAATTCGCTCTTCAACTTCAAACTTTGGATAACTGATACGATTGATGTATGCAATCGATTCACGATCAATCCCTTGCGATGTATTAAACGCTTGCCACACTTTATAAAGTGCACCATGTTCTTTATCTAACGTATAATGCTTCACACGATATGTTGAAGGTAAAAGATCTTTAATCACCGCTTCATGGTATACTGAGCGATTTAAATGTTCATGTAATGTTAAATGCGGATTGTAGTGCACCGCATCAAATACAACGACTTGGAAATGATCCGCATGTCCTGTAATCAAACATTCCTTATTTTGAAACAAAATTTCGCCTCTTAACTTTTGAAATAAGAAACTCGTAAAATAAGCCGGGCGTTTACCATGATATTGATGGAACAGTTCAATTGAATTTAAATAGTCATGATTGGTTACACATTGACTCATATGCAAATCATAGTTTAACCAATAGCCAATATAGTCAATCATTTGATTCAACTGAATAAACTGCTCAAAAATAATACCGCCTCTAAAATATTCTCCATTCGTCAACATCGTATTACCCGTTAACGTGTTCCAGTTAAGTAACGCTAAAGGCTTAACAATACCACTTTGCTTCATTTGGGCAATTAAATCATTAGTCTTATTTAAAATTAAATTTTTTGCTTTTTGAAATCCGGCGTCACTCATAGAATCAAAGTCCACTAAGTCATTTTGATTGGCATCAAAAACAAATAAGTCTATAGAAGCTTCAAAAGCTTTCAACGCTTCAAAATCCGTACGTCTTGCCCCATCTAATTCAACAAAGACATCAATCTTCAAATCTTTAAAATAATGTTGAACAATATCCAATAAAATTTCAATTTGACGCGGAGGTATTTGTTTAAAATATAACTTCAAATTTAAATCTTTACCGTGCATTAAGCGCATTGCAATATGCTGATACAAATCTTTAAATGCAGACTTATACGCTTCAAAGGCGATTGTCGGTTTCACAGTTACAGTCAAACCAATTTGATGCTTCACAAGAAAATCAATACATGCATCTACTTGATAGTACTTATGAGAATGTGGAATCTTCTCATCCGTTTGCACATCGCTCGTAATGATTTGTGAGCCAATAATATCTGTAACCAATATACGTTCTAACGTGATTTCATCTTTAGAAGCCAATAATTGCTCTTGATAAGACCCAATCAACACATTTTTTAAATCACCAATTTGTACGATATGTTTAAACGGACGTAATTTCACCGTTGGCGCATTCAACTGCATGCGATGAATACGTTTATCCATATTCATCGGTTCTAAAAATGATTGTTCATGGGATAAATAATCACTTAATAAATGAATCAAATATTTATCATGCACTTCATACGGCTTATTGATTGGCGCGATTTCTTGTTGATAATTCGCGCGATAACTTGATGGTGAACAATGTTCATACTGTTTAAAGGCTCTAGAAAATGAAGACGTATTTAAGAAGCCATTATTCATCGCAATATCTGTCATTGATAAATCTGTATTCACCAAATCTTCTTTCGCATGCTGCAAACGGACGTGATTAATATATTGATGTAATCCCATATCCATTGATTTTGAAAATAATTTCGAAATATAAGTTGGAGATAAATTTAATGCATCTGAAAGTATTTCTAAAGACAAAACTTCATCGTAGTGACTGTCAATAAACTGAACAATCTGTTCTACACGCGCTTCACCTTCATTTATAGATTGTGTCTTCAACTTTTCAAACGATTGCATACTATGTTGAAGTAATGACAAACTTAATTGGTCATTCATTAATGCTTCATTTTGTTCATGACGTATCGCATTAATCCCCATTCTAGCAATAATATTTTTCAAATGATCTTGTGCTTCAGTATTACTAGAAAGCACATATTGAAAATGATTAAAGTCATGTACATATTTCTTAATAAAACTTTGCTCTAACTGAACCATAACCGTTAATGCTGATTGATTGTGACACTCAATTAACGCTTTATGATTTAAAATAAATAACTCTCCGGGACGAATCGTCGACATTTCATGATTGAGCATCAATGAAAGTTCACCTTCTAGTACAAGCCCAATACCTAACCCTGAATATCTTAAATTGTTATCTTCAACAAATGTATTAAACGACACTTGATAGTCTTTCATATTATCACCTATTCTGGTTTCTTCAATAACTCATAACGTTCACAAACAAGTTCATAGCCTTGACGTTGGTACATCTCTCGCGGTGAATCATTGCCATCCGCAATAAGTATGACACGTTTACCATCTGCCATTTGCCAAATCGATTGCTGTAACTTTGTCCCAACACCTTGATTACGATACGTTTCATCCACAAAGAAATCATCAATCTCAATCGTATTTTTACCAATAATCGCTTCAATCTTACCCGCCGGAAAACCATGAATATACGCTACCATTTGAATTTTACGTGGGTCCTCTAAATCACGACGGTGAAGCTGATCTTTCAACGCAACAAAATCCTCACCATATTGAATTTCACCCTCACGACAAACTTCTAAAAAGTCTAAAAACACATCATCATCTGCCACAACACGCTGACAAACAACTTCATCAATCGCACGATCCTCAGGCTTTTTAACCAACTCATACAATTCCATCTTCTCTAAACCATATCCCATACTTAATGCATACTGCACAATATCTTCAGGAATCACTTCATTATCAGGAAACATGAATAAACCATGCTTTTGACCACGCTCACTATGAAAGCGCGCTTGATAAGCCTCATCCAACTGAAATGTCTTCAAATCAGGCATTACTTTATACTCAAAATAATTGGCATAATACTTAATCAATTGGCTTGGCGTATGATAGTGCGTATAACGCTGATTATCCTCAAATACTTCTGAATCATTAAACGTATCTTTAAACCCTAACATCAAACCACCCCTTTTGAATCTATTATATAGAAGAATCATATAAATGTGTCAGTAAACAAAAAAATAAGCATGCGAGACATGCTTATCAATTATCCGACAATCATTCTTTTCGGATCTTCACCATATTTATTTGGGCCAGCAGTACCATCAATACACGTTACAATGAATTCAAATAAACCCGTAACAAAATTGATTAAACCAGTAGTTATAATAAAACTCATGTTGTTACTTAATGGTGTTGCATCTAAAATAAGATAAATACCGTATAAAATCGCAAATATCACCGGAATTTTACCCGTTAAATTCACATCATGAAAACGACGAACCATCATAGCAGTGCCTGGCACTAAAAATATTAATCCTATAATAGAAGCAATGCCATCCATCAAACGTTCACTAACACCAAAACCACTTATAAGAAAACCCATTAATATAAACAATGGAATTAATATAAATAAGTTAGCTAACATACTCAACCAATATTCACGTCTTCTCGATCTACCCGTAAACACTAAACCATTTATCCAGAAACGCTTAAACGCTTCCCCCATCGTCATCTTTGGAATCATATTTGTACCTCCTGTTATATATTTGTGATGATTATTTGTTGTTTTTACTTTTTTTGTAATTGGTATAAGTTTATAACATCTATTAACAATAAACAACTTAAATATAAGACACCACCTATAAAAAGTGTAAAAGTATACCCAACCTTAAAGTTACCTTAATAATGCGCCGAAATCCACAAATCGATATTAAATTGTGCTAGAGTATGTATAAAGTAAACTTTATTTAATAAAGGAGAATCTACAAATGATGGACACAACAAACAAAAAATCTCTTAATACTTACAAAGAAAACTTCAGCAATAAACAAAACGAAAAACAATCAAAATCACAAGTAATCTCTGTAGGTCGCAGTTTTGGTGGTTTCTCAGTTAATTTACAATAGTCATTAATCATACATCAGCATTCGAAGGAATGCTGTTTTTTTTATATAAAATTTTCATTCCATTGGTGTTTAAAGTCATCACACTAGGGTAAAAAGTAACTGTAAGTTAATTTATACTAGGAGGTATAATCAATGAATTTCGATGATTTAAAAAAACAAGGACAAGACCACTTAAACGAAAACAAAGATGAGTACATCCAACAAGGTAAAGATTACGTGAACGACCGTTTCGGTAACGGCGAAAACAAAGATAACGCTGATAAAGAAGAAAAATAAAAACTTGGACCTTACGCAATACAAAAGTGCGTAAGGTCTTTTTATATATACAAAATTAATCACTTTGTCATATTCACAACCTTCCTCATCTCAATAATCGTGGTACAATAACTCATCTATTAAATGTAAATTAACCTGAAAGGAAGAATACAATGAAAAGATGCGTTTACGAAATCGAAAAGCAATTTCATTTTTCTAGTAGCCATGTACTTAACGGATTACCAGAATCACACCCTTGCGGCAGATTACACGGGCATAACTACATCGCTGTATTTGTGTTAGGTGCAGATGAATTAAATGAAGTTGGCTTTGTGGTGGATTATAGAGAACTTGATAGTATAAAAAATTATATAGATAACGAATTAGATCACAGACACCTGAATGATGTTCTACCAATGCAACCAACTGCTGAGAATATTGCTAAATACTTATTCGATAAGACAAAAAATGAACTTGGTATCAAAGAAATCGTTGAAGTAAAAATCTCTGAAACTCCAAAAACATGGGCATCCTATAGACCGTAAATTATTTGGTGTTGAGTGAGCGTTATTTGACTATCTTCGCTCACTTAGTACAGAATTCTTTGGTTTTTGGTGTTGAGTGAGCGTTATTTGACTATCTTCGCTCACTCAGTATAGAATTCATTGGTTTTTGGTGTTGAGTGAGCGTTATTTGACTATCTTCGCTCACTCGACACAAAATCCACTAACCATTCCACCCAACATCTAATCCATTCATGTGAAATTTCTCACATCATCTCCCCAAATCCCCTATAAACCCTACTCATTCTTTACAAATCATTGAACACAACCCTTCTAGCAACATTGAATTCCAAAGTTTTGATAAGCTTAAGAAAAAATAAGAAAGGGTTTTCACATATGAAAATTAAAGAGGCATTATTCAAAAAGCTTGAAGAAAAGCAATCTCGTATGTTAGAGATTCGTCGTTATTTACATCAACATCCTGAGTTATCTTTCCATGAGGAGTTAACTGCGAAGTATATTCAAGATTTCTACAAGGACAAAGATGTAACCCTTCACACGAATGTTGGTGGAGGTTATGCGGTTATTGTTGATATTGAAACGAATCATCCTGGTAAGACTATTGGCGTAAGAGCTGATTTTGATGCGTTACCGATTCAAGAGGAAACAGATGTTGAATTTAAATCTCAAAATGATGGTGTGATGCATGCTTGTGGTCATGATGCGCATACGGCTTATTTATTAATTCTTGCTGAATCATTAATTGAAATGAAAGATGAATTATCTGGTACGATTCGCATCATTCATCAACATGCAGAAGAAGTACCTCCTGGTGGTGCCAAAGGGATTGTTGAGTCTGGTATTTTAGATAATTTAGATGAAGTTTATGGTATTCACGTATTCCCATTTGTAGACCAAGGTAAGATTGAAATTCATGAAAAAGAAACATATGCTGGTCGCTCTAACTTTGACATTGAAATTCAAGGTAAAGGTGGACATGCAGCTCTTCCTCAAACAGCAAATGACGCTTTAGTTGCAGGTGCTTACTTGGTAACACAATTACAAACGGTTGTTTCAAGACGTATGGATCCTAGGGAATCTGTTGTTGTGACTGTAGGTGCGTTTGAAGCACCTGGTGGTTACAATGTTATCCAAGATAAAGTGACGTTAAGAGGTACGGTGAGATATTTAAACGAAGCGTCTAAACAACCGGCTTACGAAGAAATTAAAAACCAAGTCGAAGGATTAGAAAAGACGTTCGGCGTAAAAGTGAATTTAGACTATAAATTCGACTACCCAGTGCTTTATAACTATCCAGAACAAACAAGTGCCGTTCGTGATATATTAAAACAAAGCGAAGGCACATACTTTGATAAAGTTGTTGAAGGTCAAGCGTTATCAGGATCTGAAGACTTCGCTTACTATTTAACAAAAACACCTGGTACATTCTACATCGTAGGAGCAAAACCAGAAGGGGTTGAAACACCTTATCCAAATCATCATCCTAAATTCACAATCAATGAAGATGCGATGATGATTTGTGCAAAATCATTGGCTGAAATCGTATTAAACAGAATGGGATAAAAAAGAGATTCAGTGCGAAAACGCGCTGAATCTCTTTTAAATTTAAATTAACCTTTTTTATCTGGTAAATAAATTTTCATTACCATAAATGCCCCGAATACTAAAACAATATTCACATAAAAAGCAAACATCGCTGCCATTTGTATAGATAAAAATGACTTCAATACCATAAATAACGTCACTAAAATCGCAATCCCAAAACCAGCACCTAAAGTCGAAGCCATTTTAAAGATTGCTGAAGCAACTCCTGTTTTCTCTTTAGGTAAAGAAGAAATTGCTGTATCCAAAGCAGGTGTTGCAAATAAACCAACACTTGCACCGAATAGTACGAAACCAAGTAAAGCTGCAATCAAATATACTTGACCACTTAAGAACGTCAACGAAATAATCAATACACCTACCGCTAAAATAATCGGTGACATTACCAACGCTTTCTTAGGACCGTACTTCTTAATACTCTTCTCACCAATCTTAACAAGTAACAATAAGAAAATCACATACGGTAACGTCATTAAACCAGCTTGGAATGGCGTCATATGGAAGTTCAACTGAACGAACATATTAAACACCGCAATCGTACCAACCGACATATTCATTAAGAAGTTCCCAATCGCAACACTCGTATAATCACGGTGTTTGAAAATAGACAAATCAATAAACGGCACAGCTTGACGCTTTTCAAACTGAATAAATACAACCGTTCCAATAATAAAAGTAAGTAAAAGCACAATGCTGATTAAACTCGTCCAACCTAACTTACTACCTTGTGTAATAAAGATACTCAGTGCGGCCATCATTACCGTAAAAATAAATAAACCAGCTACATCAAACTTTTGATGCGTAGAGGCTTTCACGAATGGATGATTTTTTAAACCAAACAATAATACAAAACCAATCACAGCAAATATAATCGATAAAACAAAAATCCACTGCCAACCGAAATACGTCGAAATAAAACCACCAAATAAAGAAGCGAAACCAGTACCACCAAATGCACCAATCGACCACCAACTTAACGCATTACGACGTGCATCACCTTCAAATAATTGATTGATGATAGAAATCGTCGAAGGCATTAACATCGCTGCTGAGAAACCTTGAATCACACGACCTGTAATCAATAAGACACTACTTGGTGAAATGATAATTAATAAAGAACCAATAATACTTAACACAATCCCAGTTAATGCTAGCTTAATAGGACCAATTCTATCAGAGAAATTCCCTGCCACTACCATAAAAATCCCAGTAATCAAAGATGTTAAACTGATCGATAAACTAATAATACTCTCAGACGTATGGAACGTACCATTCAGCACCCCACCTAAATTTAAAAACGTCTGTGCAAACAACCAATACGTCAAAATCGATAACACAATTCCTGTTACAATCAAACCAGACCGCTTCATCCCATCCTGCTCACGCATACTTATCAACATCCTTTAATATTTATTTAAACTCAGTTTAGCACTTTTGTATGCAAATCGGTTATAAAAAGTGAAAAAAGAGAATAAAATGAGTGGATGGTGTGATGAGTGAGCGATATTTGGTTGTATTCGCTCACTCGATACGTAAATCATCGATATTTGATAGTGAGTGAGCGTTTATCACTTATCTTCGCTCACTCAACACATAAATCATCTTAAATATTTTTCAAATTATATATATGAATAACCTGTGCAAATTTTATCATTTTTTGCACACATTATAAAAACGTGTGCAAAATTTGCACACGTCATCAAACTTAATTATTAAAAACGTTCATTAGTAAGAAGAATGATACCTTCAGTTACATAAGTCATTCATAAAACAGACATTAAATCGACTTCACTTACCAAAACTTTATCTTCATATACTTTTATATTAGGATGTCCAAAATAGTATACAAATCTTAACATCTTTCTTTCATTACCTGAGTCATATTTAAAAGTGCAGTTAATCCTTTTCAAACCGACTTCTAATTTCTTATCTATATTTGAAGCCGTATTAACGTGTGTCATAAAATAATCATCTACCAGTTTATGAAAAGCCATCATTATTCTAATACTTGTCGTATGATATTTATCATTTCTTTCTTCAAAATAATGTCTCGATGCCTCATCTATATCTATTATATGTAAATTTTCCATATTAACAGCTACCGATATCGGAACAATTGTATCCTCATCACAAATAACAAGGATCCATCGATAGATATTATCCTTTATTAACTTTGTTCTTGCCCTATCCATTGAAACAATCACTTCTGTATCTAATACTTGTTCAATTTGATTCTTCAAAGGCATAGTCACTTTATTAATGACCTCATCGTCAATTTCAATATAATCATGTTTAACAACATCTTTCACTTCAAAGAACCGCTCTGAAAACTCAGCTAAAATTTTATCGGTTTCTTCAACCAATTTTTTGGTATGCTTATCAATCACATACACAGTTAATATATGTTTAATTTCTTTAGACTTTTCATTTGATTTTGTTTTAATGGTATTTCCGATGTGTACTACAGTATCAATAATGTATTCTCCATGAATGTACGAAAAGAAAAAATTATTATTTAATATATATTTCGTTTTGGTTAATCGCTCAAAGGTTACCATCTTATAAATATTTAAACCTTTATTAATCCATTCTTTAGTAACATCATCCATCATCTTCGATTTAGATTGAGCGGTTAGACTAAAATAGTCATGCTTTTGATTTTCCATCATAAACAATCCCAATTATAAATATAGTCATCAAATTTCATCTGGGCTAAATCTTCATGTCTCACAAATAAATTACAAACGCCACAGTCCCCCCACATAATCGAAGCGTCAGTGTCATCCGCTACATTATCTGAATCAATTTGAATTAATAAAGTATCAAAATCACTCAAATCTTCAAAACCGTATCTAGGATCTTCTTGTGTAAAGAAAGGATAGCCTCCAATTTGGTGGAATACATCATTGGATGAAAATGTCTTATGTACCACATGCATTAACTCAATATGCTCACTTATATTTTGTTTGTAATCAAAATCAGGGTTGGCTTTCTTCCATATGTCATCCATTATCGGATGAAATTCACTTGCCGATTGAACAATCGATTGTTCACTGAGCTCAAAGTCAAATCCGATGACACCTCTATAAGGTAATACATCTTCATCAATCTCTAATTCTTCAAAATGAGCTTTAATCGCTTCAAACGTTAAACCCGTCTCTAAATCTTCAATATAAATCAATCGATTATTGACCTTCTCTGACACCTTATTAAAGTCACAACCATATAAATCCTCATCAGCACTAATCCAGAATTGTATTAAACCACGTTTCGCTGGAATAATTTCTTGTTCATCCGGCAAATCACTTAAATTAATCTGAAAAAGTAACGCCATATGTTCATCATTTGCATCGACTGGTATATCGTCAAAAGATTTTAAAAAAGGTGTGCCACCAACTTTACTACTTAATAAAGTTTCATCAATCAGTTCAAAAGACGTTAGTTTAATATACGGACGTGTTGGTAATTCAACATCCATCAATTGATCCACAAACCTTTGATAAGCCAATTGCTCCTTTACAGTTAAATGACTTGTGTCTTGAATATTAAACATATTATCCCTCCTAATAACATGACCATTCATATAAGACATTGCTAAAATCACGGCATGCGAGATCATCTTTCGTAATTAGAAAATGCGCATTACCTACATCTCCCCAAACAATCAGGTTTTTGCCATCGTCATTCATCTCAGAATCCATTTGAAGTAATAATACATCATGTTTAGAGTAATCTATATTGAGCTTGTTGAACGTTTCTGAATAACGTGTATCACGTACATCATGTGCTGGATATACAGGATGACCACCAATAAAATGCCCTTCTTCATTTACTGCTAACCAGAATTTATTATGATCACTTTCACTTAAATTAGAAAAACCATCAATCTTACTTCTAATACCATCGGAATACCTATCTCCAAATGACATGACATTTTGACCTAATTCAAATGTTATCGCTAACTCTTTAAATACTGGATTGTAAATTTCATGTTCAGGATAAGTATATTTCTTCTGAACATCATCACGTGTTACCGACTGATCAATCGTCTCGTAATAAATAACGCGATGTTTGTCATTAATAATATGATTATCATTATTAATCCCCATATATTCATCCATCAAAACCCAGAATTGCAGCATACCTATAGAAGGTAATCCGATATTGTTCGGTGGTAACTCATCTAAATGATATTGCGCAAGAAAATGCAATTGTTCACCTGACTCAGTTACTGGACACGATGTATCATGTGGTAAGTACGGTAAACCCCCGAACTTACTGTCAAAGACATTTTCAGGTGTTCTTTCGTGTGTCTTAATGCGAATACATTCTTTCTGTGTTAATGCACGATATTGTTTCAGAACTTCATCAATTTGAACATGTTCAGACATTCAATCACCTCGAAAATTCGTTGGATTAATAGAAATATTAAATGCTATATTCTCAATTATATTTGTAAAAAAAATTTATTAGAAATAATTCATGTAATCGATAATCATTTTCGTACGCTCTTGTATGAATAATGTAAAAAATAACTCCATACAAAAAAGCCTAAAAATGTAGTGAACCCAAAAAGTTGAACTTTTTATTAAGCTACTTTCATTAAAGCAAGATTTCTGTATTCTACAGGAGTCTTGCTTTTTAATTTTCTCTTCTTTCTAACGAAATTATAATATTCCATATAA
>NZ_SDSC01000049.1 GCF_004117835.1 Macrococcus sp. DPC7161 | reverse complement strand
AGTAATGAGGCATGAGCCAGCGTATCACCGAAATAAGACATACGACGCCAGACTACAAACGAACCCAGCGGACCCGCGGCACAGGCGAGCATGATCCCGGCTAACCAACCGGGAAATAATAATTCAATCATGAGCGATCATTTCCCCGACGCAAAACAATTCGTCCCTGTAAATCGTGACGATGGTTATGATGATGGCGATAGATACCCAGTTGTTCAGCACCACGAGGACCAAACATTGCAATAAACTCCGGATGCAGGGAAACAACTTCCGGTGTGCCGGAACAACAAATGTGGTGATT
The DNA here is from genome assembly GCF_004117835.1 of Macrococcus sp. DPC7161. GTDB lineage: Bacteria > Bacillota > Bacilli > Staphylococcales > Staphylococcaceae > SDSC01. Next base: position 108 of record NZ_SDSC01000049.1, on the reverse strand, counting down.
CAGGCACAGCACTTCATCGGTTTTTGCCATCACCAGATGCAGATCGTGAGAAACCATTAAAACGCCACAATCCAGTTCACGACGCAGTTGGTCAATAAGGTCATATAA
>NZ_SDSC01000048.1 GCF_004117835.1 Macrococcus sp. DPC7161 | reverse complement strand
CGTCAGTACCGCGAAGGTGCGGATAAAGTTCGAATAGAACCAGTCATCATCTTCGCCCCGGTCGAGCATCACCTGCAAACAGCCAAGACCGAGGGCGATCAGGCCGATCCCCGTCCAGTCGACGGTGAGCTTCTCTTCCGACTTTTTCTCCCACGGCGGATCTTCCAGCAGCTGATAGATAGCCAGCACCGTCACAATCCCTACCGGGATATTGATAAAGAACACCCAGCGCCAGGAGTAGTTATCGGTGATCCAGCCCCCCAGCGTGGGGCCGAGTACCGGCGCAACGATAATGGCAATGGATGAAAGGCCAAAGGCTTTGCCCCTGTCCTCCGGCTTGAAGTAGTCGAGTAGCACCGACTGCTGGGTGGGCTGCAACCCGCCGCCAAAGAAGCCCTGCATCACGCGGAAC
>NZ_SDSC01000047.1 GCF_004117835.1 Macrococcus sp. DPC7161 | reverse complement strand
GTGTTCATGCTCGCTGTCGTGCCAGTCCGGTGCCGGTTGCTCGGTGATCGAGCTGACCGAGTCGGTGGTCTTGTCACCATGCAGTTCGCGGGTGCGCTTGAGCAGCGCCAGGGCGAAGATGAACAGGCTGAAACCGATGACGATGGCGGTTAGCACCAGCGCCTGCGGCAACGGGTTGGCGGTGCTGACTGTGTTGCCAGCCTCGACGAATGCCGGGCGTTCGCCGAAGAAGCGCCCAGCGGTGAGAACCCCCAGGTTAATTGCATTACCCAGGACCACCACGCCCAGCACGACGCGCTTGAGTTTGCGATCCAGGAGCATCCACAGGCCCAGACCCGCCAGGCTTCCGGTAGTGATTGCGGCTAGCCATTCCATTACTGGCGAACTCCCGTGAGCTTGTCGATCATGTGCAGGGC
>NZ_SDSC01000046.1 GCF_004117835.1 Macrococcus sp. DPC7161 | reverse complement strand
GGTTTGGATTTAATCTATAAAATAAAACAAGCGTATTTTCACGCGAAAAGAATGGCTTAATAAAGCTGTTTATCAGATATTTTCTATCAAATCACTCGTATTTTCTAGCGTAAATGGTTTAATTCGGAAAATAAAAAAAGCCACTCCGAAGAATGGCTTGACTCTAGGAATAGGATGAAATCTCACAAACATCCCGACTATATTATAGCACAAAAAAAGCTCCCCAGTTAGGAGAGGGACGCTAAGGAATGAATTTATTAAAAAAGTATTTTTTGGGATATAAAAATTATATAACTTTCCATTTCCGTTGTCAAGAAAAAAGCGCCCTCGCTTTGGAAAAGAGCGCTTTATCTCTCCCAAAATACTTAGTTATTTGTATTTGTATTTGGAATAGCATTTACGACAAGAATATTATAC
>NZ_SDSC01000045.1 GCF_004117835.1 Macrococcus sp. DPC7161 | reverse complement strand
GTCTCTTTAGAACTTCCCAGTTTGATAAACCAGTTGCTGGTTTTATAGCAGCTGATACTCTTTGGATTCTTCTTTCTGCAGAAGTTATAGTTCCATCAGATTCCACCATAACAGCCGCAGGGATTACCACATCAGCTATTTTAGCTAGATCAGTCATATGAGTATCATGAACCATAAGGAACTCTACTGCTGAAATTTCTTCAGGACTGATATTTTCCCCAAATACCATAAGCCCTTTTATTGAATTGTCTTTAACAAGTGCAAGCTTTGCTTCGCTGTCAATACTAATACCCATATCCACAAGACCTTGGCTGTTTGCGTATGGTCTAAGCTTTATAAAGCCTTCTCTTGCAGAACCAATGTGTCCAGATAGCATTACTATTGCAGAAATCAATCTTTCTGCATCAGCTGTAACATGA
>NZ_SDSC01000044.1 GCF_004117835.1 Macrococcus sp. DPC7161 | reverse complement strand
AGCACGAAGACCCCAAGCTTCTCGACGCAGCTTTGACTCGCGTGGGCTCAGAAATCGAGCCTCTCTATGGCTTCCGTTCCTTGGCCGCCAGCAAGCGCAAGTTCCAGCCAGAGGAGGTCCCTTGGTACTTGTGCTATGAGGATGAATTATCACTGCCTGCCATCGGTTTGTCGGTCCTGCATGCTTATCTGCCTACCTTGCGCGCAAGCGATGCCCTGTCTGTGGTCAAGACGTGGAGTGAGTCTCGCAAGAGCTAGTCTTTCTTAGCATCGTCGTGCGCGTTGTCGCGGCGCCGAGTTATGGCCTGCCCGACGCTTTGGACCCAGTTCTTGGCTTTCGGTGCTAAAGGGCCGGTTGCTTCGTCGTACTCCCAGCGCCCGTTCTCAAAAAGCCACACGATGTCACCCGTGAAGGGGTCCATAATAC
>NZ_SDSC01000043.1 GCF_004117835.1 Macrococcus sp. DPC7161 | reverse complement strand
CTCTATGCCTGAAATTATGAAAACTCAAGTAATGGACATGGTATATGACCAAATTGAAGATGTATTTGAAGAAGGTACGGAAGAACGTGAACAATTCGACCAAGCAATGGAAGTATGGGCTGCTAGTCCGAAACGTGAGATTATGGAACAATTTTCAACCGAAGAAGTAATGGAAGCTACTGCACAAATCGTCGAGCATGCTCCTGAAGTGGAATTGAAGCTAAAAGCGGATCATATCTCTGTGAAGGCCCTGCTTGCTGATTTCGGGGATCAAATACATATCGCAAAGGTAAATGACCGATACGTACTAATGATCGAAGCTGATACACTTACGTTTGAGAAAGGCTTCTCTCCTATTGAGTTCCTGAAGCCGGATGAGTTGCAAGATGTGATTGAGCGGATTGAGAATAAACAGCAGTATTCTTA
>NZ_SDSC01000042.1 GCF_004117835.1 Macrococcus sp. DPC7161 | reverse complement strand
GACGGAGACGATGTAACATTCCGCCCACTTGCTGGAGGAAAAGATGTTGTTGCGCATGAAATAACACATGGTGTTACACAAGAAACAGCAAACTTAAAATATCAGGGACAGTCTGGCGCATTAAATGAAAGTATATCTGATGTATTCGCTTATTTCATCGATAACGATGATGCTACCATCGGAGAAGACGTATATACACCAAACAAAGCGGGAGATGCTTTAAGAAGTATGTCGAATCCTAACCTTTACAACCAGCCGGCAACTATGTCACAGTATGTCAACACGACATCTGATAATGGCGGTGTCCATACGAATTCAGGTATCCCTAATAAGATTGCATATGATACAATCAGTCAGTTAGGCCAGGATAAAGCAGAGAAAATCTACTACCGTGCTTTATCACAATATTTAACAGTCAACTCTAAC
>NZ_SDSC01000041.1 GCF_004117835.1 Macrococcus sp. DPC7161 | reverse complement strand
GTTATACATGGAATGATCCTAACATGTTGTTTTATCGCAAAAAATATGGGATCGTGGATTTTTCTCCGAAATCACAAGATGAGTTTTGTGTGCTAATCCTTAAATATAAAAGGAAAGGGGCTTTAAAACTTATCATTGATGGTGACATTGATGGGGCTTTAGATATTTTGAGTTACGAATGGGCAAGTCTTCCCCCTGCCAGATACCCTCAACCAACCAAGAGTAAGAGTGAGGTTATGTCCTTATACAATAAGTATTTATTAGAAGAGCTCTCAGAGGAGACAGATCTTCACCTGCCAATCGGCTACATAAAACAAGTTTATAATGGTGTGTAAATGAAAAATATATTCCTTATATTGATATTTGTATCATCATTTACTTATGCTGGTTCTGATTTTGGAACTTGGGGAACATCATGTGATGATAATG
>NZ_SDSC01000040.1 GCF_004117835.1 Macrococcus sp. DPC7161 | reverse complement strand
GGGTGGTGTGTCAAAACCTTCAATCAGTAATCCGCTTTCCTGATTGATATTCAGGCTGAAAGGACCGCTGATCTTACTTGCACCTTGTGACTTCAACCACGCTTCCGCTGCGCCAAACAACGCGGCAAAAACCTGCGGATCATCAATGGCGTCAATCATGCCGAAATGACCGGTATCTTCACCGTAACGCTCACGGTGCAAGGTATCTATTTGCGCGGTAATACGCCCAACTATCTGCCCCGCTTTTTTTGCCACCCACGCCTGCCAGATGATATGGTCCGTCCCCGGATTTTTCGCAGACAAATGCTCGTTGCGTTCTATGAATAAAGGGGGTATCCAGTTTGGATCGTCGGGATAAAGTGATGACGGAAAAGCGATAAATGCCTTAAGGTCATTTTTATTAATTACTTTTTCAATTTTAATCATCAGC
>NZ_SDSC01000003.1 GCF_004117835.1 Macrococcus sp. DPC7161 | reverse complement strand
TTATATGGAATATTATAATTTCGTTAGAAAGAAGAGAAAATTAAAAAGCAAGACTCCTGTAGAATACAGAAATCTTGCTTTAATGAAAGTAGCTTAATAAAAAGTTCAACTTTTTGGGTTCACTACAACTGTACGGTTCTTTTTTAATGTTTATGTTTATCTTTCTTTTCAGGTACTAGATCAATACCACCTGGATGTAAAGGATGACATTTTAAAATGCGTTTAATCGTTAAATAGCCACCTTTTAGTGCACCGTGTGTTTCAATGGCTTCTAATCCATATTGAGAACACGTAGGGGTGAAGCGGCATGTTGGTGGTGTCATTGGTGAAATGTATGCTCTATAAAATTTAATAATTGCGATTAATATTTTTTTCATAATGCCTCTATTCCGATAGTTCGTCTTCTTTATAAGGCGTAACATCTGTTTTATTAAAATCTTTATATTGCGTTTCCTGTTTCATCTTAATTGTAACAGGTTTACTTTTAATTTTTCCAGTCATTGTCACTTCAAAATCAAGTTGCTTCATAAATTTATTTGTTGGTGATAAATCGATAGTATATTTGCCACTAACGACTTTCAAATCTGTAATTTGATTAAATAAACTGATTTGATGCATGCTACTAAAATGGAATCCATATTCATATAATGATTGTATCGATTCAGATTTTCCTTCATAAGAAAATGTATTGTCTTTAAGGACGATATCACTGCTATCTTTCTTAATCACATCTTGAACAATGTCCGTTAAATTGACAACATCTGCTTGTAAGTCTTGTAAATAGTTACGGTCAGCCAATTGAGCACGGTAGCTAATGTAATTCGTTTCAGGGAAAATCATTTCGTTGTTTTTACTTAAGTTATAAATATAAGGTTTTACTTTAAATTTTGTATTATTCGATTGCGCCGTCACTTTCAGTGCACTTTGATTGATTGTATCGTATTTTGAATCTAATGTTTCATCGAATTTCGTCGTAAATTTATCATAAGTGACTGTCGTTGTATTGTCAGCATGAACCGTTATACTATTTGTATTTTTGATTGTTTTTTGTATTAATTTAATGGTTTCATCTTTTGTGAGCGGTTTTTTTGTAGATTCCTGTGAACAACCCACCAATATTAATGTTATGATAAATAAGTAGATAAGCTTTTTCATAGCGACCTCTTTTTTAATTTTAATATACAGCCATTTTATCATAACTTAAGGGGAACACTAAATGGAATTTATAGATGAACACGGAATCACCGTTAAATTAGATTTAAATCAAAATACACCAAAGCATGACCATGTGTTGATGCTTACAAAATATAAAGATCAATATTTATTAACACATCATAAAAGAAGAGGTATTGAATTTCCAGGTGGGAAAGTAAATCAAGGTGAAACAACCATTGAAGCAATGCATCGAGAATTGTATGAGGAAACAGGAGCGAAAGCAAAATCTTATGAAATGATTGGAACATATACTGTATGCGGCGATGTTCCTTTTTCTAAAGATGTATTTTATGTAGAAGTTGAAACGATGGATCATAATCAACATTATCATGAAACTTATGGACCTGTACTTACATCAACGTTAGATGAAATTAAAGACGAAGATAAAAGTTTCTTATTAAAGGATGCTTGTATTTTATATCTTGTAGATTATATCAAAGAAAAGAAGTGATTGTATGTGGATCAATAAAGTAGGATTATTTGATGAAACATTACAACAAAAGTTTTACAAAGTGACTTATAAAAGTGATAAATTAAAAGTGAAAGCATTAATGTATGAACCAAATGCAGTTAAAAGAATCGTGATGTATTTACGCGGTGGTAAAGGGAATGTGGGACAAATAAGGACTGCACGCCTTATGCAATTTGCATATCCAGACACAATGGTAATTGGACCATATTATAGAGGATATGAAGGTAACGGTAAAGATGAATTTGGTGGCAGTGATCAAGAAGATGTACTCAGTTTAGTGCGATTACTTCAAATGAATTATCCAGATGTGCCGATACATTTTATTGGCTTTTCAAGAGGTGGCTTACAAGGTTTACTCACATTTGAAAAAGCACAAGTAAATTCATTTGTCTTTTGGGGTGGTGTATCAAGCATTTATTATATGTATGAAGAACGTAAGGACCTCAGAGGGATGTTGCATAAATTAGTAGGAGATATTCATGAAGTACCGAATGAATATGACAAACGTGAAGCCATTAATCATATTACGACAAACGCACCACCAATCATGATCATACACGGAGAAGAAGACACAAATGTTGGAGTGAAACACGCCTATATGTTAGATGAGAAATTAAATGCATTGAACGTACCACATGAAATGTATATTATTCCAAATGAACCACATGTATTGAGTGAAAAGGCACTTGAAAAAACATTAGGATCGATATTAGAATTTTTTGAAGCAGTTGAATCGAATAATAAAAAACATACTAAGATTAGTAGCGAAGTAATCTACGACAGTAGATAAACATCGCTACTTTTTTAATTGTTTTTATGCCGTTGGCATAATTTTATCAATTATGAAATAGTAGTAGAGAGAAGTACTCCGACCAGCCTCTAGGATCTTAGAATCCGTATTATAAACTGGAGAACTTCACTCTCCTTATTAATTCGATTTTAGTATGTTGGGTCCGTTGAGATCGTGTATAGGAAAATGAACAAAATATGGCCTAGCGAAGTAAAACTTCTTAATTTAAGCAAATAGGATTGATTAACATCGAATATTTTGGAATTGACGTGGGGAAAGGAAAAAGTTATGTAGCTCATTATTGTAATAATGAATTTAAGAAAGAATTTGAATTAATTCACAATAAAGATGGTTTTGATGCATTAAATGAATATATTAAAGGATATGCAGGTGTTTATTTTCTCTTTGAATCGGCTGGGATATACTCTAAAGTTATTCAACGTTTTTATAAAGAAAACAATATTTCACACTGTATGATAAATCCTTTAGAAGCTAAATTTTTAACAACTACACTTAGAACTTGGAAAACCGATAAATCTGATGCACACAAACTTGCTTTATTGGCAAAAAACTTTAATAAAAGACCTTCTAAAAATCTTTCTAAGGACATATATATAAAATCCATTGGTAGAGTAATTTGATTTGTGTTATAATTTTTAAACATAAAGACACTCCTTTTATTTTGTATGTGTAGTTACTTACATTATAAAGTAGTGTCTTTTTATTTGTATATAAAAAAGCGAAAGCCGAAAAATTCGGTTTTCGCTTTTTAAATTGTCTGGTCTAAATCGAAGATTTAGTTACTTATGTCCCAGACTATTATTTTATTTCTATATTTTTTATAAAATGTTAATTAATAACAATTTGTTTAAGTGATATAATTTTTAGAATTTATAATATTTTTCTAAAAATTCGGTTTAAACCCTTTTATATAAAGGGTTTTATAAATTACAAAAAAATAACAAAAATTTGATATAAAATTTTAAATTTACACGTAATCAAATGTTCATTTACTTTCTTTACAAACGTAACATAATTTTAAAATAATGAGGCGAATACATACATATTTTAGTTGATTTAATTACATATATAGGAAATAAAATCAAAAAAAGAGAATTCAAATAAATTATATTGATATAATTTATTTGATTTTGATAAAGTGAATTTTATTTACATGAATGTCTGTAATCGTTGATATAACAGTGATTTCTAGATATTTGTCACAAAATGTGCATGGGAATTTAAGGGACTTCAACTTTAAAAGTAAAAAGCGTATAATATTTTTGTATACTTTACTAATTAATCATAAGAAGTTATATTTTACTATTCATATGATGGATGGATTGTAGTATACAAAAATAAAAATAATTGGAGGGTTTACTATGTCAGGAAGAATTACCATGACTCCCGAGCAGTTGAAGAGTCAAGCGCAAACTTATGGAAGAAGTGGAGAGCAAATCCAAGATATTTTAAGTCAATTAACTTCTTTACAAGGTGAAATTGCATCTATGTGGGAAGGTACTGCATTCCAGAAATTCGATGAACAATTCAATCAACTAAAACCTAAAGTTGAAAACTTCAGTCAATTACTACACGATATTAACCAACAATTAAACAACACTGCACAAGCTGTTGCAGACACAGATCAGCAATTATCTCAAAATTTTGGTTTAAACTAAAATTTGATCAGCCATGCAAATATTGCATGGCTTTTTTAAAAAATATAGGGCAGGTTTACATATGAATAAGAAAATAGCGTTTTTAATTACTTTAGTTACTATTGCATTAATTTCTTTTGCTGCGTACTTTGTTTGGCATAATAATCAAACGACTGTTCAGCCTAACAAACAAACAACTGATAAGAAAGATAAAAAATATGATGATATTAACGTCGCCATAGTCAATGAGGATATCCCTGTAAAGCAAGGGGATAATACTTTGAAGTTTGGTGAAGATTTCGCAGCAGATGTCGTAAAAAATAATCCGAACGCTGTTGTAGTGAATCGTGCTATTGCTGAGAATGGCTTAAAAGATAATTTATATAATGTAATGATTTTAATTCCTGACGACTTTAGTAAAAATGCAACGTCATTTTCTACTAATTCACCAAAAAAACTCAATATAAAATTTAAATATAACACTGAAAACAACAAGCAACTTGCGCTCTTACTAGAGAAATTTACGAATGAAACTGCAAGTGCTTATAATAATAAATTAGTAAAAATCTACTTTGGTAGCGTTATTCAAAATATGATGAATGCTCAAAAAGAAGTCGATAAAAATTATGAAAATCACGTTGCACTTCAAAATACATTTAATCAGCAGCTTTTAGTGCCAATTGCTGAATTCGGTACAGACTTTATTGATTATGGCGATTATTCATTACAATCTAACGCAATTATTTCAAAGTGGAATGAAACGATGAATCAAAACTATAACGATTTTAGATCAACATTACTCGGTGTTAATACGACACCAATTGATGAAAAGGTAAATTCAGTTATTGCAAAGAATCAGGAAATTTATGATGAGCAATCAAATATTCTCTCACGCGTAATTGAATCCAACAATGAATCAAATCAACAGATGATTGAAGCTGTTCAAAGTTTAGTTCGAAGCCAACCAGAGCGTTCTGAGTCAGTCGTCTTTAATAACAATTTTGAAAATGAATTGAATCGATTTTATGATAATTTAGATAATGGAAAGCAGCCTCTACTTGCAGTTGACGAGACTGTAAAACAAAATTATGAACAAAAAGTTAAAGAAATGCTGGCATTGATGGATTCAGATTATAAAAATAAAATAGATGAAATCATTGCTAATGAAAAAGTGAAACAAGATGAATTGAAATTGCAAGTTGAAGAAAGTATTGTAAATGCGATTAATCATCTGCCAACACACAACATAGAAAATGTAAAGCAATCTCAGTTACCTAATAATGTTAAACAAAGTCTTATTAAGTTGATTAATCAGTCATTTGATTTCCAAAATGCACATCCTGAATATCACTATACATACGGAGATACAGATTTATCAGGACAAAGTGATTACGATGAGAATGAAACGACTGCTACTCCGATTTCTATCTCTAAAACACTTGCAGAGATGAATAACGGTAAACTTACAGTTACTTTAGATCCTGATTTTAATTATAAAGGACAAGTTAAAATTAATGGAAATATTATCGGACCAATTCAAAATGGCGTAATAAATCTAGGTAACATACCTTCAAATTCAACATTGTCAGTCGAAGGTAATATGATTCCAAAGCGCAGTAATTTAACGCGTGCATCATATCAATTTATCGTTGAGGGTAATTTAAACAAATCAACGACAGAAACAGTTCCGCCAACAGAAACACCTACTGATGAAGTATCTAGCTCTGAAATTAAAACGACAGAAGCACCAACAAATGAAAACCCGACAAGTGAACAAGTAACAAATGAACCGTCTACTGATTCTGCACAAGAACCGACAACAGAAATGCCAACTACTGAAAGTGCGGTAAAACAAGTATCGATGGAAAATTTAAATAGTGGACAGATCAAAGTAGTGCAAGTAGTAAAGAATAACGATGGAAACAGTAAAACAATTCAGGATAATCAATCATATTATTATGAGATAAACGAACAAGTGCTACTTCAAACATCTATTAAAGGAAATGCAAATGATAATGTATTGATAGACTTTACTGGTACAGATGCGCTGTTTAACATTTATAACAATATTACACCTAGAGTGAATACAGATAATCCTGAAGCAGAAAGTATTGATATGTTTGTTCAATTATTAACTGATGAAATTTATGGACCATTAAATGCACAAATTGAAGCATTTAATAAGGAAAATGAATTATATAATCAATCGATTGAAGCACTTAAAGAGGAACAACAGCAATTTGTAGATGATTTCAAACAGTCAATAACTCTTCAGAATGAAAGTCAGACGCAAATGAATGAAATGAGTCAGTCAATAAATGATGTGTTATCTGATCAATCATCAGAGCCGATTGATGTAAATATTACTGAGTCAAATGATGCTGCAGACGTAACGTTATCATTGAGTGAAGATATTACTAATTTGATGAATGATTCATTACAGTTACTAGATCAGACAGAACAATCGACTACAATCAGTTCTGAAATTGAACGACAGCTATCATCATTAAAAGATGATTCAAGTCAAATTGAATCTAAAGGGAAAGCACTAAGTGACAAGGCAAATCAACTTAATAATACGATGGAAGAAAATTTGAAGTCAGAAAGTAAGTTCAAAGATAACTTTACACAGGCATTTCAGAATGCTAAGAAAAACGGTCAACCTAATGAAGATTTAAAGACATTTGTAGGAATGCCATTAGAAGGAGATACATTAGGAAATGTCGCTAAAGCAATACCAGCCGAGAAGAAATACGACGGTCCGATTTATATCGTATTATTCATGTATATATTCTCACTATTAATTGGGTATTTTATCTCATCATACGAACAGACAAATCATATCGAATCATTATTTAAAGATAAGTACTCAGTAATGACACCGCTTAAACGTAATATGATGATTACTGTAATTGCACTTGCATTAGCGGGATTACTTGGCATTCTTTCAAGTATTATCGGAATAAACAAAATCGGTATTACAGAAGGACAGTTTAAATTTACAATGCTGATAATACTAACAGCAATTGTCTTTACGTTGTTCAATACATTTATGTTAAGACAATTAAAGTCAATTGGTATGTTAATTTCATTAATAATATTATCGTTCTATTTATTAACATTAGAAGGATTGTCTCAATTTAAAACTGGATTACTGAACGCCTCATTGTCACCGCTGAATTATGTTGACCGAATGTTCTTTAATTATTTATCAGGTGAATACAGTATCACGCTTTATATTGTTGGTCTTACTTTCGCACTTGCAGTATTTGCTGTTCTGAATTTAATACGTAAACAATTTAAAAAACAGGTGATGATCTAATGTTAAAAAGTTTGCTGATGGCATTGATGCTTCAGTCTTCACTACATATAGATATTGATGAAGGAAATACACAACAAAAACGCCAGGAAATTGATGTCAATCAACATGGTGTTGAGTTATTTACGGAAGATACTGATACGATGCAGAAGTTGATTGATAGTAAAAAATCACAAGAAAACAAAGCATTAAAAAACAATATCTTCAGTTCCCAACAAATTGAAGATGTGAACCAATCTAAACAATTACTCTTCACAAACGAAGAAACTTTTGTAGATAGACCTGAAAGGTTGGTGCAAGAAGATGACTCTCTACTATTAATGTGGAGTGTCATCGTTATTTTTACAGGATTTATTATTTATTGCATTAATCATTTTATGAGAAGGAGAAAACATGAAGAATCATATTGATATTACATTTCAAATGATAAATTCGAAAGAAAAATATGATCTGTCCATTCCTGAATTCATTACTTTCAATGAATTATATCTACTTGTTTGTGATGCATATCAGATTGATGTCTCACTGAATTACCCGATTTTTAAGAATTTGAATAAAGGTATTGTAATGACACCGGATGATATTGTATCAGAACAAGTAATTAGCAATGGTGATTTATTAATCTTACTTTAAGAAATTAGGTGAATGTTATGAAGAAACGAATGACACAATCAAATGAACAACAAATTGAAACCGTTGCACCAATGACTTCAGAGATATTAAAAAGTGATGCCATAAATGCATCACCTATTGATTTATCTTTATTGGTAAAACCACATCAAAACTTGATGGATGCATCACTAGAAACACTTCCAGATCATTATGAAGTAATGTATTCATTGTTACCAGGTGATATTTCGTTCAATGATATACATACATTTGAAAGAAAAGATAAACTGCGATATTTATTAAATATTCGTTCACTTTACCAACTATTAGATACGCGATATACGTTCCTATTGCAACCTGACAACATATACTTCTCAAAAGATGGCATACCGAAACTCAAAGTTCGCGGTATACAAAATAAAATTCCACCTACGAAATTAACAGAAACAGACTTCGTTAAATACTACAAAGCTTTGATCATGCATGTATTTGATAATAAGCTTCAATTTGAAGAATTGATGGAAGGTGTACAACCTGATGTTAAACTAAGTCCATTTATGGAACAAATTAATGAGGCGAATGATATCTTACAGATAGAGACACTTCTGGAAACGAATTTCATTGAAGAAAAAGCTTATTTCAACAAAAATTATCAATATTATGAAAAGAAAAAATTCAATTTTTTTAAATATGGCATGATTACTGCTGCGATACTGTTGGCAGTTGCAGCAGGATTCTTATCGTTCAACTTTTTCCATACAGATAAAATTAAACAAAGTATCATAACAGCCTATCAGCAATATGAAAATAAAAACTACAGTAGTGTACTAGATACATATAAAAGCGTTAACGAGAAAAACTTAACGAATAACGAACTATATATATATGCAGAAAGTTACTTAAATGTTAATGAACAAGGCTTAGATGATGATCAGATTAATCAAATTAAAAACATGGTTTCAGTGAATGCTAGAGAAGACATACTTAAGTATTGGTATAAAATGGGGCATTCAAAGTATGAAGAAGCATTGAACACCGCTGAAATTATTGGTAGTAACGATATGCAGAAGCTCGCACTTATTAATTTGATTAATCAAATTAAAGGTGAAGATTTAGATTCTGATAAACGTGAAGAGAAGATTAAACCATTCCAGGAAAAGCTTGATCAAATCATATCTAAAGAAAAAGAAATCAAAGATGAAGAAAAGCGAAAAAAAGAAGAGCAAGCAAAAGCAGAAGAAGAAGCACAAAAAAATAAAGAAACAGCAAAAGAAAAAGCACAAGAGACAAAAAAGTCAGATGATAAAAGCAAGTAGGTGATGGCATGATTAAAATAAGAGCATTGAAAGATAACAAGCTATATGGATTGAACATAACTGAGGAAGGTAATTATACGCTTAATGGTACGCTAAAAGTTAAAGTTGTAACACGTGAAGCAACAGAAGTATATATAAACGATACACGAATTGAATTTGCGAAAACTTATACAATTGAACTTTACAGGATAACAGCATATGATACATTCCAAAGTTTTGAATTCAATAAACAATTCATTGAAATCGGACAGGCGAAACATAGTGAGATTAACTTACAGCCATTCCATCATCAACTATTACTTGAGCAGGATAAAGTAATACAGTGCGCAACATTAATGTGTGAAGCGCCACTATATATAAACTATAGTTTGAGTAATACACCCGTCACATTAAGCAATGGTGACGAATGGTATATCGATGATACATTATTTATTTATAAAGTAGATTATCTGGAAATCTATACGACAGCACAAATTGAAACATCATTAAATGAAATCGAAGCAAATATACAGATCAACACAAATGAGTATAGAAGAAAACCAAGGATTATAAGACGTGAACCAACAGACAAAGTTGTAATCGAAAAAGTGCCTTCAAAACCTACGAGGTCCAATAATGGGCTATGGCGTATGATTATCCCACCATTCGTTATGATCATTTTAACAATCGTCGTATTCATTTTCAGACCGACAGGCATATATATCATAATGATGCTCGGAATGAGTATCGTAACAATTATTATGAGTATTTCTCAATATGTATCTGATAAGAATAAGTTTCAAAAAGATACGAAAACGCGTGAAGTAACATATACAAGATACTTAAAAGATAAGACGAGACAATTATTTGCATTAACGCGTGAACAACGAAGCGCACGTGCGTATCACTTCCCGGATATGCATAAAATTAAAGAAATTATATCGGAATACTCCGTACGTATCTTTGAAAAAACAAGAAAGCATCATGATTTCCTGCATTATCAAATCGGAACGGGAAGGGTACCGACAAGTTTTGAAATCGATTATCGCAAAGATGATTTTGTTAAAGAAAAAGACCCACTCGTAGAAAAAGCAAATCAATTAAACGAAACATATCAATCAATCGATGATGCACCTGTTACGATTTCATTGATGGAAGGTCCGATTGGTTATATCGGCAACAGACATTTCATATTAAACCATATTGAACATATGGTACTCGAGTTAGCAACATTTCACAGTTATCATGACGTGCAATTTCTATTCTGTATGAAAACAAGTGAATACAACACATTAAATAATATGAGATGGCTGAAGCATTTCCATATTAATGCGATACATACGAGAGGACTCGTTCATGATAAACGAACGAGAGATCAAGTACTAACGTCATTCTACAGCATCATTAAAGAACGTATGAATAAACAGAATGAACAAACGAGAGAAGAAGTGCAGTTTTTACCACACTACGTAATGGTGATCTCAGACATGGGGCTGCTGATGGACCATGTCATACTGGAATACATCAATATGGATTTAACGAAGTATGGTATTTCATTAATCTTTATCGATGATGTATATGAAACATTACCAGAACACGTTGTTACTGTAATCGATATGAAGACGGAAACGCATGCGGAACTCATTATGCATAATGAAACACTTGTTAACGAACATGTGACACCGGCATTATTAGATGAACAATTTGACAAAGAAAAGCTCTATCGCAAACTCGCCAACATTAATCATGTAGAAAACTTGAAGAATACTATACCTGAATCAATCAGCTTTATGCAGTTATATAAAGCGAAGTATACATATGAACTGGATATAGAGAAGAGATGGACAGAAAACCAATCCTATAAAAACATGGCAGTACCACTCGGGGTTCGAGGGAAAGATGATATTGTACACTTGAACTTACATGAAAAAGCACATGGACCACACGGGTTAATTGCCGGAACGACAGGTTCAGGGAAGTCTGAGATTATACAATCCTACATATTATCACTTGCTGTGAACTTTCATCCACACGAAGTAGCATTTTTACTGATTGACTATAAAGGTGGAGGGATGGCGAACTTATTCAAAGACTTACCACACTTAGTCGGGACAATTACAAACTTAGACGGTGCAAGTAGTATGCGTGCATTGACAAGTATTAAAGCAGAGTTAAAAAAACGTCAGAGATTGTTTAACGAGAACGAAGTAAATCATATTAATCAATACCATAAGCTTATTCAGGACGGGAAGCAGCTTGAACCGATGCCGCACTTGTTTTTAATATCTGATGAGTTTGCTGAACTGAAACAAGAACAGCCTGACTTTATGAAAGAGCTTGTGTCGACAGCACGTATTGGTCGTTCGTTAGGGATTCATCTTATTCTTGCAACACAGAAGCCATCAGGGGTTGTGAATGATCAAATATGGTCGAACTCTAAGTTTAAATTGGCACTGAAGGTGCAGAATAAACAAGACTCAAATGAAATATTAAAGACGCCGGATGCAGCGGATATTACATTGCCTGGTAGAGCGTATTTGCAAGTCGGGAATAATGAGATTTATGAGTTGTTCCAGTCTGCATGGAGTGGTGCGAATTACGCTCCGGATGATAGTAGTAAGACGATAGATAAGACGTTGTATCAGATTAATCATTATGGTCAGTATGAGAACGTGACGAGAGATTTAAGCGGGTTGGATGAAGGGAAGGTTGTTGAGACGAAGACGGAGCTTGAAGCGGTGATTGATGAGGTTAAGCGTGTGAATGATGCGCTTCAAGTGACGAAGGTTAAGACGCCATGGTTACCGCCACTTAAGAAAGTGATTTACCAGGAGGAGCTTGTTGAGACAGACTTTAAGAAATTATGGAGAGGTGATAGGCGTAAGATAGAGTTGTTGTTTGGGTATAAAGATGTACCGGAAGAGCAGTTGCAGGCACCGTTAATTCGTTCTGTTGATGAAACAGGTCATATCGCATTGATTGGAAGTCCGGGATATGGTAGAACGACGTTTCTGCACAATATAATTACTTATATCGCAAGACATCAACAGCCAGATCAAGCACATATGTATCTATTTGATTTCGGTACGAACGGGTTAATGCCAATGGTAGATTTCCCGCATGTTGCGGATTACTTCACTATCGATCAACAAGAAAAGATTAAGAAAGTGATACGAATTTTAAACGACTTGATAAATGAAAGAAAACAAATTCTAAGTAAATATAGAGTTGTATCTATGAATGATTACGAAAAGGTTACTTCAGAAATAATACCTAATATATTTGTAATTATAGATAATTATGATGGTATCAAAGATACACCTATACAAGAATCATTTGAAACTTTACTAATGAAATTATCTAGAGAAGGTTTGGCTCTGAATATTCATTTAATTTCTACAGCTTCAAGAGCAAATGCTCTTAGAATGCAATTGATAACCAATATTAAAACTAAGATTGCATTACACTTATTTGATAAATCAGAATTAAGCAACGTAATTGGTACAATGAAATTTGAGTCTCCAGATATAATTGGTAGAGCTATAATGAACGATGACAATAAAACAATATTCCAAATTCCACTTGCATATAATCAAGAAATTCAAGTGAATGAAGCAATTAAAAATGAAATTAAAGAAATGCATAATAATTATAATAAAGCGCTTCCTAAAAAAGTTCCGATGATGCCTGAAAGCATGGATTATGAAACAAATGCGAAAGTTTATCAATTTGAAGAATATCTTGAAAAAGGAAAGGTTCCAATTGGTCTTGAATACAACAATGTTAATGTTATTGCGATAGATATTAATAAACATGCCGTAATTACAAGTGAAAGGCCGAGTGAAACATCTCATATTGCTAAGACGATGTTACGAAGTATAGAAGATTTAAGAGATAAATATTCATTTATTATTGCGGACTTTAATGGTGAATACGATATCTATCAAGATAATGCAGATTTGTATTTCAACAGTGATGAAGGATTCGAAACAATGAAAGAAGTATTATTAACAGAAATTGAAAATAGAAAAAATGGCATTGCTTCATCCAAACACTCTGTCTATTTTATAAATGATTTTAAATCATTTATAAAAACAACAAATATAACAGATAGTGAAATAAAAACGATATTAACATCAGGGCATAAATTCGGTGTAACATTAATCTTAACTGGTGCACATAAATCTTCAATAGAATCATATGAAAGCCAATTTGACATTGCCAAAAAAACAATTTCTCAAATGGTATTAGGTATACGGATTACAGATCAGCAAGTAATAAACTTTGGATATATAACTGGCGAGCAACCTTTAAAAGAGTTGGAAGCATATTATATTAATAATAATGAATATTTCAAAATGAGATGGTTTGAATAACATATTCGAGGAGGTTCAATGATGTTTGAAGAAATTGAACGTTTTGTAAAAGCCCGATATAAAGATGCAAAAGAAATAAAGAAGTACGCTTCAGAAATTGCGAGTGAAATAGCTGAAAGGATGGAATACGGGAGAAAAGCAGCAGAGTATGCAACATTAGTTTTTAAACTTGAAATGGAAAAAGCGAAGATTGATACGTCCATTAAAAAGATGAAAACAGCCAAAAGTGAAGCTCAAAATAATGCTTTGTCGATTCAATCGGATAACCCTAATATTATTTATAATAATAAAAAGAAATTATTACTAAACAAACTTAATGAATTAACTGAAAAATCCGAACAGGCTAAAAATAGTATTGAATTATGTATCAGATCAGCAAATGAAAGAAAAGAATACTATCAAAATAAAATTTTTGGATAGGAGAGAGCGTTATGAGTAATGTTGAAGTATGTACTGCCACCTTTGAAGGGATAAGAGCTAAAGAAGATGAAATTTCAACAGCATTAAAGAATGCAGAAGCTGCTAAGCAATCATTTAATGAAGCATTTAAGATGACACAAGAGTTATGTAATTACATCGAAGGTTCAAGTTGGGAAGGTGAATTTAAAAACAAGGTTGTTGATATACTTAAAACAGCAACAACTTTTCAAATGATGATATCTCCGACGATGGATGAACATGTTAAAGCGATAAGTGAGCTTAAAGGAAATTTATCAGAATATGACAATCTCTCAATTACAAAAAAATTGAAAGAGGTTAATCTATAAGCGTATGATGCAGATAAATAGAGATGATTATTTCACTTATGAAGAACTGAAGTTATTAAGTAACAGTGATATACCATTAATTCATTTTGAAATTGCACCGCCACGTAACTATGAAGAAGCTAAAATGGCTTTAATTTCTAAAGAATTATTAACAGAAGAACTCAATTTAACTGAAAATGGTATAAAGGTTGCACATCAAATAAAGGAATACTGTAAACATCCATACAATATTAGATTTGGAGATATACAATTCTCTCCATCTATCTCAATTGAAAATAGATATTTTTTTCTAAGTAGATTTGAAGAGAATAAATTTCAAATTAGAATCGCAGACCGAGCTGCAGTTTGGTCTTCGATATTAGATCAATATCCAATATTATTAAGACAAGAAGAGACAAACGATTTTAGATTTAGAACAATTGGCGAAGATGCATTAAAACTGATTGATGAGGCAGATATCAGCACCATATCTGATGCTATTGAAATTGAAATTATCAATATCCATTCCAAAAGTAAACATACGATTTATCAAATATATGAACAATTTGATTTATTGTTCATATATTATCCAAAAAAAAATGAAACGTATAACATTCATATTGCTGTAATTACTTCGATGCTATTTGAATGTTTAGGTTTCACTAAAGAAATGAGTGAAGAACATGTCTAAAAAAGTTACAGTCGATCCTGAAGAATTGTATCAAATCATCATGAAGCTTCAAGAAATAGATGAAAAGTATGGAGAATGTATTACTCAATTTGAGCAAGTTGTAAATAACAACTATTATCAAAGTGTTAAAGCAAGTAAAAGTATGGGGGCATATGAAGCGGTTCTGGCTATATTGAACAATTTGAATGGGAAATTTGGATTAATATCTGAAGGTATTGGTTTTTCTGCAAGAGAATTTGCAGAAGCTGATGAACATTGGGGTAACGAATTTGCTAAGTTAGTTAATAATATAGAAGGGTAGATGGTGTGATGAGTTCAATCTATTATAGAACAAGTGATTATGAATCAGAACTTCGTATAATGGAATCCATCATTGAAGCCGTGACATCAGAGGACTTTGAAAAAGTTGATGATGCGATAACGAGCGCAAGAGGTGCCATTAGGGCACATGATGAAGATGGGGTATGTACACTTAATGCAGAAGAAGTGGCACCGACAGGGCGTAAGATGATGCGGTTCTACGAAGATGCGATGCACGACTATACGGCGAATATTGATAAACAGCTGAAAGAGAAGATCGATGATCCATTCTGCACTGCACTGGATAACTTCGTGAATAATGTCTCAAATGTTGATATCAATAAAATTGTGATCAAGCATGGAAGTGCTGCTAAAGGTGGAACATATGGTGCCGATGGCGTGCTGACAATTTCTGATACTAAAGCGTATAAAGCTGATAACGTATTTAACTTAGAGGAACTACTTGAAAGTGAACCGCACATCCAGAAGGTCATCGACCAGAGCTATCAGAATGCGATTAAGCAGAAGGACTTTAAAGATCTGAAACGTGAAGATTTTCAGGATATGATGACGAAAGGTGCAAGCTTTGAATATGAAAGCTATACGGAAGAGAGAGCACGGTTAAAGGCAGAAGAGGAAGCCCGACTGGAATTGGAGAGACAGGAAAGAGTAGAGATGATTGTAGATGTTGCGGTATGGGCAGGGATTGGTGTTCTTACATTTTTCGTACCACCTGCTGGAGCCGCAACTGCGGCAACATATACGATGTACTCTGCAGCGAATGTAGCTGCTGGTAAGAATCTGATGACCGGAAGAAAGTATTCGACCTCAGAACGTATCATTGAAGGTGCCTCCATCCTTCCAGTTGGAAAGGCCATCAAAGGTGTTGGAAAGCCGTTCTTGAATGCGACTGCGAAAACAGCCGCAAAGACAACTGCTGGACAGTTTATTAAAAGTGGTTTGAAAGAAACTTCGAGAATGGCCTCGGGAAAAATGATGAAACTGAAATTGTCGTATCAGAAGATGATCGATAAGGCAGACGTAGGCTACAGAGTAGCATCGATGATTGAACGTGTTGAAGGAAAGAAGGAAGCCATCCAACATGCGACAAAGGCGTGGTATCAGAATCAAGGGAAAAAAGTTGCACAGTATGTTGATGATAGGATGGTGCCGGTCGTACAGAAAGCAGCCAGTCATGGGGTCAATCGTTATAACCGAGTCGCTGATGCACTGAATAAGCTTGGTGTCAGACCACAGTATGCTTATGCGGGAATCGGAACAGATGTAGTCAAGAAGATCAGCAAGCGCGATATGGAGCAATATATCTCTAAGGCAGCATCCAATATAAAGCATAAGGTCAATCCTGTGTCTGCAGGAGATCAAACGATTGATCTGACGAAGAATAACGGTAAGAAACTTAAAGTGGGTGAAGATGATGCACATCTAATCACAAGAGTGGACTATACAGAGAAAGAACATATGATGTGGAAAAATGGAAAAGCGTTAAAACCTAATGTTGAATATGTCACACCGGAAGGTCATTTATATCGTACTGATGATTTAGGTAGAATCAAGTATGTTGAAGTTGATAATCTGTTTCTTAAAAAGGGCAAGAGAAAGCCATATATGCAGAGAGTTGCAGGCAGAATATTTAGAAGAAAGGATGATGATGGCGGACACTTAATTGGAGATCAGTTTGCAGGTAGCGGAGACATTGATAATCTAGTACCAATGAATAGTCAGATTAACAGAAGAGGTGGCCAATGGTACAATATGGAAATGACTTGGGCTGATGCTTTAAAAGAGGTACCACCAAAACAAGTAAGGGTAAAAATAGAACCAATTTATAGCGGTGAATCATTGAGACCAGACAAATTTAAGGTAAAATTTACAGTAGATAATAAATATTTTGAAAAAACAATTATTAATGAAAAGGAGTTCTAAAGCAAATGAGTAATGAATTAATTTCTAATAAAGTTATAGAAATAATACACCAAGCAAATGACATGATACCTGAAGAATGGTATCAGTTATATATAAACGGGGATATAGATGATAGAGAAGGTGGAATATATTTTTTCTACAATACAGAAGATAATAAAGAAAAATGGCAATATTCAGCAACTATGCAATTTGAAATTGAAGGATACTCTCCGGAAATATATAGTGCTGAACAAGAAAAGTTATTTCAATTAGGAGTAGAACTTCAACAAATCTTCCGTGAAAATAATCAAGCAGTCTGGTCAAAAGTTATCTTGAATGTAGATGAGAATATGAAACTTACAACGGAGTTTGATTATGCGGATTGGAATTATAGTAAATATAATGAGTATCAGTATATGGATTACTTTACACACGAATATTTAAATTTACCACTCGAGGATATTGATGAAGCGCTTTTTGAAGAAATGAAGTCATTCAAAGATGAAGAAAACAGCAAGCAAAGGTAAATAGTCAAGATTAATAAAGCGATAAGTATAAAGCTTATCGCTTTATGTTCGAATGAAATTTTGAGAATATTCAAAAAGTAGGAGGGTTAAAAATTTTCGACACCAGAACACCAGGTCGTATTGGGGATGGCGCCGAAGAAAAGAGCTTAAACCTAATATTGAGTTCATTACACCGGAAGGGTATTTATATCGTACAGATGAATTTGGTAGAATTAAACATGTCGAGGCGACAGAACTTGTACTGAAAAAAGCGAAGAGAAAGACCTATATGCAGCGAGTCGTGGGACGAGAGTTCAGGAAGAAGGATGATGATGGTGGACACTTAATCGCATCACAGTTCGGTGGTAGTGGTGACTTGGACAACTTAGTGCCGATGAACAGCAAAATAAATAGGGTTAATGGTAAATGGTACGACATGGAGAAGGACTGGGCAGATGCGTTAAAGGAAACTCCGCCCCAAAAAGTACAAATTAAAATCGAACCAGTATATAGTGGTGATTCATTGAGACCGGACAGATTTAAAGTTCATTATACTATTGGTGATGAAAAACATTTTAAAAATATAGCGAATGAGGGAGCGTAAAATGGAACAATTAATTAATAATAAAATTATTGAGATTATTGAATATGTAAATGAAATGATACCAGAAGAATGGGACGAATTTTATGTCAACGGTGATATCAATGGTAAAGAAGGAGGTATATTCTTTTACTATAGAATCGATAAAAAATGGATATATAGTCATGATATGTATGATATCTATGAAGGTTATTCAATGGAGGAGTATGGAAAAGATTGGGATAAGCTTTTTTATTTAGCAGTAGATCTCCAACAAATCTTCCGCGAAAATAATCAACCTATCTGGTCAAATGTGATATTACATGTAGACGAAAATATGAAATTGACGACAGAGTTTGATTATGCAGATTGGTCAAGTACAGAACGATATGGAATGCCGTCACTATATTTGGCGTTTTTTAAATATTATTATTTAGGAATCAAGCCCACAAGATTTTCGATAGAAGAATTAGAGAAAATGAAGGCATTTAAAGAGAGAGAAAACAGTAAACAAAATTAGTACATATGATAGCCGGTTAAATAGGTGGTAGGTATCTTAACCTATCACTTGTTTATCGTAAAGCTATTCCTATATGAAGGGTAGATGGTGTGATGAGTTCAATCTATTATAGAACAAGTGATTATGAATCAGAACTTCGTATAATGGTATCCATCATTGAAGCCGTGACATCAGAGGACTTTGAAAAAGTTGATGATGCGATAACGAGCGCAAGAGGTGCCATTAGGGCACATGATGAAGATGGGGTATGTACACTTAATCGCATCACAGTTCGGTGGTAGTGGTGACTTGGACAACTTAGTGCCGATGAACTCAACTTTAAACCGCCATGGAGAATGGAGAAAAATTGAGGAAGCTTGGGCGAAGGCTCTGAAAGCAGAACCTCCTAAGAAAGTACAAATTAAAATCGAACCAGTATATAGTGGTGATTCATTGAGACCGGATAAGTTTGTTGTTAATTATAAAATTGGGAATGAAAAATATGACAAAGTAATAGAAAATAAGGAGAGTATATATGAAACAATTAATTAATAATAAAATTTTAAAAATAGTAGAAAAAGCAAATGACATGATTCCAGAAGAATGGAACGAACTCTATATCAATGGAGATATTAATAACGGTGAAGGAGGTATCTTTTTTTACTATAATACAGAAGATGATTTGAATTCTTGGCAATATTCAGCAGATTTAAGCGATGATTTTAGTGGTTATTCCGATGAAGAGTACACAAGAGATTGGCTCGAACTGTTTGAATTAGGAAATGACTTACAACAAATCTTCCGAGAAAATAATCAACCCATCTGGTCAAAAGTTATCCTACATGTGGATGAGCATATGAAATTGACAACAGAATTTGACTATTCAGATTGGTATAATTCTGAGTATGTTGATTATGAGTACATGGATTACTTTAGAGATGAATATTTGAATCAGCCACCTAAACACGTAGGTATGGATGTTGTTCAACAAATTCGTGAATTTAAGATTAAAGAGAATAGTAAGCAAAGGTAAATGATCAAGATTAATTAAGCGATAAGTATAAAGCTTATCGCTTTATTTTCGAATGAAATTTTGAGAATAATCAAAAAGGATGATGCACATCTTATCACAAGAGTGGACTATAAAAAGAAGGAGCACATTGTAAGGGGATGGCGTTGAAGAAAAGAGCTTAAACCTAATATTGAGTTCATTACACCGGAAGGGTATTTATATCGTACAGATGAATTTGGTAGAATTAAACATGTCGAGGCGACAGAACTTGTACTGAAAAAAGCAAAGAGAAAGGCCTATATGCAGCGAGTCGTGGGACGAGAGTTCAGGAAGAAGGATGATGATGGTGGACACTTAATCGCATCACAGTTCGGTGGTAGTGGTGACTTGGACAACTTAGTGCCGATGAACAGCAAAATAAATAGGGTTAATGGTAAATGGTACGACATGGAGAAGGACTGGGCAGATGCGTTAAAGGAAACACCGCCCAAAAAAGTGCAAATTAAAATCGAACCAGTATATAGTGGTGACTAATTGAGACCAGATGAATTTATTGTAAAATACACAATTGGAAATGATTTTTACAAAAAAATATACCAATCGGGGAGTAATTAAATGGAACAATTAATTAATAATAAAATTATTGAGATTATTGAATATATAAATGAAATGATACCTGAAGAATGGGACGAATTTTATGTCAACGCTGATATCAATGGTAAAGAAGGAGGTATATTTTTTTACTATAGAATCGATAAAGAATGGATATATAGTCATGATATGTATGATATCTATGAAGGTTATTCAATGGAGGAGTATGGAAAAGATTGGGATAAGATATTCTATTTAGCAGTAGACCTCCAACAAATATTTCGCGAAAATAATCAACCGATATGGTCAGATGTAATTATACATGTAGATGAAAATATGAAATTGACAATAGAGTTTGATTATGCAGATTGGGATTATAGTAAATATAACGAGTAAAAAAAAATGGATTATTTCAGACATGAATACTTGAAATTACCACTTAAGCATGTGGATGAAGCATTTTTTGAAGAAATGAAGGAATTTAAAGAAAAAGAGAATAGTAAATATATTTAACGCTTTTCGACGTAATTTAGTCATATAAGTGTATATTGATTTGAAATACTATCTGGTAAAACGCATTAAACACCAAAAAATTTTAATTTATGTACAAAGGAGTCTAAATTATGAATTTAAAGAATAAAAATAACCAAATGATTATTAGCATATGTATGGCGCTGTTCATCGTAACTCTATTAAGCGCTGTGTTTGTCCCTGATTATACAAAGTACTTTATCATTGGCTATCTCGTAATTTGTTTACCATTATCATTCTTCTACAAAATGGAATATAAAGATGAACAAGAATTAAAGCGTGATATCAAACGTGAGGATGCGAAACCTTTTGATCAGAAAGGTTTTAATTTAATTATTGCAGCGCTTGTCCTCGTTGCAATTGCTTATATGATTACAATGTTTAGCGTACCTCATGAATTTAGACGAATTGTTACGATGGTATTTTTAATCATTATGATGCCAATCGCATTTAAAGGAAATCAATACTGGGGATTGAAGAAAATACATAAGAACGAGAAGTAAATAATGGTACGAAAAATTGATTTGATTTCTGTTTATTTATAGATTTATTTGTGGGATTACATAGTTTTTAAAATTCTCAATTAAGCCTATATCGTCGAGATTTTAGTTACGTATTATATTACATTATACAGCCTTCTAGATTTGTTCATTGCCCTGATTATTAATAGTGAACTTTAAGAACAGAAACGTTGTCAGCTTATTTTAGGATATTTGATAGTTAAAAATGTTTTATAAGAAATGGTGAGGTGTGTGATGACTAAAAAACATAAGAGTATATTTTCACTTTCAAAGATTATTATTGGTTGTTTAAAAGAAATGGCTTATTAGCTTTACTAAGTCTAATGTACTTAATATTAATTTTTTGTAATATTTTAGATTTTTGGGGTAATGGATTTAGTTGGAACGATATGCCAGATTATCATAAAACGTATTTAATTTTTATTTTGAGTTGGTGTTTATTAGTGATTCTGCACCAAACATTTTGTATTAGCATTCCATTGTTTCGTGATGAAATGAAATTTACATGGCCAAAGATGATATTAGATTTAACCTTTACTCAATTAACATTACAGGTCGGTCTATTTGGAATATTGATGGGGAAAGTAGGCACTGGTGCAACAGATCCAGCTGTAGACTTATTCGGGTTGATGAAAATTTATATTATATACATGGGCATCAATATTCTCTATTTTGCTGTGTTAGGTATGCTCTATATAAAATGGGTATATAGTTATAAAAAATTGTACTGGAATATTTTCTTATTACTAGTGATTATCTCGTTAGTTATAGCCTACTATATGGCACAGTCTAATTTTGGCTATGATGTATCAGGAGCACCGATTGTCGATGAAAGATTGCAAAAGTATTCAGGGATATATTTTGCTTTTTCATATTTAATGTTTTTAATAATGTCCGTACGAAACTATATGCATTTTTCAAATTTATTTAATAAAAGACACCTTGCATCAAACTATGTACCTAAAGAAGGCGAAATAATCTCTGATGAAGTTAGTGAAGAAAAGAAAAAGCCGATTACAATTAATCAAAGTGAAAAGAAAAGAAAAAGATACAAGAAGCGTCAAAAAAGAAATAAGAGAAAGAATTAAAATGTATTTAATAATATTCTATTGCGTATAACGATTTAATTATACAAGTGAGGTGCCTTATAAATAAATATAAAAAGTTATTATTCTTAATGGTGATATCATTAATAATGTTAAATACAGGATGTTCAAATATCGTGATAACAAAAGATCAAAAAGTCGAAGAGGCGTTTGAGAAACATTTGTCGATTTATCCGGTGAAAAGTTTGGAAGACTTTTATGATATGGAAGGATTTAGGGATGGTGAGTTTGAAAAGGATGATAAATGAACGTGGGTTGTGAGTTCTTATTTTTCAGAAAAAGCAAGTAAGAACGAACCATTAGTTTCTAGAGTATTGGTCTTATTTATAAATCGTAATAATAAGAAGGTAAAAGGAAATTATATAGTTGATAAAATAACTCCAGATTTAAAAGATAATCAATCAGTAGAATATCCAGTAGAAATGAAAAATAATAAATTAATTCCTATTGGAAATATGCCGAGAGAAATTAGAGAACAAATAGAAAATTATAGATTTTTAGTACAATATGAATCATTCGGAGATTTGTCAAAACTGAAGAGAATTAAAGAACCTTACAATGAAGAAATGCCTTTATATACTCAAACTTATGAGTTGCCTAAACAACATAGATTAAATAGATGGGTACAGAAAAATTTCGAAGTTGATGAAAAAAACGCAGAACTTTATATTGAGAAATCTGGAGAATTGAAAGGGAGTATTATTGGAGATTTTAATTTTGAAATTTCATATAACCCAAACAATAAAAATCATAAATATTATAGTGAGTCAGTAGAATTTCAACCATCAATGGAGGAGTAAATTTATGATAGATATCGATAACAATATAAAAAAGATTGATAAACGATATGAAATAGATACTTTTACTGGTCATTCAAAAGGTGGGCATGATGCTGAATAATAATCATTAAAATGTTTCACATATTATTTATGAAGGAAAATATAAATAATATGCGAAATATTTTAAAGAAAGAGGTGCAATATGAAGCGTTATAAAAAATTGTTGATGATAGGAGCTACAGTAATGATGATAGGAACGGGATGTTCAAATATGGCACTTACAACAGATCAAAAAGTAGAACAAGCATTTGAGAAGCATTTATCGATTTATCCGGTAAAAAGTTTAGAAGATTTCTACGATATGGAAGGGTTTAGAGATGGTGAGTTTGAAAAGGATGATAAAGGAATGTGGGTGCTAAATTCAAGTATTTCCAATCAATCAGAAGAAGATGGGCCACTCATTACTCAAGGTATTGTACTATATTTAGACAGAAATAATAATATGGGGAAGGGTTATTATAGTTATACAAAGTTCTATGAGGAGTTTGGTAAAGATGAAAAAATAACTTATAAAATCGAAATGAAGAATAACCAAATCTATTTAGCAGATAAAGCAAATAATGATGTAAAGCAATTTGTTGAAAACTTTAGATTTCTCGTTCAAGATGAA
Source organism: Macrococcus sp. DPC7161 (assembly GCF_004117835.1). Classification (GTDB taxonomy): domain Bacteria; phylum Bacillota; class Bacilli; order Staphylococcales; family Staphylococcaceae; genus SDSC01. The sequence goes on along the minus strand of NZ_SDSC01000003.1, from coordinate 249,871 downwards.
AAATTTAACGATTTAAATAAGTATAAAAAAATTAACACCACATATACTTCAAATGTGCCATTATATACTTCTGAGTATAACTTAGATAAAAATAATGAAATAAATAAATGGGTACAAAAACAATATAATATTTCAGAAAAAGACGCAACGCTTTATTTAGAAGGAACTGGAAATTTAAAAGGGAGCAGTACTGGGGACTTCTTTTTTGAAATTAGATATAGTAAACCAAAAGAAAAAGAACAATATTTTAGTGAGAGCATTACTTACCAACCAACTGAGAGGTAGAAAATCATAAATACAATATTGTATTTAGATAAAAAAATCAATGGTAATAGTGAGAAAACGAGTACAGTGGCTTCAGTGAGTTATTCTATTGAAGATTCAGTTTATCAGAGCATAAGTAGAAAACACATTAAACAAATATTAAATAAGAAATCAGAAGCCAACAAATTCCCTAAAAACCTCACTTTCTTCGACGCATATTTGGATGAAAAGTCTGGTATGAGTGGATGAGCTTTTTTGGATGAAGAGACATGAAAGGTAATCATTGGATTTTCAGGGACAAAACTAGATACAGGGAATATACATATTGCGAAGGATGATGCTAAAAATAATCATTAAAATGTTTCCCATATTATTTATGAAGGGAAATATAAATAATATGCGAAATATTTTAAAGAAAGAGGTGTAGTATGAAGCGTTACAAAAAATTGTTGATGATAGGATCTACGGTATTGATGATAGGAACGGGATGTTCAAATGACAATACGCATAATGAGCGAGAAAATCGAGTACAAAGGGAATTAAACCAAAAACCTCAGAAGAAAACAGAATTAGATAAAAAAGTTGAAAAGTCATTCGAAGAGCATTTGAAAATCTATCCTGTGAACAACTTAGATGACTTTTATGACATGGAAGGCTTTCGAGATGAAGAGTTTGATAAGGATGACAAAGGGACGTGGGTGTTAAGTTCTAAAATTGCAAAACAAAAAGATGAAAACGCCCCACTGATTTCTAACAATATATATTTATTTTTTAATAAAAATACTAATGAAGCTACTGGTAAAAATGTAATAAGAAAAATTTATAAGGACTTTAATGAAAATGTAGAAAACGAATATAGAATCATTTATAAAAATAATAAAATAGAACTCATTGATGATGCACCAAAAGAGGTTGATCAATTTCTTAAAGATTTCAAATTTTTAGTTGAAGAAAAATCTTTTGGTTCACTTAAAGAACTGCCGAAGGTGAGTTCACGGCACAATTCAAATCTTCCAATGTACTCAATCAATTACTTATTAAAACAAGATAATGAAATCAACAAATGGATACAAAATAAATATAAGGTAATGAAACAAGATGCTATCTTAAATATCGAAAATACAGGACAATTAAATGATTCGAGTTTGAGTAATTTCTATTTTGAAGTAACATACAAAGGTAGACAAGGAGAAGTACAATACTTTAGAGAAAGTGTAGGTTTTCAACCGTCAAAGGAGGATAATTATGGAGATACAAATAGATAAAGATATTAATGATGGTACTGAATCTACTAGTACAGTATCTAGTATTTCATATCCTTTAGAAAATGCACTATATAGCGGAAATAGTACAAGGAAAATTTATGATTATTTGAATGATTTAAAAGATGAAAAGAAATTCCCTAAAAACCTCACTTTCATCGACGCGCACCTAGACGAAGCGACAGGTATGAGCGCAGTTGCGTTCATAGATGAGGAGACAGGTAAAGAAATTGTAGGATTTACTGTGACGAATCTAGATACAGGGAATATATATGGTGTGAAGGATGATGAAAAATAATAATTAAAATGTTTCCCATATTATTTATGAAGGGAAATATAAATAATATGCGAAATATTTTAAAGAAAGAGGTGCAGTATGAAGCAATATAAAAAATTGTTGATGATAGGAGCGACGGTAATGATGATAGGAACGGGATGTTCAAATGAGAGTCAGCATATTGAGAAAGAAAATCGAGTACAAAGGGAATTAAATCAAAAACCTCAGAAGAAAACAGCATTAGATAAAAAAGTTGAAAAAGCGTTTGAAAAACATTTGTCGGTTTATCCAGTGAAAAGTTTAGAAGATTTCTACGATATGGAAGGATTCAGAGATGGTGAGTTTGATAAGAGTGATAAAGGGACGTGGGTGTTAACTTCAAATATATATCATAAAAAGGATGAAAATGCACCATTAATTTCTAAAGGAATTGTACTTTATATTAATAAAAATACAAATATTACAAAAGGAAAAGTGATACTAAAAGAACTGCAAAATAGTGTAAATAAGCGTAACATAAAAGAATATAAAATAAATATGAAAAATAATCAATTATCATTATCAGAAAATGCACCTGAGGAAATAAAAGATTTTTTAAATGAATTTCAATTTTTAGTTGAAGTAGAACCTTTTGATAGCTTAAGTGATTATAAAAAACTTAATTCAAGTCACAATGAAGAATTGCCTCTTTATACAATTGATTATTTATTACCTAAAGATAACAACATCAATAAATGGTTACAGAATAATTATAAATTATCAAAAGAAAATGCTGTTTTAAGAATTGAAAAAACAGGAGATTTAAAGGGAACAAGTCTTAGTGAATTAAATATAGAAATTGAATACCCAATAGAAGACGGAGGACAATCTTTTTTTACTGAATCAATTCTATTTCAACCATCTAAATCGGAGGAATAAATATGAAATTAGAATTTGATGATAAAATTAATGCGTTTTCTGAAGAAACTAGTACTGTTTCAAGTATTGCTTATCAAATTGAAAATGGAATTAATAAAGGGATGGACAATGATAAAATTCATTCACAAATATTAGAAAAACAAGATAAAAACAAATTCCCCAAAAACCTCACTTTCATCGACGCATATTTGGATGAAAAATCTGGTATGAGTGGATGCGCTTTTTTGGATGAAGATACAGGAAAGGTAATCATTGGATTTGCAGGGACGAATCTAGATACAGGGAATATACATGGTTCGAAGGATGTAATAACAGATATTGAAATCGGATTTGAAGTAATAAGTGGTCATCATAGCTATTATAAAGGAACGGATGAATTTATAAAAAGTATCGATCAAGACTATACGATTTCAACATTTACAGGACACTCAAAAGGTGGGCATGATGCTGCTGTGTTAGGAATGAAGTATCAAGTTGATAATATCGTTGTTTATAATTCAGCACCTTTGTATCATAAATATGCTCATTATGTGACTATTCCAGTAATACCAAGTGTAAATCAGTTAGATATTGTTACTAAAAGACCACATTCTTTTTTACCTGGGAATAATATGATTGGTCTTAAAGATCGAATGACATTTCTTTATGAAGTAGCTAATAAAATCCCACTCGTTACATATTTCAAAGATAAACATCATATGAATATGATTTTAAATGATAAGAAAAACTATAAAGGTAAAATTACTTGGTTTGTATCAAGTCGTGATTTACTCAATTCGGTAAACGATTTAACTAAAACAAAAACAGTAAACGATAAAAAGATAATTTATAACGAGAAGGATCATAGCATGGCCTGGTTTTTAGGTAAAGGAGAACAGGCTATCATTCGCGATGAATTAACGAATTATAATGAAGTTCACAAAAAATCATTTCATTTTTCAGAAGCTAAAGTCGGTTTATTGCTAGCGAATTATATGAAAGAATTTCCTCAACTAAAAATAGTTGAGCAATTTATTAATCAATCGAGTAGTAAAAAGTTATCTATTGATAAGGTATCATCAATTTTTGAAATTTTACAACTTAAACATGATATTGATACTACAATTCAAGATATGAAGAATCAATATGAAAATTATTATGAAAAATTTGTAACGCTTTGGGAAAGTACTTCTTCGAATGCTGTATTTATAGGAGATCATCTAACGTACAGTGAAACAATGGATGCATTATCAAGAGTTGGTTTTACCAAACAACTTGTAAAAAATGAACCCATTCGCAAAATTGAACATAGACTTGAACAATTAAATGCATTCAATCATAAGTGTTCGGTATTGTTAGAAAAGATGTTAAATAGTGTGAAAATTATTGATGAAAAAGATAATGAATTATCTCGACAGTTTGGAGAGGGTTTACGATGAATAAAGAATCATTGCTTGAACAGTTAGAAGAAGAAAAAGATAATATAATTAATGAGATTGAAAGACAATTAGAATCATGTCAGCATACTTTAGATGATACAAAGAAACATCAATCTATTGTTTTTGATAAACTTCAATATATTAGAAATAGACATCACATAAACATAAATTTTAATCATCGACTTGATGGTTATTTAAGTTCATATTTAGATGAAGTGAAGTCGATTATTGATAGAAAAATATATGAAATAGAAGATGAAAGAGAATCATTCTTAAAATATTATAACAGAAGATATCATGAAATATTGGAGGGTGAGTATGAACTTAAAGACACTAAATTTACAAGCTAAAGCAGTGGAGAGTAATATTATTTCTTATGTATTAGTGCCACCACAAATTGAAAGTTATCATCAGGTGGTGGAAAGTATTCATACATTTGAGACACAGCAATTAGAAAGTTTAACAACAAAAATTAATGCTTTTACGGACAGATTTGAAATTGAAAATAATGGTCATTGGGTTGAAAATGCATTAAATGATTGTAATAAGATGATTCGTGATTTAGAAACTATTTTTAATGAAAAAATATAAAAAACACACTAACCAATTTGTTAGTGTGTTTTATTTAGATTATCCTCTAAAAGTAAATCCACCTTTAGCTTCGATATCCGCTGATTTTTCACCGAATTGTTTGAAGTTATTTTGGAATTTAAGTGCTAAATCATGTGCTTTTTCATCATATGCTTCACCTGATACCCATGCGTTACGTGGCATTAAGATATCTTTTGGCACACCTGGTACAGAGTTAGGTACGTGTAATCCGAAGATTGGATCTGTTGTGTACTCAACTGTTTTTAACTCACCAGAGATTGCACGACGAATCATTGAACGCGTATGTGTTAAGCTCATACGGCTACCAACACCGTATTCACCACCAGTCCATCCAGTGTTTACTAAGTATACGTCTGAACCGTGTTTGTCGATTAAGTCACCTAACATATTTGCATAAACTGTTGCATGTAATGGTAAGAATGGTGAACCGAAACATGTTGAGAATACTGGTTGTGGGCTTGTAACACCACGTTCAGTACCTGCTAATTTTGATGTAAATCCACTTAAGAAGTGATACATCGCTTGTTCTTTCGTTAATTTAGAGATTGGAGGTAATACACCAAATGCATCTGCTGTTAAGAAAATGATTGTTTTTGCATGACCAGCGATTGATGGTAATACAATGTTATCAATATTTTCAATTGGATATGCAGCACGTGTATTTTCTGTTAATGATTTATCAGTATAATCAGGGAATCCTTTTTCATCCACTTTAACGTTTTCTAAGATTGCACCGTAACGGATTGCATCAAAGATTTGTGGTTCTTTCTCACGTGTTAAGTCGATTGTTTTTGCGTAACATCCACCTTCAATATTGAAGACACCGTTATCATTCCAACCATGCTCATCATCACCGATTAATTTACGGTGTGGGTCTGCTGATAATGTTGTTTTTCCAGTACCTGATAATCCGAAGAATAATGCAACGTCTTTGTTTTCTCCAACGTTTGCTGAACAGTGCATGCTCATTACACCTTGAGTAGGTAATAAGTAGTTCATTACACCGAAGATACCTTTTTTCATTTCACCAGCGTATTCCGTACCACCGATTAAAATGATTTTATGTTTGAAACTTGTAATAATGAACGTTTCAGATTTTGTACCATCAATTTTAGGATCTGCTTTAAAATGTGGTGCTGAAATGATCGTGAAGTCTGGATCAATTAAAATCCCTTCATTATATGTTTCTGGACGGATAAACATTGTTCTAGCGAATAAGTTATGCCAAGCAAGTTCGTTAATGACACGTAATTTTAATTGTGTTGCAGAGTCTGCACCTGCATATCCATTAAATTCATATACTTTTTCTTTTGTGCCTAGGTAGTCTAATACGCGGTCTAATAATTTTAAGAAGATGTCTTCAGAAATAGGTTGGTTAACTGTACCCCAGTCAATTGCATCTTTCGTTTCTGCTTCTTCAACGATAAATTTGTCTTTAGGTGAACGCCCTGTATATTTACCAGTTTCAGTTCTTACTGCACCTGATTCAGTTAATACACCTTCACGGTTTGATAAGATTTCATTAACTAATTGTGTTCTAGATAATTGATTTAATACTTTGTCTGATTTCAACAAGTCCTGTAATTTATTAAAGATTTGTTCACTCATAACAGATCCCCCAAGTTAATATTTTCTGCTAATGTAAGCAGTTTCATGCACTAGTATAACACATATCAAATATCTGTCTATAATGTTTATAAGGATAAATAAAATTCAAAATTATTCTGAATATTAGTCATGAAAGTGAAACGTATTGACAGTGAACTTAAAGTTTAGTATTATCTTACTTGCGGATTCTCTTATCCAGAGTGGTGGAGGGACATGGACCCTATGAAGCCCAGCAACCTTCTTATTTTATATAAGAAAGGTGCCAAAACCGTTTGCAGTGGAAACTGAACGATAAGAGTGAAATGGACTTGATGGATTTTAAGCCTTCTCACTCAATTGAGAAGGCTTTTTTATATGAGAACCGTTAATAAAACTAAGGAGAATTAACATGACAGATCGTAAATTATTTACTTCTGAATCAGTAACAGAAGGACACCCAGATAAAATCGCTGACCAAATTTCAGATGCGATTTTAGATGAAATCTTAAAAGGAGACCCAAAAGCACGTGTTGCTTGTGAGACTTCAGTAACAACAGGTATGGCTTTAATCGCCGGTGAAATTACAACTTCTACATATGTAGATATTCCAAAAGTAGTTCGTGAAACAGTTAAAGAAATCGGTTATACTCGTGCAAAATTCGGTTATGACTTCCAAACAATGGCTGTATTAACTGCAATTGATGAGCAATCACCTGATATCGCGCAAGGTGTTGACCGCGCATTAGAAGACCGTGGAGAATTATCAGATTCAGAAATCGAATCAATCGGTGCTGGTGACCAAGGTTTAATGTTTGGATTTGCTTGTAACGAAACAGAAAGCTTAATGCCATTACCAATTTCATTATCACATGAACTTGCACGTCGTTTAACAGAAGTACGTAAGAATGGTACATTAGATTACTTACGTCCAGATGGTAAAACACAAGTAACAGTTGAATACGATGAAGCAGGTAAACCTAAACGTATCGATACAATCGTTATTTCAAGTCAACACCATGAGAAAATTGAATTAGAACAAATTCAATCAGACATTAAAGAACATGTCATTAAACCTGTAGTAGATCCTGCTTTAATTGATGAAGATACAAAATACTTCATTAACCCAACTGGTCGATTTGTTATCGGTGGACCTCAAGGGGATGCTGGTTTAACAGGTCGTAAAATCATCGTAGATACTTACGGTGGATATGCACGTCACGGTGGTGGTGCATTCAGTGGTAAAGATGCAACTAAAGTAGACCGTAGTGGTGCTTATGCAGCACGTTACGTTGCGAAAAACATCGTAGCAGCAGGTCTTGCAGATAAATGTGAAGTACAATTAGCGTACGCTATTGGTGTTGCTCAACCTGTATCAATTTCAGTTGAAACTTATGGTACATCAGAATACACTGAACAACAATTAGTAGAAGCAGTTCGTAAAACATTTGATTTACGTCCAGCAGGAATCATCAAAATGTTAGACTTACGTCGTCCAATTTACAAACAAACAGCGGCATACGGCCACTTCGGTCGTACAGATGTTGACTTACCATGGGAAGCAACTGACCGTGTAGATACTTTAAAAGCAAACTTAGCTTAATAAATGAATACAAAAAAGAAGTGACTAGCAAATTGCTAGTCACTTTTCTTGTATTATTTAGATTCTTCAGTTGTTTCTTCTTCAGTAGTTTCTTCTTCAGTAGTTTCCTCTTCTGAAGATGTATCTTCTGATGATTTATCTTCTTCAGATGAAGTGTCTTCAGCAGCTTTGTCTTCAGTAGTTTCTTCTTCAGTAGTTTCTTCTTCAGTAGACTCCTCAGTTGTTTTATCTTCAGCAGCTTTGTCCTCAGTAGTTTCCTCAGTTGTCGCTTTGTCTTCTGATTTTGAATCTTTTGATCCCTCACCACATGCACCTAATAATAAAGCAGAAGCAAAAGAACCAACTAAAACGAATTTTTTTAAGTTTACCATTTCATATTACCTCCAAGATTATATTAAGTCCCCCAATGTTTTTGGGTTAATATCATCATTACAAATTATTGTTAACTACTTAAGAATTTAACGTTAAATTTCGTTAATTTGTGTAAAAAGTGATAATAAAATGTAAATTGCATTAATGTTATTTAAACTTAACGAATTTAAAACACGTTTTAAATGTTCTTTCATCTCAAAATGCGTTAAAATATAGAAAGAATTAAAAGAGGTGAAGATATGGAAATGAACACAACAATGTACATTATCATTGGATTGGCAGTACTTGCTTTAATTTTCTTATTAATGTGGATACTGGCAATTAAAAGTAAGAAAACTGCGTTAACAAAATCACAAAATGATTTTGAAACATCAAAAAATCAATTAAAAACAGATTTTGAATCACAAGATGAAAAAAATCGTATTGCATACAAAAAAGAACTTGCTGAACAAAAAGAGCAATACGAAAGAAAAATAAGTGATAAAGATGCACATATTGAATCTTTAAAGCTTTATTCAAAAGATAAAGGTGAATATTTAACGGATTTAGCATTAATTCAATTTAGAAATCGTTTAGTGCAAGAACAACGTATTCGTTATGAAGATATGTTAATTATGGCTAACATCTATTTACCAGGCCAAACGATTAAAGCAACAGACAAATTAGATCACTTAGTCATGACAAGAACAGGTATTTATTTAATTGATTCAAATTACTTTACAGGCCATATTTTCCACGGCATTAATCATCATGAATTTGCACGTGAACCGATGTTTGAAAGTTTATTTGAAGTATTAAAGTTAGATCCACAAGATGAGCATTCATTTATTTTAGAAAATAATGACGGTAATGCTCAATTTAGATTAATTGATAAAGCATTTGTTCAATTAAAAGAACGTGCAATTCGATTACAACAAGAATTAAACTTACCTTATCCAGTAACACCAATTATGTATTTTGATGGAGAAGGGTATAGTAATGACCATGTGTCTAATTTTGCGACTGATCAAACCGTTAAAATTTCAGTAGGTAAATATGAATTAGAACACTTCTTCGAAAAATTTGTCTTCCATGGCAGATTCCAATACAAAGTAGAAGAATTAGAAGCAATTCGTGAAAAATTAGAAGATTTAAATCCATAATGCAATTAACATCTCTACCAACATAGGTAGGGATGTTTTTTTAGGCAACAAATCAACATAATCAGGCACATTTGTTGGCGAATAAATTATAGAAGCTTACAATATAATTGAAAACTCAATGTATAAAGGAGCAAAAACGATGAAACAAATCACATTTAATAATGGCAATCAAATGCCGATGTTAGGATTAGGTACATTTAGAGTAAGTGACGGAGAAACACTTGTACAATCAGTTAAACATGCAATTGAAGTGGGCTACCGTTCAATAGATACGGCGATGATTTATGATAACGAATCATCAGTAGGTCAAGGGATTAAAGAAGGATTAGCATCAACAGGATTACAACGTGAAGATTTATTCATTACATCAAAGTTATGGTTAACAGACTATGGTAAAGAAAACGTAGAAAAAGCGTATTTAACAACATTAGAGAAATTACAACTCGATTACTTAGACTTATATTTAATGCATTGGCCAGGAACTGATGAAGCGCTATTCATCGAAACATGGCAAGCATTAGAAAAATTATACGAAGCAGGAAAAATTAAAAATATCGGTGTAAGTAACTTTACAGAAGCACAATTAGAAGCATTATTAAAAGTAGCTAAAGTAAAACCAGTTATTAACCAAGTAGAATATCATCCAGTATTAACACAACAATCATTAAAAGCGTACTTAAAAAATCAAGATATCGTCATGGAATCATGGTCACCACTAATGAATGGAGAAATCTTGAAAAACGATACAATCATTGATATTGCAAATAAATATAAAAAATCACCAGCACAAATTATTATTCGATGGAATATCGATACAGATGTCGTGGTCATTCCTAAATCAGTAACCGCATCACGTATTGAAGAAAACATTGAAGTATTTGACTTTGAATTAACAAAAGAAGATATCGAAGTAATTAATGCATTAAATGAAGAACGAAGAATCGGACCAGACCCAACTGAATTTGATGGGAAGTAGTTAGATATATTTTGATATACTGCCGAGTAGCTAGTATTTGTTAAATACTAACCAGTGGGGCATAAAAATAGTCGAAAATGCTGCTGAGTAGCTAGTATTCGTTAAATACTAGCCAGTGGGGCGTAAAAATAGCCGAAAATGCTGCCGAGTAGCTAGTATTCGTTAAATACTAGCCAGTGGGGTATAAAAATAGTCAAAATTGCTGCTGAGTAGCTAGTATTCGTTAAATACTAGCCAGTGAGGCATAAAAAAAAGCAAATAAAAACCAAAAAAAACGACGTAACGTTAAATTCAAAAATGATTTAATCGTTTCGTCGTTTTTTCATTCATATTAAGCTGATTTTCTTCTTAATAAATATAAACCTAATCCTAATGGAATGATTGCAACTTCTGGGTGAGAATGTTCACCTGTAGAAGGTAATTCTTTTTCACTTGAAGTCATTGTAACAACATTATTATGTTTAGATTCAACAGATTTTTCTGTTGTTTCAGCTTTTGTAACATGTGTTGATACTGGTGTTACATTAATTGATTGGTCTGTAGAAGATACAGGCTCAGTTGCTGTAACTTCTTCTTCTGAAGTGATTTCGTCATCTGTGTTTGTTTCTTCAATCACTTGATCATCTTCAGTAGCGTTTGTTTCTTCATTTGTGTTACCTTCTTCTACTTCAGGTTCAGTAGTCTCTTCTGTTGAAGGCATTTCAAACTTGCTCGCATCTCCTGCTAATAAACGTGTTGCTTCACTATTAGCATATTTAGATAAATCTGCTGACTTTAAGAATTGACGGAATACGGCATCTAATGATGGTCCTTCTTGGCGTTTACCACCTAACATTGTATAACCATCGCCACCAACTGCTGTAAAGTCGTTTGTAACCATATGGTATGTTTTTGATTTGTCTAAAGCGACAAAGCGTTTTAAATTCTTGTCATAAATTTCAATATAAAATACACGTTCACCACTTGGTTTAGATAAATCATAGTGTACTTTAATTGAATCAGAAACATGCAATAAACCACCACTTGCAGTTAATTTAGTAACACCATCTTTCGTTTCAGTTGGTGCACTTAAACTATGTTCGAACATTTTATAAATATTCTCACCAGTAACATCGATTTGAGTAATTGTATTACCGAATGGTAAAACTTTAATGATATCACCAATTGTTACATCTTTGTTTGCATCGATTGAAGCACGGATACCACCACCGTTTGTTACGGCGAAATCGCCAGGTGTGTCAAAGCCATTTTGGCTGTATGATAACATTGCATCAGTAATTGCATTACCTAAATTTGTTTCACCAGTACGAACATAATCACGTTCTCCATTTAATACAACATCATTATGGAAAACAACTTCACTTGTTGCTTTTGTATATTTGTCTTTCGCCTGATCAACAATTGCTTTAACAGTTGCATCTTGAGCGATTGCTTTTGTATCAGCTTCTTTAATCATTGAAGCCTTAAGATTAGTAGCAGTTTGGCCATTTAAATCAAATGTAACTTTACCAATATTCGCTAATGCTGTACCTGTTTGTGTTAATAAAGCATTTTGAATTAATTGTCCATTTTCAATGACTGAATGTGAGTGACCATCTAAAACAACGATAGAACGGTTAAACGCTTTATTCGCTGCAATTTGCTTTGTTAAATAATCACCGCGCCAGTTTTCTTGTGTTGATGGGTCAATCCCTAAGTGACTTAAAATGATGAATGCATCAACATTTGGTTGAATACGCATCATTTCTTTAGTAACACTTTCTACAGGATCTAAGAATGTTACACCAGCGACGTTATTCGGATGTGTCTTCGTTTTTGTTTCAGGTGTTGTTACACCAACGATACCAAAACGCTTTCCATCCTTATTAATAATCGTAGAACCATCAAATACATTTTTGCCATCTTTCACAATGTTTGATGACACGATAGGGAAGTTTAACTTTGATTTGTAACCAACAGCAGTATCATAACCAAAGTCAAATTCATGATTCCCAACAGTCATTGCATCATAACCAACGGCATTCATTGCTTTGGCCATGTCATCACCTTTAGTCATATTTGATAAAGGTAACCCTTGGAATGCATCACCACTATCTAACATCAAAGTAGGGTTTTCTGCATCTTTAATGGTCTTTACTTTAGCCAAACCAATCACGCGACCATCTTCAGCATCCATTCTGCCGTGCATATCATTCGTATGCAAGATCTTAACAGGTGTTGAAGTCGTAGCCGTTGTTGAAGTAGAACTTGGCTGAACTTGTGTTGCATTTGTATCTGTTGCAGCGTGTAAACTACTAGCACAAGATACACTTACCATTGAAACAAATAAAAAAGAAACAAGTCGCTTCACAGTATTCCTCCTTAAAAATATAAATTACCTTTATATTATATAAGAAAATCCGTGAAACAATTGCTTCTTAATTAAAAAATTAAATAAAATTTACAAATTGTTAAAACATTGTACCAATCCAACATAATATAGGGCCTAGTACATAACTTAAACCAAAATAATAATAACAATAACGGCGATTTGAATGATAAAGTTTCACAATTTCAACATTCATCGTAGAGAAAGTTGTAAAACTTCCTAAAATACCAATCGCCAAAAATAAATACCATTCCTTAAAATGAACGCTAACAATACCAATCAAAAATGCACCTATCAAATTAATCAATAACGTCGCAATTGGAAAATGACCATTCCATTTACTCATCCAAAATCTTAATAGCGCACCAATCGGGGCACCCAATATAATACCAATCATTTCGCACCTACTTTCATGCCAAACACAGTACAAATTAAACCACCGACCATCGTGATGAATAAATACAGACTTAACAACAGCACATCACCAGACTGTATAAAATGAACGACCTCTAAACTAAATGTACTGAACGTCGTAAAACTCCCTAAAAAACCAGTCGAAATCCCAGTCTTCAAAGCAGTAGACCAATGGATACGTTCAAAACACTTCACACAATAGCCAAGCAAAAATGCACCGAGTAAATTAACAAATACAGTCTGAAACTTCGTATCCGCAAATAAAACACTCACACCATAACGACTTAATGCACCAAGAATACTCAAAACAACAATCCATAAATATTGCATAGAACCTCCAAATAAAAAAACTGAATGCTATCACATCCAGTTAAAAAATAATACCAAACATCTTTAAAGTTACAAACAAATGAAACATAATCACAATAAAAATAATTAAAGGCATCCATTTGGCAAACTTCAAAGCACCCGTACTCAAATCAGCACGACGCTTTAAAGCCATATCACTTAAAATAATACTCACAATTAATAAAATACTGTTTACAATACCAGTGAATAAAATAATAGAAGTAATCGAACCAAATAAATTACCCATTAACGGATTAAATGCACTACAAAAAAAAGATAATAAAATAAAAAAAATCGAACTATATAAATACTTATTTGCTTTCATATGGCCTCCAAGTAAAAACTCAACTAATATAATGGATATATTTTAACACAAAATAGATAAATATAATATACTAGACATTGCCAATAAAGAAGTGCATTTAGTAGAATAAACAAGCAGAGTATGATAAAAATAAAGAGAATAAAACCCTAGGAGGAAAATTATGAAAAACTTAAACGTACAAGTATTTGCAGATGGAGCAGATATCGAACAAATGAAATCAGCTTACCAAAACAAAGAAGTAGACGGATTTACAACAAATCCATCATTAATGGCTAAAGCTGGAGTGACAGATTATAAGAAATTTGCAGAAGAAGCGGTAAAAGCAATTCCAGATGCATCAATCTCATTCGAAGTATTTGGCGATGACATGGAAACAATGGAGAAAGAAGCACAGATTATTAAAACATTTGGTGAGAACGTATTCGTTAAAATTCCAGTTGTGAATACAAAAGGCGAATCAATGATTCCGTTAATTAAAAAATTATCAGAACAAGATATTAAATTAAACGTAACAGCAGTTTATACAATCGAGCAAGTACAAGAAATCGTAGCAGCAGTGAAACCAGGTGTTGAAACATACGTATCAGTATTTGCAGGACGCATTGCAGATACAGGAGTAGATCCAATGCCATTAATGCGTGGATCAGTGAAAGTATGTAGACAAAAAGAAGGCGTTAAATTATTATGGGCATCATGCCGTGAATTATATAACGTGATACAAGCAGATGAAATCGGATGCGACATCATCACATGCCCTGGAGACGTTGTAAAGAAAATCAAAAACATCGGACGCGATATCAATGAATTATCAGTAGATACAGTTAAAGGATTCGCGAAAGACATTCAATCAAGTGGATTAAGCTTATTATAATTAAATATAAATCGATAAAAGAAACCAGCCGATACAACGTGTCGGCTGGTTTTTGTATGCTATAATAAGAATCACAACGATTTATAAAATAAGGAAGTGACACACAATGGACTTTGAAATCATATGGCTAATCGCACTATATTTATTATTTGGATGGATAGCAGTTACAATAGGATGGGGAATTCGTAGATTCTTCCATGATCTAAGAGTTAAAACACATAGTAAAATCGAATTAGAACAACTCCAAAAAGAAGAACTTAAAAAGCGTATTGCATTATTAGAGAAAGAATTAAAAGAAAAAGAACAAAGTAAAGAAATGCATTAATAAAGGGTGATACAATGTATAAACCTTTGAAAAAAGTAATTGGATTCATCATATTATTAATACTAATATTTTCAATCTTTATTTTCTATAAAAGAGCACAAGTTCATAATACGATAGATGAATACTTAGAAAGTAATCATGCAATTGAACAAGTGAAAACAAGAGAAATGAAGTATGATTTTAAGACTAATGAATTTTACGAACAAATCATATTTAAAAATGATTCGGGGCTAGAATATGAAATGTACATAAGAGATATAAATGATAAAGTACTTTCAATATCTTATGGTGAATATGGTGAAGTTGAAGGAAAGTATTCTACAAAACTTAATGATTAATAAAAAGCACTGGTGGCAGTGCTTTTTATTTTAAATAAATAACTTACATCTCATTAGGAAATAGGATTATTTCTGGTACGACTTGAATTTTCTTTTGAAATTTGTGTATATGTATTTACTATTATTCTTCGTATTGTTAATATTAATTATTGATTAAAAGGACTTTAATCAAAAGGAGGATAAAAAGTGTCAAGAGGTGGAAATAGACCAGGCGCAGGTAGAAGTGCAATTAATGGCAAAGAAATTAAAATTAAAATACCCACTGAAGTATTTAGTCAGTTAGAAATGTCATTTACTGGAAAGAGTGACCAGGATAGAATAAGAGAGTGCCTTGAATATGGTCTTGAAAGAAAAAAACAAGATATTTCTAATATAAACAATAAATTATTTAATGTTATAGATTTATTTTCAGGTGCAGGAGGTCTTTCAAGAGGATTTATGGATGCGGGTTTTAATGTTGTTCTAGGAATAGATTTTGATGATGCAGCATTAAAAACTTTTAAAGAAAACCATGGAAATTCTGAAATTTTGAAATTAGATTTATTTAATCATGACAATATTAATACAATTGTTGATTATGTAGAAAATAAAAATATTACTGTTGATGTGTTAGTTGGTGGACCACCATGTCAAGGTTTTTCCTTAGCGGGAAAAAGAGAAGAATTTGATGAAAGAAATGTTTTATATACTGCAATGGTTAAGGCCGCATCACGTTTAAAACCAAAAGTAATTGTATTAGAAAATGTACCAGGTATGTTAACTTTGTATAATGGTGCTGGTGCTAAGCGTGTAATAGAAGATTTTTCTTCAATAGGATATGATGTTATGTCACCTAAAATTTTATATGCACCAGATTATGGAGTTCCGCAAATTAGAAAAAGAGTATTTTTTATTATGTTGTTAAAGGATCAATTTAAAAATAAATTTAGTTATCCAGTACCACAGATTAATGAATCTGATTATATTAATTGTGAGGATGCAATAAGTGATTTACCGACTTTAGAAAATGCTACGGATTGTTCTTTGGGTCAAATATTTGAATATGAAAATGAACCACAATCTTCGTATCAGGAATTAATGAGAAAAAACTCAACTATAATTCATAATCATATTCCTACGAATCATACTGTAGAAACAAAAAAATTAATATCATTAGTACCCGAAGGTAAAAATTATAAATCATTACCCAAAGAAATTTTAGAAAAAAGAGTATTTAAATATAATGAAGCACTAACAAGATATCATAGTAAAAAACCATCTAGAACAATTGATACAGGACATAGAACTCATTTTCACTATAAGTGGAACAGAATACCAACTGTTAGAGAAAATGCGAGACTACAATCATTTCCAGATGATTTTATATTTTATGGGAATAAACAAGAACAGTATAGACAAGTTGGTAATGCTGTTCCACCATTGTTAGGAAAGGCTATAGCTGTAAAAGTTAAAGAGGTATTAGAAAATGAAAAAATATAATGTAGTTGATTTATTTTCAGGTGCTGGAGGATTGTTAGAAGGCTTTCTTCAATCTGGAATGTACCATCCAGTGGCTTCAGTTGAATGGGAAAAGGCACCAATAGAAACGCTTAGACATCGTTTAAAGACAAAATGGAAAATATCAGATGCAGATCAAAGTGTCATATGGTTTGATATGCAAAGAACTGAAGAATTATTTGAAGGATTTACTGATGAAAAATTCGGTTATTCATTTGGATTAGATTTTTTTGCTAAAAATCAAACCGATGTGATAATTGGAGGGCCACCTTGCCAAGCGTATTCACAAGCTGGTCGAACAAAAGATAAATATGGAATGAAAAATGATTATCGCAATTATTTATTTGAATATTACCTAAAGACAGTAGAAAGATATCAACCAGAACTATTTGTTTTTGAAAATGTTCCTGGAATGCTTTCAGCTATGCCTGATGGTACACCTATTGTTGATTTAATAAGAAAAGATGTAAATAAAATTAATTATGAAATTGTAGAAGATATTAAAAATCATGCATTAATAAATATGAGCGAATATGGAGTTCCTCAAAATAGAAAGCGTGTTATTTTGGTAGGAATGAAAAAAACAAATACTTCATCAGAAGAAATCCAAAAAAAATTAATTCATTTCTATGATAATATTTTGACAAAGTACAAAGAAAGAAATATTAAAACTGTATTTGATGCTATTGATGATTTGCCCCCACTATATCCATTAAAAAACGAAATTTTTATAAATGGTATTGGAAAACAGTCTCATTCACTGCCAAAAAATCTTGATCCTAATTGGGGGCATGTTGCACGATATCAAAATTCACGTGATGTTGAGATATTTGGTTTATTAACAGAGGATATCTATTCTGGTAAGAACCAATTTCAAAAAGCTGATAAACTAAATGAGATTTATAATAAAGCAACTGGAGGAAATTCAAAGGTGCATAAATATCACGTTCTTAGAAAAGATATGCCAAGTACTACAATAACAGCGCATCTGCATAAAGATGGATTAAGATTTATTCATTATGATCCAGAACAAAAAAGAACATTAACAGTACGAGAGGCTGCAAGATTACAATCTTTTCCTGATGACTTTGAATTTTTATCTACTAGAGGAAATCAATATAAAATGATTGGAAATGCTGTGCCACCGGAATTTGCTAGAAGATTATCTTTAGCGATTTTAGAGTTATTAGAATTATAAAAGGAGAGGACACAATGGGGTTGATTGGTAAAGAAGATAAAAAATATTTATATTTTGATAGAGTTGCAAGAACTCAAATAAATGAGAAATTACTTTCTTTTATAATGGCATCAGCATGGACTGAATTAGATAATGAATCTGATAAAAAAATGGTGATTTC
Source organism: Macrococcus sp. DPC7161 (assembly GCF_004117835.1). Classification (GTDB taxonomy): domain Bacteria; phylum Bacillota; class Bacilli; order Staphylococcales; family Staphylococcaceae; genus SDSC01. Next base: position 231,599 of record NZ_SDSC01000003.1, on the reverse strand, counting down.
GGATAAAATAAAATATTACTTTGAAATGAATCAAAAAAAGGGGAAAGGTTCATATGGTAATGATGAAAATACTTATAAACAATTTGAGCGACAATACACAATTGGCTTAGAAGTTGGTATATGGAAAAATAGTAATTTAGATTTAAGTAATGTTGCATGGGAAGTCTTTTACGGTAAAACTACTATTAGAGACCTTGTAAGTAGATTTTGTTTAAATTGTTTTGAGTATATAAAAGACTATGGCTATTTACATCCTTTATATGAACTAGCAAAGTATCTATTAGAACAAAACAAAACTGAAGTTAGCAAATCTGAATTAATTAATTTGTATCATGTAAATTCAAATGTAGATATAAATGACTCGAATTATATTCAATCTATTGGACAACTTTATAATTTTCTAAATAGTACATATTTTTTTAGAATAAATGAAAATAAAAACCTAGAAATTAATAAACCATTTAGTTCACATTTAATTTTGGAAATGTGCAATTTAAAATACCAAAATGCTAATAAAGAAGAAGTAAAGGAATACCTATTAAATCAAGAGAATTATGCATCATATATTACTAAAGTAGAAAATTCGATGTATTTTAATTTATTAACAAGAGTATTTTATGGTATGGGTGAAGAAGAAAAATTAGAACTAGATACATTGGGTAATAACATTATTTATTTTGGAGCACCGGGAACAGGTAAATCATATAACATTAAAGAATTTATAAAATCAAATGGTATACCTTCCTATAGTGATAAAGAAAATCACCCGAATGTTTTCAGAACTACATTACACCCTGAGTATTCTTATCATGACTTTGTTGGTCAAGTTATGCCAATAGTAAAAGAAGAAAATGATGGATCTAATTCAATTCAATATGATTTTGTTCCACAAGTTTTTACTGATTCTGTGTTAAGAGCATATGAAAAAGAAAATGAACCTGTTTTTCTTATTTTAGAAGAAATGAGTAGAGCAAATGTTGCAGCTGTATTTGGTGATTTGTTCCAATTATTAGATAGAGATGAGAATGGAGAAAGTGAATATAGAATCAACAACTCACTTATAACTAATTACATTAATAAAAAATTAGAAAATAAGGTTATTGAAAAATTGTACATTCCGAGAAATTTATTTATCGTTGGAACGGTAAATACTAGTGATCAAAACGTATTTGTTATGGATACTGCTTTCAAGAGAAGGTTTGAATTTGAATATGTTGATGCTAATAAGTTAATTGAAAACGAATCAAAAACAAAATATTTAAATGATTATCAGTTTTCAATTTTAGGTGAAGAATATAGTTGGACTACTTTTATCAAAGCTTTAAACAAATTTATAGTTAGTGATAGTAACGAAGGATTAGCATTATCAGAAGATAAACAATTAGGACAATTTTTCTTAAAGTTCAAATTAGATAGTAATGGTGACCCTATACCTGAGTATAAAAAATATAATGATAATCAGATAAAAAATAAGTTATTACAATATTTATGGAATGATATTAAGGGTGCTTCGTACTCTGAAATTTCTTTGTTTGATAAAGATATTAATAGTTTTAGCCAGGCATACTCGTGTTTTAATGATGATAAAGATAAACCAAATGAATTATTTTCAAAGGAATTTAAAAGATTTTTAGAATTGGAATTATCTCATGTAAGCAAACATGGTGGAGAAAGTGAATAAATATAATTTTTATATTATTCAAGATGGTATTTCAGTAAGTAAATCATTTGAAAAACAATTTAGAAATTCATTTGGATATGAGGATTTTAAAGAATTTGATAATAAATTAATAACTAATTTTGTTGGTTTTATAATTAATGAAGAAAATATAATTATTAGTTTTCCAAAACACTTTTTCAATGAAGAGGAAATTGAATCATTAAACTATTATCAAGAGGAAAATCTAAAAAAAATAAAATATTATATGAAGTTATTATTTAATAATATTAGAAAAAGTTCATTAGATAAATCAATAGCTTCAATAGGTCTAAATAAAGAAATAAATGAGAATTATCCAATGAAGGCTTTTTTTGATATATATGAATATTATAAAAAGTTTGGTCTTTTTTATAATGAAGAAAAAGAGAGCAAGTTTGGTTTAAGTGGAAAAATAAATTGGAATAAAACCATTAAGAAATCACCCATAATATTATCTAAAAGAAATATTATATATTCTCCATTTGTTGTTGATAAAAATAAAAATAATACAGTTTTTATTAGTGAATGTATGGCCTATGCAATTAACTCTACAATTGATAAGCTATCAATATTTTTAAATTTAGATAAAATAGACTATAAATATAAAGAAATAAATTGGGAAAATAGAAATAAAATAGTTGTGCATTTAAGAGAAGAGTTAAACAAAACATTTAAGGATTCTCAAAGAAAACTGATATTGAATTTAATTGACTTCTTTAATCATGAAAATGTTGGAAATAAAACAATTAAATTATCTATTAAAACTTTTAATTTAGTTTGGGAAAAAATCCTTGAAAATTATTTAGAGAATTATTTTGAGGAGATGGATGAAGACGGATTTTTAATGTTTAATGATATTAAAAATAGTGAAAGAAAGTCATTCAAAAAAGGAAGCTTAATTGTTGATATGAAATCTACAGGAACTAATTATAAACTTGAGCCTGATTATTATTATGTCTCAGAGGGATACAAGTTGATATTAGATGCCAAGTATTATAACGAGATTAAGGGTTTAAACTATAAACAAGCTTCATATTATTTCTTATCTAAACACGATCAAGTAAAAATAAATGAAACAATTAAAACGTACAATTTATTACTCTTACCTACTGAGCGTGAGATGGACGATGAAAAGAATAAAAGAACTCATTTTTTATTTAATTCTATATATAATAGAGATGAAATGAATACTGATATGAAAATATCTGAACAATATTTTCAAATAAAATATCTTATGGAATTATATCTAAAATAATTCTTTGTAAAAAATTATCAAACTCATTTTTCCTATCATCTTCCAATTTGCTCAATATTTCCTTATAATATATTTTATAAGAATAACAACTTTTAAGGGGATATATAATGAGTTTAAAGAAAAAAGGGTTATGGTTGCTTTGTGTTGTGGCTATTATTATTGGTTTTATTGTTTGGTGGGAATATGATAGGGTAAATCATTTTGATAAGCCTGATGTTGATGTATTCTATGCTCAATTGCCTATGAAGGTGGATGGAGAGTTATATGATTCTCCTCAAGAAGCGGCTGATGCGTTTGGTGAGGCGTTTGTGAATAAGGAAGGTAAGGATATTGTTTCTCATAAGGTTTATATCACGTCACGTGATCGTGCGAAACATTTAATGATTTCTCCTGGTTTTATTTCTTTTAAGTATGCTAATGATCATCCAACACGTATTAATCTTTCTCCTTTTTTTATTGAACAAGTTGATGATAAATATAAACTGTTTGTAGATGGCAATTCTAGACATTCTAATTTTGAACATAATTCTAATAAAGAACTCGTCTTTATGCAGTTAATTCATGATTTGAGTTATGATTTTGTGGTATCTAAACATAGGATTCCTGGTGTTCGTTGTGACTTTGTTTTTTATTTAAAGGATCATGGCACTTATGTTGGTGTTAAACCGAGGGATTAGGGGTGACTGGATGAATTATTTGTTCTTTGCGATTTTATTATTTGTTAATGGGTTCTATGCATTTATATTCCCAAGTGTATCAGGTAGTGGTGTGGAGTTTTTGATTGTTATTGATTTGTTAATTCTTTTTATCTTTTTGTGGGAGAAAAAGGACTACATGATTGATGGTAAAGATTATTGGCGATTTCTTTTGATGCATTATGTTTACAGTTTAGTCTTTATGATTGCTTTCACTCAAATTGATCACTTCTTGTTTAGAATATTTTGTGGTTTGATAGTCGGATTGGTTATTACTATTTTCTTTAAAAGATTACCTAAATATAATCAGTATGAATAAAGAACGATCTCAAAATTTTTGAGATCGTTCTTTGTTTTTATTTACTATCAAGTTTTGCTTTTTTAATTTTTCGATCTAATATATTTGAAATTATCAGTGAACCAAAGAATCCAATATAAATAATGATTCTGTTATTGCCATCGAAATAATGATTGCCAAAATAGGTTGAAACGAGTAGTCCAAAGAACAGAATGGTTAGTGCAAAGAAGATGCCATTTAATATTTTCATAATTTCCCCCATTGATTTCAATACAAATCGAATTTATTTTTACATATAAAGTATTTTTATAACTAATCCTATTTTACAATGGTTCTTAAGAAATTACCCTTAATCTCACCTTAATTTTCAACTATTGCTCTATTTATTTTCTTTGGCTTAAATGTCCAATAGGTGATGACTCTTGTGATGTATTCTAATGGGCCAATTTTTATATGTTTGATGTAAAGACTGCTTAAATAAAGTTGTAAGATAAAGAATGTTATGGCGATGATGAGTGATAGTAAAAAGTTACTGTCACCAAATCGTTGTAAGCCTGATCCGTAGTATATGAAGCTGTGAAATACGGATTGTAGTATATAGTTTGTTAATGATAACTTACCTACTGCTTCAAATTGTTTGAATATTTTTTTGTGGTGATATTGATGATATAGTTTTATGAATATACACATATATGATACTGCTAGTAAATCCATCGAGAATATGCTGATAGATGATAAGAATTCGTTTGATGAATTTTTTAATGATAAATATTTTATGATGATAAATACTGGTGTTAGCCATATGTATATCTTTTTTACTTTTGTGTTTGGTGTTTCAAAGAATCTATTTTTCGCAAATATCATCCCTACGATAAATAGTGGTAATGTTGAAAAGATGATTAATGGAATAATAATAAGTATTTGAGTTTCATCTAAGTCAAAGAAAGGGTCATCGAATTCAGATGTAAATGCGGATCTTTCTTCAAGTGTGCCTGTTTTCATGACTTTGAGTTCTTCTTTTAAAAAGTTATATTGTTCTTCTGTAAGAAATGATGCACCCATAGAATTATCGATACTATTGAGTGTATCTTTAGGTAATTGCATACCAATACCCATGAGAAGTGCTATACACACGATAATGGAAATGATATATGTTCTGATTCTAAATTTCGTCATCCAGAATATTAGCAATAAGCTGCTGCCATATAAGTAGAGTATGTCACCTTGGAAGAAATATTGTGCATGTATTATGCCAATGGTTAATAAAATGATGCCTCTTCTAAATAGTGCACGCTTTATTCTATATCCTCGTCTGTTTAAACTTTCGCTCATTTTTACAATACCAAATCCAAATAATATCGCAAAGATAGGTAAGAAACTACCTACAATAAAGGTTTGAACGATTTCTACAAGTGCTGTATTGAAAGCATTGAGTTTATAGAAATAAGGATAATGTGCGCCATGCATGCCGTACTGAAAGATTAATAAATTGGCTAATAAGATGCCGAATAAACTAAATCCTCTTAAACTGTCTACTACTTTGATACGATTCATAATGTACTCCTTTTTTGTTAAAGTCTGTTTTATTTTACAGTTATATAGTTGTAAATTCAATGTTATTTAGGAAATTTTGTAATATTGATATATTAATAAATTAGCCATTGTATTATAATAACTGTAATGATTACGAAAGAAGGGGTTAGTAATGGATACTAAATTCAAGAGTTTTATTGGATTATTGTTGTTAATTTTTATTTCAGTGATGATATTATTGTTCACCGATACTTTTAAGATGAATGATGTAAAAAAGACGAAAGAAGAAATTGCTGATATTGAAAGAATGGAATTAAGTAGTAATGAATTATCAATTGATGATTTAAGACAATATCAATTGAATAAAGATATTTATGCTACTCAAGACCGCCCTTTGAAAAATGGTATGAATGCAATTTTAGTTTCGTGTGATCAAGATGAAAAGCCTTATAATCCAAAGTTTAATCTATATTTAATTTATCCATATAAAAACATGTATAAAGTGAAAGTACTTGCTACAGATTTCGATTTAAATGATAGTAAAAAAATCATTTTAAATAAAATTAATGTCAATAATAGCCAAGTTAAATATTATTTTGGTAAGAAATCTAAAGCTCCATTTGATCAAGATACGACATTTTTAGATTCAAAAGGATACGTGGTTCAAATAGATGTTAAGGATTTAAATTAAAAAGGATTTATTAATTTATAAATTTATTTGACAATTCAAAACAATCTGATTATAATGTTAATAATTTAATATTCAAAGCTTATAAAGAGGAAAAGTAGACTTAAGGATTTTTTAAGAGAGCTTCTGTTGGTGGGATGAAGTATTTGAATTTTGTCGAAAAATGGCCGCTTTTGCACGATCTGAACGATGTTTTCTAGTAGGTGATGTCGAGATTTGGCACTCGTTATCAATGCCAGAGTATTCATTATTGAGTACTTAATGAGGTGTAATTAGTGATAATTACATGAACAAAGGTGGTACCGTGGAGTCTCTTCACCCTTTAATAGACATTAAAGGAGTGTGGGGATTTTTTTATGGAATCTGATATGTATGACATGTATGTAATAGCTATGAAATTTCAAATTAACGGTACTGGAGGAATTATCAATGACAACACAAACAAATCAAAAAGTAAAATTACAAAAGTTCGATTACGTAGGCAGTTTCTTAAGACCTGCTCCTTTAAAGCAAGCACGTGAGCAGTTTAAGAAGGGTGAGATTTCTAAGGAGGCTTTACGTGAGGTTGAGGATCAACAAATTTCTTTATTAATTAATAAACTTATTCACTTAGGTTATAACGTTGTAACAGATGGTGAATTTAGAAGAAGCTATTGGCATTTAGACTTTTTCTTTGGCTTTAATGGTATTGAACAGCAATTACTTGAACAAGGGTATTTGTTTAATAAGGTTGAAACGCGTGCTGATAGTGTGAAATTTATAGATAAGATTAGTGGTGAACGTCACCCTTTTGTTGAGGATTTCAAATTTGTTTATAATCATGCACCGAGCAATGTGATTGTAAAGCAAACAATTCCTGCACCTGCACAACTTTTGGTTGAGCTGACGCGTCCTGGTGTGAAGGAGTCGGTAGAAGCGGTGTATCCAGATGAGCGTGAATTATTTGATGATATTGTATCAACTTACAAAACGGTGATTGATGATTTATATCAAGCAGGATGTCGATTACTTCAATTAGATGACTGTTCTTGGGGTATACATTTGAAAGAAGAAACGGTCCAAAAGATTCATGGCGTAGGAAACAGAACGCATAAATCGTTAGATCAATTAAAGGATGAACTTCTTGAAATTAATAATCGTGTCCTTGAAGGTTTACCGGATGATTTAGTTGTAAATACGCATGTTTGTCGAGGCAACTATCAATCGGATTATGCTTCAAGCGGCCCGTATGATAAAGTTGCAGATCATCTATTTGGTAGAGAAAATGTTGATACATATTATTTAGAATATGATACAGACCGTGCTGGTGGATTTGAACCGTTAGCAAAGGTTAGTGGCGATAAAAAAGTGGTCCTTGGTTTGATCACTTCTAAATTTCCTGAACTTGAAGATGAAAATGCAATTAAGGAAAGAATATTAGAAGCTTCAAAATACATTCCATTAGAAAGACTTAGTCTAAGCCCACAATGCGGCTTCGCTTCAACTGAAGAAGGAAATTTATTAACAGAAGAAGACCAATGGAAGAAACTTGAGTTAGTGAAACGTATCGCTGAAGAAGTATGGCCGAATAATTTATAGATGAATATTTATAAACACATGCACAACGTGTATGTGTTTTTATTTGTTTAGAACATATATAATGGTAAATAATATTTGTTATTTATATTTTGATTTTTACTATTGGTAGGTGATTTTATGCATTGTATATTTTGTCATGACATTTTAGAATCTCAAATCATTTATGAATCAGAACATTTTAAAGTCGTATTTGATATCGATCCAATACAAGCAGGTCATGTATTAATTATTTCTAAAGCACATTATATGAATTACTTAGAATTGCCTGAGGAAGTATTAATGGATTTAGTGAGCGTTGAGCGTAAGTTAATTGAAGTATTTGAAAGTCAAATGTATTGTTATGCGACAACCATCGCAAGAAATAATGGCAATGCCATGGACACTGGCACCCATTTTCATGTGCATGTTATTCCGAGATATAAAGAAGATGAATTTTGGGATGGTCTATCAGTTGTATCGATAGACTTAGATTTAGAGAGATTTAAGGGGTTGTTAAGATAAATGGCTGAATTACGTAAAGTCGAGGTTGTACCGTATGATGAAAAGTGGATTGATCAATTTAATAGTGAGAAGGATATAATACTATCTATTATAGGGAATGAAGTTTTGAAGGTTGAACATATTGGGAGTACTTCTATTCCTGGTTTAAGTGCTAAACCGACGATTGATGTTTTGGTGGTTGTTCGAGATATTGAGTGTATTGATCATTTTAATTCTTTGTTTGAGTCTAAGGGATATTCGGTACATGGTGAGAATGGTATTATTGGTAGGCGCTATTTTAGTAAGAAAGATGGTACGAAGCATTTAGTGCATGTGCATATCTATGATGTTACGAATGAATATGAAATTAATCGTCATATTGCTTTTCGAGATTATTTAATTCACCATCCTAATAAGGCTAAGGCTTATGGTGATTTAAAGGAAGATTTAGCTGTAAAATATCCATTTAATATTGAAGGTTATATAGATGGTAAGCATGAGTTGGTTCAACGGTTTACAGATGAGGCGATGTTTTGGTTTGATGGTAAATCATAAAATAGAAAACGGATTATTCGATTTTTCGAATAATCCGTTTTTGCTTTATAGTTTAATTTGTTTTTATTTTTGTTAAATTCTTTGAAATCGCGAGAAGCTTAATTGTGATATGTTATATACAAAAGGTGAGGAGTGAGATTTATGGAGGGAAAATGGTGGCATTCTAGCGTTGTGTATCAAGTATATCCTAAGAGTTTTCAGGATAGTAATGGTGATGGTATTGGTGATATTGAAGGGATAATTGCACGTGTTCCTTATTTGAAGCAACTTGGTATTGATGTGATTTGGTTAAATCCTGTATTTCAATCACCTGATGTAGATAATGGCTATGATATCAGTGATTATTATGAAGTGAATCCACAATACGGTAGTTTAGCAGATGTGGAACGTTTATTTGAGGTATGTCGTTCACATGGTATTAAAGTCATCATGGATTTAGTTGTAAATCATGTGAGTGATCAACATGCATGGTTTCAAGATGCTTTAAAGGGTGAAGAGAGTCCTTATTTTGATTATTTTATTTGGTCTAAAGAAGATACGGGATTAAAGAGTGTATTTGGTGGTTCTGCATGGGAATATGTACCGAGTTTGGATTTATATTATCTTCATAATTTTGCGGTAGAGCAACCTGATTTAAATTGGGAAAATGAATCAATGCGTCAAGCGATTTATGACATGATGAATTTCTGGATTGATAAAGGGATTGCAGGATTTAGAATGGATGTTATTGATTTGATTGGTAAACAGCCATTTGAAGGTATCATGGAAAATGGTCCGAAGTTACATGATTATTTACAAGAAATGAGCGCCGCAACGTTTAAAGATAAAGATTTATTAACTGTCGGTGAAACTTGGGGTGCAACGCTGGATAATGCATTGTTATATAGTGACCCTGAGCGTCATGAATTATCAATGATTTTTCAATTTGAGCAAATTGGATTAGATGAAGTTCCTGGCAAAAGTAAATGGGATTTAAGAACATTAAATTTTATGCAGTTAAAGTCTGTATTTTCGAAATGGCAATATGCTTTAAATGATAATGGTTGGAACAGTTTATTTTGGAACAATCATGACTTACCGAGAATAGTGTCTCGATGGGGAAATGATGGTGAATATCGTGAGAAGAGTGCAAAGATGTTAGCGATTTTACTTCATGGTATGAAAGGGACACCGTATATTTATCAAGGTGAAGAAATTGGTATGACGAATGCATACTTTGATGATTTCGATGATTATTTAGATATTGAAGCACAAAATTTAATAAAAGAAAGATTGGCTAATGGTTATGATAAGGAAGCGGTATTAAAGAGTTTGCAAACGAAAGGCCGTGACAATGCGAGAACACCGATGCAATGGAATGATGGGGCGTATGCTGGATTTACTGAAGGTACGCCTTGGATGAAAGTGAACCCTAATTATAAAGTAATTAATGTGGCGAGTGCATTAGAAGATTCGAATTCTGTGTTTTATACATACCAGCAACTTATTGAAGCTCGTAAAAACCATCGTGTCATTCGATTTGGAAAGTTTAACGAAATTGATAAAGAAAATCCACATGTCTTTGCTTATACAAGAAGTGATGCATCAGAGGAAGTATTAGTCGTGTGTAATTTCTTTAACCATAAGGCACGTGTAACTACGCAAATGGATGATTTAGCGGATTATGAAGTAATTGTACATAATGATGTTGAAGTGAAATTTGAAAAAGATGAATTGTTTTTAGAACCATATGAGGCAATGATGTTGATTAAGTATAAAAAATAACTATAGAAATTAAGGTATTATTAAGGGTGTAATTTTGTGAATATTTGTATAATAAATAAAATTATACAAAAGGGGATAGGGTATGGATACTTCAAAAAAGTTACTTTATAGTACGGGCATTTTTTTAGTTATTTTTATTTCGATTTTTATTTGGCAAAAACAGTTTGATATGAATCGATATACGGTGAGTAATATTGAGCAAAAATCATACAAAACTGAAGAAAGCTTAATTGCGGACATTAAACGTATTAATCAGTATCAGTTTTTAAATGATGTGAGTATTTTTGGTATTGACGAAGAATCTACAATGCCGATAGTAGTAAGTTATAACAAAAAACGTAGCAGTGATAAAGAGTACATCGCAATGGGTTATGTTTATGATGAAAATAATCGCTTTAGAGTTAAATTTGTATCTCAAGATGTACCATTTGATACAGGTTCTAAAGGAAAAATGCAAACAGATAAAATAAACGGTAAGACCATTACATATTATATTGGACTTAAAGAAAATAAACCGTTTCAAACAGAACCTTCAGTATCAGATATAACAACGAATCGCATCATACAGTTTAAGGTTAATAAATAATAAATCGTATTAACTCCTATTGACAATAAATTTCAATTAAGATAAGATTTAAAACGAAATGATTTCGGAAAAGGAGTATATAATGAATAAATATTTAGTAAAATCAATCTCAGCTGTGGCGGTTGCTACATTATTAGTAGGATGTTCAAATGATAAACCTGCTAAAGAAGAAACAAAAACTGAAACGAAAAAAGAAACTGCACACAAAGATGAGCATAAACATGAACATGAGCACGAACACGAGCATGCACATGAGCACGGTCATGACCACGGTGCTATGACAAAAGAAGAGAAAAAGATTTACGAAGGTTACTTTGAAGATAGCCAAGTTAAAGACCGTGAATTATCAGATTGGGAAGGTAAATGGCAATCAGTTTATCCTTACTTACAAGATGGTACTTTAGATCATGTATTTGAAGCGAAAGCGAAGAAAGACAGTTCTAAAACTGCGAAAGAATATAAAGAATACTATACAACTGGTTACAAAACGGATGTAAGTAAAATTGATATCGAAGGCGACAAAATCACATTCCATAAAGGTAAAGATAAAGTTGCTGGTACATACAAATATGATGGTAAAGAAATTTTAACTTATGAAAAAGGTAACCGCGGTGTAAGATTCATCTTCAAGAAAACTGAAGGTGATGATAAAGCACCGAAATTCATCCAATTCTCAGACCACATCATCGCACCAGAAAAAGCATTACACTTCCATATTTACATGGGTGATGATCGTGCTGAATTATTAAAAGAATTAGAACACTGGCCAACATACTACCCAAGTGATATGAGTGGCGAAGAAATCGAACACGAAATGTTGGCACACTAATAGAAACGACCCAATTCAATTGGGTCGTTTTTTTATTCTTTATCGATATTCACTGTACCTAAACCGACTGTAAGTCTTAATGTGTGTTCATCTTTACCTAAAACAATAGATATTCTGGGAATATAGATGTAAATGTCCGAAGATATGATGAATTTCGGACATTTGATGAAAGGTATACTGAGAATATAGATGTAAATGTCCAAAAATATGATGAATTTCGGACATTTGATGAGAAGATAAATTAAGATTTGTTACGAAATGTCTATTAAAAAAGATTTATAAGACATTTCACCACAAACCATCCATCTAAACCAGGACTAACCACAAATATCATCAAAATTTATCATATCATCACCCGTAAAATTACCTTATAATAGAAAAAAGTAGCCCGCACATAAGTGCGGGCGTATATGTTAAAGGGGTATGGTGTAATAATACCCTTTTAAATTTATTTAAAACATGGAGAAATAAAATGGCTAAAAAGTTAACGAAGAAAGAAGCGAAACAAATTGAAATTCGTAATAAAATGATATTAGTTTTAATACTTTGTGTTATTGTATTCATTATTTATTTACTTATAATACAAGCAATTAAATCACAAGAAGCTAAGATGCGTGATTATAAGGTGGGTGTACCGTTTACTTATGAAAGTGCGCTTCAAAAACAACAAAAAGCCAGTCCTGTTGTTTCTAATGGTGTAAAATGGTTGCCATCTAAGCAAAGACACATTGATCAATATTTAAAACCAGATCAATTGTATAATGACCCTGTTCAAAAGTTACAATTTTTAAATTTAGGAATGGCTCAAAAGATTCATCCTAATGATTTAAATGAGCTTCTCAAAGGCAAAGGGATTCTTGAAAATCAAGGTGTGACTTTTTCTAAAGCGAGTAAGATTGAAGATGTTAATGAAATTTATTTGATTGAACATGCAATTTTAGAAACTGGGAAGGGTAAAAGTCAGTTGGCTCAAGGTGTTAAGGTAAGTGATGATAATAAAATTGGTAAAGGTAAGAAATATTATAATTTCTTTGGTATTGCTGCTTATGATCATAATCCTCTTAAAGAGGGTGCTTTGTTTGCTAAGGAACATGGATGGGATACACCTGAAAAAGCGATTATGGGCGGTGCGAAGTTTATTAAAGAGGAATTTTTAAATAAGCCTTACCAAGATACGCTTTATGGTATGCGTTTTAATCCAATGAATCCTGGTAAACATCAATATGCTACTGATGTGATGTGGGCGCATCATAATGCGAAAATGATGGCACTAGATTATAAGAAGCTAGGATTAAAAGGGAAATACTTCACAAGATATTATTACAAGAATCATACAATTAATAAGAAAGATTTAGATGAAAACCATGCAAATTAGGCATGGTTTTTCTTTTGTTTCCAAAAGAATGAATATTACAAAATGATTATTTTTATACATTAAACAGAATTTTCTAAAAATTTTATTGATTTAATGAGATAAACCATTTATCATTGTTGTAAGCAATCAATTTTTTAAGGGGGAATTCATTTGAATAAAAAATTAGTTATGCTATCATCAGTCGTATTATCAGCGTCAACCTTGCTTGCAGCATGTTCTGGAGGCGGGTCAAAAACAGAGGGGCAAGTATTAAATTTATCAACTACAGCAGATATTCCATCTATGAATCCATCACTTGCAACCGATATGGTAAGTTTTCAAACGTTTGAAAATGTTTACGAAGGTTTATATCGATTGGATAAAAATACAAAACCAGTTCCTGCATTAGCAGTGGGTGAACCTGAAAAGTCTAAAGATAAAAAAACTTGGACTATCAAATTACGTAAAGATGCAAAATGGAGTAACGGTGACCCTGTTACTGCAAATGATTTTGTTTATGCATGGCGTGAAGTGGTGAATCCAAAAACAGGTTCAGAATATGCATTCATTATGTTTGATATTGAAAATGCACAAGACATCAATGAGGGGAAAAAAGATGTGAATTCATTAGGTGTTAAAGCTATTGATGATCACACTTTACAAATTAAATTGAAAAATGTTCAACCGTATTTTGAAGGGCTATTATCATTCGGTACATTTATGCCGAAAAATGAAAAAGTGGCAAAAAAATATGGTGATAAATATGGTACGGATGCTAAAAAAGCAGTCTATAATGGTCCATTTAAAATGACGGAATGGAAAACAGAAGACAGCTTTAAATTGGTTAAAAATGATAAGTATTGGAATAAAAAAGTTGTGAAGTTAGAGGGCATCAATTACCGCGTTGTAAAAGATGTTCAAACAGGACTGAATTTATATGATACAGATAAAATTGATTCTGTAGGTATTTCAAGTGATAACGTTGAAAAATATAAAGACAAACCAGACTTTAAAACAGAATTAACAGCAGCGATGAGCTATTTTAAAGTGAACCACAAAAACAAATACTTAGCGAATAAAAATGTACGTTTAGCCATTGCGAAGTCGATTGATAAGCAAAGTTATGTTGATAAGAACTTAAAAAATGGATCAGTGCCGGCAAATCAAATCACACCTAAAGATGTATATAAAGGGCCAGATGATACGGATTTCTCAAAAATTGCTGGTGGCGATATTTTAAAATATGATACAAATGCGGCAAAAGAATATTGGAAGAAGGCAAAACAAGAGTTAGGAGAAGATAAAATCACAATTGAATTATTAACGACTGACCAAGAAACTGCAAAAACAGATGCGGAATTCTTTAAAGAACAATTAGAAAAAAATTTAGATGGTTTGACAGTTAAAATTAAAATGCAGCCATTTAAACAGAAATTAGCGTTAGAAGATAAACGTGACTATGATTTATCATATTCAAACTGGTTCCCTGACTATGCGGATCCAATGACATTTTTAGATTTATTCTGGAGTAAACAAACAAATACAAATTACAAAGATGCTAAATACGATCAGTTGATTGAAGACGCAAAAGGGCCATTATTAAAAGACCCTAAAGCGCGTTGGAAAGCTTTAGGAGAAGCGAGTACGATGTTATTGGAAGAAGCACATACGATTCCAGTGATTCAACGTGGATCTGCTTATTTACAAAAAACTTATGTGAAAGATGTATTGACGAACAGCTCAAACATTTATCAATACGATAAAGCATACATCAAAAAATAAACAAAAAACTTTTAAAAAAATAAAATTCATTTAATATAAAATAATAATATTTTTAACCATCTAAACACTTGTATTTAGGTGGTTTTTTATTTGATTATGTTTATTTTATATAAAATTTAATTAATATAATATTTTAAATTAATGAAATTTTACAAATTTTCTATTTACACTTGCATGGTATTTCAATATAATAATGCATAGGAATCATTTTGTTTTATAAAAATATAGAAAAATGGAGTGGATTTTGTGAAAAAGTTTTCTAAGAATTTCGGCAGTGCAATTATTGCAACATCATTACTTGTTTCACCGGTAGCAGGCATGAGTTTAGTACATGCAGAAACGACTAAAGCAGAAGTTTCTGGCTACAACACTTTAAGCGAAGGACAAAGTATTCTTATTCGAGATGGTTTGTATGAAAGACACAATCTTGAACTTGCTAGTGTTGAAAACAAAAGCGGTAAAGTTGTGGTTACTTTCAATTACAGTTCTCGTTCAATCATTAAAGAAGGGTATGTTAACGGCAAACTACTCATTAATAATGGTGGATTAAAGAAAGTAAAAGATTTTAGTGCAAAAGTAAAATACTTAAACGAGTCTAAAATTACAGTTGAATTAGATGCTGCAGATGTAAAAGGCAATGACGGCTCATTGTATTTAGAAATTGGTGCATCAAATGAAGCGAATAAATTTTATGATCATTTAACACAAAAATTTAAAATGAAATTAGATGCGGCAACTGAAGAACCAACAGCTGAGGAACCGACATCAGAAGAGCCAACTGCAGAAGAACCAACAGGTGAGGAGCCTACTGCTGAGGAACCAACTGCAGAAGAGCCAACATCTGGCCCGGGTACTGTTATCGTTAACAACGAAAACACAACTTCAGATGCAGTTAGTGAAAATACTGGATTCAGAAACAGCGCTTCAATCATTGAGCAAGATTTAAAATTATTTGCAAAACAAAAACCAATGCGTATCGATAGACTTGTAGAAATGTCTGAAGAAGATAAAGCGCGTAAAGAAATTCGCCCTTCTACAAGTAAAAACCGTGTGATTGTTAAAGATGTTAATGTAGGGGATACACGTTCATTCAATACATTTAACTTTGAAACAAATCGTGTAGAAAAAATCACAGCAACATTACAATATAAAGGCACAAAAGGTTTAGTTTGGGTTGCAGATAGAAATGTAACTCGTGCAGATGCTGAAAAATTAGGAAAAGAATACGATTCAAAAATCGTACCATTAATTCACGATAACTTTGGTGAAGAATCTGACTTAGACGGTAATGGTCATGTAAATATCTTATTATATGATATTCAAGATGGATTCGGTAAAACAAGTCAATCATACACTGGTGGATACTTCTACGGTGGAGACTTAAAAGCAGGTGCACAAGGATCAAACAACATGGAAATCTTCTACATGGATACATATCCATCAATGGGTTACCCAGCATCTGAACCAAAAGACGTTACTAAAATTTACTCAACAGTAGCGCATGAGTTCCAACACATGGTGAATTACAACCAAAAAGAAATCATCCAAAACTCTGAAATGGATACATACTTAAACGAAGCATTCTCAATGGCTGCTGAGCACATTTACCAAGGACCAATTCAAGACCGTATTGACTACTACAATAATGCACGTTCAATTCAAAATGGACATTCATTAACAAACTGGTCAAATTATGGTGATACATTATCGAACTACTCTTTATCATATTTATTTGGTCAATATTTAAATGAACAAGCAGGTATTGGTGATAGAGTTTATAAAGAAGTAATTGCACATAAAGGAACAACTGAAGAAGCATTACAAGCAATCGTACATAAATATGTAAGTCCAACAAAATCATTAGGTTCATTTATGACAGACTTCCGTATTGCGTTAATCAAACATGACAAATCAGGAAAATACAGCTTAGGTAGTGAACCAGAATTCCAACATTTAAGAACATTATATGCTGACCGCGTACCAACATCATTATTACCACAAGCGTCAGTAGCAATTAAAGTAAATGATTTAGCAAACTTTAAAGAACCAACATCAAAAGGTCAACACATCACTTACACAAAAGTAAAATAAATAGACGACAAAATGCCCATGTGAATTGAATTCACATGGGCATTTTTTGAAATTTTATTGTTGTTGTGATTTTAATTTCTCAGCTTGTTTTTTCATTTCAGCTTCGTAATCTTTAGGGTTTTCAGCACCTTTAGGTACATCAATTTTATCTACTTTATTAAAGTCAGAGTTTTCTTGCGTTAAATCAGAATGGAGGCTTGCTTTTTTACCTTCCATCGTTGTGTCACTTTGTACTTTGATTAAGTGATAATCTTTATCAAAGTATAACGTATTTTTTCCTGATACTTTATCAAAGTTTTTCACAATTTGATTGATCGTTTGTTGTTGACCCGTTGCTTTAGAGAATTCTATAAAAGCATCTTTATCTTTAAAAGTTACACTTAACTCATAACCGTCAGCAGTTTTTTTCACCTCAGCTGATTTAAAAGCTTCAAGTGTTGATAACGTATCTTGATACTTCAATTGTTGTAATTGCTCGATGCCTTTTTTACCAGCAACTTTAGTGGCATCAAAATATTCATTGTCTTTACTTACAATTAACTGATCTTTAATTAAATATTGTGCATTTTTTTGACCAGCAATAACATTTTCTAATGCGATATTACCATCTTTCGCGACTGTAATATTTGAAGTAGACTTTTGGTTTTGTTTATTTTGTTTGTAATTTGAAGTGACAACACTTTTATAACTTTCAACAGATTTACCCGCTTCTTTAGCTTTATTAATAATCGCTACGGCATCTTTGTTTTCTTTAGAAGTATTCGTTGTCTTAGTAGATTTTGATTCAGATTTTTGTTCAGTTTTTGTCTCTGTTTTTGGTTTTGAGTCACTTTGATTACATGCTGCTAAAACAACTGCTGCACCTAATACAAGTGATAATAATTGATTTGTTTTCATAATTCGCCTCCAAGTTTTTAGTATAGCATATTCTATTTTAGATTTCTTTTTTGAGGCATGAGAAGAGAAACCAATATTATTAATGCTAAAAGAGCTAAAAGTGAACATCACTTTCAGCTCTTAAAATTAAATATTTATCTTTTTCCTTTTTAATGGATCTAATCTTCTTTCAATGAATCCTAGTAAGATATCTGCTAAGATGGCCATTAATGCTGTTGGAATGGCACCTGCTAAAATGATGGATTGACCACCTGTTGCGTTTGTACCACGGATGATAATATCACCTAAACTTGGTGCACCGATAAATGACCCAATTGCTGTAACACCAATTGCGATAACTAACGCAATACGAATACCAGCAATGATTACTGATAATGATAAAGGTAACTCTACCATTGTTAAAAGTTGACGTTTCGTCATACCCATACCTTTACCAGCATCGATAATATGATCTTCAACAGATTTAATACCTGTGTAAGTATTTTTAATAATCGGTAATAAACTATACAAAAATACTGTTACAATAACTGTTGTTTTACCTAAACCTAATGCTAACATTAGCATTGCAAGTAGGGCAATCGCAGGAACTGTTTGAATAATATTCGCAATCGCAATGACAGGTCCTACTAATTTTTTATGACGTGCAATCCAAATCCCAATTGGAATCCCAACAATCGCACCGATTAATACACCATAAATACTTATTAGGAAGTGTTCAACGAATAAAGACATCACTGCGCCAAAATTATCACGATAATAGGCAATGAACTGTTCAAATGTATTTAACTTTTCCATTTACTTACCTCCTTTAAAGTAATTATGTTTTTTCAAATATTCCTCTGCAACTACTGCAGGTTCTTTTAAATTATTATCAACTTCATAATTTAATTTTTGCATTTCTTCTGTTGAAATTTTATTTTTCATTGATTCAAGGATTTTATCGATCTTTGGATCTTTTTTGATTAAATCATATGATGCTACTGGGTTGGCATCATATGGTGGGAAGAAGTGTAAATCATCTTCTAATATAACTAAGTCATAACTTTGAATACGACCATCTGTTGTATAACCTAATACAACATCCATTTTTTTATTGGCCAATGCTTCATAAACCAATCCAATTTGCATCGGTCTAGTATCTTGGAAATTAATGCCGTATTTCTTTTTGAATGCTTCAAATCCATCACCTTTACGTTTCATCCATGATGAATCAACACCAGCTTTTAGTTTATCGGCTACAGGCTTTAAATCACTTACTTTTTTTAAGTTATATTTTTTAGCAGTTTCTTTTGTAACCATAAAAGCATATGTATTTTCAAAACCGTAAGAAGGGTAGTATTTTTGTTTGAAATCATTTTTAAAGGCTTTAGTAACGACATCTCTAGCTTTTTTTGGATCTGTAATAGGGTCTTTTCCTAATGCACCTGTTAAGTCAGTTCCTGTATATCTCGCAGCAGAGATATTTGCATCTCCTCTAACCATAGCTTGATGTACAACAGTACCAGACCCTAAATTATTAATAATTTCTGTAGGGTGATCTGTATTTTTTTCTACTAAAATTTTAATCATATTCGCAAGAATTTGACTTTCAGTTGTATAAACCGAAGCGATTTTTACGGGCTCATTTTTATTACTTGCTACTTGTCCACATCCTGATAAGAGTAGGGTGAAGGCAAGTGCTAATATGAATAGTGATTTTAAATGTTTCATTATTTATCCCTCCTAGTCACAACTAATCCTTTAGGGGTTGTGAATTTTTCTACCATTGCAAGGATAAAGTCTGTTAATAATGCAAGGATGGTAACAACGACTGCACCTGAGATGATGAGTTCTGGTTGATATAAGTTTAATCCGTTGAAGATAAAGTCGCCTAATCCACCAGCACCGATGTATGATGCAAGTGTTGCCCAACTGATTGCATATACTGCTGATAATCGAATACCACTCATAATAACTGGTATCGCAAGCGGTAATTCAACCATACGAAGTGATTGTCTGCTTGTCATTCCCATTGCTTTTCCGGCAGCTTTCGCATTTGGATCAATTTGTTTAATACCTAAGTATGTATTGTTTAAGATAGGTAGTAATACATATAAGAACAACGCAATGACTGCTGGCATTGTGCCAATACCGAATATTGGAATCATCATTGCAAGAATCGCTAGTGATGGTACAGTTTGTAATACACTTGTGATACTTAAGACAATTTTCGCTAATGTTTCTTTTCGCGTCAGTAATATGCCGAGTGGAACTGCAACAACGACTGCAAGTAATAAACTCAATAATGAAATTGAGATATGTTCCATTGTTTTTTGGAGGAGTTCTTGTTTGTTTTGATTAAAGAATTCTATCATGATTATACCTCCTCAATCGTTTCTTCTTCTTCGCCCCAAATCGTGTCATATACGATATCTACTAAGTTGGCACGTGTAATGACACCTAATAATTTATCGTTATGGTCTAATACTGGGATGACACGGATATTACGTTTTAAGATGGTACGAACGGTATCTTGTAACATCACGCCAGAGCGTACGTAGTATACTTTTTGGTTCATAATACGTGATAAACTTAAATGCTTCTTATGTGCTTCTGATAAGTCTTCAATATCTACATAGCCGACAAGTGTATTCGATTGATCAACGACGAATAACGTATCTACACGGCGACTTCTCATAATATTGATGGCTTCACCAATTGTTTTTTCTGCAGTGATAGAAATAGGGTCTTTCATGGCTTCATCAACTGTTTTAAGGTTTGGTGTTTCTTGAATTAATCGGTTTTGTCCGATAAACTCACGCACAAAGTCATTTGCTGGATGTTTTAATATATTGTTTGGTGTATCAATTTGAATGACTTCACCGTGACTCATAATGACAATACGGTCTGCAAGTTTAATTGCTTCGTCCATATCGTGTGTAACCATAATGAATGTTTTGTTAAACTTATGTTGAAGTTCTTTAACTAAATCTTGAATCGTATCACGTGTGATTGGGTCTAATGCACCAAATGGTTCGTCCATTAAGATTAATTCTTGATCCGCAGCGAGTGCACGAATAACACCGATACGTTGTTGTTGTCCACCTGATAATTGTGATGGGTACATATCTAAATATGATACAGGTAAGTCAACCAATTGAATCAGTTCTTCAGCTTTTCTATTCTTTTCTTCTTCAGACCATTTTAATAATTTGGGAACGAGTGTGATGTTGTCTCGAATTGTCATATGGGGAAGGAGACCAATTTGTTGGATAACGTAACCGATACTACGTCGTAATTGTACGGGGTTTATTTCTTTTATATTTTTACCGTTTAATAGAATTTCACCTTTAGTAGGATCAATCATGCGATTAATCATACGCATTGCTGTTGTTTTACCAGATCCACTTGTACCAATAAAGGCAATGAATTCTCCTTTTTTGATATCAATGTTTAAATTATTGACGGCTTTTTTTCCGCCACGATAAACTTTGGAAACATTTTTGATCTCTAACATAGCTGCACCTCTTTAATTTGTTTTATGCAATACTTTTACCCGTTAAAGTTTCAACTAAACCTATTTACATAAAATATTTTAATAAATACGATTAAAGGCATATGAAATAGGGAAAGTAGATACTTAAAAGGAATTTATACATTTCATGTGTGTTTTAAAGGTTTAATTTAAGGATATTACTTTTTTAATATACTAATAGGGTGTGTAAACAGTATTAATCAAAATGAATAAAAAGTAAAAAAATAATAAATAATATGGAGGATACTATGACGATAGCGATAATAGGAACTGGTGTGGCAGGAATGTCTGTTTTAAAATACTTAATCAAACTAAAAGTTAAAGAAGATATTTTATTATTTGATGATCAAAAATATTTGAGTAAAGGAAGAGCTTTTCAATATGATCATCCGGATTTACTTATGAATTATCCAGGCAATCAATTAAGTATGAAGTTGAATAAACCTGATGATTTTGAGAAATGGGTAGACGCACAAAGTCAAATTGATGAAGAAAAACATCAAAATGAACATGAAAATAAAACGGGTAATGTGTATTATTCTAGGCAATTGTTTGGTAAATACATGCAAAGTCACTTTGAAAAATATGTTCAAAACAAAAAGGTTCAAGTGATTACGAATCACGTAAGAAATATGATTCAAATAGATAACAGATATGAAATTCAAACACAAGATGAAAGTTACCAAGTAGATACAGTATTTTTAGCGACTGGACAATTTGGTACATCAGATCATTATCAGTTAAAGGAAATTGAAGCATTTCGCTTGTGGCCTTATCCATTACATCAATTAGAAGTTGAACATAATAAACAATATGCTGTTTTAGGAACAGGATTATCTGCTGTGGATTGCGCGAGATATATACTTCCTAAAACAAATCAACCACTGTTGCTATTCAGTAGAAAAGGTCAAGTGCAGTCCGTGCGAGGAAAGATGGCTAATATTCAATTTAAATATTTAACGATTAAAAATATTCATAAACATAAAGAAAAAGGCTTTATTCCATTAAACAAAGTCGTTGAACTATTCATTAAAGAAGCTAAACATCACAAAATCGATATCGAAACATTATTAAAAATTAAACGAAATGACCCTGTAAAAGCGATGCAATACGATTTAAATCATCCTGAAACAGTGGGTTACTTACAATCATTCATCCTAAAATTAACACAACAAGCATCGTTGATATGGCCGTATTTTACAAATGAAGATAAAGATGAATATTTACAAAATTATCATCAGTTATTACAAAATTATACGAATCCTATGCCTGAAGATACAGCAACAGAACTATTGAATGCAATTCAAAATAAACAATTGCAAATCATACCTAATATGCAAGATGTGACGTATCTTTATAATAAATTTAGAATCACAACGTCAAATGAAGAATACAGAACACATTATTTAATTAATGCAACAGGACCATCAAAGTCATTTGCTCAAGCAATCGAACCGAATGATTTCATTAAGCATTTATTTAACCAAGGCTTACTAATCGAACATCCATATGGCGGATTTTATGTTACACCAGAGACAAATCAAGTCATCACTTCAAGTGGCATTGCACCGAACTTTTATATGTTAGGACAAAAAACAGGTGGCGTGAATTTCTTAAACAACGGTATTGTTGAATTAATTCAAGAAGCCAAAAGAGTCGTTAAAAATTATACAAAATAAAATAGACAAATTCTTGTATTCATCATATAATGACCACAAATAAAGCGTTTACAATAGGGGGATAAATCATGCACGAACAAACGACAAGTTCCATTTGGAAAGGTCGAATAGACCATGAAACAGATCCAATGCACTTTAGAAACTTTCAAGTAGTAGAGCATGTTCATAAAGATAATCCAGTATTTTGTGATGTTGGGATATTAGGTTATGCAGTCGATCAAGGTGTGGAATTGAATCAAGGACGCATTGGTAGTAGTACAGGACCAAATGCAATTAGACAAAAGTTTGCGAATATGTCATATATCGATAAAACAATCGCAGACTTTGGTAATGTATCGACGAGAGAAGATTCAGTAGAAGACGTACAAAAAGAATTTGCAAAGATCATGAAAGCAACCTATGATTTCAGTGATATCCACTTCTTATTAGGTGGTGGGCATGATATTAGTTATGCACATTACTTAGGATTAAAAGCAATCTATCCAGATAAAAGAATTGGTGTTATCAATATCGATGCGCATTTTGATTTAAGAACCAGTCGAGAAGCCAACTCAGGTACGGGATTTAAACAAATATTAGATGACGATAAAGACGTTGGGTATCTTGTGTTAGGGATACAACCAAGTGGTAATACAAAACATCTCTTTGAAGTGGCAAAAGCAACCAATACGGAATATGTATTAGCAACAGACATCAATGCATGTGCAAAAGGGGCAATTGACCACTTTGTGAAAGAATATGACATTATCATGTTAACAATTTGCCTAGATGTACTAGACGCCGGATTTGCACCAGGCGTCAGCGCACCATGTTCATTTGGATTGTCGCCTTATCAAGTAGACGCAATGATACAGCACATTATGCAATTTAATAAAACAAAGCATATCAGTATTGCAGAAATGAACCCAAAATACGACATCGACGGAAGAACCGCAAAACTCGTTGCACATTTGATGTACAACATTACGAATCGAAATGCCAATATGATTTAAATAAATCAAGTAAAGAAAGTACTCTGTCAGAGTGCTTTCTTTTTTTATTATGATTCATATAAATGGTTCTAGATAACTGTGGTTCTATTTTTACAGTAGATAAGTATTCAGTATGTATTGATTGATAATATATTTTTGGAATAATAGCAAATCCCAAACCTTCACGAACAAAGTTACAAGCAGCTTCAAATCGATCAACCTCTAAAACAATATTTGGATGAATACCATGCGTTGAACAATAATCATCGAAATGCTTTCTTACTTGGTAAGTTTGGTTAGGTAGAATTAAAGGTAAATCGACGATTTCAGTACTTGATGTATTAAATGCATCTTTAGGCGTTAATAATACATATTCTTCATTATAAATTTCAGTTGAAACGATATCTGAATGATTTACATATTCATTAGATAAAACAATATCTATGTCATATTTCAATAAAGCTTGAAGAAACTGATCATAATCTAGGATTTCTTTGATTAAATATCTTTGGTTTTCGTATATTTTGTGATGCTGCATGACAACAGTGGATACCCATTGTGAAGTTGATTCCAAAATAGATAATTTGATTTTAGGTTCTTCTGTATAGTTCAAATCATACATTTTCTCAACAGTGAGATGATAATTTTTAACGATATCTTTTGCATATTGGTAGAAGAGAATTCCTTTTTCAGTGATTTTTATATCTTTTGTAGAACGTGTTAATAAAGTATAGCCTAGCTCTTGTTCTAACTTTTTGATGGCTTGAGTGAGTGATGGTTGAGCGATGTGTAAATACTCAGCTGCACGTGTAAAGCTGTTATGTTCAACTACAGCGATAAAGTATTCGAAATGTAAGATTTTCATAAAGCACCTCGAGTTATTTATAGTTTAAACCTATTAATTATTAGTTTATTGATATTAGATATCTATATAATAACAAATTATAATGGGATTGTAGATAGAAAATTCAGAAAACGGGGGATGTAGATGTGGAGGTTTTATATTTATAGCATTATAGGTATTATTTGTTTTTTTGTTCCAATTACAATTGGTGAAAATAACACTATTATTATTGATCACATTGTCAATTGGATAAAGATTTATCTTGCTCCAATTCTTCCATACTACGCACTATTATTAATTTTAATTGGCGCAATTTATCCATTCTTGAATGGGAGTTGGAAGAAAAGTTATACGGATCTTTCTTTTACGGTTTTTAAGGTGTTAGGAGTGATAGTAGGTTTTATGGTCGTATTTAAGATAGGGCCAAAATTTATTTTATCTCCTGACTTAGGGCCATTTTTATTTGAAAAATTAGCAATTCCATTAGGTGTTTTAATTCCTATTGGTTCTGTATTTTTATCATTACTTGTAGGATATGGATTGTTAGAGTTTATAGGTGTTTTATGTAGAAAGTTTATGAGACCAGTTTTTAATACTCCTGGTAAATCTGCTGTTGATGCTGTTGCTTCATTTGTTGGTAGTTATTCAATAGGTTTGATGATTACTAACAAAGTTTATAAAGAAGGTCACTATACACATAAAGAAGCGGTAATTATCGCAACAGGTTTCTCAACAGTATCTGCAACATTTATGATAATTGTGGCAAAAACTTTGGGTATCATGGAACATTGGAATTTGTTTTTTTGGAGCACATTAGTGATTACATTTATTGTGACAGCTATTACAGTTCATATTCCACCAATCAGATTTGAATCTAATGATACATACAAAGGTGTTCCTTATAAAGAAGAAGTAAGTAAAGGAATGCCACTATTAAAAGAAGCATATTTAGAGGCAAAAATTGCAATCAATAATGCGAATACATTATTACAAAACATCGTCATTAACATTAAAGATGGGGTCATTATGACAATGGCAATTTTACCATCAATCATGTCCATCGGACTATTAGGTTTATTGATAGCAAAATATACATCGATTATTAAATATTTGTCTTTAATTTTTTATCCAATATTATCTTTATTTCCAAGTATAGATGTACCAGTATTAGCAGAAGCGTCTACGCTTTCTGTTATTGAAATGCTATTACCAGCTGCGATTGCTCAAGAAGCTGATTTAATTACTAGGTTTACAACAGGTGTTATGAGTATTTCAGCGATTATTTTCTTTTCAAGTGTTGTACCAGTTATCGTTTCAACTGATATTAAGATTCCAATTTGGAAACTTGTAGTGATTTGGTTTGAAAGAGTCATTCTAACTTTAATCATTACAATACCATTTGCATTAATAATATTTTAATAAATAGGGGGATGTCATAATGAGAAACATTAGAGCGAAAAAAGGTTTAGAAATTGAGTGTAAAGGTTGGGAGCAAGAAGCGGTTTTACGTATGCTTTATAATAATTTAGATCCTGAGGTTGCTGAGCATCCTGAAGATTTAGTGGTGTATGGTGGTATTGGTAAGGCTGCTCGTAACTGGGAGAGTTTCGATGCGATTGTTGAGTCACTTCGCAATTTAGAGAAGGATGAAACTTTACTAGTTCAATCCGGTAAACCGGTTGCTGTGTTTAAAACACATGATCAAGCACCACGTGTTTTATTATCAAATTCAGTTTTAGTTCCGAAGTGGGCAAACTGGGAGCATTTCAATGAGTTAGATAAAAAAGGTTTAATGATGTACGGTCAAATGACTGCTGGTAGTTGGATTTATATTGGTTCTCAAGGGATTGTTCAAGGTACTTATGAAACGTTTGGTGAGCTTGCGAATCAACATTTTAATGGTGATTTAAAAGGCACAATTACTTTAACTGCTGGTCTTGGTGGTATGGGTGGTGCACAACCGCTTGCTGTTACGATGAATGGTGGGGTTGTCATCGGTATTGATGTCGATGAGTCTCGTATCGATAAGCGTATTGAAACACGTTATTGTGATGTAAAGACGCATGATGTGGATGAAGCAATCCGTTTGGCGAATGAAGCGAAAGAAAAAGGGGAAGCTTTATCGATTGGTTTAGTTGGTAACGCTGTTGATGTATACAAAGCTTTACTTGATAAAGATTTCAAAGTAGATATTGTAACTGACCAAACGTCAGCACATGATCCATTAAATGGTTATGTTCCTGTTGAGTATTCTTTAGAAGAAACAATTAGATTACGTAAAGAAAATCCAGAAGAAGTTGTACGTTTAGCGAAGAAATCTATGGCGAAACACGTTGAATACATGCTTGAGTATAAAAAGCGTGGTGCGATTGCATTTGATTACGGTAACAATATTCGTCAAGTTGCATTTGATGAAGGTGTTCAAGATGCATTTAGTTTCCCAGGCTTTGTGCCAGCATATATCCGTCCATTATTCTGTGAAGGTAAAGGGCCATTCCGTTTTGCGGCTTTAAGTGGTGACCCTAAAGATATTGAACGTGCGGATGAAGAAATGCGTAAATTATTCCCAGAGAACAAAAAATTAATGCGTTGGTTAGATCTTGCTAGTGAAAAGATTGCATTCCAAGGTTTACCTTCACGTATCGCTTGGTTAGGATATGGTGAACGCGTTAAAATGGGGTTAGCATTAAATAAATTAGTTGAAACTGGAGAAATTTCAGCACCAATCGTTATTGGACGTGACCACCTTGATGCAGGTTCGGTTGCAAGTCCAAACCGTGAAACTGAAAGTATGCAAGATGGCAGTGATGCTGTAGGTGACTGGGCAGTATTGAATGCGTTAATTAATACAGCTGCTGGTGGTTCTTGGATTTCATTCCACCATGGTGGCGGTGTTGGTATGGGTTACTCATTACACGCTGGTATGGTCGTTGTTGCAGATGGCTCTAAAAATGCTGAAGAAAGATTATCACGTGTGTTAACAACTGACCCAGGTATGGGTGTTGTGCGCCATGCGGATGCTGGCTATGACATTGCTAAAAATGTAGCGAAAGAAAAAGGTATTAATATTCCAATGTTAGATGTTTAATTATACAAATTGATTGAAAGGATGTTGATGATGAACGATTTAATCATACAAAATATTGCAGAGTTAATTTTACCCAAAAAAACTGACCTTCCTTTAAAAGGACAAGAACTTGCAGAATTAAATATCGTTAAAAATGGTACTGTAGTAATAAATGAAGGGAAAATTGTATATGCCGGACCGCACACAGATGATTATGAAGCACATGAAGTGATTGATGCGACAGGTAAAACAGTTTCACCTTCATTAGTAGATGCACATACACATTTAGTACATGGTGGTTCACGTGAACATGAAATGAGTTTAAAACGCCAAGGTGTTTCTTACTTAGAAATCTTAGAACAAGGTGGCGGAATTCTTTCAACAGTTAAAGCAACGCGTGAAGCTTCAGAAGATGAATTATTTAAGAAAGCAGAACATGAGTTATTACGTATGATTCACCACGGCGTGTTAAGTGTTGAAAGTAAAAGTGGCTACGGCTTAGATTTAGAAAACGAATTGAAACAATTACGTGTATCAAAGGCTTTAGAAGAGAAGTACGGTATTCAAATGAAACATACATATCTTGGTCCACATGCAGTACCGAAAGATACGGATAGTGAAACCTTTCTTGAGCAGTGTATCCAAGATTTAGATGCAGTGAAAGATATCGCTGATTTTGCAGATATTTTCTGTGAGACTGGTGTATTTACAATTGAACAAAGTAGAAAATATATGATTGCTGCTAAGGAATTAGGATTACCAGTAAAGATTCATGCGGATGAAATAGATCCATTAGGTGGACTGGAGTTGGCGATTGAACAACAAGCAATTTCAGCAGATCATTTAGTCGCTGCAAGTGAAGCTGGTAAGAAAGCTTTAGCGGACAGCGATACGGTTTGTGTGCTACTTCCAGGTACAACGTTCTATTTAAATAAAAACGAATATGCAGATGCAAGAGGCATGTTAGATAATAATGGTGCAATTGCAATTGCAACAGACTACAATCCTGGTAGTTGTGTTACGAATAACTTGCAGTTAGTGATGAGTATCGCAGCGTTAAAATTAAAACTTACACCAAAAGAAATCTGGAATGCTGTTACGGTAAATGCCGCAAAAGCAATTGATGTAGATGCAGGTACTTTAGAAATTGGAGATGCTGCAAATCTAGTAGTATGGCATGCGCCTAACCATGAATACATACCATATCATTATGGTGTGAACCATGCAGAGAAAGTCATTCATAATGGTAAAGTCATTGTGAATCATGACTTAGCATTAAACTAATATATTGGGACACCGATTTAGGTGTCTCTTTTTTGTTGATGTTTAGATTTGCAGCTCAAGTGTGACCGACAGATGGGCTGCAGACAAATCTGTGGCTCAAGTGTGAGCATCAGATGAGCTGCAGACAGATCTGTGGCTCAAGTGTGAGCATCAGATGAGCTGCAGACAGATCTGTGGCTCAAGTGTAGGTATCAGATGAGCTGCAAAAGTTACTGCAGTTCAAAATTATTTCATTGCAAATATTCAAATTATTCGGTACGATTAATTTGTCGTTTAAGACAGACAAGTTAATAATATTCTTTCGGGGCAGGGTGAAATTCCCAACCGGCGGTGATAGTCCGTGAGCTGACGTCATTTTGATGGATGCTGATTCTGTGAAACTCAGAAACCGACAGTATAGTCTGGATGGGAGAAAGAATAGACCGTATGTTTATTTGTTATGGAATAAAACATAAGGTTTATTTGTGATACCTAAATTCAAGGAACGCCCTAAACGGTGTTCCTTTTTTTAATGGAGGTTAGCAAATGTATATTAACAAAGCATTCGAACTTGTGAAATGGACACAAGGTCAAACTGGGACAAATCCAGCAGTGGGTTGTCTTATTGTAAAGGAAGATCGAATTGTCGGTATCGGTGCACATTTAATTCAAGGTGAGGCACATGCTGAAATTAATGCTATTCAAATGGCAGGGAAACATGCGCAAGGTGCGTCACTTTATTGCACTTTAGAGCCTTGTTCTCACTTTGGTAAAACACCACCATGCATGCACAAAATTGTAGAAGTGGGAATTAAAAAGGTTGTATTTGCAGTAAAAGATCAATCGCTTCATTCTAGTGTGGATTATATGAAGTCCAATGGTGTTGAAGTCGAACAGGTCAATGTTCCTGAAATTGAAGCATTCTATGCACCGTTCTTTAAATCAAAAAAGACAAAAATGGCATATACCATTATTAAAATGGGTGTCACACTTGATGGAAAAACAGCTGATGATAGCAATGTAAGTAAGTGGATCACAAACGTTGCTTCAAGAGAAGATGTTCATCAAGAACGTTATTTGTGTGATGGCATTATGGTCGGCTACGAAACTTACAAACAAGACCAACCGAAACTTGACGCGCGCCTTTACAAACAAAAAAATATCAAGAAAATTATCATTACAAGCGGCATCTTTTCTATCAATGAATGTGATTTGTTAGAAAAAGACCGTTTAATTGTGATATCTAAAATACCACAACATGTAGAAGGTGTGAAAGTACTGGTAATCCCAGACTTAGCACCTAAGAAAATATTAAGTACTTTATATGAACATCATATTCATCGATTGATGATTGAAGGTGGTATGTCTACTATCCGAAAATTTATCATAAATCATGCATATGATGAAATACACCAATACATTGCCCCGAAACTATTAGGTGGAACTTCAAAGCATCAGTTTTTAACGACTGATAATCCTTCTTTATTGTCAAACTTGACACCACTCCAACTTGTATCTGTAACCACTTTTGATAACGACGTCAAATTAGTCTATAGAAAAGAGGCGTAATATGTTTACAGGTATCGTCGAAGAAATTGGCACCATTCAAAGCATGACTAAACGGGCTGAAACACTCACTTTAACCATTGAATGTTCAAAAATATTAGAAGACATGCATATTGGCGATTCAATTAGTGTGAACGGTGTTTGTTTAACGGTCACTTCGTATAATCAAAAATCATTCCAAGTCGATGTTGTAAATGCAACAAATAGCATTACTTTATTTTCAAAGATGAAGCAAGGCACTAAAGTAAATTTAGAACGTGCATGTTTACCAACAACACGACTTGGTGGGCATATCGTGAGCGGACATATTGATACGACAATTTCTATTTCTAGTTTTAATCGATATGTGAACACTTTGAAGATTAAGTTAAAGTTACCAAAGCAATTCAAGCAATATGTTATTCCTAAAGGTTCGATTTGTATAAATGGCATTTCACTCACGATTTTTGAAATTGAGCATGATGAAATCACGTTAAACATCATTCCTGAAACGGTTGAAAGTACGATACTTAAATACTTAAAACAAGGTGATTTCGTTCACATTGAATTTGATATGATAGGCAAATACATTTTAAATCAGTCAAATATTCAAAAAGGAAATAATGAATCGCAATTAAGAATGAAATTGGAGATGTTGTGATGTTTGATTCAGTTGAAAGTTGTATAGAAGATTTAAAACTAGGTAAACCCATTATCGTTGTCGATAATGAAGATAGAGAAAATGAAGGTGATTTACTCGCTATCACTGATTTTATTAATAGAGACTGCATTAATTTTATGATTACACATGCTAAAGGTTTATTGTGTGCACCAATTTCATATGAATTAAACAAAAAATTAAAGCTATTGCCAATGGTAAACAATAATCAAGATCCGCATCAAACAGCGTTTACAATCAGCATAGATCATAAAGATACACATACTGGCATTAGTGTTGATGAAAGATTGATGACAGTGAAGGCATTATGTCAAAAAGATGTGACGTTAGCAGATTTTAATCAACCAGGACATATCTTTCCTCTTGTTGCAAAACCAGGTGGCGTGCTGGAACGTGTTGGACATACTGAAGCATGTGTAGATTTGGCTAAATTGTGTGGTGCGGGTGAAACTGGTGTAATATGCGAAATTATTAAAGAAGATGGCACAATGGCAAGACGCGATGATTTGGTTCAATTTAAACAAACGCATCAACTTAAAATGATGTCCATCGAACAGTTGATGATATATCGAAAAAAGCATGAATCACTTGTAACAAAAGAAGCGTTAGTTAATATGCCAACCAGATTTGGCCAATTTGATTTAATTGGATTTAAAGAAATTTATTCTGATAAAGAACATGTGATTTATATGAAAGACTATGAAGGTGTACCAAGTGTAAGGCTGCATTCAGAATGTTTAACAGGAGATGTGTTTCATAGTGAGCGATGTGATTGCGGCGTACAGTTGGAAAATGCATTAATACACATCAACAATCATGGTGGATTACTCGTCTATTTAAGACAAGAAGGTAGAGGCATCGGTTTAATTAATAAATTAAAAGCTTACGAGAAAATTGAACAAGGCATGGATACTGTTGAAGCCAATCATGCATTAGGCTTTGAAAGTGATTTAAGAGACTATGCAGTAGCAGCATCTATGTTAAAGACTTTAGGCATACACAAAGTCAATTTAATTACAAACAACCCAAGAAAAATAAATGGATTAAGGAATTACGGTATTGAAGTACAGACAAGAATTCCACATCAATTCAAAAGTAACCAAAACAATCAAAATTACTTATTAACGAAAAAATCTAAACTAGGACATTTATTGGAGGCAGAATTAATATGAATTACAGTGCAAAATTAACAGGTGAAGGATTAAAAATCGCAATCATTACATCTAGATTTAATCATTTTATTACAGATCGATTAACAGAAGGTGCATTAGATACTTTAGAAAGACATGATGTTTTGTCAGAGGATATCGATACATTTTTAGTACCAGGTGCATTTGAATTACCATTTGTAGCTACAGAACTTGCAAAGAAACAAAAATATGACGCCATCATTACTTTAGGATGTGTCATTCGTGGTGCAACAACTCATTATGATTATGTGTGTAATGAAGCAGCAAAAGGCATTGCTAGAGCTGGAGAACATGGAACACCTGTAATTTTTGGTGTTGTTACAACAGAATCAATTGAACAAGCCATTGAAAGAGCGGGGACTAAAGCAGGTAACAAAGGTGGAGAAGCGGCAATCAGTGCGATCGAAATGGCTAACTTAAATCAGTTGATAAAAAATATTTAGTTAACAAAATTAAATGTGTTAACTTTTATTTAACAAAAGTAAAAGGAATTTAATGTAAACACTAAAGGTTTATGTATTATATTAATCTTAGGAGGCTAATATGATACTTAAACCTTTTCAAATGAGTGCAAAACTAAAATATTATTTTGCATTAAATAATCGTGCGACATTTACTAATAAACAAAATACCGATTATTACACACAATTGTATGGTTATAACGGAGAAAAAAACTTTTATCAACGTATAAAAAAATTTGATCAAATTGTATTGTTGCATGACCTCACATTAACATCCAAATATAAAGGGCAAGCGCAATATGACTATATTATTATTCATAGTGGGCGTGTTGTTCATATTGATGTGAAAAATTTTAAAGGCACTTATCGTCAAGTCGATGATAACTTTGTAAGTAGCTATAAAAAAATAAAGAATCCAATGGGTCAATTAAGTGTAGCTCACGATATTTTAGAAAATACATTATCAGAAATGGCGCACACCGTTCAAAGTAAATTACTATTTATTAATGAAAACTTTTGTTTTAGAGGGAATACGGATATCGATCAGTGGGTATTTTTAAGTGAACTAGATCAATATTTAGAACAATTTAAAGCATTGAATCATTTATATGATATTGATTTAGAAATCGGTCGGTATTTATTAAGCAAACATGATGATTCTGAAAATCAATATCCACCAATTAAAGTGCCATTTGAAAAAGTAATGGCAGGTATGAAATGTCCGAAATGCTTGAACTATATCAGTCAGGAGAAACAAAAAATCGATTTTAATTGTAAATGTGGTTATCAATGTAAAAATGAAGCTCTCATTAAACATAATATTGATGAACTTATGATTTTATTTGAAGGACCAGTGACGATACAGCAGGTGTATACATGGTGCCAAACCGTTTCTTTATCAACGATAAAAAGAGTACTTTGGAAATATTATAAGAAAATCGGTCAGAATCGAGGTAGTAAATATTATTTTAAATAATCTGCAGCTCAAGTATGACCGACAGATGAGCCACAGATGAAACTGCAGCTCAAGTATGACCGACAGATGAGCTACAGACGGATCTGCAGCTCAAGTGTAAGTACAAGATGAGCCACAGACGGATCTGCAGCTCAAGTGTGTCAGACAGATGAGCCACAGACGGATCTGCAGCTCAAGTGTACCTAACAGATGAGCTACAGACGAATCTGCGGCTCAAGTGTACCTAACAGATGAGCCACAGATGGATCTGCAGCTCAAGTGTGTCAGACAGATGAGCTACAGATGGATCTGCGGCTCAAGTATGACCGACAGATGAGCTACAGACGGATCTGCAGCTCAAGTGTAAGTACAAGATGAGCTGCAGACACGACCCCCAACAAGCTTCCAAACAAAAATGCCACCGAACTTACAATAGTTCGGTGGCATTTCATATTATTTACGTTTGAATAACTTACCTAAAACGACTGCACCAGCTACAGCACCTGCTGCGATACCGACTTTTTTGTTTACGTCTGGTGTGAAGATTGATTTATATACCAATTGTAAGTTTTGAGGGCGTTCTGCTAAACGTCTCATGAAGTAACCGTACCAGTCTTGTCCGTATGGTACGTAAACACAGAATTGGTAACCTTCTTTAGCGATTTCCTCTTGTAATTCAGAACGGAATCCGTATAACATTTGGAATTCGATTAAGTCTGTATTTAAGTTATGTTTTTTGATGAATAATTTTACATGATTGATAATGTTATGATCATGCGTAGCAATAGAAGTCATTGCTTTAGCTGATAATAAGCGTTGCTCAATTATTTTGATATAGTTTGTATCAATATCTTCTTTAGATTGATACGCTACTGATGCATCTTCTTTATATGCACCTTTAACTAAACGTAAACGTACGTCTTTATATTTTTCGATTTCATCTGAAGCTCGGAATAAATATGCTTGAATTACTGTACCTACATTTGTGTATCCTTCAGCTTTTAATTGATCTAAAATTTCAAATGTTTGAACAGTGTGGTTGTAGTCTTCTGTATCCATGTTAATGTGCATATTGTCTGCTTGTTTCGCTTTTTCAACGATGGCTTTAACATTGTCATAACAGAATTCTTTATCAACATCTAATCCAATTTGAGTTAATTTGATCGACATATGTGCTTTTACACCCGCATTATGTAATGCGTCAATCATTTCTAAAATTGCATTTTTAGCTGCTGTAGCTTCTTCTCTTGAAAATACGAATTCTCCTAAATTATCTACAGTTGCTGTAATCCCTTTGCTGTTTAAAACACGAATTGCTTCAATTGTTGAAGGTACATCTACACCCGCAACAACTTTGTTAGCACCTAATGCTAAACCGTATTTTTTAGCAGCAGCGTTTAAAGTTTGATTTTCACTTAAATAAATAAAGAAATCTCTTGTTAAACCCATTTTTCAATCCCCCTAAAATTTTAAAGAATAAAGCGTTTACATCTAATAAAATAAGCATAATACTAACACTTTATTGTGTCAAAGGAATTTTTGTGAAAAATTAAAAAAAGTATTAATCTTCGGAAAGATGAATACTTTTGTCTGCAAGTAATTCTTTTTGAATGGGTTCAGTACTAAATTCAACAAGATGGGGTATTGAAATAAGAAAAGATAACACAATGAAAATTTTCTTAATAAGTTTCATCATTTGCCTCCGTTGTATGTTTGATTTCATTATAACGAGGGGATATAAATGACGTTTAAAGGTTTTGTAAAGTTATCGTATGATATATAAATTTTTCATTAATATAATGAACGGAATTTAATATAGTCGTATGCAAGATAAATGGTATAATGGTTGTAATTTATTTGGAGGTAACGTCATGAGAAATTTAGGTATTTATTTTGGAACATTTGCTCCATGTCATGTGGGGCACTTTGAACAAATTGTGAGAGCGAAGCGTGAAAATGAACATGCATTAGTGATTGTCTCAGGTTATGAAGGAGATCGTGGTGATAAAGCGGGAATGAGTTTAGTCAACCGTGTTAAAGCGATGCGTGAATTGTTACGTGATGATGAGAATGTAACGGTTTGTACATTAGATGAGTCGAATATACCTAGATATCCAGATGGATGGGATGCTTGGCTAGAAATGTTGCAAGTAGTTATTGAACAAAATGTAGCAGAATTTCAATTAAAACTTGAAACGCCAACATTTTATGTGGGTGAAGAAGAATACATTCAACCGTTACAAGATTACTTCAAAAAAGTGTGGACAAATAGCGATGTCGTTATTACTAAAGTTGATCGTAGAATTACAGGGATTTCAGGAACAAGTATTCGTGAAAATCCAATTTACAACTGGGACTTTGTAACACGTCCATTTAGAAGATTTTTCGTAAAAAATGTATTAATTATCGGTACAGCAAGTACTGGTAAAACAACATTAACACGTGACTTAGCTAGAAGGTATTCAACAAGTTATTCGTTAGAATATTCAAGAGAATACCAACAAACACGCCAAGTTCGAGATGATGAGTTGGATATTAAAGATTTACATGCAATTGGCATAGGTCAATTTGAATTGAATAGAAAACACATTCATTCACCAGGGACAAGAAAAGTCTTCTTTGCAGATACAGATGTCATGACTACGAAGTTATATACAAAACTATATCAATCAAAAGAAGATTACGAAAAAATCGCACCTGTATTTGATTACTATATCTCACTACAAAACTGGGCGTTAATCTTAGTATTACCACCAACAACGAAATATGTGGATGATGGCTTTAGAGATATGAGTATGGCAGATATTGAATCACGTCAAAAAATGCACCAAATGTTTTTAGATGAAATCAAATACCATGGATTAGAAGATCGAATGGTTGTATTAAAAGGAGAAAGCTTCCAAGAGAAATATGAAGAAGCACACCGATTAGTCGATGAAATCTTAGCAGATGGAAAAGATAATTAATTAAAAATAAAATCAATCACAAAGGGGAAAACAATGTTTCTAATTAAGGATTTTAAGGGGGTTACACCTTATGAAAAAATATTTTTCGGCTTATTTATGGCCGTTCAAATAGCAATTTTAATATATTTTCAAATTGTAGATGGTAAAACAGACTGGTTGAATGTCATTGCAAGTGTTTCAGGTATTTTATGTGTAATCATGAGTGCAAAAGGACGATTAAGTACATTCTTCTATGGTATTATCCAAGTCTTATCATACGGATATATTTGTTTGCATAAACAATATTATGGTGAAGTTGGTCTACAAATTGTATTCGGTATTTTCCAATTTATCGGTTTATACACATGGATTAGAAATATGCATATTGCGAATGAAATGAAAAAGACAGAAGAAGTGGATACAAAAGGACTTAAAATAAATCAGTGGGCAATTACAGGCGTGATTACTGTCATTGTTTACGTTGCTGGATCTTATTATTTACAAAAGTTTGGTTCGAAACAACCTTGGGTAGATGGTATGAGTGTGGCATTAAGTTTAGTAGGTCAAACATTAATGACTTTAAGATTTAAAGAACAATGGTTCTTCTGGATTGCAGTTAATGTCGTTTCAATTACACTTTGGGTACGTGGTATGATTCTTGCTGGTGGCATTGATGCTACAGGTGTGACAATGGCATTCATGTGGATTGGATTCTTAATCAATAGTGTTTATGGCTATTTCTATTGGAAGAAACTTCAACACGTTTCAGCTT
Source organism: Macrococcus sp. DPC7161 (assembly GCF_004117835.1). Taxonomy (GTDB): domain Bacteria; phylum Bacillota; class Bacilli; order Staphylococcales; family Staphylococcaceae; genus SDSC01. The sequence goes on along the minus strand of NZ_SDSC01000003.1, from coordinate 193,630 downwards.
AGGACATTTGTCCTAGGCTTTTTTTGTTAAGGAATTGTAAATTTCATAGGTAAATCTTTATAGAAACTTTACATCTAGCGATTCATTAAGGTGTTAAAATGAAGTATAACGATTTATCAATGAAGAGGTGTCTATATGTTTAATGATTTAGCTTTTAGAATTTTTGGAGATGCGCTTGATCCTTTTTATCAGTTATTTGTTTTTGAACCGATTTTAATTACGGTGATTGCAGTGATTTTATCAATGATTTTAAAGAAATCATGGATTGTACCTGTATTCGTAATCGTAATTAATTTAATTGATGTCACTTTATATTCAATGTACTTACACGGTGCAGAAGGTATGGGTGCTATTATAATGGATATTTTCCCATTATTCTTTGCTAAGTTTTTCTCAATGTTCTATGAACTTGTATTAAGTTATTTAATCGTAAAATCACCATTTATGCATAATAAATTCGGTATCGCTTAAGATACCGAATTTTTTTATTGATGTATTTGTTTGTATACTTGTGCTTTTTCTTTATATTCTTTTTGTATTCTTTCCATGTCTTTATAATCTTCTTCAGTCAATTCACGTACAACTTTTGCTGGTCTTCCTAGTGCTAATGTTCTTGGTGGTATTTTCTTACCAGGTGTCACCAGTGATCCTGCTCCGACAAATGCAAATTCTCCGATTTCAGCACCATCTAAAATGGTTGAGTCCATACCTACAAGTGCATTCTTTCTGATAATACTTGAATGTAAAGTCACACGATGACCAATTGTAACGTTGTCTTCAATGATGAGTGGTGCATTTGGTGACTGGTGTAAACAGCATAAGTCTTGTACATTGCTGTTTTGTCCAATCGTTACAGGACTGACATCGCCACGAATGACCGTGCCATACCAAACACTTGCATTCTCAGCAATTGTCACATCTCCTGTAATCACTGCATTTGGTGCAATAAATGCACTTTCATGTATTTTTGGTGTATCCCCTTTGTAATTTACAATCATTGATAGCCTCCTAAATAAAAATTATTTGTTATAATGATACTAACATAATTTATATTTTGACGAGGAGTACTTTGTATGTGGAAATGGGAAACTGAAAAAAATCCTAAAGGTGTTGTCGTGATTATTCATAATATATTAGAACATCACGGTAGATATGCTTGGATTATTACAAGATTACGTAGAGATGGCTATCATGTCGTTATGGGTGATTTACCTGGTCAAGGCCAAACTTCTCGAGTAAATAAGGGTCACATCGATAACTTTAATCAATATCAAGAAACGGTATTGGAATGGATTGAATTTGCTGAAGAATATCATTTACCAGTATTTTTGTTAGGCGTTGGACTTGGTGGATTAATCGCCACAAGTTTATTGGAAGAAGTTAATTTAAGATTAGAAGGATTAATTTTAATTTCTCCATTATACGGCTTCCAAAATTCAGTCAATACACGTAAGAACTTCTTGGCTAGTGGTTTAAGTTCGATTTCAAAAGATGCAAAGTTTGATATGAATATTCCTATTGAAGACTTAACACAAGATGAAACAGTGATTAAAGATACAAAGACGGATGCATTGATGGTTCATAAAGTGTCGTTTAATTGGTATAAATCAATTATTGAAGAAATGAAATCGACAATGGAGAATATTTCAAAAATGAAAAATGTGCCTATTTTATTGATGTATAGTGATGCAGATAAATTGGCAGATGTAGATCAAATTAAAGCATTTAAAGATGAAGTTGTAACGGACGAATTATATGTGAAGAATTGGAAAACACTTTATCATGAATTACAAAATGAACCAGAAAGGGACAATGTCCTTTATTATATTGAATCATTTATGAATAACCGATTAAATTATGTAGGATTAGTAACAAACGATAAAAAGTAATATTACTTTTTATCGTTTCTCTATCCCTATAATAAATGGTGGGTTATTTTTTTGATTGATAAAGCCGTATTGTAAGACATGTGCTTCTTGTTGGTCGATTTGTTTTACGTATTGCATGACTTCATCTCGTTCTATTTGTCCTTCAGGGTGTCCTGGGTATATGACTAATATAATGATGCCTTTTGGTACAAGTAGGCTGAATATATCTTTGATTGCTTTTATAGTTGTTTCTGGGGTTGTTACGATGGATTTATCTCCTTTAGGTAAGTATCCTAAATTAAATACTGCAACACTTACTGGGTCATGAACATGATTTAATACATGTTCATGACCTTGTTGTATGACTTTAACATGGTCAAAGTCTTTTACTTTTTCAAGTGTATTATTAATCGCCGTTGTTTGTATATCAAAGGCATAGATGGTCTCGTTTTGTGTGGTATTTTGACACATGAATAACGTGTCATTGCCGTTGCCACATGTTGCATCGATTAAAGCGGTATTTGGTTGTATGTGCGTAAGTATGAGTGTTCTACAAAATGGTAAGATGCCTTCAACAATCATGATTGTACCTCGTATTTAGAACCTTGGAATGTACCACGTCTTTTGAGTTCATCATCAATCCCATTTAACACTTCCCATTTATTCACACTCCACATTGGTCCGATCATTAAATCAATTGGGCCATCACCAGTAATTCGATGTATGATCATTTCAGGTGGTAACACTTCTAATTGATCCGCAACTAAGTTAATATAATCTTCTTGTGACATGAATTCAAGCATACCTTTTTCATATTGTTTCACCATTGGTGTACCTTTTAATAGGTGAAGTAAATGGATTTTAATTCCTTGAACATCCATTTGAGCAACGGTCTTAGCTGTTTCCATCATCATGTCATAATCTTCACCCGGTAATCCGTTAATGATATGTGTGACAATTTGGATATTATGTTTGCGTAATTTTTGAATGCCTTCATAATAACAAGCCATATCATGTGCACGGTTGATTAAATCAGATGTCTTTTGGTGCACAGTTTGTAATCCAAGTTCTACAATTAAAAATGTTCTTTCATTTAATTCTGCTAAATACTCAACAACATCATCTGGTAAACAATCTGGTCTTGTTGCAATGGATAAACCAACCACACCAGGTTGTGCGAGTGCTGCTTCATATTTTTCTTTTAAAACGGTAAGCGGTGCATGTGTATTCGTATAAGCTTGGAAGTAGGCGATATATTGTCCTTCAGCCCATTTTTCATGCATTTTATTTTTTATCTTTTCAAATTGAACAGGAATCGGATCAACACGTCTTCCTGCAAAGTCGCCGCTACCAGCTGCTGAACAAAATGTACAACCGCCATGAGCAACCGTGCCATCACGGTTCGGACAATCAAATCCGCCTTCTAGTGCGACTTTAAAAATCTTTTGTCCGAATCGATTGCGTAAATAGTAATTCCATGTATGGTATCGTTTATTATCAAACGCGTATTTAAATTGTGTCATTATTATCCCTCTTTCTTAACATTAGGATTTTAACATAAATATTGAAAATTAGGTCAAAAAAGCGTACGATTTTATAGATTGGAGGTAGAAAATATGAAAATGCCTAAATTGGTTTGGTTTTTAGTTATTGGTATGGCTGTAAACGTAACTGGTTCTAGTTTTATCTGGCCTTTAAATACGATTTATATGCATAATGAACTTGGTAAAAGTTTAGCCGTTGCGGGTATAGTCTTAATGATCAATAGTTTTGCCTCTGTACTTGGAAATTTAATCGGTGGCAATTTATTTGATAAATTTGGCGGATATAAATCGATTATGCTGGGCATCATCATCTCATTAATTGCGGATGTTGGACTTGTATTGATGCATGGTTGGCCCTGGTACCCTGTGTGGTTAGTGCTTTTAGGATTTGGCGCGGGTATTGTGTTCCCTTCGATTTATGCAATGGCAGGAACTGCATGGCCTCAAGGAGGACGAAAAACGTTTAATGCCATTTATTTGGCACAAAATATTGGTGTTGCACTTGGTGCATCATTAGGTGGATTTATCGCAGAAATTGATTTTGGGCTTATTTTTTTAGTGAATTTAATGTTTTATGTTGTATTTTTCTTTATCGCGATATTTGGTTACCGTACAAGTCAACATGGTATTAGTGGTAGTAATGTGATGAAAGATGTTCATAAAATTAAAGATCGTACGAAGTTTAATGCGTTGTTAACTGTATGTGTGACGTATTGTTTATGTTGGATTGCTTATGTTCAGTGGCAAACAACCATTGCGACACAAACTCAAGGTTTAGACATCAGTTTAAAACAATACAGTTTATTATGGTCAATTAATGGCTTATTTATTTTATTAGGGCAGCCATTAATTGCACCGATTATTAATAAATTTCAAGATAAGATTAAATTGCAAATCGCAATTGGTTTAATCATCTTTTTAAGTTCATTTTTAATTACAAGTTTCGCTCAAACATACAGTATGTTTGTTGTGGGTATGTTGATATTAACAATTGGTGAAATGTTTATATGGCCAGCGATTCCTACAATTGCGAACAATTTAGCACCTAAAGGTCGTACAGGTGTTTATCAAGGGATTGTCAATTCAACAGCAACTTTAGGACGCGCAATTGGACCGTTATTAGGCGGTGTGATTGTAGACGTCTTTAGTATTCAAATGATGTATTATTTTATGATGATTTTTATTGTTTTAGGATTTTTCACATTGGTGATTTATGATAGAAAAATAAAAGTTGAAAATTAAAACTTGATTTCTATTTTATAACCCGATATATTATTAATAACAGAGTAGTAGCAAAGCGTTATGTAAAGAGAGTCAGTGGTGGTGCGAACTGATCATAATTAATTGTGAACTTGCTGTGGTATTGAAATGAATATTTAAAGATGCACGTTAAGTGAATTGCGGGTGGTACCGCGGTTGTCTATATAGACAGTCGTCCCTTTTTATTGGGATGACTGTCTTTTTATTTTAAGGAGGAGATATTATGAGTTTTAATCATCAAACGATTGAAAAGAAATGGCAAACGTATTGGCAAGACAATAAAACATTTAAAACATTAGAATCATCGGATAAACCAAAATTTTTCGCACTTGATATGTTCCCATATCCATCAGGAGCAGGGCTTCACGTAGGACATCCAGAAGGCTATACTGCAACAGATATCGTATCTCGATTTAAACGCATGCAAGGATACAATGTGTTACATCCAATGGGGTGGGATGCATTTGGTTTACCAGCTGAACAATATGCAATCGATACAGGTAATGATCCTGCAGAATTTACAAAGAAAAATATCGCAACATTTAAACGTCAAATTCAAGAACTTGGTTTCAGTTATGATTGGGACCGTGAAGTAAATACGACAGATCCAGAATATTATAAATGGACACAATGGATCTTCATCCAACTTTATAAAAAAGGTTTAGCATATGTGGATGAAGTGGCTGTAAACTGGTGTCCTGCACTCGGTACAGTACTTTCAAATGAAGAGGTCGTTGACGGCGTTTCTGAACGTGGTGGACACCCAGTCATTCGTAAACCGATGCGTCAATGGGTATTAAAAATTACTGAATATGCAGACCGTTTATTAGAAGATTTAGATGACTTAGATTGGCCTGAATCTTTAAAAGACATGCAACGTAACTGGATTGGTAAATCAGAAGGTGCTGAAGTTGAATTTAAAGTGAAAGATCAAGATGCATCTTTTAAAGTATTTACAACGCGTCCAGATACAATTTTCGGTGCAACTTATGCCGTGCTTTCACCAGAACATGCTTTAGTTGAACAAATTACAACTGAAGAACAACGTGAAGCGGTTACGAATTACCAAGAACAAGCCAGTCGCAAGTCTGATTTAGAAAGAACAGATCTTGCTAAAGATAAAACGGGTGTATTTACTGGAAGCTATGCGGTTAATCCATTTACAGATGAATTAATGCCAATTTGGATTTCAGATTATGTATTAGCATCATATGGTACAGGTGCCATTATGGCGGTACCTGCACATGATGAACGTGACTATGAATTCGCTAAACAATTTGGCTTAGAAATTAAAGCGGTATTAGAAGGCGGAGACATTGAAAAAGAAGCGTTCACTGGTGACGGTGTACACATTAACTCTGGTGAATTAGACGGTTTAAATAAAGAAGAGGGTATTCAGCGCGCCATTGAAATGCTTGAAGCAAAAGGCATTGGTGAGAAAAAAATCTCATACAAATTACGTGACTGGTTATTCTCTCGTCAACGTTATTGGGGTGAACCAATTCCAGTAATCATTTGGGAAGATGGTTCAATGACAACGGTTCCTGAAGAAGAGTTACCATTAATGTTACCAAAAACAGATAAAATTATGCCTTCAGGTACAGGTGAATCACCACTTGCAAATATTGATGAATTTATTAACGTTGTTGATCCTGTTACGGGAATGAAAGGTCGTCGTGAAACGAACACAATGCCACAATGGGCAGGTTCATGTTGGTATTATTTAAGATATATTGATCCACATAATACGGACGAGTTAGCAGATCCTGAGAAGTTAAAATACTGGTTACCAGTTGACTTGTACATTGGTGGGGCAGAGCATGCAGTACTTCACTTATTATATGCACGTTTCTGGCATAAAGTACTTTATGATTTAGGCGTTGTACCGACGAAAGAACCATTCCAAAAGTTATTTAACCAAGGGATGATTTTAGGTGAAGGTAACGAAAAAATGAGTAAATCAAAAGGGAATGTCGTAAACCCTGACGATGTCGTTGCAAGTCACGGTGCAGATACATTACGTTTATATGAAATGTTTATGGGACCTTTAGATGCATCGATTGCATGGAGTACAAATGGCTTAGACGGTGCAAGACGTTTCTTAGACCGTGTATATCGTGCATTTGTTACAGAAGAAGGTACACTTGCAGCGAAAGTAGTTGATGCTGCGACACCAGAATTAGAAAAAGTGTATCACCAAACGGTGAAGAAAGTAACAGAAGACTATAATACATTAGGTTTCAATACTGCAATTTCACAAATGATGGTATTCATCAATGAAGTATATAAACAAGATCAAGTCAGTCGTGAATATGTAGAAGGATTTGTGAAATTATTATCACCAATCGCACCACACATTACTGAAGAAATTTGGTCAATTTTAGGTCATAGTGACACTATTACATACGAAGCATGGCCAACATTTGATGCTTCAAAATTAGAAGATAGCGAAGTTGAAATTGTTATCCAAGTGAACGGTAAATTAAAATTAAAAGCGAAAGTAGCAAAAGATACTTCAAAAGATGATTTAGAAGCATTTGCATTAAGCCAAGAAGCCATTCAAACCGCAATTGAAGGTAAAACAGTACGTAAAGTGATTGCAGTCCCGAATAAACTTGTCAACATTGTTGCAAACTAATGGAACAAATCAGTGCAAAAGTTTTACTAGAAAAAATTGCGAATGGCGAGCAATTAAATATTATTGATATAAGAGAACACGAAGAAGTACAATTTGGAAAGTTGGCAATGGCAACACATATCCCAATGAACGAAATACCAGATCATATGCATGAATTTAAAGTAGATGAAACATACTATATTGTTTGTGCACATGGGGTGAGAAGTGAACGTGTCACAGAATATTTGCTAGAACATGACTTTAAAGCAGTCAATGTAACAGGTGGCATGGCAGAAATTATGTAAAAAATAACCGAAAGCAATGATAAATCATTCTAAGATTTATCGTTGCTTTCGGTTTTTTTGAATTGATTTATTATCTACACTGCATACCAGCAACATAACCTGTCACTAATGCACTAGTAATATTGTATCCACCCGTATATCCATGAATATCTAATACTTCACCACAGAAAAATAAATTGTCATGAAGTTTAGATCCCATTGTTGCAGGTATGATTTCTTTCACAGAAACACCACCACCAGTGACAAATGCTTTCTCAATTGATAATGTACCATTTACCGTAAATGTAAAATGCTTAAGTAAATGAATAAATTGATCTAATGCTTCTTTCTTTAAGTGATGGCCATTTTCTTCTAAATTAATGTTTGATTGTTCTAAAAGAAAGTGTAGAAAACGTTCGTGTACGAGGCCTTTTAAGCTGTTTTTTATCGCTTTATCTTTAGCGTCATTAATCATTTTTTGTACGCGTTGTGTTAGTTGTCCAACTGATAAATCAGGAAACACATCAATCATCATTTTTATTTCTTTTTGCTTTTGGCGTTTCTGTTCATGATAAACAAATTGAGAACATCTTAAAGCTGCAGGTCCAGATATACCAAAGTGTGTGAATAACATATCCATTTGATGTGTAATACTCGGTTTACCATTTTTTCTTAACACGCTTAATGCAATGTTTTGTAAGCTTAAGCCTTGTAATATTTTAGATTTAACAAAGGGTTCGTTTGAAGTAATGGGTACTTCTGTTGGAAATAATTCTGTAATGGTATGTCCAGCTTGTGTTGCAAATGTATAACCGTCTCCTGTTGAACCTGTATGAGGTACAGATTTACCACCTGTTGCGATAATAACATGATTGGCTTCAATCTTAACGCCTTCAGATAGAATGACACCTTTTATAGTATTATCTTCTATCCATAAAGAAGTGACTTTTGTTGTTGTTTTTACTTCAACTTGATTTTTAATGAGTTGTTCTTTTAATGCATTCACCACATCTTTAGCATTATTAGATTTTGGAAACATACGACCATGGTCTTCTTCTTTTAATGCAACGCCTAAATTTTCGAAATATCGAATAATACTATAGTTATCGAATGTGTTGAAAGCAGAGTATAAGAATTTGCCATTACCAGGGATATGTTTAATGAGTTCATCATGAGATACGTTATTGGTTACATTACATCGGCCGCCACCTGATATTTGAAGTTTTCTTCCTAACTGGTCTTTTTTATCGATAAGTAATACTTTTTTGTTATTTTCACTAGCACTGATTGCAGCCATTAGACCACTTGGTCCACCGCCGATTACGATTGTTTCGTACATAAAATCACCTCTAGTTGATTATATACGAAATTGAGTTTGTCGTTAAGTTATGAATAAAAGTAGTACAATCACACTAAAGATGATATGATATTCATTAGCAAAATTTAAGAAGTTAGGGATGAAAAATATGTCAGAAACAAAAGATACTTTAGTTAGAAGTACTTTTATTTTAACTGCAAGTATTTTTATAACGAAGATTCTAGGGATTTTATACATTATTCCGTTTTACGCAATTATTGGTGGAGAGGAAAATTTATCTCCTTATAATATGGCTTATCCACCATATGTTGTTATGCTGACGATTGCTGGCGCAGGGGTTCCACTTGCCGTTGCGAAATACGTCGCCAAATACAATGCACTCGGTGCATATAAAATAAGTCACAAGCTGTATCGCTCATCACTTGTCGTCATGGGGATTAGTGGTTTACTTGGTTTTATAGTGCTTTATTTCTTATCACCTTCGATTGCAAGTGCGACTTTAGCAAGTCCTAAAGCAGGTGAGTTAGGAGAATGGACTGTACCACAAATTACTGAAATTATACGAGTATTATCATTTGCGGTTATTTTTATTCCGTTTTTAGCTACATTCCGTGGTATATTTCAAGGTTATGATTCAATGGGACCGACTGCAGTATCAACAGTGATTGAACAAGTTGCGCGTATTGCATTTTTATTAGGCGGTACATTTTTAGTATTAAAAGTGATTGATCCAAAAAAAGTGTTACTCGCAAATGAAATTGCCACTTTCGCAGCAGCTGTTGGTGCAATTGCAGCCATTTTAACACTTGCTTATTATTGGAGAAAAAGAAAACCACATATCGATAAAATGGTAGAATCTGATGAAACTGGTATGGATGTTTCATACCGTTCAATGTACAAAGAAATTTTATTGTATAGTATTCCATTTGTTATTGTGAGTTTATGTATTCCATTGTTTTCTACGATTGATCAATTTACACACAATAAAGGGTTAGATATTGCTGGTGTTGCTGTAAGTAAACATAATATGCTATTAACAATCTTAAATACAACAACAAATAAATTGGTAATGATTCCAACAAGTTTAGCTGCTGGATTTGCAATTAGTCTTGTACCAAGTATTGCAAGAACTTATGCAAGAAAAGAAACAAAATTAATGCATCACCAAATCAAACAAACTTTCGGTGTATTATTGTTTTTAACAGTGCCAGCTTCTTTAGGTATTATGGTACTTGCAACACCGCTTTATACTGTGTTTTATAGCTATAATGCTGAAGCAAGTCAAATATTATTCTTTTATGCTCCAGTTAGTATATTAATTGCTTTATTATCTGTTACAGCTGCAATATTACAAGGTATTGATAAGCAATCATTGACTGTATGGATTGTTATTGGAGCATTGTTTATTAAAGCGATCATTAACTTACCATTAATTATTGTATTCCATACGAATGGTGCGGTTTTAGGTACAGCAATTGCATTATTGTTTGCAATCATTTGTAATATGTTGGTTATTAAAAAGTATGCAGGATTCCAATACAGACAAACGTTACGACATATTTTATATATCACGTTATATAGTTTGCTAATGCTTGTTTCTGTTGAAATTGTTTATGCTTTAATGAGTTTCTTCTTAAATTCAGGTCGAAAATTAGATGCACTGATTATTGTAATGGTAAGTGCATTCGTAGGTGGTCTCGTTTATGCTGCATTATCAATGAAATCACGTCTTGCTGATGAGTTTTTAGGCGATCGTGTACAAAGTATTAGGAATAAATTAGTAAGATGAGAATAGATAAATTTCTATCGAATCATGGTATTGGTTCAAGAAAAGACGTTAAAGCATTAATAAAAAAGAAACAAGTGACGGTTAATGATATCGTTATTAAAAAAAGCGACATGCATATTGATGAAAATGTAGATGTGGTTAAAGTCAATGATCAAGTGATAAAGCATCAACCATTTGTTTATATTATGTTACATAAGCCACAAGGTGTTGTTTCAGCAACGGAAGATCGAGATCAAACGGTCATTGATTTAATTCAAGGGTATGAGCATTATGACTTACATCCTGTTGGACGTCTTGATAAAAATACAGAAGGACTTTTAATTCTAACTAACGATGGTCAATTTACACATAATGTTTTAAGTCCAAAAAAACATGTCGATAAAACATATATTGCGACAATTGATGGTATTGTTACCGATAAAACAATTGAGCAGTTTAAAGTGGGTGTTACGTTAGATGATGGTTATGAAACGATGCCTGCAATGTTAAAAATTTTATCAACAGGTGAAACAACATCACAAATTGAAATTATTATCCAAGAAGGCAAGTTTCATCAGATAAAACGAATGTTCATTGCAGTGGGTATGAAAGTAACGTATTTAAAAAGAACGCATATGGGGCAATTGGCACTAGATCCTTCCTTAGCACTTGGTGAGTATCGATTACTTACTGATGAGGAGTTAAAACTTGTCACTCAAAATAGTACATCCTAATCAAGGGTGTACTATTTTTTTAATTTTTTTGAAAATTTTTATCATATTATTTGTTTAATGATGTTTCATACGGGTATGATATAACTATAAATCAAATAAAGAGGTGTTTTAAATGGCTAAAAAAGCAGGTTTATTAAGAGCAGCATTAGTAATTGGAGGAACTGCAATCGCAGCAATTCTTTCTAAAAAAGAAAATCGTGACTTAGTATTAAATGAGTATAACAAAGCGAAAGAAGATCCAAATGCTTATAAAGAAAGTGTAAAACAAAAAGCACAAGGATTAACTGAGCAAGCGAAACAAGAATATGCAAAAGCGAAAGAAGATCCAAATGCATATAAAGAAAACTTAACTTCTAAAGTGCAAGAAAAAGCTGCACCTTACAAAGAAAAGTTAAATGAAAAAGCTGCACCATATAAAGAAAAATTCTCTAAAAATGGTGAAGTTCAAGTCGAAGAACAAAAACAAACGTTTGACGACGAAGGTGGCGCAAACAACATTCATGTTGTAACGGACACTAACAATGATGTAACATCGAAATAATTGAATATATTTCAAAAAATAAAGTGCTCATAATGAGCGCTTTATTTTTTGTTTCAATATTTTCAAAATATTATAATTTAATGTATTATGAACTTATGAGAAATTAAGGAGGCATTAATATGTGGAGAGAAAAAGTAGCAGAATATGAAACACAAATGATTGAAGACTTAAAAGGCTTATTAGCGATAGAAAGTATTCGTGATGACAGTTTAGCGGATGCAGAAAACCCTGTTGGTCCTGGGCCGAGAAAAGCTTTAGAATATATGTATCGTTTGGCAGAACGTGATGGTTTTAAAACGCATGATGTTGACCACATTGCTGGCCGCATTGAAATGGGTAAAGGTGAAGATTTATTCGGTATTTTATGTCACGTTGACGTTGTGCCAGCAGGTAGTGGTTGGGATACGAATCCATTTGAACCTGTTGTAACAGAAGATAAAATTATTGCACGTGGTACTTTAGATGATAAAGGACCATCAATTGCAGCATACTATGCTGTTAAAATTTTAGAAGATATGAAAGTGGATTGGAAAAAACGTATTCATATGATTATCGGTACTGATGAAGAGTCAGAGTGGAAATGTACAGATCGTTATTTCCAAACGGAAGAGATGCCGAATTTAGGTATTGCACCTGATGCAGACTTCCCACTCATTCATGGTGAAAAAGGATTTACAGCATTTGATATCATCCAAAATTCAGATGAAGTCAGTGACAGTGAACCTGCAGTTGAATTAAAGGTCTTAAAATCTGGTGAAAGATACAATATGGTACCTGACTTTGCTGAAGCTAAAATTTTAGTAAAAGAGCAAGTTTCACATGTTATTCAACAATTTGATGCTTTCTTAAAAGAACACCAATTAACAGGTTCACATACGGTTGATAACGGTAATGTTGTATTAACAGTTGAAGGTAAATCTGTTCATGGTATGGAACCATTTAAAGGTGTAAATGCCGGTCTTTACTTAATTCATTTCTTAAATACATTAGATTTAGATAAAAAAGCAAAAACATTCGTAAACTTTGGTGATACGCAATTATTTGAATCACATTATGGTGAAAAAATGGGAATGGCCATTGAAACGCCTGAATTAGGTAAATTAACGACGAATATCGGTATTATTTCATATACAGATGTTGACGGTGGTCAATATGGTGTGAACTTACGTTATCCAAATACATTTGATTTCGAAACACGTATTGAAGCTTATAAAAAAGAAATCAGTAAAGATCATTTTGAAATCGTTGTAAACAAACATCAAGTTCCACATTATGTGGATAAAAATGATCCATTTATTCAAAAGTTATTAAAAGCTTACCGCAATCAAACAGGAGATATGACTGAGCCATATACGATTGGTGGCGGAACTTATGCAAGAACAATGGAAAAAGGTGTTGCATTCGGTGCAATGTTTAAAGACTCAGAAGATTTAATGCACCAAAAGAATGAATACATTTCTAAAAAACAATTATTTGATGCAACTGCAATTTATTTAGAAGCAATTCATTCAGTATGTGTAGAAGGTGAGTAATTTAATGATATTTTTTAATGGGAATTATGTAGAACAAGCTCATGCTGAAATTACCGATCGTGGCTATCAATTTGGTGATGGTATTTATGAAGTCGTTCGTGTTTATAATGGCCAATTATATACAGCTCAAGAACATTTTGAACGTTTATTAAGAAGTGCTGCTGAAATTCAAATGGACGCAAAATATTCAGTAGAAGAATATATTGAAATTTGTCGTCAACTGATTGAAAAGAACCAAATTGAAATGGGGAATATTTATATTCAAGTGACACGTGGTGTTGCACCAAGAAATCATCCATTTCCAATTCCATCTGTAGAACCAACCATCTTGTTATATGCTTATGCATCAGCACGTCCTGAAAAAGGCTTAAAAGAAGGCGTTAAAACGATTACTGCGGAAGATATCCGTTGGTTACGTTGCGATATTAAAAGCTTAAATTTATTAGGGAATGTATTAAATAAACAAAAAGCTGTAGAACACGGAGCAACGGAAGCCATTCAAATTCGTGATGGTATTGTAACAGAGGGTGCTTCAAGTAACGTGTTTGCTATTAAAGATGGTACTGTGTACACGCATCCTGCAAACCATTTAATATTAAATGGAATTACGCGTTTAGAGATTAAAAAAGTATGTGCGTCTTTAAATATTCCGTTTGTTGAAGAAGCATTTGAATCATCGTTCTTATTTGAATGTGATGAAGTATTTATTTCAAGTACGTCTCTTGAAGTAACACCAGTTATTCAAATTGACGATACGATGATTTCAAATGGAACCCCTGGTAAAGTTACACAAGCGATACAAGATGGATTTGTGGCAAACATTGGTATTCAATAGATATCTGATTTGAAAGTGTTTTCATAAATTTTTCGCTTGAATTATCTCTTAAAAGGTTATAAAATTTAATCAAGTCGTTAAATCGAAAGCTAGGCTCTTTTAAAGAGCCTTTTCTTTTTTCTAGAGTGGGGGTGAACATGTTGGAACATTTCTATCAGCTAGGTTGGACATTAGATTCAGCTGGTGGTGCTTCTGGTGAAGCATATATGGCAGAGCAAGACGGCCGTAAGTTATTTTTAAAGAGAAATTCAAGTCCGTTTCTTGCTGCGCTTTCCGCTGAAGGAATCGTACCGAAGCTTGTTTGGACGAAGCGTATTGAAACAGGAGAAGTTGTCACGGCACAACATTGGAAAAATGGACGCTCGTTAACACATGAAGAAATGTATTCACAACGTGTTGCTAAACTCCTCAAAAAAATTCATCAATCTAAACCACTTTTAACCATGTTAAAACGTATGGAAATGAAACCGATGTATCCTGAATTGTTACTTAAAAAGATCAATTCATCTTTATCAAGACAAGTATTAACACATCATGTTATTAGACGTGCATTAACGTATTTAGAAGATCATATGCCTAATTTAGATCCTAGATTTTATACGGTGTGCCACGGTGATGTGAATCATAACAATTGGTTGTTATCTGATCAAGATGAATTGTTTTTAGTGGATTGGGAAGGTGCAATGATTGCAGACCCGGCCATTGACTTAGGTATGATCATGTATACATATCAACAAGGTGATTTATTTGAAGCATGGTTAAAAGAATATGGTGCAGAATTGACCATTGATTTACAAAAGCGCATGAAATGGTATACCATCATTCAGGCCATTGCAATGGTTGAATGGTATGAGGAGAAAAATCGTTATCAAGATATGAATGAATGGATCCAGTTTTTGAATGGTGTGTTGCACCAAAATCCATTTATTTAGAGGAGAAAATTAATGAGAATGAGAAATAAACCGTGGGCGGAAGATTATCTTTTATCCCACAGTGATATTGTAAGTATTGATTTGTCACGTAAAGGTGAAATACAATCTTGGTTTAATAAATCACAACCCATTCATATTGAAGTAGGTAGTGGTATGGGACGTTTTATTACAGAAATGGCTAAAATGAACCCACATATTAATTACATTGGTATTGAACGTGATAAAAACGTGATGATTCGTATCGTAGAAAAGGCTGTTGAACAAGGCATTGAAAACTTAAGATTATTAACAGTTGATGCTGAACATTTAACGGATATTTTCGGAGAAGGTGAAGTTGATAGAGTATACTTAAACTTCTCAGATCCATGGCCAAAAACACGCCATGCAAAACGTCGTTTAACACATGCGAATTATTTAAGTATTTATAAAGCCATCTTAAAATCAGATGGTGAAATTCATTTTAAAACAGACAATCAACAATTATTTGAATTCTCAATTGAAAGTATGAGTCAATTTGGAATGAAATTAAAAAATATTAATTTGAATCTTCACGAGAATGAGCCTGAAGATAATATTAAAACAGAATATGAAGAAAAGTTCTCAAACAAAGGATTTAGAATCAATCGTTTGGAAGCTTCGTTTAACTAGTCGGGTGCATACCTGGCTTTTTTTGTATATTAAAATTGGCGATTCATGGTAAAATAAAAGAAAGTTTGGAGGGGTAGCGATGTATGATTTTAATCAAGTAATTGACAGAACAAATACGAATTGTGTTAAATATGATGCAATGGATAGTATTTACGGCACCAATGCTTTACAACCATTCTGGATTGCGGATATGGATTTACCCACTTTTCCGGGTATTACAGAAGCCATTCAAAAAAGATTAACGCATCCAATCATCGGTTATTCAACCTATCAAACCAATGATTTCTTTTCGCCAATTAAACATTGGTTTCAAACAAGGTTTGATATCAACGTTTTAAAACAAGATATTGGTTATGCACCAACAGTATTATTTACCATTACAGAAGTTATACGAATGTTAACGAATGAGTTTGATGGGATTATTGTGAACACACCTTCATATAACGCATTTTTAACTTTAATTGAAGGTAATAAACGCATGGTTGTTGAAAGCCCATTAGAATGGTGTGAAGATCGTTATGAAATGAATTTCACGCATTTTGAATATTTATGTCAAATGCCACAAAACAAAATCTTTATTTTATGTAATCCTCAAAATCCAACAGGCAAAGTATTTACAAATAAAGAGTTATTAAAGATTGTGGAAATTTGTGAAAAGAATGATGTTTTTATTATTGCGGATGAAATTCATATGGACTTTGCAAGAAAATCAAAACATATTTCTATGGCAAAGATGATGCCAACATACGATAAAATTTTAGTAACAACATGTCTAGGAAAATCATTTAATATTTCAGGAATGCAGCACAGTTACTTTATTACAAAGGATCACTTTGTTAAAGAACGCTTGAACCAACAAATGATGACTGTGTATGGACTGTTTGGTGCAAATCCTTTAATTATACAAGCTGTTAAAGCTGCATATTTAGAAGGACATGACTATATTGATGCATTAAATGCACACATTGAAAATAATATGCAAATCATCGATGATTATATTCACCGACATTTAAATCATACATTAGAGTTTCATCAACCTGAGGGGACTTTTTTAGCGTGGATTGATTTTAGAAAGAGTGGATTTTCAGAAATAGAAGTGTTTGAAGCACTGAAATCTATTGGCCGTATTGCCATTGGTGAAGGTAGTATTTATGAAATGCATGAAACGACGCATTTTAGATTGAATGCGGCTGTACCAGAATCGGTACTTCTAGAAGGATTAGATCGTATTAAACTCACATTTGAAACATTATACAAAAAAAGAAATCAACATTAGTTGATTTCTCTAGTTTCAATCATATCACCTGTATACGCATCGATTGTAAATTCATATTCGTGTGTAGCATTAGAGATACCACCTTTATAAACGAGTGACTCGTGTGATAAGCGTGTCACTTTTTGTGGTGTATGAACAATGTAACTCGTTTCAACATGATTAAATGCATCCTTTGCAATTTGCAAAGCTTGTTCTGGAGAAATAATTTCTACACGTTTTTTGTTAATTACATAAAAAAGGATTGGGATAAAAAGTAATAATAATAAAGTATATCTTTTATAATTTTTATTCATCTGATTAGTCCTTTCTTGTTTTTTACATTTTACCATATAAGGAGTGATTTTGTTGAAAGATATTATTGAACATATGAAATGTTTAACGGAAATGCATGGTGCCCCTGGACATGAATATTTAATTCGTGATTATTTAAAAGCACATATGGCACCGCTTGCAGATGAAGTGATTCAAGATAACTTAGGTGGGATTTTCTTTGTAAAGAAATCTAATAACCCAAATGCAAAAAAAGTACTAATAGCGGCACACATGGACGAAGTAGGATTTATGGTGACACAAATATTAGACAATGGTTTATTAAAGTTCATCGATATTGGCGGATGGAGTACGGATGTATTGCTCAGTCAACATATGAAAGTATTAACGAAGAACAAAGATGAATTAAGCGGTATCATTTCAAGTGTGCCAAAGCATTTCCAAACAGGAGATTCAAAATTGCCAAAAATAACTGAAATGTTATTAGACGTAGGTGCAACAAGTAAAGAAGAAGTAGTCTCAATGGGCATTCGTATAGGGGACCCAATTGTTCCGAATGTATCATTTAAACAATTAACGAAAGACCGTTATTTATGTAAAGCGTGGGACAATCGATATGGCTGTACAATCATCATCGATATTTTACAATCGCTTAAAGATGTATCATTGCCATTTGATTTATACATCGGTGCCAACGTTCAAGAAGAAGTTGGTTTACGTGGTGCAAAAGTATCAAGTCATATTATAAAACCTGATATTGCATTTGTTGTGGACTGCTCTCCAGCAAATGATTTAATAGGAGATAAATCTGGTGAACTTGGTAAAGGTACGTTACTAAGATTTTATGATCGTGCAATGCTATTACAACCAGCATTTAAAGATTATATGCTTGAATTGTTTGATCAACATGAAGTGAAATACCAATACTATGTTTCACCAGGAGCGACGGATGCTGCAGAAATACAAGTTGCGAATGATGGTATTCCATCAGCTGTTATTGGTGTCCCTGCGCGATACATTCATTCAAGTCATTCTATTTTTGATATTAAAGATTACATTGCTGCAAAGTCTGGCTTTATGCATTTATTGAAAGATTTAACGCCTGAAAAAATTCAATATTTAAAAGAAAATTAATACGTTACACTGTTATGATTTATTAATACTCAAATTCAAATTTCGAATTTGAGTATTTTTTTGTTGACTTCATTTCAAAATAGTATAGAATAATGTTTATTCCGAGTAAAATACTAAGATTAAAGTTGAGGGTAAAAGAATGAAAAAATTAGTTACAGTTGCATTAGCATCATCAGTATTATTAGCTGCATGTGGATCAAATGACTCAAAAGAAGTAAAGAAATCAGACGATAAAACATTAACGATTGGTACAGAAGGTACTTATGCGCCATTTACATTCCATGATAAAAAAGGGAATTTAACTGGATACGATGTAGAAGTTGCAAAAGCAGTAGCAAAAAAAGCAGGTTACAAAGTGAAATTTGTTGAAACACAATGGGATTCAATGTTCTCAGGTTTAAATTCAGGTCGCTTTGATACTGTTGCGAACCAAGTGGGTATTAATGAAGAACGTAAAGCGAAATACAAATTCTCAAAACCTTACACATATTCAAGTGCAGTATTAGTAGTTCGTAAAAATAACGATGACATTAAATCATTTGATGATGTGAAAGGAAAAAAATTAGCACAAACTTTAACATCAAACTATGGCAAATTAGCACAAAGTAAAGGTGCTGATATTACTCAAGTTGAAGGATTTAACCAAGCGATGGAAATGGTATTATCAAATCGTGTTGAAGGTACGTTTAATGAAAAATTGTCAGTATTAGATTACATGAAACAAAAGAAATCAGCTGATGTAAAAATCATTAATGGTAACGCAGAAAAAAGTCAATCAGGTTTTGTTTTCTTAAAGAAAACGGATGATAAGAAAATTGAAGACATCAATAAAGCAATTGATAGCTTAACAAAATCAGGTGAGTTATCGAAAATAAGTAAAAAATGGTTTGGTGAAGATGTTTCAAAATCTTAATCCAGAGCAATTACATGCATTAGAAGCAGCGAAACAAGCCTTTATGCCAATGTTGATTGGACTATTGAAATATTCAATTCCAATTACAATTGTGGTATTTATGATTGGTTTTGTTATCGCAATTTTAACTGCATTAGCTAGAGTATCACACAAGAAATGGTTGAAAATACCAGCGAGTATTTATGTTTCTATCATCCGTGGAACACCAATGCTTGTACAATTATTTATTATTTTCTTTGGTATTCCTGAAATCGGTCGTTTAGTAACAGGGAATCCAGATGTACAATGGACATTACCGTCAGTGACTGCAGCCATTATCGGTTTAAGTTTAAATGTTGGTGCTTATACATCTGAAATCATTCGTGGAGGTATTATTTCAATACCGAAGGGTCAATCAGAAGCAGCTTATTCTATTGGCATGAGCGAATGGATGACGATGAAACGAATCGTCTTGCCACAAGCAATTCGTGTATCCATTCCTGCGTTAGGCAATACATTTTTGAATTTATTAAAAGATACTTCATTGCTAGGGTTTATTTTAGTCGCAGAAATGTTTAGAAAAGCTCAAGAAGTGGCGGCCACAACATATGAATTTTTATCGATTTATTTATTGGTCGGATTAATGTATTGGATCGTTTGTTTCATTGTGTCATTTTTCCAAGGTAAATTCGAAGCGAAGATTGAAAGGAAGTATCAACGATGATTTCAATTCAAGCATTAACAAAACAATTTGGTGATAAGCCAGTATTAAAAGGTATTGATTTAGAAGTAGCAAATGGGGAAGTTGTTGTATTGATTGGTAGAAGTGGATCAGGTAAAACAACGTTGTTACGAACAATGAATGCACTGGAGTTACCAACTTCAGGTACAGTGACAGTGGATGGGTTAAGTTATTCTTCAAATAATAAAAAATCACAAATTAACGTGAGACAAAAATCTGGCATGGTCTTTCAAAACTTTCAGTTGTTTCCACATATGACGGCGCTTGAAAACGTAACAGAGGGCTTAGTACAAGTAAAAAAAATGAATAAAAAACAAGCAACTGAAATTGCGATTGGATTACTTGAGAAAGTAGATTTATTACATGTTAAAGATCAATATCCAATTCAATTATCAGGCGGTCAACAACAACGTGTCGGTATCGCGAGAGCGCTTGCGATGAATCCAAAAGTGATGTTGTTTGATGAACCGACTTCTGCACTTGACCCAGAGTTAGTACAAGATGTATTAAAAGTCATTCAAAACTTATCTGAAGAAGGAATGACAATGGTCATTGTGACCCATGAAATGCAATTTGCAAAATCAGTAGCCGATCGCATTGCATTTGTTCATGATGGTATTATCGAAGAAATAGGTACACCAGAGGCTATTTTTAATCATCCACAATCTGAACATTTAAAGCGATTTTTAAATGTGATTAATGCTTAAATGGTTCATAATATTTTAATTTAATATTAATTTCGGTCAACTTTTGAATGTAATATTCATAAGTTGGCCGTTTTTTCAATACTTGTATTTAACTTTTATTATAATAGAATAGATAAAAATAAAAGTAAAAAGGGGTTTAAAATGAAACAATTATTAAATCGTTGGTTCATAAGTGGGATGAGCTATATGGCTCTTGGTCTTTTTTCAAGTTTAATTATAGGTTTGATTTTAGAAACGATTGGCATTCAGTTAAAGCCTTATTTTGATACAAGTATACTGATTGATATCGGTAAACTTGCAAAACAGTTCACCGGTGCAGCTGTTGGAGTTGCTGTTGCATATGGATTAGGTGCAAAGCCAATGGTCATTTTTTCATCGGCTGTAACGGGGATGTATGGCTATGAATTAGGCGGTGCAGCAGGTACATATGTCGTCAGTTTAGTTGTAAGTGAACTCGGTCGATTATACAGTGGGAAGACAAAAATAGATATCTTATTAACACCACTTGTAACATTGATTGTTGGTGCAATCATTGCGAAAGTAGTTGGTCCCTTTATACAAACTTTAATGTTAAAGTTAGGAGCATTTATTACGTTTTCAGTAGATCAACAACCAATGCTAATGGGTATTTTGGTTTCATTAATATTCGGTTTAACTTTATCAAGTCCAATTTCTAGTGCTGCCCTTGCATTAATGTTAAATATTGAAGGTACCGCTGCAGCCGCTGCGACAATTGGTTGCTGTTGCCATATGATTGGTTTTGCAGTAACAGGTTATAAAGACAATGGTATTGAAGGCGTTATTGCTCATGGTATCGGTACAAGTAAAATCCAAATACCAAATTATTTAAAACATCCATTTATTTTAGTGCCGCCAGTGATTGCAAGTATATTAGTTGCACCTATAATGACCGTTTTTTGGCCAATGAAAAATGTGGCAGCAGGTGCTGGTATGGGGACAAGTGGATTGGTCGGTCAAATCATGACCATAAAAGCAATGGGGAGTTCGATGCAAGTTTATTTACAAATCGCACTTTTTCACTTTATACTACCAGCAGTAGTGTGTTTTATCCTTTATCGAATATTGTATAAAGCACAAATTATTAAATCAGGAGATCAATTGATTCCTACAGGAGGTAACAATGAAACAATTAAAACAACTAAGTGATTTTAATACTCTTATTCAAAATAAGACAATTGTAATGTTTACAGCTTCATGGTGCCCAGATTGTACTTTTATCGCACCACATTTAGATGACATTGAAAATTCATTTAAAGATTATCAATTCATCTCTGTAGATCGTGATGCATTTATGGATTTAGCCATTGAACATGACGTTATGGGCATTCCGAGTTTTGTAGCTTTTAATGAAGGTAAAGAAATTGGAAGATTCGTATCTAAAGATAGAAAAACAAAAGAAGAAATTATTGCTTTCATAGAACAATTATAAGAATAAACATGAACTTAAACGGGAAACGGCTGTTTCCCGTTTTGTTTTGGCTAGTGCTTTTGTAAAGGGCATATTTATTGTACAATAGAAGTTATGTAAGGAGTGGCAAAATGAATGTTTTTGAAATGAGAGATGCACTCATTGCATCTTTAGATTTAAATGTCGTGCGCTATCAATATGATAGAAAAGAAGAAACATTAAGAGTTGAGCGACTGGACAATCAAAAAGGGTTAACAATTAAATTAAGTCCAGTCGTTGCAAAATATAAAAACAACCCAAAGATTGTGGATGAGGTTGCATATTATATCGAAGCATCGATTCGAGCAATGAAAGCACAATCAGTTGCTGGCATCGACCAGAAAAAGATTATGCCCGTTATTCGTTCTACAAGCTTTAAAAAAGAAGCAGAAGGTAAGGCATTAGTGATTACTGAGCATACTGCAGAAACGAACATCTACTATGCAGTAGATTTAGGAGATACATATCGATTAATAGATGAATCAATGCTATCTGAACTTAAATTAAGCAAAGAGGATATACATACTATTGCATTATTCAATGTTTTAAGACTGGATATGTCTTATAAAACAGATACAGTTAGTGGTAATACGTTTTACTTCTTCAATAAAAACGATGGATATGATGCTTCTAAAATATTAAATAAAAAGTTGCTTCAAGAATTTAAATCACAAATTACTGGTGAAATGATGGTTTGTGTACCTCATGGGGATTTACTTTTAATTGCAGATATTCAAAATGAAACTGGATACGATGTATTAGCGCAAATGATGATGCAATTCTTTGCTAATGGATTAATTCCAATTACATCTTTATCATTCCAATATGAAAATGACCAATTAACACCGGTATTTATTTTAGGTAAGAACAATGCAAAGAGAGATAAGGCAGCCATTGAACGCATTGAAGCTAATAGAAAACGATTTGAAGCGGAAAAACAAAATAAAAATCAATAAATACATAAAAATCTTACATACATAGGAGAATTATCATGAATATTTTTTACAATGAAAAAGTTGGCGACTACTTATTTATTACAGTTGAACCTGTGTCAGGACCATTTGAATATGAAACAAATGGTGATATCACTACAATTAAAAAAGATAATAAAGTTGTAGGATACAACGTAAAATCAGTGAAAGATGCATTACCTTTAGATGAGCAAGGTCAAGTGACATTAACAGAAGCATTTATCGAAAAATTAAATGCAGTGCTTTTAGAAAAAGGATTAGAAAAGCCTTTAGAAGTTGATTTATCACCGAAATTTGTTGTAGGTTTTGTTGAAACGTGTGAAAAGCACCCAAATGCTGATAAATTAAATATTACAAATGTGAATGTGGGTACAGAGACGTTACAAATTGTTTGTGGTGCAAAAAATATCGCACAAGGTCAAAAGGTTGTTGTTGCCAAAGTAGGCGCTGTAATGCCAAGTGGTATGTTAATTAAAGATGCTGAATTACGTGGTGTGCCTTCAAGTGGCATGATTTGTTCTGAACGTGAATTAGGTTTAACGGATTCAGAGGAGAAAAAAGGTATTTTAGTATTAGATGATCAATATGAAATTGGTCAAGATTTCTTTAAAGCGATAAAAGGGTGATGAGATGAGTTGGTTTGATAAATTATTTGGACCGAATGAGACCACATCACATAGTAATGAAGCAGACATACCAGTTGATACGAATGATGTGTATAAAAGACCAAAAGGGAAATTTAGATTCCCTTTAAATGTGGATAATGTACGTGTAAATCATGAACAAAAGGAACATATTGAAGATCATCATTCACATCATCAACAGATTCAAAAACCAGAATATGAGCATGATACGTCAGGTTTCGTAAGTGACTATGTGCCGAGAAGACAAAGAAGGCGTGAAAAAAATGGTACCTTCAACTCAGAAAGCCATCGTGATGCTGTAACACCTTCATATCAACCTAAAAGGCAAAAGACGACTTACGAGTCAATGACAGAACCAAAATATCAATCTTATGTACCTAAAAGAGAAAAACCTAAGTTTACTTCTAAAGATTATCAAGTACATAAACCGATATTTAAGGCTTCGGAAGTGCCAAGTGCGATTTATGGCACTAAAAAGCCTCCGGAAAATCGATCAATATTTCAACCTGTGAAGAAGTTAGAAGGTCAAAAGGCGATTGAAAAAAGACCTGAAACACCGACATATCGTAAAGAAGACAATACCGTAAATATAGAAAATATTTATGCGTCACAAATTGTCGCTGAAATTAGAAGAGAGCGTGAAAAGAAATTAAGACGCCAAAAAGAGTTTCAGGAGAATCGTGAACGTATTAAACTTCAAGAATCTGAAATTGAGAAAATGATGCAACAAAAAGATGATGTTGAACGTATTGAGACTGAAACACCATTACAGATTCCACATGAACCAAAGCAACATTTACCACTTGAAACTCAAGAATTTAAAGAAGAACAAGCAGTAGTGTCGACACAAGAAACGCCAGTTGAAAATGAAGTCAAAATGGTTGAAGAAGATAATGAAGTCATTGCTTTAACAGATGCAGATTTGGTTAAAGTCGATGAACCAGAAGTTACAAATGAATTCATTGAAGAAAATGTGACATTTGAAGAAGTGCAAGATGATGAAGTCGCTAATTTAGAGTTAGATACGATTGATGTATATGATGATTTATCAGAGGATACATCATTTGATGATGTCACATTTGAAGAAATGGATACAGATGATATTCAAGAAGAAACGAACTTTGAATCAGATGATAATACATCATTTGAAGACAATGAACATCAACAAAACAATGTATCACCTGTAGAAGATACATATCATGATGTTGCCCTTTCAAGAGCTATAGAAGTGCAGAATAATGAATTTACGGGCAATATTAAAGATGTGAAGTCTTTAGAACCGGTATTGAAACCAGTTATGAAAGAGCGCGTTTCTCCGTTTAATGTTGTGATGACACCAAGTGACAAGAAAAAATGGATGGAAGCGAAACGTAAGATAAAAGAAAATCAAGATATTCCAAATCAAGTTACTGCGAAACCATCCGTTGTTGAAGTGGCAACAGATGAATCGAATGTAACGAACGCACTCACGGATCAAAACACAGTACCACCTAAAACTGAAGTTGAACAACCTATTCAAAAGGTGCAACAGACTGTAGAACAAAAAGAAAAGAAACGCATTGGACCCAAATATCTATTACCACCTGTAAGTTTATTGCGTCCTGAAGATAAAATGACCTTTGATCAAGAAGCGATTGATGAGCAAGCTGCTCAATTGAATGATGCTTTTTATCATTTTAATGTCCCTGCAACTGTTGAAAATGTTGTTGTAGGACCATCTGTTACAAGGTTTGAATTATCTGTTGAAAAAGGTGTTAAAGTAAGTCGTATTACGAACTTACAAGATGATATTAAAATGGCACTTGCTGCTAAAGATATTCGAATTGAAGCGCCAATACCTGGTACAAGTTTAGTTGGTGTGGAAGTACCTAATAAAGAAACACGTAATGTTAATTTAAGTGAAGTACAACTTAGTAAGAAATTGAAGTTTGCTGAATCTCATTTAAGTGTTGCTTTAGGTGTGCGTATTAATAACGAACCAATGATTATGGATATTGCGAAAATGCCACACGGATTGATTGCTGGGGCAACAGGTTCTGGTAAGTCTGTAGCAATTAATTCAATTTTAGTATCACTTTTATATCGCAATAACCCAAATGAATTAAAATTATTATTGATTGACCCTAAAATGGTAGAACTTGCACCTTACAATGATTTACCACATTTAATCGCACCTGTGATTACAGATGTGAAAGCTGCTACAGAAAGCTTAAAATGGGTTGTTGAGGAGATGGAACGTCGTTATAAAGTGTTTGCTGATTTACATGTTCGAAATATTACAGCATACAATCAAAAAGCCGCATATCAAGATAGAATGCCAAAGATTGTTGTAGTTATTGATGAATTAGCAGATTTAATGATGGTTGCACCTCAAGATGTTGAACATGCCATTGCGCGTATTGCTCAAAAAGCAAGAGCATGTGGTATTCACTTAATCCTTGCAACGCAAAGACCATCTGTAAATGTGATTACTGGTTTAATTAAAGCGAATGTACCGACACGTATTGCGTTTATGGTATCTTCTCAAGTTGATTCAAGAACGATTTTAGATGTTGGTGGAGCAGAAAAATTGCTAGGTAATGGTGATATGCTGTACCTTGGTAATGGAATGAATAAACCAATAAGAATACAAGGTTGTTACGTATCAGATGATGAAATTGATCAAGTTGTTCAATATGTGAAGTCTCAAGGTGAGCCGAATTACTTATTCCAACAAGAAACATTGTTGAAAAAAGTATCAGAACAACCAAAAGATGAACTGTTTGATGAAATATGTGATTATATGATTGATGAAGGTCATATTTCAACATCATTGATTCAAAGACGATTCCAAATTGGATACAATCGTGCTGCACGTATCGTAGATCAATTAGAAGAACTCGGTTACATCAGCGGTCAAAATGGATCTAAGCCGAGAGCAGTGTTAATCACTGAAAAACAATCAGAGTATTAATAAGGAGTGTAAACATGTTATATCATTTTGTAGGAATCAAAGGTTCAGGAATGAGTGCTTTAGCTCAAATCTTATTTGATATGGGTGAAACAGTACAAGGTTCAGATATTGAAAAAGAATTTTTTACTGAAATTGCTTTACGCGATAAAGGGATTAAAATCTTGCCTTTTAATAAAGAAAATATTCAACCGGGTATGAAAGTCATTGCTGGAAATGCATTCAGTGATGACCATGAAGAAATTGTGGCAGCACATGAATTAGGTTTAGAAGTCGTGAGATATCATGACTTCTTAGGTCAATTTATGAATGAATTTATTTCTATCGCTGTTACAGGTTCACATGGTAAAACAAGTACGACAGGACTTTTATCTCATGTAATGAATGGTGCTAAGAAAACATCATTTTTAATTGGTGATGGGACGGGTATGGGCTTACCGAATAGTGAGTACTTTGCATTTGAAGCGTGTGAATATCGCCGTCATTTCTTAAGCTATACACCAGATTATGCTATTATTACAAATATTGACTTTGATCATCCGGATTATTTTGCATCAATGAGTGATGTATTTAATGCATTCCAAGAAATGAGTCGCAAAGTTAAAAAAGGCATTGTCGCTTGTGGTGATGATGAAAACTTAAAAGATTTAAATGCATTAGTGCCAACTTATTATTATGGATTTAATGAAGATAATAAAGTCATTGCTAAAAATGTAGAGTCATCTGAATTAGGTACTTCATTTGATGTTTACATTGATGGTGAATTTTATGAAAGATTCACAACACCGATGTTTGGTAATCATCAAGTTTTAAATGCATTAGCGGTAATTACGATTTGCTATTTAGAAAAGTTAGATATTATTTTAATTAAAGATGCATTACAAACTTTTGGTGGTGTGAAACGCCGTTTTGCTGAGAAGAAACATCAAAATCAAATTTTAGTTGATGATTATGCACACCATCCAACAGAAATCAAAGCAACATTAGAATCGGCAAACAAAAAATACCCAACTAGAAAAATTGTTGCAGTGTTCCAACCACATACGTTTTCTAGAACACAAGCTTTTTTACAAGATTTTGCTGACAGTTTAAAACCTGCAGATAAAGTATTTTTATGTGATATCTTTGGATCAGCACGTGAGGCAAGTGGTGAATTAACAATTAAAGATCTACAAAATTTAATTCCAAATGCTTCATTAATTACTGAAGAAACAGTAGCTGATTTGAAAGCATTTGAAAATGATGTCATCATCTTTATGGGTGCTGGTGATATTCAAAAAATTCAAAAAGCATATGAAAATTTAAAATAGTTTGATAAGATTGTATTGAATATGTTTTAACGTTTAATCATCGGGGTAATTTAAGAATATCAACAAGAAAAATGGAGGCGTTATTATGGAATGGTTATTACCAGTAGCAGGCATTGTGGCTGCAGTAGCATTTTTAATTTTATGTATTGGCATCGTTGTAGTTTTATTATCAGTTAAGAAAAACTTAGATCACGTTGCAAAAACTTTAGACGGTATCGAAGGTCAAGTTCAAGGGATTACGCGTGAATCAACAGATTTATTACATAAAACAAATCGTTTAGTAGAAGATGTTCAAGACAAATCATTACGTTTAAATGCAGTTGTCGATGCAGTTAAAGGTGTTGGTACAACAGTACAACATTTAAATTCTTCAGTAGACAATGTAACAAGTTCAATTACACACAACATTTCTCAAAACGAAGAGAAAATTTCTCAAGTCGTTCAATGGTCAAATGTTGCGATGGAATTAGCTGACAAATGGCAATTACGTAAAGAACGTCGTAATGCACCAAACTTTAAATCAGCACCATTAAATGAACAAGTTGTAAAAGAAGATATTCAATAAAATATTTAGTTTAATGTGTGAAATTAAGGGAATGTACTTTATATAAAGTACATTTCTTTTTTTAGGAGGCAATAATATGGAAACTTACAATAGAGATTTACATACACATACTGTGAAAGAATATGAAATGAAGAAAAATACATTACAAAGAGATTTAACAATAGGGATTAGTTTAGGATTATTTGTAGGATCTGTTATTGGTTTAATGGTTGCACAAAAATCAGGTAAAGCACTGCAACAAGATATCGGTGATAAATTTGTTGATATTAAAGATAAATTAGAACAAAAACAAAATCAAACAAATCCAGAAATTAAAGCACAACAAGATGCAATTAAAAAAGAAGTGAATAATGATCAATTAAAAGAACCAATTGCGATTGTTGATAAAGAATTGCCAATTAAGGAAGAGGCAGAAGAAGAACGTAAAAAAACAATTATTGAAACAGAAACTTTAAAGCAACAAACAAAATTAAACAAATAAATTTAAGCTTATGATAAAATAGTAGTCATTGTACTACTATTTTTTTTGAGGTGAATTATGAGCGAATTAAATCAATTACGTGAACGTATTGAAACGATCAATATTGAATTGTTAAAGTTATTATCAGAAAGAGGCGAAATCGCTAAAAAGATTGGTGTAGAAAAGCGCAAACAAGGCGTTAATATTTATGATCCTGAGCGAGAAAAAGATATGCTAAATCAATTGATTGATTTAAATGAAGGGCCATTTGATGATAATGATATTAAACAATTGTTTAAAGAGATTTTTAAAGCCTCAACAAAATTACAACAATCAGAATCTGAGAAACATTTATTAGTTTCTAGAAGGTTAAAAGAAGAAGACACGATTGTCGAGTTTAAAAATAAAGCCATTATTGGTGGCGAAGAAAAGATTTTTGTCTTTGGACCATGTTCGGTAGAATCTTATGAGCAAGTAGAAGCAGTTGCTAAGAACTTACATGCGAAAGGTGAAAAATTTATTCGCGGTGGCGCATTTAAACCAAGAACATCACCATATGACTTCCAAGGGTTAGGTAAAGAAGGATTAGAAATTTTAAAGTCAATTGGAGAAAAATATGATTTAAACGTTGTATCTGAAATTGTACATCCTGCGCATTTTGAACTTGCAGATCCGTATGTAGATGTATTCCAAATTGGTGCAAGAAACATGCAAAACTTCGAACTATTAAAAGAAGTTGGTAAAACGAACAAACCCGTATTATTAAAACGTGGTTTAAGTGCAACAATTGAAGAATTTATATATGCAGCAGAATACATTTATGCACAAGGAAACAAAAATATCATTCTTTGTGAACGCGGTATTAGAACTTATGAAAATGCAACAAGAAACACATTAGATATTTCGGCAGTACCGATTTTAAAACAAGGCACACATTTACCAGTATTAGTTGATGTGACGCACTCAACAGGCCGTAAAGACATTATGTTACCAGTTGCTCGCGCAGCAATCGCAGTTGGAGCAGATGGTGTAATGGCTGAAGTACATCCAAATCCTGAACTTGCATTAAGTGATAGTGCACAACAAATGAATATTAAAGAGTTTGATGCATTTTATGAATCAGTTAATGCATTTAGAATGAAGATGTAATTCATTAAATAGTATCATTTAAAAAAAATAATAAATATTAAATTTCTAAGATAAATAGAATTTGAAAATATTAGTAGAGCAATTGCTCTGCTAATTTTTTGTATAAAAGCATTGTTTAATTTTTTAATCTTTATTAATGAAAACTAAATGAAAACGTGCTAGAATAATAAATAAAACGATTACAATAATGGAGGCAATTATGACAATTACAATATATGATGTCGCAAGAGAAGCAAATGTATCAATGGCTACAGTTTCTCGTGTTGTTAATGGAAATCCTAATGTGAAACCAGCAACTAGAGACAAAGTCAATGAAGTCATTAAACGATTAAACTATAGACCGAATGCAGTTGCAAGAGGATTGGCAAGCAAGAAGACAACAACTGTTGGTGTGATTATTCCGGATATTTCAAATATTTATTATTCAGAACTAGCACGTGGTTTAGAAGATATTGCGACAATGTATAAATATCAAACGATTATTTCGAATTCAGACAATGATGAGCAAAAAGAAAGAGAAATATTCAATAACTTATTATCGAAACAAGTAGATGGTATTATTTTCTTAGGTGGTACTTTATCAACTGAAACAATTGAAATGATCAATTCAACAAGTGTGCCTGTCGTTATCTCAGGTTCACAAGATCAAGCATCAGTATTACCATCAGTTAATATTGACTACAAAAAAGCAGCTGAAGAAATTACAGAAAAATTAATTCAAGATGGTGCGAAAAAATTTGCATTCGTTGGTGGAGGCTATTCAGTCAAAGCACATCATGATGTATTAGAAAGCATGAAATCTGTATTGAATAAACACCAAATTAAATTTAATGAAGATGCTGTTTATATTGGTAAAGAAAAATATTTAGATGGCGAAAAAGCATTCGAGCAAATCCATAAAGAAAAACCAGATGCAGTATTATGTATTAGTGATGAACAAGCAATTGGTATCGTACATAAAGCGATAGATTTAGGATTAAAAGTACCTGAAGATTTACAAGTCGTGACATTCAATAACACACGATTAGTACATATGGTACGACCTAAATTATCAAGTGTGAAACAACCATTATACGATATAGGTGCAGTAGGTATGCGCTTATTAACAAAATATATGAACGATGAAAACATTGAAGATAAGCATGTTATATTGCCATATTCAATTGATTACCGTGGCACAACAAAATAAGTAAGGTGAGGCATAGCCTCGCCTTTATTTTATATTGAGGTGAAATGATGAAGATTCAAGTTTTACAATATGAAGTGGTATTATCGGATTTTGAGGCAAACCAACAAAAAATAATTCAATTAATGCAACAAGTTGATGAAGATACAGATATCGTTGTAATACCTGAAATGTGGAATACAGGATATGCATTAAAGACACTTGATCAATATGCTGATGAAGACATTAAGAAGAGTTATGCTTTTATTGCACAATTGGCTAAAGAAAAACATGTGAATATTATTGCAGGTAGTGTTTCAAATAAGAAAGATAGTGCAATTTACAATACAGGATTTGCAGTGGATCGAAATGGGCAACTATTACATCAAACGGATAAAGTGCATCTAGTACCAATGTTAGATGAACATTTATACTTAAAAGGCGCTTCATCTTTACCACATGCGTTTGAACTTATGGATACTAAAATGGGACAAGTAATTTGTTATGATTTGAGGTTTCCTGAAGTGATACGTCAGCCAATCAAAGAAGGCGCGGAAATTATCTTTGTTGTGGCACAATGGACGAGTAAACATGCAGTGCATTGGTCTAAATTATTACAAGCAAGAGCTATTGAGAACAGTTGCTTTGTGATAGGATGTAATGCAGTAGGACCAATTGAATCATTACAAGGAGCAACATATTGTGGTGAATCAGCAGTGGTCAATCCATATGGAGAAGTCATTGCAGCATTAGACGACCAAGAAGGAATTCTTACCGTAAATATAGATTTTAATGAAGTCGGTATGCAGCGTCAAACAGTCCCAGTGATAGATAATATGAGACGTGATTTGTATTAAAATAGCTATATAAGATGAGCCAGTGACACGATTAATGTGTCACTGGCTCATCTGTCGTTCACACTTGAGCTACAGAATTGTCTGTGGCTCATCTGTCGTTTGCACTTGAGCTGCAAAATTATCTGTGGCTCATTTGTCGTTTGCACTTGAGCTGCAGAAAGATCTGTGGCTCATCTGTCGTTTGCACTTGAGCTGCAGAATCGTCTGTGGCTCATTTGTCGTTTGCACTTGAGCTGCAGAAAGATCTGTGGCTCATCTGTCATTTGCACTTGAGCTACAGAATTGTCTGTGGCTCATCTGTCGATTGCACTTGAGCTGCAGAATCGTCTGTGGCTCATTTGTCGTTTGCACTTGAGCTGCAGAAAGATCTGTGGCTCATCTGTCGTTTGCACTTGAGCTGCAGAATCGTCTGTGGCTCATCTGTCATTTGCACTTGAGCTGCAGAAAGATCTGTGCCCTTTATTGGTAATGTCTCAATACCCGTTCCATCATTGTTTCATTTTTTTCTGTAATATCCATACGTCTTGGTATGGCTTCATATGCTTCTAAATCACTTTCGAATGTTTCCGGTAGTTTGATTTCTGACTTTGGCTGCCATTTATCTCTAAATGTTTGTGGTAATTTACCGTTTAATGCTCTACCTGTTTGCATAACAGCATAAACTTGTGCAAATACAAATGGCGCGACTTGAAAGACATTATATCCACCACCACCAACAGCAATCCATTTTTGATTTGTATATTGTTTGCTGAGTTTTAGGATGATTTCAGGTATACGTTTAAATGTTTCGTGTGTACATGATAAGTGTGTTAAGGGATCTAAGTAATGTGCATCTGCACCGTGTACACTAAAGATAATATCGGGTTTAAAGAATTCGCATGCTTGTTTAATACTTGTTTCAAATATTTCTAGAAAGCTATCATCTTCTGTATACGCATCGATTGGTAAATTCATCGTATACAAATAGCCTTCACCATCTCCACGTTCGTTGATGCCACCGGTTCCTGGGAATAAATAACGTCCAGTTTCATGGATAGAGTAGGTGAATACATCTGAGTCATTATAAAATGAAAATTGAACGCCATCTCCATGGTGTGCGTCTGTATCGATATACATTACTTTTTGGTTGTATTTTGTTGCTAAATATTTGCATGCAATGGCACTATCATTATAAATACAAAATCCTGATGCGCGTCCTGAGAAACCATGATGCAAACCGCCACCAAAGTGAACACATTTAACCATTTTGCCTTGCATGACAGCATCTACAGCTGTAAGTGTCCCTCCCACGATAAGTCGGCATGCATCATGCATTCCTTTAAAATTAGGTGTATCGGTTGTATTAAGACCATACTTTTGACACATGTCATCTGAAAGTTCATTGGTACTCGCTTTTTTGACTGCTTCGATATAGTCAGGTTGATGTATTAATTGAAGTTCCTCGTCTGTTGCATATCTAGGGATTATGATTTGATCTTGATTTAATAGGTCATATGATTCTAATAATTCTTTTGTTAGTAGTAATCGCATTTGATTGAAAGGATGCGTATCTGAAAATCGATATTTTAAAAGTGCGTCAGAATATACGAATCCTGTCATAGGCCATTATCCATCGGTTGTTGAACTTTATATCCTTTATCAATCAATGCTTGAATAATATTTCCTGGATGCATACTTTTCATTCTAATAGTGACGAGTTTATAGCCTTCATGTGATTTGTCCCGGTAGACTAAAATACTTTCAATACTCACACTTTGTTTATGGAATACTTCTGTTACGCTATGCATAATACCTGGAACATCCGGTACTTGTACTTGAATGGTTGAACCGGGAGATAAGTTGCCGGTAAGTTCAATAAATGTGTTTAGCATGTCTTTTTGCGTAACAATCCCAATTAATTGATTTCTTTTAACGACAGGGATACTACCAATATTTTCTTCATAAAAGTCTATTGCGATATCTTCAACGAAATCAAGTGGGTGACATGTTACGATATTTGTTAGCATAATTTTTGAAATCGGTGTTTGTAATAAAGCTTTTGGATCCTCAGTGGATAGAATTGAAGGTAAAGATAAATTAATGTCTTTATCTGATACTATACCAACTAACTGATTTTCAAGATTCGTAATCGGTAAATGTCTAATTTTATGTTGATGCATGATTTGCAATGCTTCTTCAATGGTGACAGAATCTAGTATTGAAATACATGGACTTGTCATAATGCGTTCTACTAACATATAAGCCTCCTAAAAAAAGAATCGATTCGTAAATCTGATTTTATCAAATGCTTCTATTTGCTCATTGGTGATGCGTTTACCAATACGTGCCATTAAACAATTGGCCGGATGACTTGTAATTTCAGGATCATTCGTCGAGAAGACTTCCATACCACCAGCAGCCATCATTTTTTGCATCATCTTTTTATATTCAAATACATTCAATCCTGTATTCTTTAAATCCCAATGCCAATAATATTCTGTCGTGATTATGATGTAATCTTCAACTTGATCATCAAGCATTGCGACTTCTAACATATTCTTGCCGATGCCAAGTGAACGATATTGATTTGAGATTTCTATTGCACCGAGTTCAAGCAAATATTCAAGGTTATCCATTGACCATCTTTCTAATGGGTCTGGGTAAAGATAGGTTGTATAACCGATAATATGGTCATTAATACGCGCAATGATGATGCGACCTTCATTAAGTTCTGCAATTTCTTGTATTGCGATAAATTGTTCTTGTGGTCTTCTAAAGGCATCTAAGTCATCATCAAATGTATATGTTTCTAATATAGTTCTTTCCACTGGACCTTCAATCGATATTGTTCCATTGGGCGTTACAAGCTTACGTTGGTAAAAGGTTTTAGTATGTTGCATAGTGCCTCCTTTCATTAAAATCAAATTATTTTGAAATTTCAATCAACTTTATTATATAATAAAGTTGTAAACTTGAAAACGATTACAAAGGGGATGTATGAATGAAGACAGAAATTTATGATGTAGTAAAAGGGGACTACAACTTAAAAGACTATGAAGCAACATATAAAAACTTTGATTGGCAATCTGTTGAATCTTATTTTTCTTGGCATAAAACAGGAAAAGTAAATATGGCTTATGAATGTATTGATCGTCACGTTGATGAAGGTAAAGGGGATAAAATTGCCTTACATTACAAAGATGCTGATCGTTTAGAACATTACACATTTAAAGAAATGCAATTATTATCTAATAAAGCGGCAAATGTATTAAAGGATGTTGCTGGGGTAAAAAAGGGGGATAGAGTATTTATTTTTATGCCACGCTCACCTGAATTATACTTTGCGCTATTAGGAACATTAAAAATTGGTGCGATTGTTGGACCATTATTTGAAGCATTTATGACACAAGCTGTTAAAGATCGTTTAGATAACAGTGATGCTAGTGTGATCATTACAACAAAAGCATTAGTTGGTAGAATTCCTAAAGAAGAATTGCCAAATCTTGAACATATTATCTTGATTGATGAAGATGTTGATGAGGCTGATGGCATTTTAGATTACAACAAACATTTTAAAGATAGTAGTGATCAATTTGATATTGAGTGGTTAGATAAAGAAGATGGATTAATCTTGCATTATACTTCAGGGTCTACTGGTCAACCTAAAGGTGTGTTACATGTACAAAATGCAATGATTCAACATTATTTATCAGCACACTATGTGTTAGATATTAAAGAAGACGATGTATATTGGTGTACAGCTGACCCAGGTTGGGTTACTGGTACAAGCTATGGCATCTTTGCGCCGTGGTTATGCGGTGCAACGAATGTTATTGCGGGTGGCAGATTCTCACCAGAAGGTTGGTATAAAGTCATTGAAACATTTAAAGTTACGATTTGGTATTCAGCACCAACGGCATTTAGAATGTTAATGGGTGCTGGGGATGGATTAATCGAAAAGTATGATTTATCTTCATTAAGACATGTTTTATCAGTTGGTGAGCCTTTAAATCCAGAAGTTATTAAATGGGGACATCAAGCATTTGGATTACGCATTCATGATACTTGGTGGATGACTGAGACTGGTGGACATATGATTGTCAACTATCCTTCAATGCCAATTAAATCAGGCTCAATGGGTAAACCTTTACCAGGCGTGATTGCAGCTATTGTTGATAATGATGGCAATGAGTTACCACCAAACAGAATGGGGAACTTGGCACTTAAAAAAGGGTGGCCATCAATGATGCGCACAATTTGGAAAAATGAAGCGAAATATGAATCATATTTCTTACCAAATGATTGGTATATTTCTGGAGATTCAGCGTATATGGATGAAGATGGCTACTTCTGGTTCCAAGGACGAGTAGATGATGTGATTATGACTGCTGGGGAACGCGTTGGACCATTTGAAGTAGAATCTAAACTTGTAGAACATCCAGCAGTTCAAGAAGCAGGTGTTATCGGTAAGCCTGATCCAATAAGAGGTGAAATTATTAAAGCATTCATTGCGCTTAGAGAAGGCTATGAACCAAGTGATGCACTTAAAGAAGAAATTAGAGTATTCGTAAAAGAAGGACTTGCAGCACATGCGGCACCTAGAGAAATTGAATTTAAAGACAAATTACCGAAAACAAGATCAGGTAAAATCATGAGACGTGTATTAAAAGCATGGGAGCTTAATTTACCAACAGGTGACCTAAGTACAATGGAAGATTAAAGCTGTACAAAAGCGTTTAGCACCGAGTAAAAATCGAACACGACCCAAAATAGCTTTTTGATTTTGAGTGAGTGAGAGATTGTTTACCGAAGGTGCTGCTTTTGGAAAGCAGAAGATTAAAGCTGTACAAAAGCGTTTAGCACCGAGTAAAAATCGAACACGACCCAAAATAGCTTTTTGATTTTGTGTGAGTGAGAGATTGTTTACCGAAGGTGCTGCTTTTGGAAAGCAGAGAATAAAAGCTGTACAAAAGCATGAGATATTTATGCATATCTCATGCCATTTTTATGATTACTGACACGTAAAAAATAATTTTTCAGAAAAGGTAAAAATTTAAACCGAAAAAGTCGACAATTTGAAAGCGTTATCTTATTATTAATATGTAAGCAAATTTTTATGTAAGGGGAATGTTAAAAATGGCTAAGTATTTATCAGATTTAGAAATTGCAAATCAAGCAACAATTAGACCAATTAATGAAATTGCTGAAGAAGCGGGTATTCCTTTAGAAGCAGTTGAACCTTATGGTCATTATAAAGCAAAGATTGATACTTCTAAAATTACGACGAACAAAGAAGGTAAAGTTGTTCTTGTAACTGCAATGAGCCCAACACCTGCTGGTGAAGGTAAATCAACAGTAACTGTTGGTATTTCAGATGCATTTAAAGAACTTGGTAAAAGTGTAATGGTTGCATTACGTGAACCAAGTTTAGGACCTGTATTTGGTATGAAAGGTGGGGCTACTGGTGGTGGCCGTGCTCAAGTATTACCGATGGAAGAAATCAACTTACACTTTAATGGGGACTTACATGCAATTACTACTGCAAATAATGCATTAGCTGCATTTATTGATAACCATATTTATCAAGGTAACCAATTAAACATTGACCCACGTCGTGTTGAATGGAAACGTGTTATTGACATGAACGACCGTACGTTACGTCAAGTAGTTGTTGGTTTAGGTGGTCCATTCAAAGGTGTACCTCGTGAAGATGGTTTTGATATTACAGTTGCTTCTGAAATTATGGCTGTATTCTGTTTATCAAATAACATTACTGACTTAAAAGAAAACTTAGGTAAAATGACAATCGGTTACACTTATGATCGTAAACCAGTTACAGTTAAAGATTTAGGTGTTGAAGGTGCATTAACATTAATTCTTAAAGATGCTTTAAAACCAAACTTAGTACAAACAATTGAAGGTACACCAGCTTTAATCCACGGTGGTCCATTCGCGAATATCGCACATGGTTGTAACTCAATTATCGCAACAAAAACTGCTCGTAAATTAGCGGATATCGTTGTTACTGAATCTGGATTTGGTTCTGATTTAGGTGCTGAGAAATTCATGGATATTAAAGCGCGTAAAGCTGAAATTCAACCTGATGCTATTGTTGTTGTAGCAACAATCCGTGCATTAAAAATGCATGGTGGTGTAGCGAAAACTGAATTAGGTACTGAAAACGTAGAAGCTTTAAAATCAGGTATTCAAAACTTAGAAAAACATATCGAAAACTTACAATTATTCGGTGTTGAACCTGTTATCGCATTAAACAACTTCGTAACAGATACAGACGCTGAACG
The DNA here is from genome assembly GCF_004117835.1 of Macrococcus sp. DPC7161. Lineage (GTDB taxonomy): Bacteria > Bacillota > Bacilli > Staphylococcales > Staphylococcaceae > SDSC01. The sequence continues at coordinate 154,908 of NZ_SDSC01000003.1, read as the reverse complement.
TGAATTTGTTCAAAACTGGGCTAAAGAACGTGGCGTAAAATTAGCTTTAACTGAAGTTTGGGAACATGGTGGAAAAGGCGGCGTTGAGCTTGCTAAATTAGTACTTGAAGTATTAGAAAAACCACAATCATTCAAACATTTATATGATTTATCAATGCCTGTAGAAGAAAAAATCCGTACAATCGTACAAAAAATCTACGGTGCTGATGATGTTATTTTTGCTGATAAAGCGAAAAAGCAACTTAAAACTATTGCTGACAATGGCTGGAATGAATACCCAGTTTGTATGGCTAAAACACAATACTCATTCTCAGATGATCCAACGAAATTAGGTCGTCCATCTGGATTTAACGTAACAATTCGTGAGTTAATTCCTAAAACAGGTGCTGGATTTATCGTAGCATTAACAGGAGACATCATGACAATGCCTGGTTTACCAAAACAACCAGCAGCATTAAAAATGGATGTTGATGCAGAAGGAAATGCTGTAGGATTATTCTAATCAAAAAAATAACAACCGCCTCAATCTGAGGCGGTTGTTTTTTTTTCTTGTTTTTTAACTGCTTTATGTGTGTCTGATACATTTGTTTTTGTTGTGATTTTATCTTTCGTGTTTGGATCAAGTTTAATACCAAGTCTTGATAATACTTTATAATCATCGATTTTCTTAGGAGATAAGTCTGTATTTTTAAAGACTAAACTTGATTTCACTGGTTCTTTCGTATCACAATTGCCGCTTAAACTATTGGTGATTTGACATAATTGGACGTTAGATACGCTGCCTGGTTGTGTGAATCGTTTGTTAACGCCCATTTGATTAGGAGCAGCTTGAGTCGCACTATTAACCAAATCTCGCCAAAGTTTTAATTGGTAATGATTTTCTTCATCGAAAGTAGTTGGTTTATCATAACCCATCCAAATGCCCATAGTTACTTTAGGATTATAAGCGACAAATAAACTGTCTGTTGCATTTTGTGCTGTACCTGTTTTTCCAGCCCAATCTTGATTGTATAAGAATGTGCCTTTCAATTCACCAGCACTACCAGTGTTTAATACACCTCTAAGCATATCCGTCATGATATAAGCGGTTGCCTTTTTGAAGACGCGTTTAGGTGAAGCTTCATGTTCATAAAGTACTTTGCCACTACGTGTTTTAATGGATTCAATCATATAGCTTTCTTGATAATTTCCATCATTTGCAAGTGTTGAGAAGCCATCAACATCATCTTCTAAAGTAATATCTGTCGCACCAAGTGCTAAACTTAAGTTTTCTTTTTCATCTTTAGGGATATCGATATCCATTTTCTCTAAGAATTCCCATGGTTTACGATCTTGAATACTTGAGTATAGTCTTAAAGCACTTAAGTTAAATGAATTTTCTAATGCATATCGGGTTGTAACAGGGCCATATTCAATACGAGCGTAGTTTTCTGGTGAATAACCATTATAATCGAACTTTTTATCTAATAGCATCGTTTCTGGAGTTGTTACACCATATTCAATAGCAGGTGCATAAGCTAACAATGGTTTCATCGTAGAACCTGGTGAACGCTTCGTTCGCATTGCATGGTTGTTTTGAGATTTATCATGATCACGGCCGCCGATAAATGCTAAAATCTTACCTGTTTCATTTTCTTTTAATAAAGCACCGACTTCTTGTTGCATTGTTTGTTGTTTTCCATCAATAGTGACTGTTCTATCATATGAATAATAATTTGGATTCGATTTAATCTTATCCATTTGATCGAAAATTGGTTTATTGATAGTTGTATTAATGATGTAACCATTATTTCGAATGGCACGTTCAGCAATACCAATATATTTTTCATTCAGAATAGGGGTCTCATCTAATTCTTGCCTAGAAATATTATCTTCTTTCGCAAATTGATATTTTAAAATATCGACCGTACGTCTTTCTACTTCGGCTGTTAAATATGGATATTTTTCATTTGGGACATCAACTTTATCTTTTAAATGTTTAATGATGTCGTATTTTTTAGCTTTATTATATTCTTCTTGAGTAATTTTCTTTTCTTGAAGCATTCTTTTTAATACATATTGTTGTCTATCTAATCCTGGTTGAAGCATTGCTTTGTTTTTCAATTTACCGTTGTTTAAAAATGGCGTGTATGTATATGGATTTTGTGGCATACCAGCAATATATGCACTTTCTGCAATATTAAGAGATTTTGCAGATTTACCGAATAAACCGTTCGCTGTTGCTTCAATACCAGCAATATTTTGACCATTTGTATTGCGACCAAAACTTACAACATTTAAATAAGCTTCAATAATTTCTTTTTTTGTTAATGTCTTTTCTACCTTTGCACTGAGTAACATTTCTTTTGCTTTACGTTTAAATGAAGTTTCGTTAGTTAGCAATTGGTTCTTTATAAGCTGTTGTGTTAACGTTGAGCCACCACTTGTTACACCCATATTTAGAAATTCTTGAAGTGTTGCACGAACAAAAGCTTTCGGCACAATGCCGTTATGATGATAAAAATTTTCATCTTCAGTTGCAACGAGTGCATCAATCACATGAGGACTCATTTCATCATATTTTACGACTTGCCTCTGTAAATCGGTATTTAAGTTACCTAAAGTTTCTCCAGTACCAAAATAAACTGTCGTACTTTCACTCATTTCATATAATGCTTTCTTAAGTGAGACACTATCCTTTACTGGTTCATCTTTTACAAGTGCAAGAAAATAGCCTGTTCCAAAACCTAAAATCAAAAACATTGTAACTGTCATTGCACATATAAAAAATAAAGTAGTTTTTGTAATCGTTTCATACAAGCCGTTAAATATGACATAAGGTGTCCATTCAATGGATTGGAAAGATGTTTTTATTCTATTGTATAAATTTTGCATCTTTTCTTTCATCTTATATCCTCCATAATGGCATTATTATACCATAAGTTCTGCTTGACGTAATAAACGACATTGTTTAAACTGTTAATTAACCAATTATATATTGAATTGATATGGGACAAGTAATAAATGATTTTAGATGTAGAGAGCTAAGTGGTTGGTGAAAACTTAGACAAAATGATTTATGAATACACCCTTTATGATATCAAGCGGACAATGACCGTTTCATTGAAAGTGACAATCATTTTGATTGTAAGTATGGTGGTACCGTGCATTCAAGCACCCTTACGTTATGTAAGGGTGCTTTTTTGTATACAAATAAATTTAGGAGGATTTTTTCATGACAAATGCATTATTAGAAGACTTAAGATGGAGAGGTCTTATCTATCAAGAAACGCATCCAGAAGCGATTGAAGCATTATTAAATAAGGAGTCTGTTAGTGTATATTGTGGAACAGATCCGACTGCAGATAGCTTACACATTGGACACTTATTGCCGTTTTTAACATTAAAAAGATTTCAACAACATGGACACCGTCCAGTCGTTTTAATCGGTGGAGCAACAGGAATGATTGGTGACCCATCTGGTCGTACGGATGAACGTACATTACAAACGTTAGAACAAGTTCAAAAGAATGTTGACGGCATCAAAGCACAAATGGAACAACTTTTTGATTTTGAAGGTGAAACTGGCGCGCTTCGAGTGGATAATAAAGACTGGTTAGGCGAAATTGATTTATTAACGTTTTTACGTGATTACGGTAAACACGTTGGTGTGAATTACTTATTAGCGAAAGACAGTATTGCATCACGTTTAGAAACAGGTATTTCATTCACTGAGTTTACATATACAATTCTACAAGCCATTGACTTTGGGCATTTAAATAAAACACACAACGTGAAATTGCAAATCGGTGGTAGTGACCAATGGGGTAATATTACAAGCGGTATCGAATTGATGCGTCGTATGTACGGTGAAGTAGAAGCATTTGGATTAACAGTACCGTTAGTAACGAAATCAGATGGTAAGAAGTTTGGTAAATCTGAAGGTGGCGCGATTTGGTTAGATCGCACAAAAACAAGTCCTTATGAATTCTACCAATTCTGGATCAATACACCCGATAGTGATGTCATCAAATTCTTAAAATACTTTACATTTTTAGATAAAGATGCGATTGACGCTTTAGAAAAATCTGTAGAAACTGAACCACATTTAAGATTGGCACAAAAAACATTAGCCGAAGAAGTAACAAAATATGTTCATGATGAACATGCATTAGAAGAAGCAAAACGTATCACTGAAAGTTTATTTAAAGGTGATTTAAAAGCTTTAACAGCGGATGAATTAAGAACAAGTTTTAAAGATGTACCACAAGCAGTAGTATCAACTTCAAATTTAGTAGATTTATTAATTGAAGCAGGTATTTCACCAAGTAAACGCCAAGCACGTGAAGATATTACAAACGGCGCAATTTCGTTAAACGGTGAAAAACAACAAGACGTCAATTATGAAGTTCAAAGTTCAGATAAAATTGATAACGAATTTACAATCGTTAGACGCGGTAAAAAGAAATACTTTATGGTGAAATATCTATAGTTTAGGGAGACTTCCGTCTCTCTTTTTTTATATTTGATGATATTTGCTATATTGACAAAAATATAAACTAAAAGATTTCTATTATGACGCGTTTTAAATATAATAAAGATGGGTAATAAAAATTAATAACATAAAAGGAGATTACTTATGAAAAAATTATTAGTACCAATTATCGTAATTGTTGTGATATTAGCACTAGCTGCATCAATGTTAATTGCACCATACAATAAATTGGTGGATTACAGTCAAGAAGTAGATAAACAAGAGTCTAATATTGATACACAATTGCAACGAAGAGTGGATTTAATTCCAAACTTAGTGAACACTGTTAAAGGTTATGCTAGCCATGAAAAAGAAGTATTCCAAAGTGTGGCTGATGCTAGAAGTAAATTAGCTGGCGCTAAAACAATTGAAGAAAAATCAAGTGCCAACCAAGAGTTATCTTCAGCATTAAACCGTTTAATTGCGATTAGTGAAGCTTATCCTGAATTAAAAGCAGATGCACAATTTACTGGTTTAAGAGATGAATTAGCAGGTACAGAAAACCGTATCCAAGTTGCACGTAAAGATTACAATGATGTGGTTTCAGAATACAATAAAGTTGTGAAACGATTCCCAGGTAGTATTGCTGCCAGTATTTTAGGATATAAAGAACGTGCTTACTTTAAAGCGGATGACAATGCGAAAAATGCACCAAAAGTTGATTTTAATAAATAATACAATTTATAAATGAAAAGTTGTGATCTCATGAAAAAGTGTTTTGCTTTATTGGGTATATTCTTTTTATTCTGTACATTTCATAATGTAACCCATGCAGCATCGCCTTTACCTCAATTAGAAAAGCCAGTATATATTCAAGATCATTTGGATGTGTTCACATCATCTGAGAAAGATACATTAAATCAACGATCTGATACACTTAAAAATGGTACGACGAGTGAAATCTTGTTAATGTTAATGCCAACGATAGGGCAAGAAAACAGACAAGATTATGCGTTAAGAGCAGGGCGAGAATATGGTGTAGGTGATACTAAAAAAGAAAATGGTATTGTTATTTTATTGAATTTAGATAATGGTAATGAATACCGTAATAGAGGTATTGCAGTTGCAGTGGGTTACGGATTAGAAGGTGTCTTAAATGATGCCAAAGTAGGACAGCTTATTGATCAATATGCTTTAGAAGATATGAAAAAAGCAATTGCAATTGATCCTAAAGGAAAAGATCCACTTTCTAAGCAGTATATTAATAAAGCTGTTACAAAGCTTTACAATGCAATTGTTGATGAAGTGAACAAAGCTTATGGTTTTGACGGTAAAACTTATAAACAAAAAGAACCTGAGCAGCAAAGTGAAGGATTCAGCATATTTGAAATCATTATCGCAATATTCTTTGTCTATTTAATCATTTCGATTTTCTTTAATAATGGCGGTCGAGGTAATGGTGGTAGACGAGGTGGCAGCGGACCAATTATTTTCTTCCCAACAGGAGGCGGCTTCTCATCTGGAGGCTTCTCGAGTGGAAGTAGTGGTGGCAGCTTCGGCGATAGTTTTGGTGATAGTTTCGGTGCTGGTGGCGGCTTTGGTGGCGGCGGTGCTGATAGAGGATTTTAAATAATTAAATATTAACAATAAGAAACGAAAGGCTGATAAATCATCATGATTTATCAGCCTTTCGGTTTTATTATTATTGTGTTTTTTGGTCGTTAGTACTTCTTAAAGTGAGGTTCACTTCTTTTGTTTCACCGTCTCTTAATATTGTAAATTTCACAACATCACCGACTTTTTTCTCAGAATAAATATAACTTCTTAAATCAGAATCAGATTGCACTTCCTTACCATCTGCTTTAAGTATAATGTCATATTTCTTAAATGATTTACCAGCGTAGCTATCCGTATCGGCAACAAGTACACCTTTATGATCTTTTACTTTTAATTCTTCTAAATATTGTTCAGGGACACTTTCCATACTGATTAGAGATAGCCCCATATATGGACGAATGACTTTGCCATCTTTCACAAGCTGTTCTATGATTGTTTTTACATCATTTGATGGAATTGCAAATCCGATACCCTCAACTTCAGTTAATGCAATTTTCATTGAGTTAATACCAATCAATTCACCATTAGTATTGATTAAAGCGCCACCAGAGTTACCTGGATTAATCGCAGCATCCGTTTGTATTGCTTTAACTTTCGATGCACCTGCAGAAGTCTTCACAGTCATATCACGTTCTTTTGCACTAATAATCCCTTGTGTGACACTACCAGAGAATTCTAAACCGAGAGGATTACCAATCGCATAAACTGTATCTCCAGTATGAATGTTATTCGAATTGCTAAAGACCATTGGCTTAATATTAAATTGGCCATTTATCTTAAGTACGGCGATATCCGTTAATGCATCTTTACCAACTAAATCCGCGTCAACCGTTTTACCATTTGCGAGTTTCACTTTAATTTGACTTGCACCTTCTACGACGTGATTGTTCGTAACGATATAAGCATGGTCATTATTGACTTGATAAATGACACCAGAGCCTGTACCTGATTCTTGTGGGTCATTGGATTTCGTATCTGCATTAAAATAATCAAATATATTGTTAGATTTTTGCATATTGATTACACCAACGATGGATGGAGAAACGCTTTCTAACATTTGAGTTAAGTTAGATTTTTTCGTTTTCGTATTTGAAGTTGTAATCGTAGCTTCTTTAACACTATTATTCGTAATCCCTTGATGATCCAATAATTGTGTCGCACCAACGGTCAAACCTGACCCAAGTACCGCAGCAAGCAATAGTTTACCAAATCCTGCATTAGACTTTGATTTTGGTGGGTTTGTAAGTTGTTCTTGTCTTCTTGCTTGATACATTTCTGTTTGCTGTGTTGATTGATTTTCTGATTGATTCATTGTTGAATCGTTTTGTGGATCGTTCACATGTTCGTTATTTTGATTTTCCAAATACATTCACCTCTAAAACAAAATCATTTATCAAAATAATTTAGATAAAATAATAAAAAAATTAATCAAAAAAGAATGATTAAACAAATAAAACAGATATTACATAGATTAAACGCTATAATGAACATTAATTCAATCATGTAGAACAGTAATAATATAATACATAGATATCATGAAACAAACATAAAATTATTATTAAAATTAAATGATAATTTTATTTTCTTGAAAAAATCGTTATAATGTAATTATCAAACATTAAGGAGAGCCTATGTATTCTTTTTTAGCGCGAATCTTATATATTATATTAGTCAAATTATTTAAAAAAGTAAAAGTAAAAGGGTTGGAGCACATTCCGAAAAATGGTGGTTATATTGTAACGTGCAATCATACATCCATGGTTGAAATCATTATTCTTGCGATGGCATTGTATCCAATTGAAGTGCATTATATGGCGAAACAAGAATTATTCAAAAATAAATTTTTGAATCAATTCTTTAAATCAGTCAATGCATTTCCTGTAAACCGTGAAAATCCTGGGCCAAGCTCATTAAAGACACCTATTAAATTATTAAAACAAGATCAAGTTGTTGGTATCTTTCCAAGTGGTAGTAGAACTGAAGGAGCACCATTAAAAAAAGGTGCTGCAACGATGGCTTATTTAGCAAAGTCGACCATATTACCAGCTAAGTATGAAGGGCCGACTAGGTTTAGAGATATCTTTAAAAAACAGGGCGATTGCTATATTATCTTTGGAGAAATTATTGATACGACGAAAATAGAAGGTCATAATAAATCAGAAATCATCGATAATATTACTGCAGTACTTGAGCAAACAACACATCAACTACAAAAATAACGCGTAAACAAAAGTTTACGCGTTATTTTTATGCTTCATATACAAAAGTCTCAACATCATCAGGGTAAATAAAATCGAGTTTAATCACTTGTTTCTTGTTCGTCTGACCAGCTCGAACTTTTAATTGGTTCATTAATAAACGTTTATATTTCTGTTTTTCTTGATGAGAATTTATTAATTTATATTCTGGGAGGTAGTTTGAGCTAGGATATGTAATCTTAAGTACAATGTTATCCATACTTTCATCTCCTAATATTCGAGTTATATTCATTATTCCCTATGTTTACTCATATTAAACATTGCATAAAAAATGAATAAAATAAAAACAAAAACATAAGCTAGATGCAATCATATCAATAAAAGCATGAAAATTTAGAAAAATAATATATTAAATATTCAGAATATATAGTATAATTTTCTTATGAAAATAGAATAAGGAATGATCTCATGAATCAAGAAACAGTGTATATGGATGAATTTGTATCGAAATTATGTGATGATAAACGTACTCAATTTCAACAACTGTATCAATTGTTCAAAGAAACATCTGGTTATGAAGGAGTATTATGGGGCCCATCTATGGTTGGATTTGGTGAATATCATTATGAAATTGATGAAAAGTTTGAAGGAGATGCACCACTGGTTGCATTTGCAATTAAAAAGAACAAAATTAGTTTATATTTAGCGCCAGATAATGATGAAAGAGATGTATTATTAAAATCATTAGGAAAACATACAGTAGGTAAGACATGTGTGTATATTAATCAAATTGAAGATATCGATACTGAAGTATTAAAGGCATTGATTAAAAGTACAATGCAATATTTAAAAAAGAAATATCAAAAAACATAAAAAAAGAAACCATTGCGTACTAAGCAATGGTTTCATTGTTGTCAGATTGAATATTAAATAAACTTAATTCTAAATCTTTTAATTTAGCAAAAGCCGCATCATCTAATATATCTAAAGTTGCTGTTTCATCTAGAAGAGATTCAATGATGGTAATATCTATATCTGTTGCTGTCGAAATTTGATAAGCTGTTAACTTACCGCTAAATAATTTCGGTAGGCGTTTCATAAAATCACCCTCAATAAATATGTATTTAACTCATTATAATCAATTCTTCACAAAATGTTAATCTTTTTTTGAAATTCTACAAAATTAACTTGAAATGTTGTCCAAAATTTAGTGTAATAAAGACGAGAATAAACTTAAAAATGTATATGCATACATAACAAGGAGGAGAGCATATGTATTCTTTTTTACAAAGACTTGGTAGAAGTCTGATGTTACCCGTTGCAGTTTTGCCAGCTGCAGCATTATTAATGGGGATTGGTTATTGGATTGACCCTAGTTGGGGGGCAAATAATCCAGTTGCAGCATTTATGATTAAATCAGGAGCATCAATTCTTGATAATTTAGGAATGTTATTTGCTATTGGTGTTGCGTTAGGGATGGCAAAATCACGTGATGGTGCAGTTGCTTTAGCAGCTGTAGTTGGTTTCTTTGTCGTTACCAATGTTTTAAGTGCACCTTCAGTTGCTAACTTAATGCACATTAAACCTGAAAAAGTAGATATTGGGTTTACGAAAATTAACAATGTATTCATTGGTATTTTAATTGGTCAAATTGCTGCAATGACGTTCAATAAATTCCATAATACAGAATTACCTGCAGTATTGGCATTCTTTAGTGGACGCCGTTTAGTACCAATATTAGTTTCATTTTTTGCAATGATTTTATCAGTTGTTTTATTATTTGTTTGGCCAGTTTTATTCGGTGGTTTAGTTGCTTTTGGTAAATGGATGGTAGGATTAGGTGCAGTAGGTGCAGGTTTATTTGGTTTCTTTAACCGTTTATTAATTCCAACAGGTTTACACCATGCGTTAAATGCTGTATTTTGGTTTGATGTTGCTGGTATTAATGATATTGGTAAATTCCAAAGTAAAGATGCCGTTAAAGGTGTTACAGGTATGTATCAAGCAGGATTCTTCCCAGTAATGATGTTTGGTATTCCTGGTGCTGCTTTAGCGATGTATCATTCAGCTAAAACAGCTCGTAAAAAAGCTGTTGCAGGTATTTTCTTAGCAGGTGCGGTTACAGCATTTTTAACAGGTGTTACCGAGCCGATTGAATTTTTATTCTTATTTATTGCACCTGTTTTATATGTAATTCATGCAATTTTAACAGGTTTATCAATGTTTATCGCTGCTAGTTTCCACTGGACAGCAGGATTTGGTTTCAGTGCAGGATTTATTGATTATGTATTGTCGTTTAAAAATCCAAATGCTAACCAACCTTATATGTTATTAGTATTAGGTGCCATTTACTTTATTTTATACTATGTAATTTTCAGACTTGTGATTAAGTGGTTAGACATTAAAACGCCTGGTCGTGAATCAGAGGAAGAAATTGCACAAATGGCAGCTGATCAAGAACGTACAGATGCTTTTGAAAATGGTGATACAGTAGTTCAATCATCACAACATACAAATGGTAAATACGATCACTTAGCACAACAAGTTATTGCTGGTGTGGGTGGTAAAGAAAATATTGAAACTGTTACAAACTGTGCAACGCGTTTACGTTTTGAGTTGAAAGATAACAGTATCGTTGATGAAGCATTAATTAAGCGTGCGGGTGCTGCTGGCGTTATGAAAGTTGGTAAAAAGAACGCACAAGTAATTATCGGAACACATGTACAGCAAGTAGCAGATGTAGTAGATGAGTATTTAAAGTAATTGTATGATTATCAAAACAGTCCTTCGGGGCTGTTTTTTATTTTCTATTCTTCTTTTTTATTGGCATATGTATTACTTTATTAATTTTTCACATTTTATTTTAAAGTTTATAATTTATTTCGTTAAAGTGATAACTCAATACCATAATACAATTTTTGGATATTCTGTTGTTTTGTATGCGGTTTCATTTTATAATATATTTATCTGAATTGTTAGAATATTATAAAATCAAAAAGGGGTATTGAAATGACTTTATTATTAACTGGCGAAAACTTATCAATTGAGGATATTCGTTCTTTTTTAAATTCGAATGATAAGGTAGAAATTTCAGAAGAGGCTTTAGTTCGTGTTAGAAAAAGCAGAAAAACTGTTGAAAAGATTATTGAAAATAAAGAAACGATTTATGGTATTACGACTGGGTTTGGTTTATTCTGTGATGTTTTAATTGATCATGACAAATGTACCCATTTACAAGAACATTTAATTCGTTCACATGCATGTGGTGTGGGTCAACCTTTCCATTCAAATGTGTCTTTAGTGATGATGGTTTTAAGGTTAAATACGATGTTAAAGGGTCATTCTGGTGTGACTGAAAGTTTAGTTGATCAGTTGGTATTCTTTATCAATCATCGCATTATTCCAGTGATTCCTGGGCAAGGTTCATTGGGGGCATCTGGTGATTTGGCACCTTTATCTCATTTGGCATTGGCATTGATTGGTGAAGGGGATGTTGAATACGAAGGGAAAATCCTTCATAGTAGCGAAGTTTTAAAATCGTTAGGTAGAGGTCATCTTGAATTACAAGAAAAAGAGGGACTTGCTTTAATTAACGGCACACAAGCGATGACAGCTCAAGGAGTTATTAATTATATTGAGGCTATTGATATTGCATATCAAGCTGAATGGATTGCTGCTTTGACACATCAAGCTTTACATGGCATTACAGATGCATATCATGATAATGTTCATATTGTAAGAAACAATGACTGTCAGTTAGGTGTTGCAAGACGTTTGATGAATTGGTTAGAGGGATCAAAATTAACGACACGTCAAGGTGAGCTGCGCGTTCAAGATGCATATTCACTGCGTTGTATTCCACAAATTCATGGTGCAAGTTTTCAAGTATTTGAATATGTAAAAGAAAAATTAGAAGCAGAAATGAATGCAGCAAATGATAATCCTTTAATCTTTGATGAAGGCGATGAGACATTAGTTATTTCAGGAGGAAACTTCCATGGTCAGCCTGTAGCATTTGCTTTAGATTTCTTAAAGATTGGGTTAAGTGAATTAGCGAATGTTTCAGAACGCCGTATTGAACGTTTAGTTAATCCTCAACTTAATGGTGATTTACCAGCATTCTTATCACCAGAACCAGGCTTACAAAGTGGGGCAATGATTATGCAATATGCTGCTGCTAGTTTAGTTTCTGAAAATAAAACATTAGCACATCCAGCAAGTGTTGATTCAATACCATCGAGTGCCAATCAAGAAGATCATGTATCGATGGGAACAATCGCTTCAAGACATGGCTATCAAATCTTAGAGAACGTTAGAAATGTACTTGCAATTGAATGTGTAATTGCTTTACAAGCAGCAGAGATTAAAGGGATAGAAAAGTTATCTGAGAAAACAAAAGCAAAGTATGAAGAATACAGACATATCGTACCAACGATTGATGAAGATCGCCCATTCCATAAAGATATTAAATGTGTATCTGATTATTTGAAGAAACAAGCGTATGAGGGGCATATATTAGTGAAGTAGTTAAAGTAATTTTAAATCTAAAAGAGGCGCTATGCAATTAAGCATAGCGCCTCTTCATTTCATTATTTTGTTAAATAAGACTCGTAATATTTACGTCCTTTTTCTAAGTCTAAACGACCTTCCCATTTAGCAATAACTAATGTTGATAATGAGTTACCAACAACGTTTACTACAGTACGCATCATATCTAAAATACGGTCAATACCGATGATTAATGCTAAACCTTCTGGGTGAATGTTCATTGCTGTTAATGTTGTAATTAATACTACTATTGATGTACCTGGAACTGCAGCCATACCTTTAGAAGTTAACATTAATGTTAATAAAAGAATTAATTGCTCTGTTACTGATAAGTGTACGCCATACATTTGAGCAATTGTTAATGCTGCGATTGATTGGTACAATGCTGAACCATCTAAGTTGAATGTATAACCAGTTGGTACTACGAAAGATACGATTTCTTTAGGAGCACCGAATTTCTCCATTTTGTCCATGATAACAGGTAATACTGTTTCAGAACTTGATGTTGAGAATGCTAATAATAACTCATCTTTTAAAATACGTAATAAGTGGAAGATGTTAACCTTACACATAGCAGCAACTGCACCTAATACGACTACAATAAAGAAGACCATTGATCCTGATACAACTAATGCTAATTTACCTAATGGAATTAAAGCACTCATACCAAAGCGCATTACGGTTACTGCGATAAATGCGAATACACCAATCGGTGCATATTTCATAATTTGATTTGTCATCCAGAAGATAACGTCTAAGAATCCATCAAAGAATGCGCGTACAGGTTCACCTTTTTTACCGATTGCAGCTAATCCTAAACCGAAGAATACGGCAAAGAAAATTACTGGTAATAATTGACCTTCCGCCATTGATTTAATAATATTTGTTGGAACAATATTTACAATTGTATCAATCATATGATTACCATATGTTGTTTGTGCAGCAGCTTCTGCGTTTGTAGTATATTTTGAAACGTCACCTTTAGATAATTTTGATGTATCAATACCAACACCTGGTTTGAAGATGTTTGCAAAGATAATTCCTAAACCAATAGCGATTGTAGTGATAACTTCAAAGTATATTAATGTTTTCCAGCCATAACGACCTACAGTGTGCATATCACCTGAACCAGCAATAGAAATTACTAAAGAACAGAAAACGATAGGAACAACGATCATTTTAATTAAGTGTAAGAAAATATCACCAAATGGCAGGAAATAGTTAACGAGGTCATCACGACCGTTTAATAGGCCACCAACGATGACACCTAATACTAATGCAATTAAGATTTGCATTGGTAAACTTAAAAATTTACGTTTCTTTTTTACTTCTGTAACTGAACTCATTTTTCCATCCCTCATTTCTTGCGTACTTATAAATTTTAGTTGTAAATTGCAAATTAGTCAATGTAAATATTTAAAAATATTTATTATTCAGAAAATTGGGGGCGGTTACATTGGATGCTATTGGTTGAAAATGGTCTTTTCATTTCGAACAATTTTTATTATTTTAATATCAACATTACCTTTGACAGCACGCGTAATCATGCAGTTTTTCTCCGCTTGTTCAGTATAACGAATCAATCTTTTATCGTCATATTTCTTGTCAGTTTGATCAGTTGAATCAACTAAATGTACTTCGTATTCAATTGATTCATAATTTAACACATGATTGGTTTTTGAGACAGTAGCGGTACCTTCTACATGATTGATTTCAACAGAAATATTATTTTTGTGAAAAAATGAAGAGAGCGTAATCGTAAAACAAGTAATCGCAGCTGACAACAATAACTCATCAGGATTTGTTCCAACATCAGGACCATCCATTTCTTTCGGAATAGAAATCTTCGTCTTTAAATTCCTATTATCAATCGTACCTTGACCATGATAACCACCACTAAATTTTGCAGTGCAATGAAATTGATGTTGCATATTATTACCTCCGGATTGAATATTTTCTAATGATTCAAATTAAGTTGATCGTTTGATTCAATGAATATCTATAATACTAGATACAAAGCAATTAATGATTTTAATATATATTTTACATTAATTAAGCATTTCTTAAAAAATAATTAATATTACATTGTTAACCTAATCATATCAATGTGAGGAGGAAATGTAATGAAAAAATTAATTGCAGGATCATTATCTATTGCATTAATCTCATCATTTGCAATGGATTCAGCACAAGCAGCTTCAAAAAATAAAGTAACGAACGTGGCTCACCGTGGGGCGAGTGGATATGCACCAGAAAATACAATTGCGGCATTTGATAAAGCAGTGCAAATGGGTGCTGATTACTTTGAAATTGATGTACAAGTATCTAAAGATGGCAAGTTAGTATTAATTCATGATAATACAGTGAATAGAACAACAAATGGAAAAGGGTTTATTGGTACAAAAACACTCGCAGAATTAAAACAATTAGATGCAGGATCATGGTTTAATCCATCATTCCAAAATGAAAAAATTCCAACATTCGAAGAAGTATTAGATAGATATAAAGGGAATAAAATCGGTATCTTAATCGAATTAAAATCACCAGAATTATACCCTGGTGTTGAAGAAAAAGTAGCAAAGGCATTAAAAGATAGAAACTTAGATAAGCCAAGTAATAATAAAATTATTATTCAATCGTTTAACCATTTATCAGTACAAAAGTCTAAACAATTATTACCTAATATCCCACATGGCGTATTGTTATACAGTAAAACACCAATGTCAGATGACTTATCATTAAAACGATTTAGCCAATATGCGGATTATTACAATCCATCAAAATCATCAATCACAAAAGAATTAGTAGACAAAGTACATCGCTATGGTATGAAAGTAGAACCTTATACAGTAAGAAAATCAGAAGAAGTTGATCCATTATTACAAGCAGGCGTAGATGGAATTATTACAGATTATCCTGATTTTATGTATGGAAAAACAAAAAGAAAATAAAGATGAATTATGAGGAATTCCTCATAATTCATCTTTATTATAACTATGACTCAGCTTACGCTGAGTTTTTTAGTTTATTGATTTTGTAGTGCTTTTTCTTTTTCAATTATAGCATTATAAACTTCCTGTGCATTTGGACCGTCATAATAACCTTGCTCAATTGCATACTTCGTTTGAATTTCGCCAGATGTTAGTCCACTAGAAGCATTAGAATTTGAATCATTATTTGAATCTATATCATCTGCAGCATTACTAGATTTATATAAATGGTCATATTTAGAAGCGGCAGGATTATCTGGATAAGGATTGCTTCTATAAACTGATTTTTCTTGTCCTGATTCTACACGTAATGAGCTCTCATAGGCATTTACAGCACTACCTTCCATAACATTACCTTGTGGAATAATACCATTTTGAACGGCATTGTTATAAGCTGTAACTTTATCAATTTCTGAATAATTACCATAAATAATTTTTTCTAAATCAGCTCTAGATGTAATGTTATTAATATTAATTTGTTGAACGGTATTTTCAATTTTTTCTGGCTGTTTGATTTCATTTGAAGGGACTTCATTTGATGTTTCATTGTTATTTTCTTTTGATTGCTTAATTTTTTCTTTAGCTTTTTCAGCTTTGCTTGATTCTTTTTTCTTGTTGTCTTCTTTTGTCACTGATGTTTTTGTTTCAGTTGTTGATTTTTCTTCTTTTTTTGTATCATCGTTATTGCCGCATGCTCCAAGTAATAAAGTTGTTGCAATTAATGTACTTCCGATAACTTTATAATCCATATAAACGCACCCCTAATATTTTATATCGTTATCGTTATTGTACACATATTTTTCCTTTTGTAGTATATATTTTGAAGTCGATTTTATAAATAAATAGGGGAATAAAAAAATTGATATAAAAAAAGAGCAAAGTCGGATGACTTTGCTCTTTTTCGAAACAATGATTAACGAGAGTAGTACTCAACGATTAATTGTTCATTGATTTCAGCAGATAATTCTGAACGTTCTGGAACGCGTACGAATGTACCTTCTAATTTTTCTGCGTCGAATGTTAAGTATTCTGGTACGTGGTTTGATAACTCAACTGATTCAGCAATGATTGCTAATTTTTGAGATTTTTCACGAACTGAAATTACTTGACCTGGTTTTAATTGGTAAGATGGGATATCTACACGAGCGCCATCTACCATGATGTGACCATGGTTAACTAATTGACGTGCTTGACGACGTGTACGTGCTAAACCTAATTGGTAAACAACAGCATCTAAACGTGAAGCTAATAATGCCATGAAGTTAGCACCGTGAATACCTTTCATTTTACCAGCACGGTCAAAGATTGTGCGGAATTGACGTTCGTTGATTCCGTACATGTAACGTAATTTTTGTTTCTCTTGTAATTGTAAACCATACTCAGATAATTTTTTACGTTGGTTAGGACCGTGTTGTCCTGGTGCGTAAGGGCGTCTTTCTAATTCTTTACCAGTGCCGCTTAATGAAATACCTAAACGACGAGATTTTTTCCAAGTTGAACCTGTAAAACGAGCCATATTGTGACTCCTCCTCTTTTTTGTTTTTTATGCAAAAAACAAAAACATGATAAATGCTAAAGCCGATATAGTGTCATTCCGTGTCTTCGCCTTATAGCTTCGGTTACACAACACGCCAACATAGGGGACACCATAGCGCGACTTAATATTTATCTGCTATCTTCGTTTATTCACATAGATGTTATTATATCATGTAACGCATGTATGTCAACAACATATTACACTAATTTTGCTAGATGTTTTTCAAGGACTTTTACGAATGCTTCTAATCCGATTTGATCTTGTTCTGTAAATCGATTTTTGATTGGCGCATCGATATCTAACACGCCAAATATTGTTTGGTTGATTGTAATAGGGATAACAATTTCTGATTGGCTTCTCGCATCACATGCAATATGTCCAGGGAAGGCATGAACATCGTCGATTCGCATTGTTTTCTTTTCACTGACTGCTGTGCCACACACACCTTTACCTACTGGTATTGTGACACACGCCGGCATTCCTTGGAATGGTCCCAATTGTAATTGTCCATTTTTCATTGTGTAAAAGCCAACCCAATTGACATTTTCTAAATAGAAGTTTAATAGTGCACTTGCATTAGCCAAATGACTGACGATGTCATTTTCTCCTGTTAATAGTGCGTCTAATGTTTTATTTAATGTATCATAATCTTGAATCATCTTAGCATCAAACATAAACTCATCCTTTCGTGTGTTCATTCTATTTCGGTTTATATTGATAATAGTGTATACGATTTGTATGAAAATTAACAAGAAAATGTTTTATCCGATACTATTTTTCGTTATAATAGTAAATAGTACTGCGAGAGGAATGAATTAAATATGATTTACGTTATCGTTGGCATTATTGTATTGATATTAATAGTAGTCGGCATTTTATTTTATTTAAGAAATGCGAGACGTAAGAATTTAGAATTATTAGAAGCAAGAAAGAATGAAGTGAAAGCATTACCATTTCAAGATGAATTGGTTAAAGTAAAAGCATTAAATTTAGAGGGTCAAGCTAAAGTTAAGTTTGAGCAGTGGAAAAAAGAATGGCAAACAGTGCTTAATGAAGAGATTAAAGCAACTGAATTAACAATTAATGATGCTGATGAGGCTTTGGATAAATTTAAGTTTGCTCAAAGCGAAGAAAAGATTGCTGAAAGTAATCAAATCTTAGATCAAATTGAAAAGAAGTACAAAAACTTCACAGAGATGATTGAGCAATTTGTTAAACAAACAAAAGAAGACGAAATTAAGCATGAAACATGTAAAACGATTTACCGTGAAGCTAAGCGTGATGTATTAGCGAATCGCCATCAATATGGTGAAGCGGCAAATCCATTAGAAGAACAAATTGAAACATATGTGCCTCGTATCGCAGATTATGAAACAATGATTACTAAAGGCGATTATGATGATGCACATGCAGCCATTACAAAATTACACGAAGAAATGACGCTTTTAAAAGAAGATATGGATGAAATTCCATTATTAATTAAAGATGTTCAAAAGGAAATCCCAGGTCAATTTCAAGATATCCGTTTTGGATGTCGTGATTTAAAACTTGAAGGTTACAATTTAGAACATGTGAAAGTAGATAGTAATTTACAAACGTTAAAAGGTAAATTAAATTTAGTAGAGCCTTTAATTGCAAGATTAGAATTAGATAAAGCTGAAGATATTATTAATGAAATCAATGACTCAATTGATGAAATGTTAGAATTGATTGAATTAGAAGTTAAAGCAAAAAATAATGTGCTTAAGACGAAAGAGTCTATTACGGATCAATTATTCTATGCAAAAGATATGAATTATACGATTCGTACGGAAATTGAATATGTAAAAGAGAATTACTTTATTAATGAAGAAGATGTGCAAAAAGTACGTCAATTTGATAATGAAATTCAAAATTTAATTACAGTCTATGATGAGATTTTAATGGAAACTGCAAAGTCTAGTGTTCGTTTCACTGAAGTTGAAGACAATTTAAAGTATATTGAAGAACATGTGAAAGTCATAAACACAAATCAAGATAAGCTACAAAAACATTTAACGTCACTTCGTCAAGATGAAGAAGAAGCACAAAAGAATATCTTATCTATTCAAAGTAAGAAAGAAGAGATTTATAGAAGATTATTGGCTTCTAATTTATCGAGTGTGCCAGAACGATTCATCATTATGAAAAATGAAATCGACATCGAAACAAGAGAAGTACATCAGTTGTTTAATAAACGCCCAATTCACGTTCAAAAAGTACGTGATAAAGTCAATAAAGTGATGATTACAATGAATACATTTGAATCAGATGCTCTTGATGTATTAGAACATGCTAAATATGCTGAAATGTTAATTCAATATGGTAACCGTTATCGTAAAGATCACAGTGATGTGAATAAGGATTTAAACGAAGCAGAACGTCTATTTAGCAATAACCGTTACAAACGTGCAGTTGAAGTTGCTGAAGCTGCGATTGAACGAGTTGAACCAGGTGCTTCTAAGAAAATTGAATCACAAGCATTAAAAATGTCATAAACACAACTAAGCTGGGACTTTTGTCTCAGCTCATTTTATTGGAGGTAAACATGATTTATTTAGATAACAGTGCAACAACAAAGCCCGATCCAACGGTTTTAGATACGTTTGTTAAAGTAAATACATCGTATTATTTCAATCCAAATAGTCCACATGAAAAAGGATTAGAAACAAGCAAATTATTAGAAAACGCAAGAACACAAATAAAATCTGTTTTAAAGTTAGATAAGCAAGACGTGATCTTTACTTCAGGTGCGACTGAATCGAATAATTTATTAATTACAGGTATGGCACGTGCGAAAAAACAATTTGGGAAAACAATTATTACATCGAAACTTGAACATCCTTCAGTTTTAGAAACAGTTAGAGCACTTGAAGATGAAGGGTTTAATGTGAAGTATGTGCGTTTTAATCAAGATGGCACATTGGATTTATCACATTTTGAGTCATTGCTGAATCAAGATGTGATTTTAGTAAGTTTAATGCATGTGAATAATGTTATGGGATACATTTTCCCAATTGAAAAGGTGTATGATATATTACAAAACTATCCGAAAGTACATTTTCATGTCGATTGTGTGCAGTCTTTTGGTAAAGTCGCCTTACCGATACAATGTATGGATAGTTTTAGCTTAAGTGGTCATAAATTTAATGGATTAAAAGGACAAGGATTACTTGTATTTAATCAATTAAAAACGATTACACGTACAGTCTTTGGTGGGGGTCAAGAGTATGGTTTTCGTTCTGGTACTGTAAATGTGGCAAGCAATGTGTCATTAAGTAAAGCCATTCGTTTAGCTAATGAACATCAAGCAGTACTAAGTGGGAAATTGTATCAATTCAAATCGCATTTAGAAGAAGCGGTTAAAGTATATCCTGGCATTCAAGTGAACTCTAAGAAGGATGGCGCACCTCATATTGTAAACTTATCGTTTATTGGAGTGAAAGGTGAAGTTATTGTGAATAGCTTCTCTAAACGTGGTATTATGATTTCAACGACTTCTGCTTGTAGTTCTAAGCGAAGTAAATTAAATGAATCATTGTTATCACTTGGTGTCAGTGATGAAGCAATTACTGGAAGTGTGAGAATATCTTTCGATCAATACACTAAAGCTGAAGATATTCATCAATTTATTGAAGCATTTAAAGAAGTTTATGAAGAAATGGGAGACTTATTAAAATGAAATACGATCATTTATTAGTACGTTACGGTGAATTAACGTTAAAAACCGGTAATCGAAATACATTTGTAAATCAATTAAAAAGCAATTTGAAGTATGCTTTAATACCACTAGAAGGGTATAAAGTGTTAGCCAATAGAGATCGCATGTACATTGAATTAGAACCACATGCTGATGTTGAAGAAATTATTAAACGCGCAAGTAAAGTGTTTGGTGTACACTCAGTAAGTCCTGTAATTAAAGTAGATAAAGATATTGAAGCGATTAAAAAGGCAGCAGTTAATTTAGCACAGGATATCGATGTTGCTGGCAATACATTTAAAGTGGATGCGAAGCGTTCGGACAAAGGCTTCCCTTATGAAACGTTTGATTTACAGCAAATATTAGGTAAAGAAATATTAATGAATGTTGAGCATTTAACTGTAAAGGTGAAGCAACCTGATTATAAAATTATGGTCGAAATTAGACGTGATGCAGCATATTTATATTCACGTGTCATTGAAGGTGCAGGTGGGTTGCCTGTTGGCACAGGTGGTAAGACTTTATTAATGCTTTCAGGTGGTATTGATTCACCAGTTGCAGGGATTGAAGTGATGAAACGTGGTGTTACGATTGAAGCCATTCATTTCCATTCACCACCATTTACAAGTGAAGAAGCAAAGCAAAAGGTCATTCAATTAACAGAAATTATGGCAGAAACAACAGGCGAAATTAAATTACACTTAGTACCGTTTACTGAGATTCAAAAGACCATCCATAAAGTCGTTCCTGAGAATTTAACGATGACGTCTACAAGAAGAATGATGTTAAAGATTGCAGATCGATTTGCACATCAAATTGAAGCAAAAGCGATTGTTAACGGTGAAAACTTAGGACAAGTTGCCAGTCAAACTTTAGGTAGCATGTATGCGATTAATGCGGTTACAACAATGCCAATTTTAAGGCCATTACTTACATATGATAAAGATGAGATTGTCATTAAAGCGAAAGCAATAGGGACATTTGAAACGTCTATTCAGCCATTTGAAGATTGTTGTACGATTTTTACACCTAAAAATCCAAAAACAAATCCAAGATTAGACCGAGTAGAACATTTCGAAGAAAAATTTGATTTCGATACGTTAATAAACGAAGCAATTGAGGGTATAGAAACATTAACGATTACAAAACACCAATCACAAAATAATCAGGATTTTAGTGATTTATTGTAATGTATTTGTAAATCATTTAATGAAGAAAAGAGTGGTTTTATGTTAACGGATAACGTTGTCATTGCGCATCGAGGCGCAAGTGGCTATGCACCAGAACATACATTTTCGTCATTTGATAAAAGCCATTATGATATGCATGCAGATTATATAGAAATTGATGTACAAATGACGCTTGATGGTGAAATCATTGTAATGCATGATGAAACGACGGATAGAACGGCGAACTTACCTGGTGTCATTAAAAATATGACTTTAAAAGAAATTGAATCGTTAGATGTTGGGAAATGGTTCAACGAAAAGTTTCCTGAAATGTATCAAGAAGCTTATGATGGACAAAAAGTACCGACATTACGTGCTTTGATTGAACGTTATGGAAAAGCTAACTATTATATAGAAACAAAAGCACCAGATATTTATCCAGGCATGGAAGAGCGATTACTTCAAATATTAAATGAATATCAATTACTTACACCTGAACGCTTAAAAAATAAGCAAACTGTGATTCAGTCATTTAGTTTAGAAAGTTTAATTAAAGTCAATCAAATCAATAAAGATTTGCCATTATTGCTTCTTGCTAAAAAAGGTGTATTAAGACAAATGACGGATGAGGATTTAAAGAAAATTCATCAATTTGTGTATGCAGTTGGGCCAAATATAAAAGATTTAGATGCACCACTCATTGAAAGAATGCATCAAATCGGCTTTTTAGTGTTTCCATATACATTAAATGATGAAGTATTAATGGAACAATTGATCAATGAAGGTATTGATGGTGGATTTACGAATTACCCAGATTTACTAAGAAAACAATTTAGAAAAGACGATAGCGAAGTATTTGAATAAACGCATGGGATTTTGAAATCCCATGCGTTTTATTCTTATTTAAAAAACGTTTCTCTTTTAGATTTAATCCACTCATCTTCATCTTGATTTGAATTTTTTACAAATTCATTGACTAAAATATCATGCCAAATGAAATTTTTGAGTAAATAGATTTGTGTTGGATCTTGTGTATAATATGCTAACGACTTAACACTTAAATCATTACCGTACAGCATTTCATTTTGATTATTGATGAGTATAAACCATTTTTCGTTATGAAGATTATTTGTATAAGTTGTTTGACGATGCGTGATGACATGTTCATAGGATGCGGTCTCTTCAAACACAATGCCTTTAACTTCAATGTTTGGATTGCATGCAGCAATTTTTTCAGAAATGCATTTATAAATGGCTGGGAAGCATGATATATAAATGGTCTTTGCATTTTTAATGATTTCTTCTATTTTGTCTTTTATATGCATTTCTTGATGGAAAGTTTGAATCAGTAGAGTTTCATTTTGTGTTTTCGGTAATGCTTCAAATTGTGTTTCAAGCGAGCGGATGACATCGTTATACTGTGTTTGAAATTTTTGTAGTAATTCAGAGTAATCTAGCGCTGTGTATGTCGTTTGTTCTGCCTCATGTTTAAATACGATACCTTTTTCAATAAGCTTCGTTAATGTGTCGTATATACGTGCTCTTGGTACAGTAGATGTTTTACTGATTTGATAACCATTTGATTGACCATTTTGTATTAAAGCGATATAACATTTGGCTTCATAAGTATTTAAGCCGAAATGGGTTAATTGTTGAATCATTGTTTCTATAGAATGTTCACTCATAATCATTCTCCTATTTACGGATTTTATGTTTTATATTATAGTTACTATTATAGTAGTAACTAAAGGGGATATCAAATATGGACATACAAATATTATTGATGATCATTGTTTTTGGCTTTTTAGCTGCGTTTATTGATTCCGTTGTCGGAGGTGGAGGATTAATTTCCATTCCAGCATTGCTTGCAACAGGCATGCATCCAGCGATTGCACTCGGTACAAATAAATTGGCAAGTTCATTTGGTTCTTTAACGTCTACCATTTCATTTATTAGGTCTAGAAATGTGGATTTAAGAGTGGTTGGTAAGTTATTTCCATTAAGCTTTTTTGGATCAATATGTGGTGCGACGACTGCAACGTATTTACCTCCTGAATATTTAAAACCTATTGTAATTGTCATGTTAAGTATTGTATTAATTTATACATTAACAAAAAAAGAATGGGGCAATGAAAGTACGTATACAAAATTGACACCTAAAAAGGCATTTTTATTTGTTTTTGTAATTACATTTATCGGTTTTTATGATGGTTTTCTAGGTGGTGGTACTGGTAGCTTTTTACTATTTGCATTTTTGATGATTGGGTTTGACTTTTTAAAAGCTGCAGGCAATGCAAAGTTTTTAAATTTTGCGAGTAATATAGGTGCATTACTGCTGTTTATTATTTTAGGTAAAGTAAATTATGTTTATGGTTTAAGTATGGGTGTTTCTATGATTGCTGGGAGTTATTTCGGAAGTCAATTTGCCATCCGTAAGGGTGTCTCATATGTCAAAATATTATTTATTGTTATTACTGTATTATTGATTGGTAAAAATGCAGTCGATTTTGTAGTAAAACATTTGCTTTAAAATAAAATCAGAAACATTACGTTTCTGGTTTTATTTTTTTATACAATTATTGGTATACTATATATGAAATAAATATTAGAAGGGAAGATTTTATGTCTAAGCGAATTATTGCAATGATTATTGCAGCCGTTTTATTTATTTTTGCAATTGCATCAAGTTTATTTACATCAAGTTTTCAAGAATCATTTTCTAAAGATATGAGTCAATTAGAGAATGTAACTGATTTAAATGAATCAACCATCAGTGGTTCTGATAGTAGCAATAAAATTGCTCGTATCAACGTAGAAGGCGTGATTCAAGATGGTGGCGGTTCTTTATTTGATGAAGGTTATAATCATCAAATGACGCTAGAGGCTTTGGATAAAGTCATTAAGTCAGACAGTATTAAAGGTGTATTATTGGTTGTAAATTCACCGGGTGGTGGCGTTTATGAATCGAGAGAAATTTATGAAAAGCTATTAAAAGTTAAAGAGAAAAAGAAAAAAGTATACGTTTCTATGAAGAATATGGCTGCTTCAGGTGGCTATTATATTTCAGCTCCTGCAGATAAAATCTTTGCTTCAAATGAGACGATCACTGGTTCTTTAGGTGTTATTATGCAATCTATGAACTATAAAGAACTCGCTGAAAAATATGGCGTGAAATATAATACAATTAAAAGTGGAGCACACAAAGACATTATGAGTCCTACTAAAGAAATGGACAAAGAAGAACGAGATATTTTACAGGCATTGGTTAATGAAAGTTATGATGGTTTCGTTCAGGTTATTTCTGATGGAAGACATATGGATAAAGCAACCGTTAAAAAGATTGCAGATGGTCGTATTTATTCGGGTATGCAAGCTAAAAAATTAAAATTAATTGATGAAATTGGTTTAGAACAAGATGCATTAAAAGCATTGAAAAAAGAGATTAAATCAGATAAAGCCGAAGTGATTGAATTTAATCAAGAGGGCGATTACTTTAAAGATTTATTAAAGAAAAGTAGCATTACTTCAAGTTTATTCGGTAAATCTGATTTAGAAACAATTAAATCATTGGTAACAAAACGCCAAGGCTTACAACCAATGTATTTATATGGGGAGTAGGTGAATGAATGAACTCGTATTATGGAGACCAAAGTTTTGAAAGTTCTAAACAAACAGTAGTCACTGAAGATTCAAGATTTCGATATACAGAAGATTTAAAGTACGTTTTAAAAGCTGGTTTTGGTATAAGAATGTGTGCCTATATCATGGACTTAATTATCGTTTTTTCAATCGCTAAAATCCTAATCGGACCAATCATTCATTTTGGACATTTAGAAGATGTATACTTAGGTATAAAAATGTTCAGCATTGAGAATATATTAAATGCGATTGTATACTTTAGTTACTTTATTTTTATGACATTTTTCTTTAAACAAACGTTAGGGAAAATGATTTTTCAATTAAAGGTTCATAGTAAATTAAAGCAATTAACCTTTATGCAAGTGCTGACTCGAGAATTATTTGGTCGTTATATTTGCAATTTTATCGCTTTACTTTATTTAGTGGTGCTTTTCAATCCGAATAAAGAAGGCATTCATGATATGTTGAGTGATACTTGTGTAATTAAAGAAAATAAAGCTTATTTATTAAAGACCGTAAGAAGCTTATAGGTTTAAATAGTTTAAGTTACTTAAAAATCATGTTAAAGTATTACTATACATATAGGAGGTATAACAATGACAAACATTACATTTAAGAACAACCCGATTACATTATTAGGTGAGCAAGTTACAGTAGGTAGTGTAGCCCCTGATTTTTCAGTTTTAGCAAATGACTTATCTGTAAGAACATTAGCTGATTATGAAGGTAAGAAGAAACTTATCAGTGTCGTACCTTCAATCGATACTGGTGTTTGTGATCAACAAACACGTAAATTTAATGAAGAAGCAAGCAAAATTGAAAACGCTGTAGTATTAACGATCTCAAATGACTTACCATTTGCTCAAAGCAGATGGTGTGCAGCAAGTGGTTTAGATAATGTTGTAACATTATCAGACCATAAAGATTTATCATTTGGTATGAATTATGGTGTTGTCATCGAAGAAATGCGTTTATTAGCGCGTTCTGTATTTGTATTAAATGAAAACAATGAAGTTGTTTATGTTGAATACGTAAATGAAGGTACAGACCATCCAAATTATGACAAAGCAATTGAAGCTTTAAAATCAATTTAATAAATATAAACTGCCCTTTAGGGGCAGTTTTTCTTTGAGGTGCGAAATGATTGAAACATTATTTAAAATGATTGATGAAAAAACGAAAGCATTACAAGCAGAAAATGGACATAGCTTCATTGAAAATTTAGGATTAAGTTTAGAGCATATTTATACATCTGAACGTGAAACGTTAGAAAAAAGTACTTTAGCGGATCGACGTAAGGCATTTCAATTTGCATATTTAAGTATGTTAAAAGAAGAAATGATTCAGCCGAATCACCAAATTACGCCAGATAGCATCGGTTATTTATTAAGCTATATGGTAGGTGCATTTACGAAAGGACAAACTTCAATAGAGG
Organism: Macrococcus sp. DPC7161; assembly: GCF_004117835.1. Lineage (GTDB taxonomy): Bacteria > Bacillota > Bacilli > Staphylococcales > Staphylococcaceae > SDSC01. Next base: position 127,604 of record NZ_SDSC01000003.1, on the reverse strand, counting down.
TATTAGATATTACCAGTGGGACTGGACATTTATCAGCTACATTAAATGAACAAAATCCAGATTTAACATTAATCCATCACCTTGTAGAGGTTGACCCTGTTTTATCACGTGTAAGTGTTCATTTGGCCAACTTCTTAGAAATTCCATTTGATGTTTATCCAGTAGATGCCATCATGCCTTTACCAGTGCAAAATATGGATATCGTTATTGGTGATTTACCTATCGGTTATTATCCGTTGGATGAAAGAAGTCATGAGATGCGTTTAGGATTTAAAGAAGGGCATAGTTATAGCCATCATTTATTAATAGAACAAGCGATGAGTGCATTGAAACCTGGTGGATTAGCATTTTTAATTGTGCCAAGTTTATTATTTGAAGGAGACAATGTAGAACAGCTTCAAAAATTTATTGCAACAGATACAAATATGCAAGCCTTTCTAAATTTTCCATCCAACTTATTTAAAACAGAAAATATGAGAAAAAGTTTATTGATATTAGAAAAGAAATCAGAAAATAAACAGAATTCTATTGAAGTTTTACTATCAGATATCCCTGATTTTAAAAACAATCAAGGGATGCAATCATTTTTAAAAGGCTTTGATACATGGTTGACAGAAAATCGACAAAAATAACTTCTGTTATATTGTTGAAAATAATCTGTATTAATGATTAAATATGAATGAAGTAAAAATTTTAGGAGGATTCCCCCATGACAAAAATTATGGCAATTAATGCCGGTAGTTCATCGTTAAAGTTCCAATTATTCGAAATGCCAGAAGAGAAAGTATTAACAAAAGGTTTAGTAGAGCGTATTGGATTAGAAAAATCAGTTTTCTCAATCACAGTAAACGGTGAAAAACATACACGTACTTTAGACATCAAAGACCACGAGCAAGCAGTAGATATGATGTTAGAGCGTATGATTCATTATGGTGTTATCAAAAGTGTTGATGAGTTAGATGGTACAGGACATCGTGTCGTACAAGGTGGAGACTTATTCCCAACATCAGCTTTAGTTGACAGAGATGTAGAAGAAAAAATCGGTCAATTGATTGAATTAGCACCATTACACAATGCAGCAAACTTAATGGGTATTCAAGCATTTAGAAGAATGTTACCAAATATTCCTCACGTAGCAGTATTTGATACATCATTCCATTCAACAATGCCTGAATCAGCATTCTTATACAGCTTACCATACCAATATTACACACAACATAAAGTACGTAAATATGGCGCACATGGTACAAGTCATAAATACGTATCTCAACGTGCAGCTGAAATGATGGGTAGAGACGTTGAAGGATTAAAAATCATTTCTTGTCATATCGGAAATGGTGGATCAATTACTGCAGTTAAAGACGGTAAATCAATTGATACATCAATGGGCTTCACACCATTAGCAGGTATTACAATGGGAACTCGTACTGGTGATATCGACCCAGCTACAATCCCTTACTTAATGGAGAAATTAGGTAAATCAGCATCTGAATTATTAAATGTATTTAATAAAGAATCAGGTGTATTAGGTATAACAGGTATTTCAAGTGATATGCGTGATATCGAAATCGCAGCTGAAAAAGGCGAAGGCCGTGCACAAATCGCATTAGACATTTATGTTGATCGTATTTTAAAATACGTAGGTGGTTATGCAGCAGTAATGGGCGGCGTAGATGGTATCTTATTCACTGCAGGTGTTGGTGAAAATGCTGATACGATCCGTGAAGCGGTATGTGAAAAATTAGGTTACTTAGGCGTTGAATTAGATAAAGAGAAAAATACAGGTTTACGTGGTAAAGAAGCATTTATCTCTACAGAAAATTCAAAAGTAAAAGTAATGGTAATCCCAACTGACGAAGAAGTAATGATTGCACGTGACGTTATGGAATTCGGTAAAATTGGTGCTACTGGTACTGAGTATCATATTTAATTATTCATAATCAAAGCATAAATTAAATAGCATTCATAAATATTAAACCACTAACCATCAGAATTCATTTCAGATGGTTAGTGGTTTTTTATGCAAAAAATCACTCAACGATTTGTATCATTGAATGATTAAAGTACCTGGATTTATTTACAATTGAAACTCAGCTTGTTTTTTGATTGGTGCTAATCCAAAGTTTGATAGAATGCAATTTAGGTTTAAATTTTTGTTGTTATAGATAAATTTCATTTGATGTGATTTTTTTTCTAATAAATCTGTTGTTAGTTCTTTTATTTGTTTTAGAAGTTGATATTCTTGATTCATTTCGTCTTCAGATAAAGTAGTTATGACTAAAGTGTTGACTTGATGCGTGTCTTCCCAAATAACGATTTGTGTTTCTTCATTGATTTCTTCAGATACGACTTCCCACACTTCTAGGTTCTTGTTTCTGATTGTTCGGCTTAAATATTTCATCAAAATCACCTTCCTATAATTTCATAATTGTATGTAATATCTATATTATGAGTGTTATATTATCGTTTGTGAATAGAATGGCAGGATTATTAAGGTAGAAATAAGGTTACGTTCTGTATATACCGAACGGATTATCCATAATTTATTTCATTTGGAAGTGTACATCGTTTTGATTACGTTTTAAGGCTTTGTTTTATTGCTTTTTGTTTGGAGAATTTGGAAGGGAAAATAAAAAGAAAAGGGCTAAATTTTAACCCTTTTCTTTTTATTATTTACGCTTTAAAATTATTAATTATTTACGTTCTAAAATATCTTTAGTAGCAACTTCTGGTTCGAAGTTGTCTGGCATTGTTTCAGTACGTACGACTAATACATCACATTCTGCATTACGTACAATCGCTTCAGACACTGATCCAATGATGAATCGTTCTACAGCATTTAAACCTGAAGAACCACACATAATTAAATCTGCATTTAATTTTTTAGCAATTTTTTTAGGGATAATTGATTTTGGAGAACCATACTCAATTAAAGTTTCTACGTGATTTACGCCACGACTTTCTGCTGCTTTTTTGTAACCATTTAACAATGTTTCAGCAAATTCTGTTGCTCTTTCAGAAATTGAACGATCATATGCTTCCACACTTGCAAAGCTTCTTGTATCAATGACATTTAATACATGTAAAGTCGCATCGTTACGTTTAGCAACTTCTACTGCTTTGTTAAACGCCCATTCCGCTTCACTTGATCCATCGACAGCAATTAAAATATTTTTGTACACTAACATATTGATGACCTCCTAATTTTACGTCCTTTTCTTACTTTTATTATATCACTTTTTTAAATATATTACTTAAAAATATTCAGAATATAAAAAAATGTTTGCGCTTTCACGGTAAAGTGTTAATATAGATGTGTATTAAACATTATTGGGAGGAATTTTAAATGATTATTGGTATTCCAAAAGAGATTAAAAATAATGAAAACCGTGTAGGTTTAACACCAGCGGGGGTGCACGCATTAGTTGAAAATGGACACACTGTTCGTGTTGAATCTGGTGCAGGTATGGGTTCATATTTCACTGATGAAGATTACAAAACTGCTGGTGCAGAAATTGTATCTGTAGATGCAGCTTGGGATGTTGAAATGGTCATTAAAGTTAAAGAACCATTAGAAAGTGAATTCGGTTACTTTAAAGAAGGTTTAATTTTATTCACATACTTACACTTAGCACCTGAAGTAGCTTTAACTAAAGCGTTAATTGATAAAAAAGTAGTAGGTATCGCTTATGAAACAGTTCAATTACCAACAGGTGGTTTACCATTATTATCACCAATGAGTGAAGTTGCTGGTCGTATGGCTACACAAATTGGTGCGCAATTCTTACAAAAAACAAATGGTGGTAAAGGTATTTTATTAGCAGGTGTTCCTGGCGTTGAAAAAGGACGCGTTACAATCATTGGTGGGGGACAAGCAGGTACGAATGCAGCGAAAATGGCTGTTGGTTTAGGTGCAGAAGTAACAATCTTAGACTTATCTCCAGTTCGTTTACAACAATTAGATGATTTATTTGGTAATCAAGTACAAACATTAATGTCTACACCATTAAATATTGCTGAATCAGTTAAAAATTCTGACTTAGTAATTGGTGCCGTATTAATTCCTGGTGCAAAAGCGCCTAAATTAGTAACAGAAGAAATGATTAAATCAATGAACCCTGGTTCAGTAGTGATTGATATTGCAATTGACCAAGGTGGTATTTTCGAAACTTCTGATCGTATTACAACACACGATGATCCAACATTCGTGAAACATGATGTTGTTCACTACTCAGTAGCAAATATGCCTGGTGCTGTACCACGTACTTCTACTATGGCATTATCAAACGCAACAATTCCTTATGCATTACAAATTGCAAATAAAGGTTACAAACAAGCTGCTTTAGACAATGAAGCAATTCTTAAAGGATTTAACACTTTAGATGGCCATGTAACATTTAAAGCAGTTGCTGATGATCAAGGTTTAGAATACGTTGATGCAAAATCTTTATTAGTTTAATTAAATATTAAAATAAAAAATGACGGCATATCAGTTCAGTTACTGATTGCCGTCTTTATTTTGTTTAAGTTATATATATTAGATATTACACAATCTTCGTGCCGTGTACTTCTTTAAAAGGAATGAGTTCAAGTAGTTCTGGTAGATTATCTTTATTTAATCCACCACCAGGCATGATTTCAATGTTGCCTTTTGAATGTCGTAAAAGACGCGCCAATTGTGTTACGTTATCAAGGATAGAGGTTGTTGCATCATGACTGCCGTGTGTTAATATTCTTTTAACGCCTAAATCAATCAATGTGTCCATTGCTTTTAATTGTGATCGGTAAGGTATTTGATCAAATGCCATATGCATAACCACTGGGATGTTAGTTTGCTGTATTAAATAGTGCATAGTTTGTTGATCAAGTGACTGATCTCTTGTCAATGCGCCAAATACAAAGTAGTCTACATTTAATTCTGATAGGGCAATGATATCTTCACGCATGATTTCTTTTTCGAATAAATCATACGTGAAATCACCACCACGCGGTCGAATCATTACTGCAACCTCAACATTTAACGGATGACAATATTCTATTGCGAGCTTCACCATGCCATAACTCGGTGTTGTGCCACCGACTGACAAGTTGTCACATAGTTCTATACGATTGGCACCTCGGTTAACTGCATGGATGATATCTTGAAAAGTTTCAACACAAGCTTCTTTTATCATTATTTTTCGTATCCTGTTAAAATTTCATAACCTGTTTCAGTCACTAAAATATCATCTTCTACGCGTACGCCAACTTCGTTTGGATAGTAAATGCCTGGCTCAATCGTAAATACCATACCCGCTTTTAATGTGTTTTCATTTGAACTTGAAATATCCGGGAATTCATGAACACTAATTCCTAATCCATGTCCTAAACGATGCGGGAAGTATTCGCCATATCCTTTTTCTTCAATATAATCTCTTGCAGCAGCATCGATGTCTTTAATTGTTACACCTGGTTTAACCAATTGAATTGCACGTTGATTTGCTTCAGTGACAATTGCATGTATTTCTTGATGTAATGCCTTTGGTGTTCCGAAAGCAACAGTTCTTGTAATATCTGAACAATAGCCATTGTAAATGACACCTAAATCAAATAATACATATTCGTTGTCTTCTAAAGTACGTGTTCCTGGTGTACCATGTGGGCTTGCTGCATGATCTCCAAATAACACCATTGTTGAAAAACTCATGCCACTGATACCTTCAATTTTTTTCATATGCGATTCTATGATTTGCACGACTTCGCTTTCTGTAATGCCCACTTTTAAGTTTTTTACACCGATTGCTACCGCTTCATCAGCATACTTTGCAGCTTGTTTTAAAATTTCAATTTCTTCAGGTGTTTTAATATTTCTCATATCTTTAATGATTTGATCTATCGATTTGAAATGTTCAATGCCGAAATGTTTGATCATTTGTTTTTGACGCGCTACTGTAGTGTGTTCTTCTTCAATGAATAATGTTGATTCTTTAGATAATTGGATTGATGATTGTACTTTTTCATAGGCATTTTCTGTATCTAAATAGCCAATTACATTAAGTTCAGATGCTGCTTTTGCATCATTAATTTCCATATTTGGTGTGATTAACGTCGCATTTTCATTTGTTACATATAACGCCGTAACGCGTTCATGAGGATCTGAATAAAATCCTGAGAAATAATTAATATTGTCAGGGGTTGATATCCAAACATGATTGATGTTGTTTTGTTTCATCATTTCTTGTAGTTGTTTTAGTGTAGTTTTCATAATGTCCCTCCATATTTGCTTATCTATACTCTAATAGTTTATAGTTATCGTTTTATGATTACAATGAAAAGCGTTTCTTTTTCAGAACATTAATTATAAGATATAATGAGAATAATAAAACGAATAGGGGTGTCATTATGAAAATCGAATTTCACGGTCAGTCTTGTATCTATTTTGAAAACAATGGTCAAAAAGTGATAGTGGATCCATTTATTACTGGCAATCCATTATCTGATTTAAGCGCAGATACAATTGAAGTAGATTATATTATCCTTACACATGGTCATGGTGATCATTTAGGGGATACGGTTGAGATTGCTAAACGAACAGGTGCTAAAGTCATTGGGACACCTGAGCTTGGTGCATATTTAACGTCAAAAGGGATTTCAAATGTGCATCCAATGAATATTGGTGGTAAGTGGGCATTTGATTTTGGTGTTGTTAAATATGTTCAAGCGTTTCATAGTAATGCTTTATATAATGATGATGGAGAAATTATTTATTTCGGTATGCCATGTGGTCTTATTTTAGAAATAGATGGTAAAACAATTTATCATACTGGAGATACTGGTTTATTCAGTGATATGAAATTAATCGCACAACGTCATCCGGTCGATGTGTGTTTCATTCCTATCGGTGATAACTTTACAATGGGTGTAGAAGATGCTGCTTATGCGATTAATGAATTTATTCAACCAGCAATCGCTGTACCGATTCATTATGATACATTTGATTTAATAAAAGCAGATCCACAACAATTTAAAGAAGCAGTGAATTCAAAGGTTGAAATTTTAAAAAGTGGAGACGCGATAACGATTTAATTGGGAGTTAGGTGCTATTTTGACAAAACATGAACAGATTTTAGAGCATATAGAGAATTTAGCAATTGGAATGAAAATATCTGTAAGACAAATTGCAAAAGATTTACAAGTATCAGAAGGTACAGCTTATCGTGCAATTAAAGATGCAGAAATTAAAGGGATTGTATCAACCATTGAACGTGTTGGTACAGTACGAATTGAAAAGAAATCGCGTGATAAAATTGATAATCTGACATTTGCAGAAATCGTTAATATTATTGATGGTAATGTTTTAGCCGGAAAAAAAGGGTTACATAAATCATTATCAAAGTTTGCTATTGGCGCAATGGAAATTAAAGATGTTGCAAAATATATTGGCGAAAATACATTGATTATCGTAGGGAATCGTACGAATGTTCATAAACTAGCATTAAGTCAGGGTACAGCAATTTTAGTGACCGGTGGCTTTGATATCGATCCTGAAGTAAAGCAACTAGCGAACACAAAAGATTTACCGATTATTCAGTCCAACTTTGATACGTTTACAGTAGCTAATATGATTAATAGAGCGATTTATGACCAGGTGATTAAAAAAGAAGTACTTACTGTTCAAGATATATTAATCCCAATATCAAAAACAAGTTATTTAAAAGAAAATGACACGATTTCTGATTGGAATCATTTATCAGAAGTTTCTAGACATACGAGATTTCCTGTATTAGATGACAATGAGAAATTAAGTGGTATAGTGACAAGTAAAGATATCGTGAATCAAGCGCCTCAAGAAAAAATAAAACGTATTATGACAAAAGCGCCCAAAACAGTATCTATTACTACAACAATTGCAGGTTGTGCGCATATGATGATTTGGGAAGGTATTGAATTATTACCTGTAACGACAAAACAGAATAATTTAATTGGTATTGTATCTCGAGAGGACGTACTTCGTGCAATGCAAACAGCAGATAGACAACCTCAAAATGGGGAAACTATCAACGATCAAGTAGTGAAACAAATGACTTTTGGTGATATTATCACTGTAAAAATCTCACCCCAAATGTCTAATCAACTTGGAACGTTAAGTAAATCGAGCTTTGTTGCAATTATTGAAATGTCTGTGAAGCACTTTATGAAGAAAAATAAAAAAGTAGATATTATTACAGATAGTATGAATGTGCATTTTTTAAAGACCGTTCAAATCGATGAACAATTAGAAGTAAATGTTGAATTGTTAGATATGGGGCGAAAATTTGCTAAATTAGAAGTAAGTATTACTGAGTCAGATCAACTGGTTTCTAAATCAATGTTAGTAACACAAATCATTGATCATTTGTATTAATTATAAAAGAGAAGAGACATTGTCCCTTCTCTTTAACTAGTTACGCTTTTTTTTATTAAATTCTGCCCATGCTTGGTCTTCTTCTTTAAAGTGTGATTCAAAATATTTCATCGCTTTACGACCGTAATTGATATTCATTAATCCAAATGCAATTAATAAGAAACAAAAAATATACGTTACTGTACTTGGAAATAAAACAATTTGGTTAATACTGAATACGACCATAAAGATACCAAAGAAAAATCGTGCACGAGCTCTATGCCACGCTCTTCTAACTTCTTTAACTGTTCTAAAATACTTAGCAACATTGTATAAAGAAAGCATTAAAGCGAACACCATGATTGCCATTGTAAGTACGGCTAAATAAGGTAATAATTTATCCATAATAAACCCTCCACATGTCATTATACATGTGAAAAATAAAAACGTAAATGAAGGAGTTCATATGAACAATTCTGAAATAAAAATATTAATCGATAAAATTAACGCATACGATCGAATCATTTTATTTAGACATGTACGACCAGATCCTGATGCACTAGGGTCTCAGTTAGGATTTAAATACGCATTACAAAAATATTTTCCTAACAAGGCATTTTATGCTGTTGGTAGTATGACGGACAACTTAAGTTTCATTGGTGAAATGGATGAGGTTGAGGACGAAACATTTAAAGGTGCACTTGCCATAGTTTTAGATACTGCAAATGCACCAAGAATTGATGATGAAAGATACCAATTATGTAGTGAAATGATTAAAATTGATCACCATCCACCCGTTGACCAATATGGTATTTTAAATATTGTAAATACTGATAGTTCTTCAACATCTGAAATGATTTACGAAATTCTATTAAACATCGGGTTTAATACGATTGAAATTAATACAGCAATTGCAAGATGTTTATATATTGGTATTGTAGGTGATACAGGCAGATTCTTATTTAATAACACTTCAAACCGAACAATGGAAATTGCTGCTGATTTATTAAATTATGATATTAATCATACGGAAATGATTAATCAAATGTCAGAACGTGATTTGAAATCTATTCGTTTTCAAGGTTATGTACTGCAAAACTTTACGTTTGAAAATGGCGTAGGATTTATCTTTATTTCAAATGAAGACTTAATTAAAAATGAAATTTCAAGTCAAGAAGCAAGCTTGTTTGTGAATACGATGGCAGATGTGAAAGGCATTAAAGCTTGGGCGTTTGCAGTCCAAGAAGAAAAGGAAATTAGAGTAAGATTAAGAAGTAAAGGTACAGTTATTAATGAATTGGCGTCAAAATACAATGGAGGTGGCCATCCTTTAGCGAGTGGTGCAAGTGTATATAGTTTAGAGGAACTTCAAACATTAAAACATGAGTTAATTCAATTAGTAAATTAGGTGAAACGATGGTTGTTCAATTAAATATCCATACTTGTTATGATTTATTACATTCTACAGTTAGAATAGACGCTTTAATTGAATATGCAAAAAAAAATCAACAGAAGACATTGAGTATTACAGATACTAATGTCTTGTTTGGTGTGCAAAAATTTTATAAAGCCTGTATCGATAACGATATTAAACCAATCATCGGTATGGAAACTATCGTTTCAGATGGATTAAATAGGATTGAAACGGTAATCCTAGCAAAAAATATTGATGGTTATAAAGCATTGATACAATTGTCTTCAAGAATACAGTTATCAAATAAAGATGAAATTGATTTAAAAACATTTAAAACTTACTCCGAAAATTGGGTCGTCATTTACAAAAAAATTCATCATGATGCAAATCATTTTTTAGATGGCCTTAACACGATTTATGTTTGTCACAATAGTTCAATTGATGCCAATAAAGTATTCATTCAGCCAGTACGTTATTTAAAAAGTGAAACGGCTCAAGATTTAGATGTATTAAATGCAATTGACCGTAATGAAAAGTTAGTTTTAGAAACATTATCATTGAAAACGGGACGATTCGACTTTAAAACATTGGATCAATTAGAAGACATTGACCCAGAATATATAAAGAATACAGAAACCATTAGTCAAATGTGCCATATTGATTTGTCCAAATTAAAAGCGAAGATGCCAAAATTTACGACTGAAAGTGACTTACCAAGCGATAAGCTTTTACTTTCAGAAATACAAAAGAGACAACCTGATTGGATGAAACAAGATACGACGTATCAAAAACGTATTCAATATGAATATCGCATCATTCAATCAATGGGATTTAGTGATTACTTTTTAATTGTTAGTGATTTAATTAATTATGCTAAAAATAAAGGAATTCGAGTAGGACCAGGTCGTGGTTCTTCTAGTGGTAGTTTAATCAGTTATATATTAAATATTACAGAAATCGATCCCATTAAAAATGACTTATTATTTGAACGATTCTTAAATCCTGAACGTATTACAATGCCTGATATCGATATTGATTTTGAAGATAAAAGACGTGATGAAGTCATTCAATACGTAAAAGAAAAATATGGCAACTTTAAAGTAAGTGGCATTGTCACATTTGGGCATTTACTTGCAAAAGCAGTTATCAGAGATGTAGGTAGAATACTACAATTTAGTGAAACTGAACTGAAATTTGCAAGTGATCATATTCCTAAAGAGTTAGGTGTAACGATTGAGAAAGCTCTTGAACAAGAAGCATTATATTCATTTTTTAATGAAAATGAACGAAGAAAAAAATGGCTGAATATTGCACAACGTTTAGAAGGATTACCGCGACATACGTCTACACATGCAGCTGCTATAGTAATTCATGACCAATTACTTACGGATTATGTGCCATTAATGGAAGGTGATTTGGTACCTTTAACACAATGGACGATGACGGAAGTAGAAGCAATTGGCCTTTTAAAAATTGACTTTTTAGGTTTGAGAAATTTATCAATCATTGAAAATATTTTAAAGTCGATTAATCGAACGCAAGGGAAAAAAATAAATCTTCATCACATCGACTATGAAGATCCGCAAGTCTTTAAACAGCTTTCATTAGGTGAAACAACAGGGATATTCCAATTAGAATCTTCTGGTATTAGAAAAGTAATAAAGAATCTTAAACCGAATCAATTTAATGATATTGTTGCCGTCTTAAGTTTGTATCGTCCTGGACCGATGGAACAAATTCCAACTTATATTGAAAGACGTCACGGTCAGCATGTTAGTTATATTGATGATAGTATTCGAGATATTTTGCAATCGACTTACGGCGTCATTATTTATCAAGAGCAAATTATGCAAATTGCAAATACTTTCGCCGGATTCGGTTATGGTGAAGCGGATCTATTAAGACGAGCCATGAGTAAAAAGAATATGAGTGCATTGTTAAAAGAAAAAGTACACTTTATTGAAGGTGCAATTCAATTAGGACATAACCAATCAACTGCCGAAGCAGTTTATGAATTAATATTAAAGTTTGCAAACTACGGTTTCCCGAAAGCACATGCAGTCAGCTATGCGACGATTTCATATCAGATGATGTATTTAAAAGTGCATTATCCAAACCATTTCTACGCAGCTACTTTATCTAATGTCATCCATAATGAAACGAAGACGAAAGCATTAATTCAAGAAGTTAAAGCACGAGGGATTCAACTGATTGCACCGAGTATAAATCATGCACATTATTATTATCAACCTACCAATGATGGCATTGTCATTCCATTAGGCATCATTAAAGGGGTCGGACATAAGAGTGTAGAAGAAATCGTCAATGAAAGAAAAAAAGGTGCTTATAAAGATATTTATGATTTTTGTGAACGCATTTCAAGTCGTGTAAAAACAAGAGCATTATTAGAAGCGATGATATATGTAGGTGCATTTGATTGTTTTAATGAAACAAGAACGACCTTATTACAATCACTTGATGAAGTATTGAATATCGCACAAGAAGGTCATGAACAAGATTCATTATTGCAGTTAATGGGTTTAAAAAAGAAGAAAATATATCATTATGCTGAAGAAATGAGTGAGCAGCAAAAACTTGAATATGAAAAGGAATATTTAGGTTTTTACTTAACACAACATCCAATCACGCTATTATTTAATCAATATCAATATTTGCCGATTTATCAACTGAGTCATCATATTAATTATCAACATATTCTTATTTCGATTGAATCAATCAAACGCATTCGAACAAAAAAAGGTCAACCAATGGCGTTCATTAAAATCACTGATGGTATTGAAGAAATGGATGCAGTCGTCTTTCCAAAAACATTTCATATCAATGAGTCGCAATTAACCATGAATGAACCATTATTAATGAAGGGGAAATACGATGAAGAAAAAAATCAATATATCGTTGATGCGATTATTTCTCTAAAAGATTATCACCAAAACGCACTGAAACAAGCAAAGCAACTTTATGTGTTAAAAAGGCATGAAGATACAGTGTTAAATGATAAAGGTGATATTGAAGTATTTGAAAATCAAGGTAAATCATTTACTTCAATTGGTTGGATTGATAAAAACCAATTAACATCCACATTAAATCAATATCAACCTGATAAGATGAGACTCATTTAATTTTTGAAATTTAATAAGAGTATGGTATAGTAAAACTTAGTGGTCTGACCACTAAGTTTTTTTTGTTTTTTTTATGTATTATTTTGCTTATAAATTAATAAATTAATTATTTATTATTAAAAAATGCTTAAGGAGGATTCATTTGAGTCAGTTATCAGATAAAGGATTTACCGCTGTTGTCACTGAAATTCAACAAATCATCAAAGATCAAGGACTTTCATCTGGTGATAAATTACCTTCAGAACGCTATTTAAGCGAATCTTTAAAGATCAGTCGTTCTAGTGTGAGAGAAGCTCTACGCGCAATGGAATTGTTAGGTGTGATTTATACAAAAAGAGGCGAAGGCACATTTCTTTCTGAAATGAGTGAGCATCAATTATTTGAATTGATTGCAGGCTATTTGATTACTTCTAGTTCACAACAAGAACAAATTAAACAGTGTATTGCAGCATTTGAACAATATGCAGCAGTTGAAGGCACGTTTCATGAAGAAAATGAAGTATTTCAAAATAATTCAATCATGTCTCGTATATGGAAGTTATTAAAGCAATACGAAAATATTAACCAGGGGTGAAACCATGTTTAAGGATATATTTAAACGTAGTAAAAAGAAAAAATACGTTGCCGTTCAAAATATGAAAGATAGTGATGTCCCTGAAGGGATTATGACAAAGTGTCCAAAATGTAAAAAAATCATGTATACAAAAGAAATTAAAGAAAATTTAAATGTTTGTTTTCATTGTGATCATCATTTGGCACTTAGTGCATACGAACGTATTGATGCACTAGTAGATAAAGGTTCTTTTATTGAGTTTGATGTGGATATGAAAAGTAATGATCCTTTAGATTTTCCTAATTATATTGAAAAGTTAAATTCCGATACAAAGAAATCTGGATTAAATGAAGCGGTAGTTACGGGTGTTGGTAAAATGAATGGATTACCATTTGGTATTTGTGTCATGGATTCAAGATTCCGAATGGGTTCAATGGGTACAGTAGTCGGAGAAAAGATGTGTAATACGATCGATTACTGTACGCAACATCAATTGCCATTTGTCATATTTACGGCAAGTGGAGGTGCACGTATGCAAGAGGGCATTTTATCATTGATGCAAATGGCTAAAACGAGTGTATCCATTAAACGTCATAGTGAAGCTGGATTATTATTTATCTCTTATATGACACACCCAACAACTGGAGGTGTATCTGCAAGTTTTGCATCTGTAGGAGATATTAATTTTGCAGAACCAAATAGTTTGATTGGTTTTGCAGGAAGACGTATTATTGAACAAACAATTAACGAAGCATTGCCAGAAGATTTTCAAACTGCAGAATTTTTATTGGAACATGGTCAGTTAGATAAAGTTGTTCATCGCAATGATATGAAAAATACATTATATGAAATCTTTAAAATGCATCACAAAGGGGTTAAATAATGTTAGATTTTGAAAAGCCATTAAAAGAAATAGATAATAAAATAAAAGAATTAAAACAATATATGATTGAAAAAAGTGTCGATTTGTCTGATGAAATCAAAACGTTAGAAATAACGCGTGCACAAAAATTTGAAGAAATATATAATCATTTAACACCGTGGCAACGTGTGCAAATTGCAAGATTGTCTGAAAGACCGACAACATTAGATTACATTGGTCAATTATTTGAATCATTTATTGAATTACATGGTGATCGTAATTTTAGAGATGATCCTGCAATCGTGTCTGGTATTGCCTATTATCATGGGATACCCGTTACAGTGATTGGTCATCAAAGAGGTAAAGATACAAAAGACAATATTTATCGAAATTTTGGTATGGCTCATCCTGAAGGGTACCGTAAAGCATTAAGAATGATGAAACAAGCAGAAAAGTTTAATCGACCAATTATTTGTTTTATTGACACAAAAGGCGCTTATCCAGGTAAAGCTGCAGAAGAACGTGGTCAAAGTGAATCGATTGCTAGAAATTTAGTGGAAATGGCAGGTTTAAAAGTACCAGTGATTTCAATTGTAATAGGAGAAGGTGGAAGCGGTGGTGCATTAGGTTTAGGTGTATGTAATCGTTTATTAATGCTAGAAAATGCAACTTATTCAGTGATATCACCTGAAGGTGCAGCAGCATTATTATGGAAAGATGCATCTCTTGCACAATTAGCAGCTGAAAGTATGAAAATCACTGCACCTGATCTTAAAGTATTAGGCATCGTTGATACATTGATTGAAGAAGTAAAAGGTGGTGCACATGTTGATTTAATTCAACAAAGCAAGTGGATTGATATTGCTTTAAAAAGAACACTTGATGATTTATTAAAAATGTCAAAAGATGATTTGGTAAATGATCGATTTAATAAATACAGATCTATTGGACAAATTGAATCCACAACTAAATTCCCTGAAAATGTATAATGAAAACGGTTAATTGTGAAATTGTGAACAAACCGTAAAAATGTTCAAAATTAAAAACGTTTACATCTCGCAATCAAATGAGTTTTAATGGTATCCGTTATTAAATTGTGTTAATTTATAAGTAACAAACTAACAAAGTGAGGCAGATACAATGAAAAAGATTGCAGTATTAACTAGTGGAGGAGACTCTCCAGGAATGAATGCCGCTGTGCGTGCAGTAGTACGTAAAGCGATTTACCATGATGTAGAAGTTTATGGTATTTTCCAAGGTTATTATGGTTTAGTTCACAATAATATTCGCAAATTAGAACTTGGTGACGTAGGTGATAAAATTCAACGTGGAGGTACATTCTTACAATCTGCAAGATGTCCTGAATTTAAAGAACCTGAAGTACGTCAAAAAGGTATTGAAAATTTAAAAGCTTTAGGTATTGAAGGTTTAGTTGTCATCGGTGGTGATGGAAGTTACCGCGGTGCACAACGTTTAAATGAAGAAGGTATTAAAACAATTGGTATTCCAGGTACAATTGATAACGATATTAATGGTACAGACTTCACAATTGGTTTCGATACAGCTTTAAATACAATCATCGAATCAATCGACAAAATTCGTGATACTGCTTCAAGTCATGAGCGTACATTCATTATTGAGGTCATGGGACGCGATGCAGGTGACTTAGCTTTATGGTCAGGTCTTGCTGGTGGTGCTGAAACAGTATTAATTCCTGAAGTGAAAAAGGACATTAAAGAAATCGCAGATAAAATCCAACAAGGTATCGAACGTGGTAAAAAACACTCAATCATCGTTGTTGCCGAAGGCGTTATGAGTGGCCACGAATGTGGAGAAGAATTAAAGAAATACATCAATGTTGATACACGTATTTCAGTATTAGGCCATATGCAACGTGGTGGTTCACCAACAGGTTTAGACCGTGTGTTAGCAAGCCGTTTAGGTGGATTTGCTGTTGAATTATTAATGAAAGATGAAACAGGTTTAGCGGTTGGTATTCAAAAGAATGAATTAACGAAAACAACATTTGATGATATTTTTGTAGGAGAACATCAAATCGATCGTAAAATGTATGAATTATCGGATGAATTATCAATTTAATTGTTTCAAATAAATCTTAGTTTTGGTAATAAAAACACATGGAGGTCCATTTAAAATGAGAAAAACAAAAATCGTATGTACGATTGGTCCAGCTTCTGAATCACCAGAAATGTTGGAGAAATTAATCAACGCAGGTATGAACGTTGCACGTTTAAACTTTTCACACGGTAGTCATGAAGAACATGCTGCACGTATTAAAACAATTCGTGAAGTGTCTCAAAAGTTAGGTAAAACAGTTGCAATTTTATTAGATACTAAAGGTCCAGAAATTAGAACTCACAATATGGTTAACGATAAAATTGAACTTAAAAAGGGTTCAACAGTTACGATTAATATGAAAGAAGTTTTAGGGACGCCAGAAGAATTTTCAGTGACATATGAAAATTTAATTCATGATATTGAAGTAGGATCAACAATTTTATTAGATGATGGTTTAATTGAATTAACGGTTAAAGAAATCAAACTTGAGTCAGGTCAAATCGTATGTGACGTGATCAATGCAGGTGAATTAAAAAATAAAAAAGGTGTTAATTTACCTGGTGTCAAAGTAAACTTACCAGGTATTACCGAAAAAGATGCACAAGATATCAACTTTGGTATTGATCAACGTGTCGACTTCATTGCAGCTTCATTTGTACGTCGTGCAAGTGACGTATTAGATATTCGCAAAATTTTAGAAGCACGTAAATGTGACTTTATTAACATTATTCCTAAGATTGAAAACGAAGAAGGTATTGAAAATATTGATCAAATCTTAGAAGTTTCTGATGGATTAATGGTCGCTCGTGGTGACATGGGTGTTGAAATTCCAGCTGAAAGTGTACCTTTAGTTCAAAAAGAATTAATTCGTAAATGTAATGCTCTAGGTAAACCAGTCATTACTGCGACTCAAATGTTAGATTCAATGCAACGAAATCCACGTTGTACACGTGCAGAAGCATCTGACGTAGCTAACGCAATTTATGATGGTAGTGATGCTGTAATGTTATCAGGTGAGACAGCAGCTGGTTTATACCCAGAAGAATCTGTAAAAACAATGCATAACATTGCTTTTGCAGCAGAAGAAGCACAAGATTACAAAAAATTATTATCAGATCGAACTAAATTAAATGAACCATCAATGGTGAATGCTATTGGGGTTTCTGTTGCACATACAGCATTGAACTTAAATGTAACAACAATCGTTGCTGCTACTGAAAGTGGTAATACAGCGCAAACAATTTCTAAATATCGCCCACATTCACATATTATTGCAATGACACCTTATGAAGAAACAGCTCGTCATATGCAACTTGTATGGGGGGTTGTTCCAGTTGTTAAACCTGGTGATAAAAACACAGATGAATTATTAAATTCAGCTGCTGAGGCGGCAATTGAAACTGGTACTGTTGAAAATGGTGATTTAATTATCATTACAGCAGGTATTCCAACAGGTGAAGCTGGTACAACGAACTTAATGAAGATTCATTTAATCGGTGATGAAATTGCAGCTGGTCAAGGGATTGGTAGAACTGCTACAGTGGGTCACGTTGTATTAGCGAACAGCGCAAAAGACTTAGAAAATAAAGACCTTTCTCAAGCTGTTATTGTGACACCAGCAACAGATGCTGATATGGTACCTTATTTAGAAAAAGCATTGGCTGTTGTCGCTGAAGAAGGTGGTTTAACAAGCCATGCAGCAGTTGTAGGATTAACTTTAGGTAAACCAACAATTGTTGGTGTAGAAGGCGCGATGAGTCGTTTAGAAAATGGTGCATTAGTAACTGTTGATGCAAGAAACAATAAAGTATATTTAGGTCATGCAAAAATCTAATTTCATTTATAATTTAATATATTAAAAAATGCTTATCCGTTGTTAAACGGATAAGCATTTTTTGTTTGTTATATTCATTAATAAATAATCTATCAACTATTTTTGAACTGATTTTGAAACGCGTTTGTATGCAAAGAATAAGCCGACAAACCATACAATAAATAATGCTGTGAATCCAGTTAAGTAACCAATACCCTTACCTGCTTGTTCAATATAAACGAGTACGAACATAAATACAAAGAATGTATTGATCGCAATAGCAGCTTTTTTACCACCAGGTAATTTAAACTTACTAGTTTCATGTAAATCAGGGCGACGTTTTAAGTAAACCATATAACTAGCCATAACAATACTCCAAATAACGATAAAGAATACTGTAGCAACAGAAGTTATAATATCAAATACTGTCGTTGCACTTGGAATAAAGTAGTTTAATAATACTGAGATAAATAATAATACACTTGAGAAAATTACTGCATTTGCCGGTACACCAGATTTATTTGTTTTTTGGAAGAATCCTTCACCTTCAGCATAGTGTTTACTTAAACTAAATAACATACGGCTGTTAGAGAAGATACCACTGTTACAACTTGATGAAGCAGATGTAATAACAACAAAGTTAATAATATGGAATGCAACAACGATACCTATTAATTTAAAGAATTCTACGAATGGGCTCTTATCTGGTGCGATTTGATCCCATGGTGTAATACTCATTAAGATGATTAATGAACCTACATAGAATAATAAAATACGAGCTGGTACAGAGTTGATTGCTTTTGGTAATGTTTTTTCTGGATCTTTTGTTTCACCAGCTGTTACACCAAGTAACTCAATACCAACGAAACTGAAGATTGCCATTTGGAAACTGAATAAGAAACCACTTGCACCGTTTGGGAAGAACCCACCGTGTGACCATAAGTTTGAAATTGATGCTACACCGAATTGTGTTTTGTAACCGATAACGATTAATACTATACCAGTTAAAATAAGTGCAACAATTGTAACGACTTTAATAATTGCGAACCAAAACTCTAATTCTCCAAATAATTTAGCGGTCAATAAGTTTAATAGCATTAATGCAAGAATAGTAATTAATGATGTTAACCAAGTTGGAAAATCTGGTGCCCAGTTTTGAACATAACTTGCAACAGCAGTAACTTCTGCCATACCAGTAACTATCCAACAACACCAATACGTCCATCCAGTAACGTATCCCCAATAATCTCCTAAATAGTCTCTTGCAACATCTGTAAATGAATGATAATTCGAGTTTGATAATAATAATTCACCTAATGCACGCATAAATAAAAATAAAAAGAATCCAATAATTGAGTAAGTTAAAAGTATTGATGGTCCAGCTTTATGAATACTACTTCCAGCTCCTAAAAATAATCCTGTTCCTATCGCACCACCAATTGCAATTAATTGAATGTGGCGATTTGATAATGAACGTTGTAAGTCATTTTGTCCATTTGACATTATAAAAACCCCTTCAAATAAATTTTTACTTTACCATTATCTTATGAATAATCAAAAATTTCAAACTATTTTTAAAATAAATTCAAGTATAAGCAAAAGTTATCACCATTAATAATAAATTATAAGGGGCTTAATTTATTCACAAACATAATTTCGTTAGCTATAATAAAAATGTAAACGTTATTATTAACGATATATGGGAAAATATTTATCGTAAAGGGGAAATAAATATGGCAGAGATGGTTAAAGGATTAGAGGGCGTAATTGCTTCTACAACACGTGTTAGTTCAATTGTTGGAGATAAGTTAACTTATGCTGGTTATGATATTGATGATTTAACAGAAAATGCTTCATTTGAAGAAGTTGTATTTTTATTATGGAACTTTAGATTACCAAACAAAGAGGAATTAGAAGATTTAAAGCGTCAATTAATTGAAAATATGACATTACATCCACGTATGTATTCACACTTTGAAGAATATGCAGCTGATCAAGTGCATCCAATGACTGGATTTAGAACATCATTATCTTATTTAGCACATTTTGATCCACGTGCCGATGAATTTAATGAAGATGCTCATTGGAATAAAGCGATTCGTATTCAAGCGAAAGTAGCATCATTAGTTGCTGCATTTGCACGTGTGAGACAAGGTAAAGAAGTCATTAAACCTAAAGCTGATTTAAGCTATGCTGCGAACTTCTTATATATGTTATTTGGTGAAGAACCAACACCTGTTCAAGTTGAAGGCTTTAATAAAGCGTTAATTTTACATGCTGACCACGAATTAAATGCTTCAACATTCACAGCTCGTGTCGCTGTTTCAACATTAACTGATATATATTCAGGAGTATGTGCTGCTGCAGGTGCATTAAAAGGACCTTTACATGGTGGTGCAAACGAGCAAGTAATGAAAATGTTAAATGAGATTGGTTCATTAGATAATGTAGATGCATATATTGAAAAGAAAATTGAAAACAAAGAAAAAATCATGGGATTTGGTCACCGTGTTTATAAAAACGGTGATCCACGTGCGAAATACTTAAAAGAAATGTCTCGTAAAATTACAGATGAAACAGGACAAAAAGAATTGTTCGATATGTCAGTTCGTATTGCTGAAATTTTAAAAGAGAAAAAAGGCCTATTACCGAACGTTGATTTCTATTCAGCAACGGTATATCACTCTATGGGTATTGAACACGATTTATTTACTCCAATCTTTGCTGTTTCAAGAACATCAGGATGGATTGCACATATTTTAGAACAATATTCAGATAACCGTATTATTCGTCCTCGTGCTGAATATGTAGGTGAAGTTGGTCGTAAATATGTACCAGTTGAAGAAAGATAATTTTTATTGTTAACATTAAATAAAACATAAATAAGTATTTAATAAAATTGGAGGAATTGATCAATGGCTGAAAAAATTACAAACTCAAATGGTGTATTAAATGTACCAAATAATCCGGTTGTCCCATTTATTATTGGTGACGGAACTGGTCCTGATATTTGGAATGCTGCAAGTAGAGTATTAGATGCAGCAGTTGAGAAAGCATACAATGGTGAGAAGAAAATTGAATGGAAAGAAGTATTAGCAGGTCAAAAAGCATTTGACGAAACTGGAGAATGGTTACCTCAAGCTACTTTAGACACAATCGAAGAGTACTTAATTGCTATTAAAGGTCCTTTAACAACACCTATTGGTGGTGGGATTCGTTCATTAAACGTTGCACTTCGTCAAGAATTAGATTTATTTGTATGTTTACGCCCTGTTCGTTACTTTGAAGGTGTACCTTCACCAGTGAAACGTCCTGAAGATACAGATATGGTCATTTTCCGTGAAAATACAGAAGATATTTATGCAGGTATTGAATACAAAGAAGGTTCAGATGAAGTTAAAAAAGTTATTGAGTTCTTAAAATCAGAAATGGGAGTAAACAAAATCCGTTTCCCTGAAACTTCAGGTATTGGTATTAAACCAGTTTCTAAAGAAGGTACTGAGCGTTTAGTACGTGCTGCGATTAACTATGCATTAACAGAAGGTCGTAAATCATTAACATTAGTGCATAAAGGTAACATCATGAAATTTACTGAAGGTGCGTTTAAACAATGGGGTTACGATTTAGCTGAGCGTGAATTTGGAGATAAAGTGTTTACTTGGGCACAATATGACAAAATAAAAGAAGCTGAAGGTACTGAAGCAGCTGATAAAGCACAAGATGAAGCAATTAAAGCAGGTAAATTAGTAGTAAAAGATTCAATCGCTGATATTTTCTTACAACAAATTTTAACACGTCCAGCTGAGTTTGATGTAGTTGCAACAATGAACTTAAATGGAGACTATATTAGTGATGCATTAGCAGCTCAAGTTGGTGGTATTGGTATTGCTCCAGGTGCAAACATCAACTATGAAACTGGACATGCGATTTTCGAAGCAACACATGGTACAGCACCTAAATATGCTGGTTTAGATAAAGTAAACCCATCATCAGTGATTTTAAGTGGTGTATTATTATTAGATCATTTAGGTTGGAAAGAAGCTTCTGAATTAATCACAAAATCAATGGAAAAAACAATTGCTTCTAAAGTAGTAACATATGACTTTGCACGTTTAATGGATGGTGCTACTGAAGTGAAATGTTCAGAGTTTGCTGATGAATTAATTAAAAATATGTAATTAATGACATTACTGATATAATAAGAGTGAGAGCGCTTTCTCACTCTTATTTTTTTGATTAATGGGGGATAATTCATGAGACGAAAAATTTCAATTATAGGTAGTGGGCATACTGGTAGTACTGCAGCTCTTTATGCTGCTCAAAAAGGTTTAGGGGATGTTGTGTTAATTGATATTCCAGATAACGAAAATAAAGCGAAAGGTATTGCTTTAGATATTTTTGAAGCGACACCAATTTTAAGCGTTGATAGTAACGTTATTGCATCGAGTGAATATGAAGCAACGAAAGATTCTGATATCGTTATTATTACAGCTGGTGTTGCTAGAAAACCTGGTATGAGTCGAGATGATTTAGTGAAAATTAATAAAGACGTCATGATACAAGTTACTGAAAATATCATGCAATATTCAAAGAATCCAACGATTATTGTTCTAACAAATCCAGTGGATGCGATGGCTTATACGGTTTATAAGCATTCTGGATTGCCGAAAAATAAAGTCATTGGACAATCAGGCATTCTGGACACTGCACGCTTTAGAAGTTTTGTTGCTGAAAAATTAAATGTTTCAGTTAAAGATGTATCTGGATTTGTTTTAGGTGGTCATGGTGATACGATGGTACCATTAATTAGATATTCAACAGTAGGTGGTATTCCAATTACGGATTTACTTTCAAAAGAAGAGATAGATCAAATTGTAGTTCGTACGCGTAATGGTGGTGCTGAGATCGTAAACTTATTAGGCAATGGCTCTGCATACTATGCACCGGCTGCAGCGTGTGTGGAGATGGCAGAAGCGATATTATTTGATCAACGTAGAATTTTACCAACCATCGCTTACTTAGAAGGTGAATATGGCTATAATGATGTATATTTAGGGGTTCCAACATTAATTGGGGCAAATGGTATTGAAAAGATTTATGAATTGACTTTATCAGAAGAAGAAAAGCTCGCATTAGATACTTCAAAAGCAGCGGTTCAAAAAATTATTAATATCCTTTAATATTTTGCTCTAACTGTTCAATTAAATTGTAAAGATAGTGTAAATTTTAAGTGGTAAAGATTAAGTTTATTGATAATATGTAGCATTGTGAAATTAACTTAGTTTATAATATGTATGAAAGAACAGTTGGAGGGATAAAATGAGTCAAAAAGTATTAGTCGTTGATGATGAACAATCAATTGTTACTTTGTTACAATACAATTTACAACAATCAGGATTTGAAGTAATTACTGCTTATGATGGTGAAGATGGATTAAATAAGATATTTACAGAATCTCCTGACATTGTCGTACTTGATGTAATGTTACCTAAATTGGATGGCGTAGAAGTGTGTAAAGCTGTTCGTAGTGAAAAAAATCAAGTGCCGATTCTAATGTTAACAGCAAAAGATGATGAGTTTGATAAAGTCCTTGGATTAGAACTTGGTGCAGATGATTACATGACAAAGCCATTCTCTCCAAGAGAAGTCATTGCAAGAATTAAAGCAATTTTAAGAAGAGCACAAGCCATTCAACATGTAGAAGAAGTTGAAGAGAAAAAAGAAATTCAAATAGGTAAATTAAGAATTTTACCAGAACATTTTGAAGCATATCGCAATGAAGAATTATTAGATTTAACACCTAAAGAATTTGAGTTACTGATTTATTTGATTGAAAGGCAAGGTCGTGTCATTACAAGAGAACACATGTTAAATTCAGTTTGGAATTATGAATTCGCTGGTGATTCAAGAATTGTTGATGTGCATATTAGTCATTTAAGAGAAAAGATTGAAGAGAATCCGAAACAACCACAATACATTAAAACAGTACGCGGTTTAGGATACAAATTGGAGAACCCTAAACGCAATGATTAGATTTCAAAATCGATTATTATTTTTGCTTACAACCATTTTAGTTGTAAGCTTTATTTTACTTGGATTCTTTGTACATAATGCTTTAAGTAATGAAATGCAAATGACTAACCAACGTGTTTTGACGAGTATTGTTAAAGATTTAGAGTCAAATATACATCAAAGTACTGCACATACAAAAACACATTTAAAAAACTATGATATATTGAATCATAACCAAGTACTGATTTTAAAGAAAAATAATGACATTTTGTTTAAAACCGAACGTGTGAAAGTCAGTAAATTTACAACGCCATTTCAAAATTATCAAACACTTAAACCAAACGCGAAAAAATATATTTACGACGGTAAACAGAGCCAATCTAGAATGCTATATATTACAAAAGAACAATATAAAATTTATGTTATTAGCCAGTTTAATGATATTAATTTAATGAAGAACAAGTTATGGACTTATATTTTTATCATATTACTTATTCTTTTACCGATTATTTATATCATTGTACGTTATATTAATAAAAGTTATATTCAGCCGATTAATGAAGTGACATATGCTTCTAGATTATTAGCGGATGGTAATTATAAAGTGCGTGTCCCAGAGAGTAGTGTAACCGAAACGAAAGATTTATATATAAGTACTAATATTCTCGCTAGGACTTTACAAGATTTAAATAATGAGCAAAAGTTGCAACGAAATCGACTAGAAACAACGTTACAAAATATTCCTTCTGCTACGATGCTTGTTAATAATCACGGTGAAGTAGTAATTGTGAATGAAATGTATGAAACACTCTTTAATAAAGGCCGAGCGATAAAGAGCGCACATTACGAAAAAATCATTAAAATACATGAAGTAAAACGCATGATTAAAGAAGCGTTAATTACAGAAAAACCAATTAATGAGACATTAGCATTAAAGGTTAATGTACATACGAAATACTTTGACGCAGCAGTCGTACCAGTATTAAGTAGAACGAGAAAGAAATTAGAAGGTGTCGTCATTGTACTACATGACATTACACAACTTAAGACTCTAGAGCAAATGCGTAAAGACTTTGTTGCAAATGTTTCTCATGAGTTAAAGACACCGATCACAAGTATTAAAGGATTTACGGAAACATTATTAGATGGTGCAAAGGAAAATCCAGAAACGTTAGATATGTTTTTAGACATTATTTTAAAAGAATCCAATCGTATACAAGTATTGGTGAGTGAATTGTTAGAGTTATCCAAAATTGAACAAGCGAATCACTTTACGATGTCTAAAGTAAATGTTTCTAAAAAGGTATTTTCTAGTATTGAAGTGATGCATCCTTTAGCAGATAAGAAGCAAATTGAATTTGATATTCAATTAGAAAAGGATGTCTTTATTTCAGCTGAACCGAGTAAGTTAAAGCAAGTAATCATTAATTTATTAAGTAATGCCATCAATTATTCTCCTCAAAATGCAAAAGTGACTGTACATGTAAAGAAAACGGACACACATGCCATTATCGAAATCATAGATGAGGGAATTGGTATTGATGAGGAAGAAAGAGAAAGAATCTTCGAAAGGTTTTATCGTGTTGATAAAGCGAGAAGTAGAGATTCAGGCGGTACAGGTTTAGGACTTGCCATTGTTAAGCACATCGTTGAAGTATTTAATGGAGATATTGAAGTAGATAGTGAACTAGGGAAAGGCTCTATGTTTAGAGTGATATTCCCTTTAGCTTAAAATTTACACAATATTTACATTGAATTTACTATTTAATAATAATCATAAAGTACTATATATGTATAGACCCCTTCATTTTGAAGAGTTAAAAAGGGTTGCTTCGGCAATCCTTTTCAACTATGTGTCTATTTTTTTTTGTTTTTTTTAAGGTGTGATAAAATAGAAATGTTACTATAGGAGGCGCTTATGAAAGAGAAATTAATATTAATCGACGGCAACAGTTTAGCATTTCGTGCATTTTATGCATTACCTTTATTAAAGAATTCAAGTGGCATTCATACGAATGCAATCTATGGTTTTACTTTATTACTTGAAAAGATTATTAAAGACGAACAACCTACGCATTTTTTGATTGCATTTGACGCAGGAAAAACAACATTTAGACATGATACATATAAAGACTATAAAGGTGGACGTCAAAAAACACCACATGAATTAAGTGAGCAGTTTCCTTATATTCGTAAATTAGCTGAAAGTTATCATATTCAACATTATGAATTAGATCAATATGAAGCAGATGATATTATTGGTACTTTGTCTAAAGAAGCATTTGATCAAAAAATGGAAACCATTATTATTACAGGTGACCGAGATTTAACGCAGCTTGTGAATGAATATGTTACTGTTTATTATACAAAAAAAGGTGTAACTGATATCGATAAATACACACCTGAATTTATTGAAGAAAAGTATGGTTTCGGACCTGAAAAAATCATCGACTTAAAAGGATTAATGGGCGATGCATCAGATAATATACCTGGCGTTCCCGGCGTCGGTGAAAAAACAGCAATTAAATTATTGCTTGAATATGGTACGGTTGAAAATGTTGTTGCTAATATTTCAAACATTAAAGCAAAGAAACTCAATGAAAATTTAACAAATCATCAAGATGATGCGTTAATGAGTAAACAACTTGCAACAATTAACACTGATGCGCCAATTACCATTCATTTAGCAGACACAAAAATGATTGAACATGATAATAAAGCTAAAATTGAATTGTTTAAGTCATTAGAGTTTAAACAAATGCTAGATCAAATGGATACAGTCAGCGATATTGAAAGTGAGAAAGAAATAACAATTCAAGATGATTTCAATGCATTCGACTTCAGTGAAGCTACAAGTTTAACTTTAATGATGAAAACTTATGAAGCAAATTACTTAACTTCGGAAATTTTAGCTTTAGGTATTAAAGTGGATGATGCAATATTTATTGTGAATAGAGATGAAATTAAGAATAATGCATCATTTATTAAAGCATTGAACGATGAACATATCTCAAAAGTTGTTTATGACGCCAAGGCTTTAGTATGTACATTAGATCGATTAAATATTAAAGTTTTGGGCATTAAATTCGATACAATGCTTGCGAGTTTTATCATTGATCCATCTCAAACAGTTTCAGATGTAAAAGCAATGGTACATCCTTTAGGTTTAACATATGTAGAAAGTGATGAACATACTTTTGGTAAAGGTGCTAAGAAAAAAATACCTGAAACAGAAGTATTACATCAGCATATAGCTAATGAAATTGATGCAATTGATGCGAGTTATCCAATATTAAAAGAAAAATTAGAAGCATCAGAACAATTAAACTTACATGATACATTGGAATTGCCGTTATCACTTGTACTTGCAAAAATGGAAATGCAAGGGATTAAAGTTGAAAAAGAAACATTAGTTGAGATGCAAAGTGAAATTCAAGAAAGGTTAGATAGCCTTATTAAAAATATTCATGAAGCTGCAGGAGAAACATTTAATATTAATTCTCCTAAACAATTAGGGGTAGTGTTATTTGAAGTATTAAAATTACCTGTGATTAAGAAAACTAAAACAGGTTATTCTACGGCTGTAGATGTTTTAGAAGCGCTTCAAGGTCAACATCCTATCATTGAATATATTTTAGAGTACCGAACTTTATCAAAATTACAATCAACTTATATTGAAGGCTTACAAAAGTTAATAGGTGAAGACCAAAAAATTCATACACGATTCAATCAAGTTATAGCTCAAACTGGTCGATTATCATCTATTGATCCAAACTTGCAAAATATACCGATAAGACTTGAAGAAGGTAGAAAAATTAGAAAAGCATTTGTACCAAGTGAGAAAGATTGGGTCATTTTTGCTGCCGATTATTCACAAATTGAGTTAAGGGTTTTAGCCCATATTACTGATGATCCAAGTATGAAAGAGGCATTTACAAATCATATTGATATTCATACAAAGACGGCAATGGAAGTATTTGATGTGGAAAAAGATCAAGTGGATAGTAATATGCGTCGTCAAGCTAAAGCAGTCAACTTTGGTATTGTATATGGTATTAGTGATTATGGTTTGAGCCAAAGTTTAGGTATTACGCGTAAAGCAGCAAAACAATTTATAGATGACTATCTCGCTTCATTTGGCAATGTAAAACAATATATGGATGATATCGTTCAATCAGCCAAACAAAATGGTTATGTGACAACACTTTTAAATAGAAGAAGATATATACCTGATATTACAAGCAGAAACTTTAATTTAAGAGGCTTTGCTGAGAGAACTGCAATGAATACGCCAATTCAAGGTAGTGCAGCAGATATTATCAAATTGGCAATGGTACATTTTGATCAAGAGATGAAGTCAACGCAATTTAAAGCGAGAATGTTATTACAAGTGCATGATGAATTGATTTTTGAAGTACCTAAAGAAGAAATTGAAGCATTTAGTTTATTCGTTAAAAAAATCATGGAGGAAGCATTATCATTAAGTGTGCCATTAGAAGTTGAATATGATTATGGTGCTACTTGGTATGATGCAAAATAAGAATGCCCGAATTACCAGAAGTAGAACATGTAAGACGTGGTCTCACACCCGTCTTACATCAACAAATATCTAAAATCACTTTCTCGGATAAAGTGATTGAGGGTCATAAAAATCATAAACAAACCATTTTAAAAGATATGCATTTAAAAGCATTTAAAGCGGGTCTAATTAATGGTGAAATTATTAGTATAAATAGACGCAGTAAATATTTAATCTTTGAAATTAATAAACATGACAACAGTATTTATTTAGTGAGTCACCTTGGTATGAGTGGTGGATACTTTATTGTAGATACAATTGATGATATTCCAGTTGATAACTTTCGAAAGCATTGGCATGTACAATTCCAACTTAATCATAAGATTTTAGTGTATTCAGATATAAGGCGATTTGGTGAAATGAGATTGATGGATGAAGCACAATTTGAATTGTTTAATCAGAAAATTGCACCAGAACCTTTCGAGCCAGTTGCACAAGACTACTTTATGAATCGATTAAATGAGAAGAAGTTTCAAAATAAACCCATTAAAAGTGTGATTATGGATCATTCTGTTGTAAGTGGTTGTGGCAATATATACGCTTGTGAAGCATTGTTTCATGCGGGTATTTTACCAAATACAATGGTAGCATCGCTCAATGAGGAAAATTGTATCCAATTATTTAAAGCGATACAACGTGTATTACAAGAAGGTATTGAGCATGGGGGATCGACGATTTCAGATTATCGTAATGTCAATGGACAAAGTGGTCAAATGCAAAATCGTTTTTATGTATACGGTAAAAAACAATGTGGTTATTGTGGAAGTGATATAGAACATATTGTGATTGCTGGTCGAAATTCTCATTATTGTGCAACGTGCCAAAGGTAGGTGTTAATATGAAAGTTATTGGATTAACAGGTGGTATTGCAACAGGTAAATCAACGGTCAGTGCCTATTTAAAAAAGAAAGGTTTTCCCATTGTTGATGCAGATATTGCTGCAAGAAAAGCAGTGGAAAAAGGATCAGATGGATTGAATCAAATTGTGGCAACTTTTGGTAAATCCATTTTAATGCATGATCAATCGTTAGATCGTGCAAAATTAGGTGCTATAATTTTCGCAGATAGCCAAAAAAGAGAACAACTTAATCAAATTGTACATCCAATCGTTAGAGAAATTATGGAAAAAGAGAAAAATAAAGCACTTAAACATCATGAGTATGTGATTATGGACATTCCATTACTTTTTGAAAATCAATTACAAAATACTGTTGATGAAGTTTGGCTCGTTTATACTTCAGAAAATATACAATTAGAGCGATTGATGCGTAGGAATCATTTGACTGAATCCGAAGCACTAATTCGCATTAAATCACAAATGCCAATTGATGAAAAACGAAATCTGGCTGATGTGGTTATTGATAATAATCTAGAAATAGAGTATTTATATCATCAAATCGATCAAGTGATTCAAGAGAGAACAACATTAAACGTTTAATAATCAAATAAGAAGTCAAACCATGTTGTATGTTTGGCTTCTTTTTTGTTGGAAAAATACACTTGAAATCTGAAAATTAAAACTTTAAAAAACTTCAAGAAAACGCTTCCTTACAATATTAAATGTGTTATACTATTTACATATTTGAGTATAACTTATTTGATGAAGGGGTAGTTAAAATGACAAAAGTTGCAATCAATGGTTTAGGTAGAATTGGAAGAATGGTATTTCGTGCTGCTGCATTAGACAAAAATTTAGATATCGTAGCGATCAACGCGAGTTACCCACCTGAAACACTTGCACATTTAATTAAATATGATACAACTCATGGTAAATTTCCATTAAGCATTGAGCCAACTGAAAATGGTTTAATTGTAGATGGAAAAGAAATTAAATTGGTTGCTGAAAGAAATCCTGAATTATTACCTTGGGGAGAGTTAGGCATCGATATCGTTATCGAAGCAACTGGTAAATTCAATGATTCTGAAAAAGCGAAAGGCCATTTAGTAGCAGGAGCAAAGAAAGTATTATTAACTGCACCTGGTAAAGGAAATGTTCAAACAATTGTTCGTGGTGTAAACTGCAATTCTTTAGACGTTGAAACTTTTGATGTAGTTTCAAACGCTTCTTGTACTACAAACTGTTTAGCGCCTGTAGCAAAAGTATTAAACGATAAATTTGGCATTAAGAATGGTTTAATGACAACTGTTCATGCTTATACAAATGATCAAAAGAACTTAGATAATCCACATAAAGACTTACGTCGTGCGCGTGCATGTGCTCAAAGTATTATTCCAACTTCTACTGGTGCAGCGAAAGCATTGTCATTAGTATTACCTGAATTAGAAGGTAAATTACACGGTATGGCTTTACGTGTTCCTACGACAAATGTATCTTTAGTTGACTTAGTAGTTGACTTAGAAAAAGAAGTTACTGTTGAAGAAATCAATAACGCATTCAAAGAAGCGAGTGAAAACGAATTAAAAGGTATCTTAGATATCACTTTTGAACCATTAGTATCTGTTGACTTCAACACAAATCCACATAGCTCTATTGTTGATGGTTTATCAACTATCGTAATGGAAGGTAATAAAGTAAAAGTATTATCTTGGTATGACAATGAGTGGGGTTACTCTACTCGCGTTGTAGAATTAGCGCGTCAAATGGGAGAAAAATTAGCTTAATAATTTTTATTAATATAAGTAAAAATCCAGCGCTTTTAAGCGTTGGATTTTCTTTTGATTTCATATTGATTTTGAAACGTGTTTTCAATAACATTTGCCATAATATCATATCCGAGTACATGTGGGTGTAATCCATCATCTGTGAGTTCAGGTTTTAAGTAATCAATGCCATCTTTTGTTAACGTCATTGGTGTGTAGTAGTCGATAAATGTAATTTGGTGTTTCTGGCATAATTGATGAATGGATTCATTGATATGTTTGACTAGAACAGATCTTACCTTAAAGCCCTCTAAATGAGGGCGATTAGTTGAAGTCAATGATGTTACAGCAATATTAATATGATTTGTTTTGGCTTGATTAATCATGGACTCGATATCAGATAATATTTGTGTTTTTATTTTTTGTTGATTGGATTCACTTTGGTCTAAATCCAATGGTTTAGTATTATTGATGCCTATAGATAATACAATCCAATCGGGTTGAAGTTGTATAGCATCTGCTTCAAAACGATGCTTAACAAACTGTGTACGATCATTTCCAATGCCACGATTGATGATGCGTTTTTGATTATTTAATTGAAAATAACCCTCTAAATCCCAATAATCTGTAATGGAATCACCGATAAAAACAATACCCACAGGATCATGATGATATAAAATGGCTTCATTTTTTCTATTAAAACTTTCTCTTAACTTGTTTACAGGATTGCCTTCTTCTAATTTTGGTAAATGTATGTATTTTGGTCTCATAAATGCTCCTTTTAAATTGTAATTGATACATTAAGTATACCCAATTCGGTGTAATCTTATCGATTTTTAAATGTAGTTGATTCATGTATAATGAAACAATAACTATGAAATGGAGTGATTGTCTTGAAATGTCCGAAATGTGGTTACAACCAGTCTAAAGTTATCGATTCAAGGCATGCTGATGATATGACTGCGATTAGACGTCGAAGAGAGTGTGAAAAATGTAATACGCGTTTTACTACCTTTGAGCGTATTGAACTACAACCTTTAATCGTCGTAAAAAAAGATGGCACAAGACAAGCTTTCAATCGTGATAAAGTGTTACATGGCCTTGTTCGTGCATGTGAGAAAAGACCAGTACAATATGATTTATTAGAACAATTAACAAATCAAGTAGAAATGGAATTACGTGAACTAGGTAAAACAGAAGTTTCAACAAATGATATTGGTGAACGTGTGATGGATAAGTTGATGCACATTGACCAAGTATCTTATGTTAGATTTGCATCTGTTTATAAAGAGTTTAAAGATGTGGATCAACTTTTAAGTACAATGCAAGGCATTTTGAACGAAACGTCAAAGTAGGGATGTTATGAATTATTATAAAAGTTTACAACCAGCAGATAAATTTGTTGTTACATCAAACTATGTACAAACACACTTTACAAAAGATGTATTAAATACATTGTATGCGCCTTTGATTGGTTTAGAATGTATCGGTTTATATCATTACTTAGGTCAATTTTTAGATGATTTTAGTCAAAAAAGTAGTGGACACACACATTATTTATTTTTAAATGAACTACATTTTAATTTACAGCACTTTGAAGCATTGAGAAAAAAATTAGAAGCCATTGGCTTATTAAAAACATATATCACTTTTGAAAATGAAACGATTGAATATGTTTACAAATGTATTTCGCCTGTGTTACCCGATCAATTTTTCAATGACCCAATGCTAACAGTATTCTTATATCAACAAGTAGGGCAATCACGATTTCAAACTTTAAAACAACGATATATCACTGAACAAATTGATTATTCAAATTATCGTGATGTTTCTAGTAAGTATATGGATGTCTTTGCTGCGCCGAAAAAGCCTGAAAAGCATTTGTTTCATGATAATATGTCGCTACTTAAAAATAGTGCATCATATGGCATTCCTATTCACCAAGAAACGTTTGATTTTGATATGTTAGAAATGTTGTTAAATGAACACTTAATATCTAAGTCTCAATTGGACAAAAAAACAAGACAGTTAATTACGCAACTTGCAATGTTATATAACTTGGGTCCTGTTGAAATGAAGCAAATTGTCTTAAAAGCTTTAACTGCAAATCAAACTATTTCACATGAAGATTTACGTAAAAATGCTAGAGATTATTATACGATAGAACATGATGGTGCGTTACCGAGTTTACAGGTTGCTAGTAATCAACAAGCTGATCATTTAGAGCAATCAAGTGGTAAAAAAGCATCTTCTCTTCTCAATTGGTTTGAATATATGGATACGACGAGCCCTGTAGAAATGTTGACTGGTTTGTTTGAAGCGGAACCAACTTTGAAACAAAAACGAATGATTGAAAATTTACTTGAACGTGAAAGATTACCGTTTGGGGTTGTCAATGTATTGCTACAATATGTGCTATTGACGAATGATCGAAAGTTACCTCAAGCATATATCGAAGAAATTGCTTCGAATTGGAAGAAGTTAAATTTGAAATCTGCTAAAGAAGCATATGAATACAGTAAAAAAATTGAACAAAAGAAAAAGCAGCAAAACAACAAGAATTATTATCAAAAATCAAATGGTAATGCGGTAAATTCTATTGAAAAAACGCCAAAATGGCTCACTGACAAACAGTTATCAAATGCTAAAAATGAAAAGCAAAATTTGAAAAAAGAAAACGCTGAAACAAAGCAAACCAATGTGGATGAAGTTGAGAAATTAAAATTATTGAAACAATTAGATCAAATGTGGGAGGAGGATTAATATGAAACCATTAAGTGAAGTACTTAATATGAATCGTAATTTATTTGAACAAGTTAAGAAGATTCAAGATGAAATTGTTCAAGATCCATCGATTCGTGATTTTATTGATAAAAACCAAATCCCAGAGGATGTTATTGAGAGAGATTTATTTAAATTACAAGAATTTAAAGATCAAATTCACGAATGCCATGATTGTGAGCAAGAATGTAAAAATAATTTTGTCATGTATCACTTACCAAAATTAGTTTATGAACAAGGTCATATTAAAGTGACTTATCATTTATGTGAGGAAAAGCGAATAGAAAATGAAGCAAAAAAAATGAATCAATACTTAAAGGCAATTCATATGCCGAAAGATTCATTAAATGCGAAGTTGAGAGACATTGATATGGATCATCCAGATCGATTAACCATCGTTAAGGCAGCAATAGAAATTTGTAAACGTATTGCTAAAGGTGAAAACGTAAAAGGGATGTATATTTATGGGAGCTTTGGGACGGGTAAGTCTTATATTTTATGTGCAATTGCGAATGAATTAAAACAAAAAGCGATTCATACGACCATTTTATATGTGCCAGAGTTTATCAGTGAATTAAAAGGTGGCTTTAAAGACGGAAGTTATCAGCAAAAATTAGATGCTGTAAAGAAAAGCCCAGTGTTAATGCTGGATGATATAGGTGCAGAAGATGTAACACCATGGGTTCGTGATGAAGTAATTGGTCCAATTTTAAATTATCGAATGATTGAGCAATTACCGACATTTTTTAGTTCTAATTTTAATTTTGATGAATTAACATACCATTTCCAAAAAACACGCCAAGGCGATGAAACGACAAAGGCACATCGTATAATGGAGCGCGTGATGACGCTAAGTAAGCCATTTGAGCTTAATGGAAAAAACTATCGTCATGAAAATGAATGATTATTATTGTTGAGTAGGATTCTTCTTTGATTTAAATTTCAGTATTGATTAAATTTTTAGATTATGTATAATAATAGTAACAATATTACAAAAATTTCATGAATATAAATTTTTAAGGATATGATGATTGTATTTGTTTGTTTAGAGAGCCAATGTTTGCTGAGAATTTGGTCAAACGGTATGATGATTACTCCCTTATGTTAGACATTTAATAGATGTCCGGTGACACCCGTTAACGTGTATTAGAGTTGCTGCATTGCAGTAATAGGGTGGTACCGCGGAAAAGACCTTCGTCCCTTGTTGGATGGAGGTCTTTTTGTATTTATTAACTATTTATGAAATAAAAGAAAGAGGGATAATATGAGTGAAATTCAAGTAAAGTTTCCAGATGGTAACGTAAAGTCATTTGAGAGTGGCATTACAACTGATGAAATTGCAGGGTCAATTAGCCCTGGTTTAAGAAAAAAAGCTTTAGCAGGTAAGTTTAACGGTCAAATGGTAGATTTATCTACAAAATTAGAAGTTGATGGTGACATTGAAATCATTACACCAGAATCAAAAGAAGGTATTGAAGTTTTACGTCATTCAACTGCACATTTAATGGCACAAGCTTTAAAACGTATGTATGGTGAAGTTTATTTTGGTGTAGGACCTGTTATTGAAGAAGGTTTCTATTACGATGTGGATACTGAACACAAAATTTCTTCAGAAGATTTACCTCTAATTGAAAAAACAATGCGTCAAATCGTTGGTGAAAATATTACAATTGAACGCCGTGTTGTTTCTCGTGAAGAAGCGAAACAAATTTTTGCAAATGATCCTTATAAACAAGAATTAATTGATGCTATTCCTGAAAATGAAAATGTAACAGTTTATTCACAAGGTGAATTTACTGACCTTTGTCGTGGTGTACATGTACCAAGTACAGCTAAAATTAAAGAATTTAAATTATTGTCTGTTGCTGGTGCTTATTGGAGAGGTGACGCGAATAATAAAATGTTACAACGTGTCTACGGTACAGCATTCTTTGATAAAAAAGCTTTAAAAGAACATTTACAAGTATTAGAAGAGCGTAAAGAACGCGATCACCGTAAAATTGGTAAAGAATTAGAGTTATTTACAACAAGTAAATTAGTTGGTCCAGGTTTACCATTATGGTTACCAAATGGAGCTACAATTCGCCGTGAATTAGAACGTTATATTGTTGATAAAGAAGTGGCGTTAGGTTATGACCATGTTTATACACCTGTAATGGGTTCAGTAGATTTATATAAAACTTCTGGTCACTGGGATCATTACCAAGAAGACATGTTCCCTGTAATGGATATGGATAATGAGCAAATGGTATTACGACCAATGAACTGTCCACACCATATGATGGTTTATAAAAATAAACCACATTCATACCGTGAATTACCAATTCGTATTGCAGAGCTTGGTACAATGCACCGTTATGAAGCAAGTGGTGCGGTAAGTGGATTACAACGTGTACGTGGTATGACTTTAAATGATGCACATATTTTTGTACGACCAGATCAAATTAAAGAAGAATTTATCCGTGTTGTACAACTTGTAATAGATGTATACAATGACTTTAAATTTAAAGATTACAAATTCCGTTTAAGTTACCGTGATCCAGAAGATACTGAAAAGTACTTCCAAGATGACGAAATGTGGGAACGTGCACAATCAATGCTTAAAGAAGCGGTTGATGAAATGGGCTTAGATTATGAAGAAGCACCAGGGGAAGCTGCATTCTATGGTCCTAAATTAGACGTACAAGTAAAAACAGCTTTAGGTAAAGAAGAGACTTTATCTACAGTACAATTGGATTTCTTATTACCAGAACGTTTTGATTTAGAATACATTGGTAGTGATGGTGAGAAACATCGTCCTGTTGTTATTCATCGTGGTGTTATTTCAACAATGGAACGTTTCGTTGCATTCTTAACTGAAGAATATAAAGGTGCATATCCTTTATGGCTAGCACCAAATCAGTTAGAAATTATTCCAGTATCTAACGAAGTACATTATGACTATGCAAGAAGTTTATACGATGAATTAAAATCACATGGTGTACGTTGTCATATTGATGATCGTGAAGAAAAAATGGGATACAAAATCCGTGAGGCGCAAATGCATAAAGTGCCATATCAAATCGTTGTTGGTGATAAAGAAGTTGAAAATAAAGAAGTTAATGTTCGTCAATATGGTAGAAAAGAATCAAAAACAATGGAACGTGATGAATTTATTTGGTCTATCATTGATGAAATTCGTTTAAAAAAATAAAGATTAATGTTCAAAAAAGAGGGTATATAAAGAGAGAATGATAACCATTCATCAATTATTTTAAAAATCCTCTTGCATATACACATAAAATCGTGTATATTTGTACATAACTTAATATTCCTATATGGAAGTAGAGGTCGCACTGTTTATGAGTAATGGATGGATATGTCATACGCATAAACGAAGTTTATTGAAAGGAAACAGTGCCGAAGGGTCTTAATGTATGGATAAGATACCCTGGGCTAACATTGAATAAGTGTTAGACTGTCACGTATGTGATGCGCTACTGATTTAGATAAATTATTTGAATTGGGTACGTATCTCATACGTACTCAATTTTTTTAATTTAGAAAGGGAGTTTACGTATGAGTAATGAACAAAACGGAGTACAAAGAAATTTAAAACCAAGACATATCTCAATGATTGCGATTGGTGGATGTATTGGTACAGGGTTATTTATGACATCAGGAGGTGCAATTCGTGAAGCGGGTCCTGGCGGTGCTTTATTAGCATTTACGATTATTGGTATTATGGTATTTTTCTTAATGACAAGTTTAGGAGAAATGGCAACGTATTTACCGATTTCAGGTAGTTTCTCAACATATGCGACACGATTTGTAGATCCTTCACTAGGATTTGCATTAGGATGGAATTACTGGTTTAACTGGGTTATTACAGTCGCAGTAGACGTTAGTATAGCAAGTAGCGTCATTAAATATTGGGCACCAATGGATTTTATGCCCAACTGGGCGTGGAGTTTAGTATTTTTAGTTATTATCTTCTTATTAAATACTTTATCAGTTAAAGTGTATGGTGAAAGTGAGTATTGGTTTGCTTTAATTAAAGTGATTACTGTCATTTTATTTATCGGTATTGGTATTTTAACAATTTTCGGTATTTTAGGTGGCAAATTTATTGGATTTAATAACTTTACAGTTGGAGATGCACCGTTCTTAGGTGATTCAATGGTTCAAAGTTTTCTTACAATATTAGGTGTATTTTTAGTAGCAGGTTTTAGTTTCCAAGGAACTGAGCTTGTTGGTATTACAGCTGGAGAGTCTGAAGAACCTGAAAAAACAATTCCTAAAGCAATCAACCAAGTCTTTTGGAGAATTTTAATTTTCTATATTTTAGCAATTTTAATTATTGGATTAATTATTCCTTATACAAATCCAAACTTAATGGGTGGCGATGACATTGCAAAATCACCATTCACATTAGTATTTGAAAATGCAGGACTTGCATTTGCAGCAAGTTTTATGAACGCTGTTATTTTAACATCGATTTTATCTGCTGGTAACTCAGGGATGTATGCTTCAACACGTATGTTATATGCAATGGGTAAAGATGGTTTAGCAAATCGTAAATTCTCTGAAACAAATGATAAAGGTGTACCAATTCCAAGTTTATTAGCAACAGCAGTCGTTGTACTAATTATCTTTATCGTTGAGAAATTAGCAAGTGGTGCATATACATATATTGTAGCTGCATCAGGTTTGACTGGATTTATTGCATGGGTAGGTATTGCAATTAGTCATTATCGTTTCCGTCGTGCATTCTATGCACAAAACAAAGATTTATCAGTGTTGAAATATCGTGCTAAATGGTTCCCATTCGGTCCAATCTTTGCATTTATCCTTTGTGTGATTGTTATTTTAGGACAAGATGTGGATTTAGTAACAAGTGGTAAATTTGAATGGAACTCATTCTTGATTACTTACATGGGTATTCCAGTATTTTTAGGATTTTATTTATACCACAAATTAAAATATAAAACGCGTAAAATCCCATTAACAGAAGTGGATTTATCACATGATCACGATATGAGTGAATTTGAAAAAATAACTGTTGACATGAACTAAATAACTTGTTATTATTAAGTCTGTTGAATACGGATAAACAAGTAGAAGCAATCCCGCTTCTCACCCTGAGAACGCAAAAGGCAGTGAAAGGGTTAAATAACAGTTGTATTAGTTATTTATGAGAGCGGGTCTATAGACTCGCTCTTTTTGTTTGTTTCGTAAATAACTTAGGAGGTGTCAACCATAGCTAAAGATCAAACACAGATTAATGACAAAATTCGTGCGAAAGAACTTCGATTAATTGGCCATGATGGTGCTCAATTAGGTGTTAAATCTAAAAATGAAGCCATTGAAATTGCAGAACGCGTAAATCTTGATGTTGTACTTGTTGCTCCAAATGCGAAACCGCCAGTAGCCAAAATTATGGACTACGGTAAATTCAAATTTGAACAACAAAAGAAAGATAAAGAAGCACGTAAAAAGCAAAAAATCGTGACAATTAAAGAAATTAGATTGAGTCCAACAATCGAAGATCATGACTTTAACACTAAGCTTAAAAACGCTAAGAAATTCTTAGAAAAAGAAGATAAAGTTAAAGTATCAATTCGATTCAGAGGGCGTGCGATTACGCATAAAGAATTTGGTCAACGTGTTTTAGAGAAATTTGCAGAAGAATGTAAAGATCTTGCGACAGTTGAACAAAAGCCAAAAATGGATGGACGCTCAATGTTTTTAATGTTAGCGCCTATCGTAGAAAAAAAACAAAACTAGGAGGACAAAGTAATGCCTAAAATGAAAACTCACCGCGGAGCAGCGAAACGTGTAAAAAGAACTGGTTCAGGAAAATTAAAACGTTCAAGAGCGTTTACTTCTCACTTATTTGCTAACAAATCAACAAAACAAAAACGTGGTTTAAGAAAAGCAGCTTTAGTTTCTAAAGGTGATCAAAAACGCGTTGCTCAAATGTTAACTTACGTAAAATAATTAAAATAATCGGACTAAACATATCGTTATATATCTTAAGGAGGAATTATCATGCCACGAGTTAAAGGTGGAACTGTAACACGTCGTCGTCGTAAACGCGTAATCAAATTAGCTAAAGGTTACTTTGGTTCAAAACATACATTATATAAAGTAGCAAAACAACAAGTAATGAAATCAGGTCAATATGCATACCGTGACCGTCGTCAAAAGAAACGTGATTTCCGTAAATTATGGATCGCACGTATCAATGCGGCAGCTC
Organism: Macrococcus sp. DPC7161; assembly: GCF_004117835.1. Classification (GTDB taxonomy): domain Bacteria; phylum Bacillota; class Bacilli; order Staphylococcales; family Staphylococcaceae; genus SDSC01. The sequence goes on along the minus strand of NZ_SDSC01000003.1, from coordinate 87,170 downwards.
GTATGAACGACATCAGCTACAGCCGTTTAATGAACGGTTTAAAATTAGCAGGTATCGAAATCAACCGTAAAATGTTATCAGAGATCGCTATCACTGATGAAAAAGCATTTGCTGGTTTAGTAGAACAAGCTAAAAAAGCTTTAGAAAAATAATAGATAATCACTGAGTCACATGAAATGCAAATTTCATGTGACTTTTTTTATTGGCTTTTTCATACAACAACACAGAATAAGGGTTTTCCCTATACTATCTTGTTTCGTAAGGTTATTGCTATTATACATTTGCTATATTTTATACAATAGATTTAATGAGAGGGGGAATTATGTGAAAGGGATTATTTATATTGCGCATGGTTCTAAAATGCCTGACAAAAATACTTTGTTTCGTGAATTTGTAAATGAAATCATGAAACATCGTAATGAAAGTATTCAGAAACTCGCTTTTTTAGAGAAAGCAGATGAGAATGTACCATTAATATTTAGTGAAATGATTGAAGCGGGAGTACGAGAATGTATTGTTGTGCCTATGCTATTGTTTCCAGCAATGCACGCAGTCGAAGATATTCCTGCACAGTTAGATGCAGTCATTGCGAAATATCCATTTGATATACAATATACGATTGCAGATTGTTTTGGTGATGAAAAAGAAGTCTATCAAGTTGCCAATGAACGAATACAATCTTTTAACGCAAATCATACCTTGATTGTCGCACATGGGAACAAACGCTTTACAGAACCAGATGTAAGACTTACAGAAGCAGTTAAATTAATGCAAAAGGATTCAGATCAAAACCTTATACCGGCAATGTTATATGGTGCATTAAGTTTTGAACAAAAATTAAGCGAACTCAATACAAATGAAAGTGTAGTCCTTATGCCATACTTTTTATTTGATGGGCATTTAGTAAGGAAGATTAAAAGGTTGAGTCAACCATTTATCGAAAAAGGTATGCAAATCACTTTTACTGAAACTTTAGACTTAGATTTTAATATGGTACAAAGTGTATTAAGACAAATTGAAAAGGTAGATGCAGTATGTATCCAGTAATGTTGAATTTAAATGGTAAGTCGATACTTATTGTAGGTGGCGGACGTATTGCGAAAAGAAAGCTCTCTAAATTAATTGGTGAAGGTGCACATATTACTGTGATTGCCCCAGAAATTGATGCGTGGATATTAAATCAAGATGTTCATTGTATCAAACGACAATTTGACCTTGAGGATTTATCGGCATTTGACATGGTCTTTATTACAACAAATGATCAAGCGGTGAATGATGTAGTTTATTCTAAAACGTCACCACAACAATTGGTTAATGACTGTACTAATCAGACGCGCTCATCATTTTTTAATATGGCGAGCTTTATATATGATGGCATGAAAATTATGATTTCTACAGAAGGTCAAGACGCATCGAAAAGTAAGCAATTTAAAGCGCATTTATTGCAATTATTATCAAAAGGATAATTTAATTGTTAGTCGAAATGTTAATCGAAAAGTAATATTACTTCTTTAGTATTAGGGATTTCTCTATATTTTTCTTATTTAATAATATTTGTGATTTTTATCACATGATATAGGTTATAATATTGTTACTATCTAATTAAGTGATAAATGAAATGTATCTTTAATAATAAAAGAGCATGAAGATAAAGGAGCCAATAAAATGAAACAAAGATTAGTAATGATTGGTAATGGTATGGCAGGGGTTAGAACGATTGAGGAAATTATTGAACGTAATCCAGAGTTATTTGAGATTACTATCATCGGTGAGGAACCATATCCAAACTACAACCGTATTATGTTATCAAACATTTTACAAAAGAAAATGACTGTTGATGAAACGATTTTAAATTCGTATGAATGGTATAAAGAACAAGGCATTACATTAATCAATGATGATAAAGCAGAAGAAATAGATCGAGTAAATAAAATTGTTAAAACGAAGAAAGGTGTAGAAGTTGCTTACGACAAATTAATTTTTGCGACAGGTTCTACAGCATTTATGTTACCAATCGATGGTGTTAAATTAGACGGTGTTGTTGGTTGGAGAACAATTAAAGATACTGAATATATCATCGATCAAGCACGTAAATTTAAGAAAGCGGTTGTTATCGGTGGCGGTTTATTAGGTTTAGAGTGTGCACGTGGTTTACTAGATCAAGGTATGGAAGTAACTGTAGTTCACTTAGCGGAATGGTTAATGGAAATGCAGTTGGACCGTAAGGCCGGAGAAATGTTAAAAGCAGATCTTGAAAAACAAGGTATGAAATTTAAACTTCAAGGTAATACACAAGAAATCATCGGTAAAGATCGCGTTGAAGCGGTACGTTTAAGTGATGGTACAGTCATTGAAACAGACTTAGTAGTTATGGCAGTTGGTATTCGTCCGGTTACGAAACAAGCACGTGCTGCTGGTCTAGAAATTGGCCGTGGTATTGTCGTAAATGATTTTATGCAAACGAGTGACCCAGATATTTATGCGGTTGGTGAATGTTGTGAGCACAATTCAAAAGTATATGGTTTAGTTGCACCATTATATGAACAAGGTAAAGTATTAGCAGATCATATTACTGGTAAAGATACAGATGGTTATCATGGATCTACAACATTTACTTCATTAAAAGTATCTGGTTGTGATTTATTCTCTGCTGGTAAAATTTATGAAGGTGAAAACATTCGTGGCATCGAAGTATTTAACGGTGTAGATAATATTTACAAAAAAGTATTCGTTGAAGCTGGAAAAGTTGTCGGAGCAGTACTTTATGGGGACACTGAAGAAGGTAACCGTTTCTACAACATGATGAAAAAACGTGAAGATATTGAAGAATTTACATTAGTATCTTTATTACATAAAGCCGGAGAAGTCGATGCAGTAAGTGTCGCAACAATGGATGACTCTGAGACAATTTGTGGCTGTAACGGTATTTCTAAAGGACAAATTGTACAAGCTGTTAAAGAAAAAGGATTAACAACTGTTGCTGAAGTTACTGCTCATACTAAAGCAGGGGGTTCTTGTGGTAAATGTAAAGGACAAATCGCTGACTTATTAGTACATACTTTAGGAGATAAATTTGAAGCTGGTGGACCAACAGGTATTTGTGGTTGTACAGATTTATCACGTGATCAAATCGTTACGCAAATTCGTGCTAAAGGTTTAAAAACATCTAAAGAAGTACGCCATGTATTAGGCTTTAAAAACCTTGGTGGTTGTCCAAAATGTCGTCCAGCAATTAACTATTATTTAAATATGTGCTGGCCACATGAGCATGAAGACGAAAAAGATTCACGTTATGCAAATGAACGTTTCCATGCAAATATTCAAAATGACGGTACATTCTCAGTCATTCCACAAATGCAAGGTGGGGTAACAAATCCTGATCAATTAATTAAATTAGGTGAAGTTGCGAAGAAATATGATGTACCTTTAGTGAAAATTACAGGTGCACAACGTATAGGTTTATATGGTATTAAGAAAGAAGAATTACCACTAGTTTGGGAAGATTTAGGCATGCGCTCAGCATCTGCTTATGGTAAAAAATTACGTTCAGTAAAATCTTGTGTTGGTAAAGAATTCTGTCGATTTGGTACACAATATACTACTAAATTGGCCATTCGATTAGAATCTACATTTGAATATATTGATACACCTCATAAATTTAAAATTGGGGTATCAGGCTGTCCACGTAGCTGTGTAGAATCAGGTGTTAAAGACTTTGGAGTCATCGCAGTTGAAAATGGTTTCCAAATTTTCATTGGTGGTAATGGTGGTACTGAAGTTAAAGCAGCTATATTATTAACGACAGTAGCTACTGAAGATGAAGTAGTACAATTATGTGGTGCGATGATGCAATATTACCGTGAAACAGGTATTTATGCAGAACGTACTGCGCCTTGGTTGGAGCGTTTAGGATTTGACCAAGTGAAAGAAGTATTATTAAACCCAGTAAAACAAAAAGAATTATACGATACTTTATTAGATGCAAATAAAGCACGCCAAGAAGAACCTTGGAAACAAATGCGTGAAAATGATAAAAAAATGTATGAAGTGGAGCGCGTATAACATGGAAAAAATTAAATTATTTAACGTTTCAGAATTAGAACCACAAATCGGTAAAAAAGTATTTGTTAGAGATGAAGAGATTGGTATTTTCTTATTAGAAACTGGTGAAATTAAAGCAATTGGAAATCGTTGCCCACATAAAAATGGTCCTTTATCTGAGGGGACTGTAAGTGAACATTATGTATTCTGTCCTTTACATGACAGAAAGATTGACTTAAACGATGGACAAGTTCAAGCACCAGATGAAGCAGATGGTTGTGTGAAAACTTATAAAGTAGAAGTGGAGCAAGGCGAATTATTCATATGGGTAGAATAGGTAAAGTTTACTTTATTGGAGCAGGTCCGGGTGATCCCGGACTTTGTTCTTATAAAGGGTTAAGAAAAATCAAACAAGCAGATGTCATTATATATGATCGTTTAGTCAATAAAATGTTACTTCAACTATCTAAACAAGATGCGAAACTGATTTATGTGGGGAAAAATCCAGATGTCAATTACATTAAACAACATGAAATTAACTCATTAATTTACGAATATGCCAAAGAAGGGCACATTGTCGCACGATTAAAAGGTGGAGACCCTGGTATATTTGGCAGATTATCTGAAGAAATAGATACATTGAAATCTGAAATTCCATTTGAAGTGATTCCAGGTATTACAAGTGCTAGTGCTGCAAGTTTATATGCAGGATTTCCATTAACAGATCGACAATATTCACCTCACGTTACATTTGCAACAGGTCATTTACAAAAAGATTCAGTGCGAGAAATTGATTTCCAAGCCCTTGCAAAAGGTGGAACGCTCGCTCTTTACATGGGCATGAAAGAATTACCGAATATCGTAAATATACTGTCCGAAGAAAATGAAGCAACATTACCCGTTGCTGTTATCGGTAATGGTACATATGGCTATCAAAAGACTGTGACAGGTGATTTATCAAACATTGTGGCTTTAGTTACTGAAGCGGATATTAAACATCCAGCGATGATAATTGTCGGGGATGTTGTTAAATGCAGAAAAAATGAATCTTGGTTTGAACAAATGCCAGACCATAATCGAAAGATACTTATTGTCAATGATGAGAAATCAGACGTTGAAAGTGTCTTAGAAATGTATGATGATGGCGGTTATTATTATTTAATTGATGGCTTAAATGATGCATACCATGTTCAAAAATATATTGAGATTCATCAAACACAGTTACATGAAATTCAATTTGATGAAATTAGATTTACATCAGAAAATGCAAAATATTTATTTCAAAAGACTTTTCATTTATGAGAAGTCTTTTTTTGTTGTATTCAATTTAATAAAATAATTAAAAATTAAAGTGTGTTTTACATAGCCTAGGCATATAATAAGATTAACAAATGTCGATAAGTAGGTGAGATGCATGATTGAAGTAAAACATTTAACAAAAGATTTCGGGAATCAAAAAGGCGTATTTGATTTAAATTTTACGATTGAGCCTGGGACTGTTTTTGGGTTTTTAGGACCCAATGGTGCTGGTAAATCAACAACCATTAGAATGATGATGGGATTTATGAAACCTACATCTGGACAAGTGTTGATTAATGGTATGGATGCATTTAATAATAGAGCACATATTCAAAAAAATGTCGGCTATATTTCTGGTGAAATCAGTTTATTGAATGACATGAGTGGTAAAGATTATTTAAATTTTATGTTAAAAGCGCGAGGTATTAAAGACCATACTAAAAAGAATGAACTTATCCGCCGTTTACAATTGGATGAAAAGGTGAAAATCGGCAAGATGAGTAAAGGGATGAAACAAAAAGTCGCCATCATTCAAAGTTTTATGCATGAGCCGAATATTTTAATACTTGATGAACCAACTTCAGGACTTGATCCATTAGTACAACAAATTTTCTTAGATTTGATTAATGAAGAAAAAAGTAAAGGTACAACGATATTAATGAGTTCACATAGCTTTACAGAAGTGGCACGAACATGTGACCAAATATGTATCATCAAAGAGGGTAAAATTGTCGATTTAGATGATATGCACCACATTCAGAAAAATGCGAGACAGCATTACGTGATTCACTTTAAAACCATTGAGGATGTTCGTCGTTTTTCTAATCAGTACCCACAATGTCGTGTGGAAGGTTTAACAGTGAAACTAACCATTAAAGGTGAGGCGAATGAAGTGATTCGTCAATTAAGTCATTGTGATATCGAACATATCAATATCGAAAATGAAACGCTTGAAGAAATCTTCTTACATTATTATGATCGAGGTGATCAAAATGACACTCTTTAATTATTATTTGAAACAATCATTGTCATTTATGATTGCTTTCTTAATCGGTGCATTGTTGTATTTATTGATGATAGTCGCCATTTATCCTACAGTACAGAAAATGGATGGATTGGACGAGATGATGAAACAAATGCCAAAAGAATTGAATGCGATATTTAATATGCAAGCAGGACTTCAAGATATTAATCAGTTTATCGCAATGGAATATTACGGCATGATTTTTATTATTTTAATGTTATGCTTTGCGATAATGTTAAGTAATCATTTATTTGGTAAATCGATTGAAAATAAATCTTTTGCGAATATGATGAATTTACCTTATTCACGAGTGAACATAATGACTCAAATCCAAACTGCGGCAATCATTGCGCATCTATTATTAGGTATATTTATGTCGGTAGGTTGTATGGTATTTATTCAATGGTTTGTAAAAAATCCAGATTATAAAATATCAACATTAATCCATTTAAATGTTTTAGGCGTTATTGTTTTTTTAATCATTCATTTATTTTCAATAACATGTATGTTGATATGCAAAGAAGTAAAACACGGCATATTATTAAGTAGTGCAGTTGCATTACTCATGTATGGCTTATCAATTGGTGCTAAGTTGAGTGAAGATGTCGAATGGATGAAATATTTTACGGTATTTAGCTTTTATGACAGCGCAAAAATCTCAACAGGTGATGCTTATTTAGTACTTTGTTATAGTATATGCGGTTTAATAATCATTATATTATTCTTTTTGAATACAATATTATTTAAAAATAAAAACTTACAACTATAATGAAACGAATAGATTGAGATAAAGAATAATAAGGGAGACATTCGTCTCTCTTTTTTGATTTACCTTTAATATGGCACATGTTCAAAAATAATGTATTTTATGCCATAATGAATATAAGTCAATATGAGTATAGAAAGAGGCCAGCATGATTAAATATTTAGAACAAAAGTCAGAACAAGAATTAAAAGAGATTAGAAAGTTTTTTGGATTAAAGAAAAAAGAATTGGACACATCAGACTTAAATCAAGTTGCTGAAGTATTATATACGAAAGAATACTTTAAAGAAGTGGTCGCAGTACTTACACAGACCGAAAAAGTATATTTAGAATTAATGGCAGCATCACAAGAAAGTATTTTAAAAGATCAAGTTAACAGTAAAATTATTTTACCGACTTTAGTTAAGTTTGGCTATATTGAAGATTCTAAAGGTGAAATCTTTGATATTCCAGTTAAATTAATAAATCTATATAATGAAGTAGCTCTAGAGCATAAATATGAAACGATTCAAGAACCTACTGAACAAGCTTTAAATGAAGCAGATAAGCTATTAAAAGAATTGATTAAAGAGAAATATGAGCAAGATGTATTAGAATCAAAAATCAATGCATTAATTACTAATTACAGTAATCAATCTCTAGGTTTTCATTTAGCAAGTTTAACAGTAAATGATTTAAAGGCCATTTGTAAATTTTACAGCATTTCAGGATATTCAAATAAAAATAAAACAGAAATCATTACGTTAATTACATCGCAGTTTTTTAAAGACTTTACGATGTTAGAAAAAATGCTTAAATTTGCGGATTATGATTTATTATTAAATATCGAAAATGCGATTCAATTTAACTATGATAATTTTACTTATCAAAAAGGTGCAACGAGAGAAATATTCTTGTTTGCATATGATTTTAATGAAATATTATTTATACCTTCAGATGTACTTGAACACATTCAAAAGTATGAGAAAAATCATGTATTAAATGCTGATATAGAAAAAATTAAGTTTTACCGTGGGATGCTTAATTTATATGGATTTGTGAAGTTAGACTTTATGGCAGAATCGTATAAACGTTTAATGAAACAATCGATTACAGTTGAAGAAATTAAGAAAGATATTCAACAATTCTTCCCAAATTTATTTAGAAACATTAAAGGTAATTGGATTAAACATGAAATTTATTCACATCAACAAATGGATTTAGATGTGATGTTCTCTGCGATGGATTATTATATGCCAGTGAATAAAAAGCAAGTATTCAAATATGTTCAAAATGCTTACGTTGATGAAAGTCAATTAACAGAAAAGATGTTTGTAGCATTACGTGAAAACATGAAAGGTAAGTTAATTTATGACCATCAAGTACGTGCGCTATTTAATGAAATCATCGAAACATTTAGAGTAACAGACAGCTTTGAAACGGCATTTGAATTTATTGCAGACTTAGGACATAAAGGCATCATTTCTATTGTCCCAACTGAACAACTTACACAAATATTAAAGGAAGTTTATACGCACGTAAGACTATGGCGTATTGGTGGTATGAAAGTCATAGAAATGCCTGAATATCGCCAACCTAAAGGAAAAGTTGTAAGTAAAAAGAAAAAGTCTAAGAAAAAAGCTAAGAAAAAGAAAAAATAAAAATTAAAATAAAAAAATAAATAATCAAAAAAATAACGAAAAATTAATGAACGATGTATTTTTGACAAATTTCATTTAAAAGGTGGTTAAAATATGGATCAACAACTATCATTTTTTAAAGCAATTACAGATGTGAATGCCCCTGCAGGTTTCGAACAACCGATGACGCAATTTATGAAAGATGCATTCGACGAAATGAAGCTTAATACTGTTAAAGATAACACTGGTAGTATCTTTGCAGTGAAAGAAGCGGAAAGTCAACATTCTATCATGTTATTAGGTCATTTAGATGAAGTTGGTTTTATTGTTACGGATATCACTGAAAAAGGATTTATTAAATTTACAACATTAGGGTATTGGTGGCCAAATGTATTGTTAAGTCAGAAAGTGAGCATCTTAACAAAGTCTGGGGTGATTCGAGGCATAATCGGTGGCAAACCACCACATGTATTATCACCAACCGACCGTGAAAAAGCCGTTGTCTTAAATGAATTGTTTATTGATATTGGTAGTGACTCTAAAGAAGATACTTTAGCTTCAGGCGTTCGCATCGGTGATCCAATCACACCTTATTCTGAATTTGAAGTGATGCATAATCCAAATTACTTACTTGCAAAAGCGTGGGATAATCGCTTTGGATGTGCCCTTGCGATTGATGTATTAAAGGAATTAAACAACCAAATTACAGTATATTCAGGTGCAGTAACACAAGAAGAAACATTATCAAGAGGTGCAAAAACAGCGGCACATAAAGTAAAACCATCATTAGCCATTGCCTTAGATGTCGGTATTTGTTCAAATACCCCAGGTATGGAAGGTAAGTCACAAGCAAAACTAGGTGAAGGACCAATTGTGATGCTAATGGATGTATGGCATATCGGTCATCCAAGTTTAAGACAATTTGTACTGGATATTGCTGAAAAAGAAGGTATTCAAGTACAACATGATTTCTTAACAGGCGGATATACCGATGCTGGACACGTAGCGCAAAGTTTAGATGGTGTACCTGCCATTACAATTTGTGTCCCAACGAGATACATTCATTCAAATACATCCATCATGCACAAAGAAGACTACAATCAAGCATTAAAACTTGTTAAAAAAATAACAGAAAGTTTAACAGATGAGATAGTTGAGAAAATCATAAATCAGACGTATCAATAAAGAAAACCTAGTGCGATTTTGTACGCACTAGGTTTATTTTTATGCTTTTTTATTGGCTGCTGCAAATGCTTTTGAAATATCGATTAATTTTTTCGGTGCATCTTCTACACCCATATGTACTTCTACAAAATGCATATGTTCCTGGTCTTTTTCAATTTCATCCATTACAGATTTTAATTCATTTGATGTTTTAGCTTCATAAACTTTAACTGTATCTTTTCCACCAAATACTTCAGGTAGCTTTTTGTAATCCCACATTTGAATGTCGTTGTATGGTTCTTTCATTCCGTGGATTAATCGTTCTACTGTATATCCATCATTGTTAATCACAAAAATAATTGGTTTAATATTTGTTCTAATCATTGTTGATAATGCTTGTGCTGTTAATTGTAATGAGCCATCACCGATGAGTAATACGTTGCGACGATGAACATCTGCATGTTGTGATCCTAATAATGCTGGGAATGTATAACCAATAGAACCCCATAATGGTTGTCCGATGTATTGGTTACCTTTATATAATGACATGTCATAGGCCCCAAAGAATGATGTTCCTTGTTCTGCTAATAAGATGTCATTTGGTTTTAAGAAAGCATTCATTAATTTAAAGTAATTCGCTTGTTCTAACGGTTGATCGTTTAATTCATATTTTAAGTCAGAACGGATATAAGTAGGGAATGTCGCTTTATTTTTAAAATCTATGCTTAATAACCCTTCCATAATATCGATAATACTTACGTTATTAGAAGTGATAGATTTGATTTTTACATCATTTTGATTTAAGAAATGTACATCATTGATATCAAATTCATAACTGAATCCTGCTGTTGCTGAATCTGTTAATTTTGCACCTAAATTAATAATACAGTCTGATGAATTAACATAATTTCTTACATTTTCTTCAGCAATTTTTCCGTCGAAAATACCTAAATATTGTGGTGATTCTTCATTAAATGCTGATTTTCCTAATGAAAGTTGTGCGACTGGTATGTTCGTTTTTGATGCAAATTGCTCTAATTGTTCATGTAAATCAAACGAATTAATTTCATGTCCAACGATTAATACGGGTTGTTTTGCATTCTTTAATTCATTTTCAATCGCTTCGATGTATTTTGATACATCTTTTTTATGGTGTTCATATTTTTTAGGTGGTAATGTCACTTCAATTTCAGTTAATGCAACATCAATAGGTAAATGGATATGTACTGGACGACGTTCTTCAATCGCTTTATTAATGACACGTGTGATTTCTTCTTGTGCATTGTCTACATTTAATGTTGTTGTTGCAGTTGTAATGTGTTCGTACATTTTAGAATAGCTGTCAAATACACCTTCACCTAAAGAGTGGTGCACATAACGTCCTTCTTTTTGGGCAATCGTTGAAGGACCTCCTGAAATTTTAACAACTGGTACTCGTTCTGCATAACTACCTGCAATACCATTGACTGCACTTAATTCACCAACACCAAATGTTGTGCTAAGTGCACCTAAACCATTAACGCGAGCATAGCCATCTGCTGCATAACTCGCATTTAATTCATTTGTATTACCAATCCATTCAATTTTGTCGTTACAAATGATGTCGTCTAAAAACGCTAATGTAAAATCTCCAGGCACGCCAAAGATTTTATCTACACCATTGATTGCTAATGTATCTAATAAATATTGACCAATCCTTTGTTTCATAATATCTTCCCCTTCGACTTGTATTCATTTTGTATACTTTATTAATATAACGCTTTTTGTATTTTAGGTCAATGATGTTGACCTAAAATGGTTTGCTAATATTATTTCATATTGCATATGCGTGGTTTACGTTGGCGAAAAGTACTTTTCAAGTTATAATATGTAAAGTACAAGCGAGGAGAGATGATTTTGAGGTCTGAAAAAGATTTAATGTTGTTTTATTTTGGCTATAAGACATTTATCAATGCAGCTGATGAATTAATTCAATCTTATGGTATTGGTAGGCAACATCATCGCTTTTTATTTTTTATTTGTTATTACCCTGGCATACATGTCAGTGCTTTATTAGAAATCTTAGAAATTTCAAAGCAAGGTGCACAAAGTGCATTGAAGGTTTTGAAATCGCGAGGGCTCATTATTGAAAAAACAAACCAAAATGATAAACGTTTAAAGGAATTACATCCAACTGAAGCAGGACTATCACTCATTGAATCACTTTGTAATGCACAATTACAATTGTTAAACAAGATTGAAAGTGAATATGGTTCAAATTGGACAGAGATGATGAAAGGGTTAAGTGCACCAAGACCCGGCTATCAAATGATTAAAGAAAAAAGAGGGATTGCATGGAAAAAATAGAATCAGTCAATAATCCGAAAGTTAAACAAATCGCGAAGTTACATCAAAGAAAAGAACGTAAAAAAGCAGGACAATTTTTAATTGAAGGGCATCATTTAGTTGAAGAGGCTGCGAAAAGTGGTGTATCAATTGAAATGATTTTAACGGTTGATCCTGAGAAACTAACTTATGATATGGTTCAAAACAGCAAACAACAATATGAAATCACATTCAAAGTGGCTGAGAAACTGACGCAAACAGAGGCACCACAAGGTATTTATGCAGTGTGTTCAATGGAAATGAAATATAATATTCAAGATTTAAAAAAGGTGATTTATTTAGACCGTATTCAAGATCCAGGGAATGTAGGCACGATTATTAGAACGGCTGATGCAGCCGGATTTGATGCAGTTGTCATTTCTAAAGGTACAGTTGATATATATAACGATAAAGTGTTGCGATCATCACAAGGCAGTTTGTTCCATATTCCAGTCATTGAAATGGAATTTGAAGCCATTAAAGCAGAATTTAAAGGTCACATCTATGGCACAAGTTTAGAAGGTGGCAGTGACTATCGTACGATTGACCCTTCAGATAAAGTCATGCTTGTTTTAGGAAATGAAGGACAAGGTGTAGATAAAGATATACTGAATCAAACAGATAATAACTTATACGTACCGATTTTTGGAGAAGCGGAAAGTTTAAATGTTGCAGTATGTGCTGGTATATTAATGTATTATTTTGTTTAATTATGATATTATAATTAAATACATCTACATATTGATGTACTGCAAGATTAAATTGAATACATGAAATTGATGTTTGTACTTTCTAATCGAAAGGGGACCGAGCGTATGAAAACTTTAAAAGCGTATTTGAATGTTGAGCAAGAGACCCAAAATGATTTGAACAAGGAAGAACAATTTGTTGCAAAGTTTAAAGATGTAGATCATGTAGAAGGACAAGGAACTTCTATAAAAGCTGCAATCGATGAACTTATCCAAAAGGCAGAAGAATCATATGTATTGTCATAAAATAAAACCACCGAAACCTAAATTAAATGGTTTCGGTGGTTTATTTTTATTTCATTTAATATTGCATCTTTATTAATGCAAATTAACCTTAAAATTACCTTAAAAATTTCAAGATTCCTAGAAAATGTTATTCGTACAAGTTACAATAATAGTTGTACTAATCGAAAATATAACGATTTTTACAGCTAATATAGCTAAATACAAAGAATATGACTGTAACAATAAGAAACGCAAAGATGCATGATTCAAAGTGACCTGTATAATCCTTTAACCATCCAAATAACACTGGACCTGTTGCTGCAACAAGGTAACCTAAACCTTGAGAGAACCCAGATAATTCAATTGCATCTTGAGTCGTTTTAGCACGTAGTGAGAAAGTAAGCATACATAAACTAAATGCAGAACCACTCGCAAGGCCAAGAATTATCATAGCAATTATCGTCAAAACAAACGTTTGAGTGAAGAGTAAACTGAATCCAATAATAAATAACAAAGTATAGGCATAAGCTAATATGCGTTGATCTTTTAATTTGCTCGCAATCACAGGCACAATAAAGTTCATTGGCAATTGACTAAAGATACTTAGCATCATAAAATAGCCCGCTGTTTGTTTTGAAAATCCATAGCTCATTAATATACTTGGGATCCAAGTTGCCATACAGAAAAATAACATCGATTGAAAGCCCATCATTAAAGCAACACAAACTGCGAGTTTAGACTTATAAATCTTGCGATCTGATTTTTCGACAACAATCTTTGGATTCGTTTTAAGTTGTGGTAACCAAACGATTAACGCAAATATACAAAGGATTACCCAAAACCCTAGGGCGAATTGATAACCACCATGACCAACATGAGAAAGTGGTACGGAGAACCCGCTACCAACACCGCCAAACATGGTCATCATTAAAGTGTAAATGCCAGTCATCACACCCATTTGGCTTGGGAATCGCCATTTAATAAAACTTGGGAAAATCACATTACCAAATGCGATACCAATACCAATTAATACAGTACCTAAAAATAAAAATAGTGGGTTTGGTATGACTCTAATCAACAAACCAATTAACAAAACAATCGTAGAACAAAATAATGTCTTACTCATCCCAAACTTTGCGCTCACACCTGCAACAGAGGGGGAAATAAGAGCGAACATTAATAATGGAATCGTTGTTAAAGAACCTAACAGCGTACTCGATAAATTTAAACGTGAACCAATTTGATCAATCACAGGACCAACAGAAGTAATCGGTGCACGTAAAGTAGAAGAAACAAAAATAATTCCAAGAATTAAGAGCAAGACTTCCTTTTTCTTAAACATAAAAAACGCTCCTTTTAACAATATATATTAAGCATATCATTTATTTTGGGAAAATGTAGTAAGTAAAAATAGAGAGGTGAAAATAATGAATGATTTAAAATATTTAAAAGAAAGTTACCGACTTTGGCTTGGGGGGATAACTGATTTTAATAGTGATGAGCCATTAAAGAAATATAAGAGGATTCAAAGTGTAGCGCGTTGGACATTAGTAGTTCCATTAATTGTTTTAATAATGTTATTTACAGCATTTACAATGGACTATGATATAGAGTTTAAACATGAATTTGTACTCATACTATTGCCTGTATTTTTGTTTATATGGTCATTAACATTATCGTCACATATACGTAGATTTAAATTTAGACAGAAAAACTATAAATCCTTTTTAATTGTTTCATTAATTTGCTATTTAGTTGGATTTACTTTTATTGAATTTTTCAAAAATGAATCCTGGAAGTTTATGATAGGGGTGATGGCAATATTAATTCCAGGTTTTATGACTAATACTAACGACGTAAAGACAGATCGTGATGAGTTGTTTGAAAGGATTGAAGAAGATGGCAATTAGTAACGATATTAAAGGGAGTTTAAAATTGTGGCTTGGTCGTTTGTTTGATTTGAATAGTGAATGTACGCATGTTCAATATCGTAGAGTAGATTTGATAAGTCGTATGTCTTTATTAGTAATTTTCATGCCGATTATTTTTATCGAGATGTTATATTTAGACCATTTAAATTCTAATACATCTAAAATTATTGTTTTGATTACATCATTATTATTTGTTACATTATACTATCTTGCCACATTTTCAAATGAAGTGAGAAGATTTAAATTTAGAGAGAAATCGCCAATAATCTATTTTGCATCAGTTATTTGTGGAATAGCAATTATTTGTATCTTGCTCTTTATGCATTTTAATTCAGGTTTTAAAGTAACACCAATGTTATTTGTAATGGTGATGTTAATCTCTATTTTACCAACGGTTAGGAATAGTTATAAAGTGAAGCAGGACGACAATTATTTTAGAAATTAATTATTATTTATCAGTATCAAAAAAGAAGTAGGCCTTTTGGCTTACTTCTTTTTAAATAGTAACAAGACACCTACTAAGAGTGACGCAATGATACCAACGATATATTCTTTAGGCATTTCACCTGTGATTGGTAAGAATGAGGTTTGTGTTTCTTGTTTTGTTGGTGTTTTTTTTACGCTTTCTTTTACTGTATTATCTGGTTTTAAGTCATTTGAAATGCTGTCTGCGATGTTTGTGCTAAATAAATCTGCACCACTTTGTTCTTTTTTGAGAACATCATTTAAATGTTGTACTTTTTTGTTTGTATCGATTAAATGTTGATTTAATATGTCTAGTAATTGGTGTTGGTATTTTGTATTTGATATTTCATTCTCTTTATATTTTTTTAATAATTGTTCTAATTTTTCTCTTAAAGTAGGGTTCATTTCTGATATATTAAAGCCTTTATTGATTAAGTCTTTAATGTCTATTTTTTCATGTTGTTGTATATAGTTTTTTAAGTTTTGATGTAATAGTTGTAATACTTCTAATTGTAATTTATTATCATCAATTTTACCTTGCTTCAGTTTTGTTTTTAATTTTTCTATGAATGCTTGTTGTTTTTTTGTAAACCAATCTTTATTGATAGTTACAGGTTGATCATTCACAGCAATGGTGATGATTGGAGTGCTGGTATTTTGTTTAAGTTTTTGTAGTAATGGCGTGTTTGATAGATTTCTAGCTTGTTGTTCTTTGACTTTTTCTATAAGTGATTGGCTATTCTTTTGATTATTATTGTTACTTTCAGTATATTTTTCTGAAATGTTCGTATTTGTTTGATTATTCACTCGATTGATTGATTGTCTTAGTTGATCGGTTTTATTTTTAACTTCTTGTCTAACTTGTTCTTTTTGTTGATCAATTTGTTGTATATCTTTTTTTACTTGATCGAGTTGTGTGTTGATTTTATTTTTTTCTTCTTGGATGTATTGTTTAACTGCATTCGTATCTGTTGTATTATTTGCTGTGGTATTTGCATAAGAAATACTCGGTATGATAGATAGGGCAACTGTAATATATAATGTTTTCTTTAACATATTATGACCTCGTTTAAATATTAATATAATAATTTGGTTAAATTTTGGATGTTTTTAATAAAATATATCATAATATAAAAGGTAAAAGTAATCTAGTGTTATTTTGTATATTTTATTGATATATTAATTTGTTGGTTTGTTGCTATTATTTTTCTTATAATTTTCTGTATTAATTGTTTAACCGAATATGTATAACTGAAACATTAGGAAAATTCAGTTGAATTCAGTTTTTAATTTCTATATAATTAATATCAATGAAATAGTGCCGATAAAAAGACGGAATATAAGAATTTGTTAAGAGAGCCATCGTTTGGTGTGAGATGGTCAAAGTCTTATGTTTTTTCACCTTTTTGGCTGTCTAATAAGAAGTTAGGCCGGTCGATCCGTTATCTCGAAATGAAGTGTGCACGTTTGTGCAAATTTGGGTGGTACCGCGGAATCTTTTCGTCCCTTTGTAGGATGAAAGGGTTTTTTATTTTGCCTTTAAATAAATTATTGGAGGTTCGTTATGGAACTTAAAGACAAGTTACAAGCATTGAAAGAGGAAGCAATTCAAAAAGTAGAAGCAATTACTGAGAAAAAAGATTTACAAGATATTAAAGTATCTTACTTAGGTAAAAAAGGTGTTATTACTGGATTAATGAAAGAAATGAAATCTTTACCGAATGAAGAAAAACCGAAATTTGGTGCTTTAGTGAATGATGCTCGTCAAACAGTTGAAGGTGTCATTAAAGAAAAAGAAGAAGCAATCAATAAAGCAATGATTCAACAAAAGCTTGAAAGTGAAGCGATTGATATTACTTTACCAGGTAAATCATTAACACAAGGGAGTACACATCCTTTAAATCGTATTGTTGAAGATATTGAAGATTTATTTGTTGGTTTAGGATATGAAGTTGTAGAGGGGTTTGAAGTTGAAAGTGATTACTATAACTTCGAAGCATTAAATTTACCTAAATCACATCCAGCTCGTGATATGCAAGACAGTTTCTATATTTCAGAAGATATTTTAATGCGTACACATACATCACCAGTACAAGCGAGAACTTTAGAAGCGCGCAAAGGTGAAGGACCAGTTAAGATCATTTGTCCAGGTAAAGTATATCGTCGTGACTCAGATGATGCGACACATTCACATCAATTTACACAAATTGAAGGTTTAGTTGTTGATGAAAATATTAAAATGAGTGATTTAAAAGGGACTTTAGAGTATTTCGCTAAAAAGATGTTTGGTGAAGACAGAGAGATTCGTTTACGTCCAAGTTTCTTCCCATTTACAGAGCCTTCAGTAGAGGTTGATATTTCTTGCTTCAAATG
This sequence comes from Macrococcus sp. DPC7161, assembly GCF_004117835.1. Lineage (GTDB taxonomy): Bacteria > Bacillota > Bacilli > Staphylococcales > Staphylococcaceae > SDSC01. Next base: position 69,151 of record NZ_SDSC01000003.1, on the reverse strand, counting down.
TAAAGGTAAGGGATGTAATGTATGTAAAGGAACAGGATGGATTGAAATTTTAGGTGCTGGTATGGTACACCCTAACGTTCTTGAAATGGCAGGATTCGATTCTAAGAAATATTCAGGATTTGCTTTTGGTATGGGGCCAGATCGAATTGCGATGTTAAAATATGGTATCGAAGATATTCGTCATTTCTATACAAATGATTTAAGATTTATTACACAGTTCTTACGTCTTGAAGATGGAGGTCAAACAGATGTTAGTAAGTAAAGAGTGGTTAAGTGATTTTGTTAAAGTTGATTTACCAGTGGAAGAATTAGCTGAAAAAATTACACGTAGTGGTATAGAAATTGAAGAAATCATTGATTATACAAAAGATATTAAAAATTTAGTCGTTGGTTATGTTGAATCAAAAGAGAAACATCCTGATGCGGATAAATTAAATGTTTGCCAAGTAAATGTTGGTGAGGAAACATTACAAATTGTTTGTGGTGCACCGAATGTTGATGCAGGTCAACATGTTATCGTATGTTTACCAGGTGGTCGTTTACTTGGCGGCATTAAAATCAAAAAAGCCAAATTACGTGGTGTTGAGTCTAATGGAATGATTTGTTCTTTAGGTGAATTGGGTATAAATTCAAATTTAATCCCGGAAGATTATGCACAAGGCATTTATGTATTTTCAGATCAAGTTACACCTGGTACGAGTGCGTTAGAAGCATTATCTTTAGCAGATGAAGTGATGGAATTTGGTTTAACACCAAATAGAAGTGACTGTATGAGTATGGTAGGTTCGGCTTACGAAACAAGTGCTTTATATGAAGAAACGATTTCTTTTCCAAATGTTGAAATTCATGAAACAAATGAAAATGCATCTGATTATATCTCAATTAATATTGAAGATGAATCATTAAACCCATATTATGCAGCACGTATCGTTAAAAATGTAAAAATCGGACCATCTCCTGCTTATATTCAAGGTCGTTTAATTAAAGCAGGCATTCGACCAATCAATAATGTTGTCGATGTTTCGAATTATGTAATGTTAGAATACGGTCAACCGTTACATATGTTTGATTACGATCAATTAGGATCAAAGTCAATTGTCGTTAGAAATGCACATCAAGATGAAATGATGACGACTTTAGATGATCAAGAAAGAAAATTAACTTCAGAAGATATTGTTATTACTAACGGTACAAAACCTGTTGCTTTAGCAGGGGTTATGGGTGGCGATTTCTCAGAAGTAACAGATAAAACAGTCAATGTATTAATTGAGGCAGCAATGTTTGCACCTCTTAATATCCGTAAAACAGCGAGTCGTTTAAACTTACGTTCAGAATCATCTAGCCGTTTTGAAAAAGGTGTGGCTGCTGAATTTGTTGAAGAAGCTTTAAATCGTGCAGCATATCTTTTACAAGAAAACGCACAAGGTGAAGTGTTAAGTGGAATTGTGTCTGCAGGAAAATTACCAGAGTTTACAAAACATGTTGAAATTACTGTTGATGATATCAATGGTTTAATTGGATTTGAAATTTCAAATACTGAAATTAAAGCCATTTTTGATCGATTAGGATTTGAATCTAAAGTTGATGGCGATAATTTCAATGTCGTTGTACCTAGTCGTCGTGGTGATATTTCTATTAAGGAAGACTTAGTTGAAGAAGTTGCCCGTATTTATGGTTACGATGAATTGCCAGCAACATTACCTGTAACAAAAACAAATAAACAGGTAGGATTAACAGATTATCAAATCAAACGTCGTCAAATTAAAGCATTGTTACAAGGTTATGGTTTAAATCAAGCTATTACTTACGCTTTAGTTTCAAAAGAAAAAGCAACACAATTTGCATTAAAAACAGCTGAAACTACAAAACTTTTAATGCCAATGAGTGAAGATCATGCCGAATTACGCCAAAGTTTAATTCCACATTTAGTGGATGTAGTGAAATATAATAATGCGCGTCAAATGAAAAATGTTGCATTTTATGAAGTAGGCAATGTGTTTTATCAAAATGGTACAGATACATTACCTAGTGAAGAAGAACGTGTGGCTGGTATTATCACTGGTGAAGTAATGCCAAGTTATCACCAAGGTAAAAAAGAAAATGTCGACTTCTTCCATGTAAAAGGAATTGTAGAAGCTATTTCTGAACGTATTGGCATTCCGTTTAAATATGTGCGTTCAACAGATGAATTATTACATCCAGGAAGAAGTGCAGATATTTATGTAGGCGAAGTTAAAGTGGGTATTATCGGTCAATTACATCCTTCATTTGAAGACGCAAATGATTTAAATGAAACGTATGTATTTGAGCTTGATTTAAAACAATTGTTAAACGATGTTCAAGGTCAAATTTTATACACAATGATTCCAAAGTTCCCTGGAACAAGTCGTGACATTGCTATTGAAGTACCGCGTAATGAAGATACAGGAAAATACATTGAATTAATTGAATCAATTGATCATAAATTATTACAATCAGCAAAAGTGTTTGATGTTTATCAAGGAGAACATATCGCAGAAGATAAAAAATCTGTAGCAATCAGAATGGAATTTTTAAATCCAGTACAAACGTTAACTGATGAAGACATTAAACCGATTTACGATAAAGTGATTGTATCATTAGAACAAAACGGTGCCAAATTAAGAGGATAATTAAAGTGAGGCAGAAATGTCTCGCTTTTTTATTTGTCATTTTACACTTATTGTTGTATGTTTTATTTGTGTTAACAAATGTTAAATGAGGGTGACAACATGTTTATCAAAACAAGAGTATTAAATCCTTATGAAAAATATATTTTAGAAGTTAATGGCAGAATTAAAATGGATACGCTGGATCAAACTCATTGCTTTACAATTGATAAAGGGTATACAGGTGAAAAGTATTTTTACGAGAAAATAAAAGAATGCTCGGGTGGTATTAAAATATGGGACTTCCGATTAAAAATGAACGGTGAGGCGCAATATGATTTTATTATCATCCATGACCAACATATCATTCACTTTGATATTAAGTATTATGAAGGAAATTATCATTTTCACCAATCCAATTTTATTAGTGAAAATAATTATGTCATTACAGATCCCATTAATCAATTGGTAAAAGCAGACATGAAATTAAATCAATTTGTTCAGAAATTAGGATTATCTTATAAAGTGCTAAGTTATGTAGTTTTTGTTGGACAACAGTTTTCAGTTAGTGGTTTTAATGGTGATAATAGAATACTTTTTGATAAAGATATTGATCGAATAGTCGCGTCATTAAATAAAAATGAAACTTCAGATGAAGAGACTAGAATCGGACAATTATTTTTACAGTATCACTATGATAAAGGCATTTATCAACGTATTCATTATTATCCTTTTGAAGAAATTCAAGAAGGCATTAAATGCCCGAGTTGTAATCAACTGCTCCCAAAGCTAAGCCATCGCAAAACACATGTAACATGTAGTTGTGGCTATAAAATTACTAAAAAAGATTTAGTGAAAAATGCTTTTGAGGTTATTCAGTTATTGAAAAATGCTGCTGTTACTGTAGATGATGTGGTGAGGTATACAGGAATAGGTAAAACTTTGATTAGAGAAGTGCTTTCTGAGAACTTTGAAAAAACCGGTATGAACAAGAATAGGAAATACCATCCTAAAGAAAAGCTATTTATTAAAGAAGTTAGTGAAAATGAATATGAAGTGGATATGGTTATCAATGACTCGTAATAAAGTGCTTTAATTATAAGTTAAAACTACGGTGATAAACCCAAAATATCACCGTAGATTGCAGGAAAATCTATCATAGTACCTCAACAACGGTGATAAATCCAAAATATCACCGTAGATTAACAGAAAATCTAACATAGTACCTCAACAACGGTGATAAATCCAAAATATCACCGTAGATTGCAGGAAAATCTATCATTGCACCTCAACAACGGTGATAAATCCAAAATATCACCGTAGATTAACGGAAAATCTATCATAGTACCTCAACAACGGTGATAAATCCAAAATATCACCGTAGATTAACAGAAAATCTAACATAGTACCTCAACAACGGTGATAAATCCAAAATATCACCGTAGATTGCAGGAAAATCTATCATTGCACCTCAACAACGGTGATAAATCCAAAATATCACCGTAGATTAACGGAAAATCTATCATAGTACCTCAACAACGGTGATAAATCCAAAATATCACCGTAGATTAACAGAAAATCTAACATAGTACCTCAACAACGGTGATAAATCCAAAATATCACCGTAGATTGCAGGAAAATCTATCATAGCACCTCAACAACGGTGATAAACCCAAAATATCACCGTAGATATCCTGGTAACCAATCAAACCAGCCTATCTACGGTGATAATTAACAAATAGCACTACACAATTATCATCTATTTCTTATTTCGCATCAAATTCTCTTTAATGTACCATAACAAATATACAAAAACGCCTAAACCAATTAGTACATACAAAAATGACATAATGAACCTCCATTTATTTTTTCTTATTATATATATTTAATGCTTTTTCTCGATTTTTAAAGTCTTTTTTTGTAATGCTGTCTAAATAATCGATACCTTTTTTATTAATTATCTTTGCGGCTTCTAAATCAACTTTTGGACCAGCACCTTTTGTGATGTGAATGCCTGTTTCTTTAATGATTTGATCATAATATTTTACAAAAGCATATCTTGCAATGATTGAACTTGCAGCTATTGCGATTGATTTTGATTCACCTTTTGTTTCGAATTTAGTTTTTTCTCTCTCTGGTATTGGACCGATTGCGTATCTTTCATAGACTCCTTGAACAGCGAATTGGTCAATAACGATATAATCAAGTGGCGCATTTATTTTACTCAATACATTTTTAATCGCTTGGTTATGTAGTACTGCTTTCATTTTTACTTGACTCCAACCCAATTGTTTTCTCTCATTATATTTTGGATTATCTAATGTGAGTAGTGAATGTGGTATGAATGTAATGATTTGTTCAGCTAATTCTACGATTTGTTTATCTTTTAAATTTTTTGAATCCATCACACCTAATGTCTTTAATATTGCAGCATTTTCTTTTGACACATAACTTGCAACGACTGTCATTGGTCCAAAATAATCTCCTGATCCTGCTTCGTCAGAACCAATACAATTGAAATCATCATAGTGTAAGGTTTGCTTATCAATTTTACTATGTTTTTCTGTATTTACTGTATTCGATATGCCTGCTTTTAACAAAATGTCATTTGCAATCATTTCACTTTGCGCGCCTTGTACCATAAATTTGTTAGACTTATACATTAATATTGTATGGCCATTGATTTTATTTTTATAAATTGCACCTGGTGGTAAAGAGTTACTCATATTACTCGGTAAGATTTTAATTATTTTTTGAATATCATTTGCACTTAATTGATGAACTGTTGAACTCATAATGGCCTCGCTTACGTATTTTTATTGAATTTCTACTTATAAAAATGGTAACATAAACTAAAATATATGACGACTGGGAGTTACAATATGGGGACATTTAAAAATAGAATTACTGTAACGATTTTTGATCAACACTATACAATTTTAGGTGAAGACGAACCAAATCATATTCGACATGTTGCGAGCTTAGTGGATGAAAGAATTAGAGAAGTTGCTAGTATGAGTGCTGGTTTAGATACTTCAAGAAAAGCGGTATTAGCTGCTGTAAATATTATGGATGACTATGTAAAATTACAAGAAGCACATCAGGCTTTGCTTGAGGAATTAAACAGGGACAAAGAATAATGTTAGATATTTTGATTTTATTTATTCTCATTATGGGGACTGTGATTGGATATCGAAGAGGATTTATTCTACAGTCACTTCATTTAATTGGTACTATCGGTGCATTTATTATTGCGAGAATGTTTTATATACCTCTTGCAAATAAATTAACATTGTTGATACCATTCCCATCAGCAAATACTTCTCATGATTCGTCATTTTTAAATTTATTAACGAATGAACATACTTTTTATAATCTTATAAGTTTTATCATTTTATTTGTATTTAGTAAGATGATATTACAAATTATAGGAACGGTATTTGATTACATTGCACAAATTCCAATATTAAAACAAATGAATATGGGACTCGGATTGCTATTTGGCTTTCTTGAATGTTACTTAGGACTATTTTTGTTTTTATTTTTACTTGCAATGTTACCAATATCATTTATTGAAACACATATTAACAACAGTAATTTAGCGAATATAATTGTCAACCACACGCCGTTTTTAAGCGGAATGATAAAATCTTGGTGGTTACATTAATGATGGTGAGACATTGATTTGTCCCACCTTTTCTTTTGGGAGGTACATATGACTAAAAAAGATTACATCAAATTGTTAGAAACAATTGCAACTTATATGGAATTACAAGGTGCAAATCCTTTTAAAATATCAGCCTATCGCAAAGCTGCGGCAAGTCTTGAACGATTAGATCAAGACATTAATGAGATTGAAGACTTCACGAAACTGGACGGTATTGGAAAAAGTGTCGCTTCAGTACTATTAGAATTTCAAGCAAACGGTGAATCTTCATTATTAAATGAATTAAAAGTATCTATCCCTGAAGGTTTAATTCAAATGTTAAAAATTCGAAATCTAGGTGCAAAAAAAATAGTAAAGATTCATAAAGCACTTCAAATTGATACAATAGAGCAACTGACAAAAGCTTGTGAAAATCATGAAATCAGTACACTACCTGGCTTTGGTAAAACGAGTGAAGCCAATATTTTAAAAGGCATTCAAGATTTATTAACGATGAATGAACGCATGGTCATTTACGACGTGATGAAAAGTGTTAATGAAATTGATGCCTACTTAAATCAGTGTAATGACATTGACCAGTTTGAAGTTGCGGGCAGTTACAGAAGAATGAATGAGACGAGTAAGGATATTGATTATATTATTTCTACAAAAGATAGAGAGAAAGTAAGTGAATATATCCAAACAGCACCATTTGTTTTGGAAGTTGAACTCAGTGGCAATGAAAAAATTACAATTAAATATCAACGAGAAGACATTATTTGTACAGTGGACTTTAGATTTACTGACAATAAAGGATTTGCACATATGCTGCAACATTTCACAGGCAGTAAAGATCACAACATTAAAATTAGACAATTAGCAAAGCAAAAAAATGAAAAAATTAGTGAATATGGCATTACACAAGCTGACGGTAACATCATACAATATGAAGATGAAGCATCGATTTATCGCCATTTTAATGTCAATTACATCCCACCAATGTTAAGAACGGACGGTAGTGAATTTGATTTTGATACATCTCAATTGATACACCTTCAAGACATTAAAGGTGATTTACATATGCATACCACATATTCAGATGGTGCACATACATTAGAACAAATGATTGAAGCCAATATTCAAAAAGGCTATGAGTATATGGTCATCACAGATCATTCAAAAAGTTTATTTGTAGCGAATGGTTTACCTGTAGATAAACTATTAGAACAAAATGAACGTATAAAGCAATTGAACGAAAAATATTCAGAAATCGATATTTATTCAGGTATCGAAATGGATATTTTACCAGATGGATCTTTGGATTATCCAGATGAAGTGTTATCTCGGTTGGATTATGTTATTGCAGCAATTCATCAATCGTTGAATCAACCGGAAGCTCAAATTATGGAAAGACTAAAGGTTGCTTGTGAAAATCCATATGTCCGTCATATTGCGCATCCAACAGGACGTATACTAGGTAGAAGAGGGGCATATCAGGTCAATGTCGATGCATTAATACAAATGGCAAAAGAAACGAATACGTATTTAGAATTAAATGCGAATCCAATGCGCCTGGATTTAAATAGTGAAATCTTACTGAACAATCCGGATTTAAAAATTACCATTAATACAGATGCACACCATGTAGATCAATTGAACTTAATGAAATTTGGTGTAGGTACTGCAATCAAAGGTAGAGTAAACAAAGATAATGTTTTAAACACATTATCAAGAGCAGCATTTAAAGAATTTATAATGAATGGGAAGTAATGATATGAATCAAAAAGCACTTCAAATATTAGAATATCATCGTATTATTGATCAACTTTTGTCTTTTTCACAAAACGAATTAAGTGCGATGAAAATTAAAAACATACATCCAAAAAATGAAATGAATGAAATATTGTCAATGCTTGAATGGTTAGAAGAAGCAAGACGCATTGATATGACAGAAAGTGAACCTGGTATGAGTCAATTAAGCCATATCGAGCCACTTGTTAAAAGAGCAGTAATTGGCTCAGTGTTATCTGTTGTTGAATTAAACAAGATTAAAAATAATATTAAAGTCATCAATAAATACAAAACTTATATCTTCAATTTATTTGAAGAACGTGAGTTAGAAATCGAGCAAATTTACCATCAAATGAAAAAATTGCCGAGTGCTACACCTTTATCTGAAATGATTGAAGAAAAGTGTGACGAAACAACATTATATGATCATGCGAGTCCAACACTTGCTGGTATTCGTGCAGATATTCATAGAACAAACCGTAAAATCAAAGATAAACTGGATCAAATTGTTAGGAACTCAAACAACCAAAAAAAATTATCTGATGCAATTGTTACCATTCGAAATGGTAGACAAGTAATTCCTGTACGTAGTGAATACAAACAGGATTTTCCTGGTATTGTGCACGATACATCAAGTTCTGGTCAAACATTCTATATCGAGCCAAATAGTATTGTGGAGTTATCAACAGAACTTAGCAAATATACACGTCAAGAAGAAGAAGAAGTGGAACGCATTTTATATGAATTAACAAATGAAGTCGCTTTATTTGAAAATGAATTGATTTATGGGACGGATGTTTTATCTACTTTAGATGTTTATTTTGCGAAAGCGAAGTTTGGTAACCGTAACAAAATGACAATGCCAAAAATTAAAGAAGAAAAATGCATAGATTTACCGAATGCTTGGCATCCATTATTAGATGCTAAAACGGTCGTGAAAAACAATATTACATTTTATGAAGGAATCAATTCAGTAATTATCACTGGACCTAACACAGGTGGTAAAACAGTTACACTTAAAACGGTAGGTTTAATCATCTTAATGGCGCAATCAGGATTAATGGTACCAACTGGTGAAGGTGCAATGATTAGTGTATTTGATGAAGTCTTTTGTGATATTGGTGATGAGCAATCGATTGAACAATCATTATCTACATTCTCAAGTCATATGACCAACATTGTTTCGATTTTAGATAAAATGACTGAAAACAGTTTTGTCATGTTTGATGAGTTAGGTGCAGGTACTGACCCTGCAGAAGGTGCAGCACTTGCGATGAGTATTTTAGATAAAACTTTAGAACAACAAGTAATGACCATGGCGACAACACATTATCCCGAATTAAAAGCCTACAGCTATAATCGAGATGGTGTAATGAACGCTAGTGTTGAATTTGATGTCGATACTTTGAGTCCAACTTATCGATTATTGATGGGTATTCCAGGGAAAAGTAATGCTTTCGATATTGCCAAAAAATTAGGCTTAAGTTTTTCAATCATTAAATCTGCAAGACAAATGATTCATTTAGATAATAATGAAGTCAATAATATGATTGGTGCTTTAGAGAAAAATAATAAACAAATTGAACAAGACCGTATTTTAATGGAACAATACAAACAAGAAAGTGAAACATTGTTCAAAGATTTAAAGCGTGAATACGATCAATACATCAATCAAAAACAGAAATTAATGGAAGACGCGAAATTTAAAGCAAATGAAATTATAAAAAAAGCAGATAAAGAAGCAGAAGAAATTTTAAAAACATTACGAGAACATAAACATAACGCAGATATTAAAGAAAATGAATTGATAGATGAGCGTGCAAAATTATCAGGCATGTATCATGAAACAAGTATCAAACAAAAAAAGACAACAAAAAAAGAGCAAAAGATTCAAAAAGGAGACCATGTTAAAGTTTTAAGTTATGGTCAAAAAGGTGTTATTTTAGACATTGATGATAAAGCTAAAGAAGCGGTCGTTCAAATGGGTATCATCAAAATGAAAATCCCATATAATGAATTAGAAATAGAGGCACCACCGAAAGAAGATAAAATTCGAGTAGTACCGAGAACAAATCGTACAGAAATCAAAATGGAACTTGATTTACGTGGGGAACGATTTGAGGATGCTTTAATTTTATTAGAACAATATTTAGATCAAGCAATATTAAGTAATTACGGAGAAGTCACTATCATTCATGGTAAAGGTACCGGTGCACTTCAAAAAGGTGTCCAACAATTTTTAAAACGATATAAACATATTAAATCGTTTAGAGGTGGTATGCCTTCTGAAGGTGGCTTTGGTGTAACGGTTGTTGAATTAAAATAAGAGGTGTTTAAATGGATAATTTTGATATGTATAAGCTCGCAAAAGTGTTAATTGTCATATCGATTTTGATGTTGATTAGTGGTATGATTTATTTGTTTATTGTTTAATGAGCAACTAAGATGACGTTAAATAACAAGTCTGTTATAGTATCGTTATCAAGATAATTTAGGAGGACTAAACAATGGCTTTAATTAATGCAACAGATGCAAACTTTGAAAGTAATATTAAAGAAGGCGTAACTTTAGTAGATTTTTGGGCACCTTGGTGTGGACCTTGTAAAATGATTGCGCCTGTATTAGAAGATTTAGCGAAAGATGTTGAAGGTAAAGCAAACATCGTTAAAGTTGATGTTGATGAAAACCAAGAAACAGCTGCTAAATTTGAAGTAATGAGTATTCCAACTTTAATCGTATTTAAAGACGGTCAAGCAGTTGATAAAGTAGTAGGTTTCCAACCGAAAGAACAATTACAAGCAGTTTTAGAAAAACATTTCTAAAATGTTGAAGGCAATGCATGTGCATTGCCTTTTTTTTGTGCGAAGATTATACTAAATGCACATTATGATTTAGGTGGTATTATGGAAGATTATCAATTAAAAATTAAAAATAAATTATCGGTTTTGCCGACTGAACCAGGTTGTTACTTAATGAAAGATCGCCAAGATCAGATTATTTATGTTGGTAAAGCAAAGAACTTAAGAAATCGTGTTAGATCATACTTCACTGGGAGTCACGATGAAAAGACAACGCGTCTTGTGATGGAGATTAGAAACTTTGAGTTCATCGTCACAAGTACTGAAATTGAATCATTATTATTAGAGCTCACTTTAATCAAAAAACATCATCCGAGATTTAATATTAAATTAATGGATGATAAAAGCTACCCATTTATTAAAATAACGAGTGAAAAGCATCCACGACTTCTTGTAACAAGAACCGTCAAAAAAGATAATGCCAAATATTTTGGACCATATCCAAATGGCTATGCGGCGCATGAAACAAAAAAATTATTGGATCGCATTATTCCACTTAGGAAATGTACAAATTTGCCTGACAAATTGTGTTTATATTATCACATAGGCCAATGTTTAGGGCCATGTGTGAAGCAAGTAGAACAATCCGAATACAATCATTATATAAAGATTGTTACGGACTTTTTGAGCGGGAACGATCATGCAATTATTGAAGATTTAAAACAAAAAATGATGGAGCGAAGTGAAGCACTTAAATTTGAAGAAGCGAAAGAATATCGGGATTTAATTCAACATGTTGAAGCGGTAATGTTTAAACAAAAAATGATATCAAGTGATATGACAACTAAAGATATCTTTGGTTATGCTGTTGAAAAAGGTTGGATGTGTATACAAGTATTCTTTATTCGACAAGGCAATCTTATTGAACGTAAAGCAACAATGATTCCATTAATTGATGATGCTGAAAGTCATTTTTATAACTTTATTGGCCAATTTTATGACTTAAATCAAAATATCTTACCTAAAGAAGTACATATTCCGAGCCATTTAGATATTAAGATGGTGGAATCTGTAGTTGCAACCAAAGTTATTCAGCCAAAACGTGGTCAAAAAAGAGAAATGCTAGATTTAGCTGAAAAAAATGCACGCATTGCATTAAATAATAAGTTTGAATTGATTACTAAAGATGAAGCAAGAACGATTAAAGCCATTGAAGAAATAGGGAATGCGATGCAAATTCAAACACCTGTAAGAATAGAAGCATTTGATAATTCTAATATTCAAGGTGTGGATCCAGTATCTGCAATGGTTGTATTTATAGATGGTAAACCGAGTAAAAAAGACTATAGAAAATTTAAAATTAAAACAGTAAAAGGGCCAGATGATTATAAATCAATGCAAGAAGTCGTTAGAAGACGATACACAAGGGTTTTAAGAGAAGGATTACCATTACCCGATTTAATTATTGTCGATGGTGGTAAAGGTCATATGAATGTCGTAATGGATGTGCTTTATAATGAACTTGGATTAGATATACCTGTTGCTGGGTTAAAGAAAAATGATAAACACCAGACGGCTGAATTAATGTATGGAGAAGAATTTGAAATCGTACCATTAGATAAAAAGAGCCAGGCATTTTATTTACTTCAACGAATACAAGATGAAGTACATCGATTTGCAATCACATTTCATCGACAAACGCGTTCAAAAACATCTTTTAGTTCTCAATTAGATGGAATTGAAGGTGTTGGTCCAAAAAGAAAAACACAACTAATGAAACATTTTGGTTCGATTAAGCGTATTAAAGAAGCAAGCGAAAATGATTTAATCGAAGCTGGTATTCCTAAAAAACTAGCAAAAACCATTAAAGAAAACTTATCATCATAAATAAGAAAAAGTTTGTGAAAAAATCGATTTGAGAATCATTATCATATCCATTTGTTGAATAAACAATGGTACAATAGTATTGAAATCGTCATTCACAAACTTTCTTTTTTATGTTGTAAAAATTTTTAAAATAAAATGTAATCGGTTTCTTGATTTCAAACGATAAGAAGCGTAAAATTGTTGTTGTTGTTTGACGTATAAGAATTATAGGGGGGACTTACATGTCTAGTTCAGAAAAATCTTTCGCATTGCGTAGGTTACATTCATTACTTGGTGTGATTCCATTAGGTGTGTTTTTAATTCAACATTTAGTGATCAACCATTTTGCAGTGGATTCACCTGAAGCATTCGATAAAGCCAGTGATTTTATGTTTCACTTACCTTTTAAAATCGCATTAGAAACAGTAGTAATTTATTTACCAATTTTATTCCATGCGATTTATGGTATTTATATTGCATTTACAGCGAAGAATAACGTAAAAAATTACTCTACATTTAGAAACTGGATGTTCTTAATCCAACGTTTCACTGGTGTTGTAGCATTTATTTTCTTAGCAGTTCACGTTTGGCAAACACGTATTCAAGCTGCAAGAGGTATTCATATGGATTATGCTTATATGCATGATTTATTATCAAACCCATTTGTTTTTGCACTTTATATCGTAGGTATTTTAAGTGTGATTTTCCATTTTGCGAATGGATTATGGTCTTTTGCTGTAAGTTGGGGTATTACGCAATCTGAAAAATCACAAAACATCATGGCTTATGTATCTTTATTTGCATTTGTTGTAATTTCTTATATTGGAATTACTGCATTATTTGCATTTATTTAATGGAATTTAGGGGAGTGTTTATATATGGCAAACAGTAAAGTTATTGTTGTCGGCGGTGGATTAGCCGGATTAATGGCAACAATTAAAGCAGCGGAAGCCGGTACACATGTAGAATTATTTTCTTTAGTACCAGTTAAACGATCTCACTCAGTATGTGCCCAAGGGGGTATTAACGGTGCGGTTAATACAAAAGGTGAAGGCGATTCACCTTGGATTCATTTTGATGATACTGTTTACGGTGGTGACTTCTTAGCAAACCAACCACCAGTAAAAGCAATGACTGAAGCAGCACCTGGTATTATTCACTTATTAGACCGTATGGGTGTAATGTTCAACAGAACACCTGAAGGATTATTAGATTTCCGTCGTTTCGGTGGTACATTACACCACAGAACGGCATTTGCGGGTGCTACAACAGGGCAACAATTATTATATGCGTTAGATGAGCAAGTACGTAAATTTGAAGTTGAAGGTTTAGTTACAAAGTATGAAGGCTATGAATTTTTAGGTGCAGTGATTGACCATGAAGGTCGTGCACGTGGTATTGTAGCTCAAAACTTAACGACAGCTGAAATCAGTTCGTTTGCATCTGATGCAGTTATTATGGCAACAGGTGGACCTGGTATTATCTTTGGTAAATCTACAAACTCTATGATCAATACGGGTTCAGCAGCATCGATTGTTTACCAACAAGGTGCTACATATGCGAATGGTGAATTCATTCAAATTCACCCAACTGCAATTCCAGGTGATGATAAGTTACGTTTAATGAGTGAATCGGCGCGTGGTGAAGGTGGACGTGTTTGGACTTATAAAGACGGTAAACCATGGTACTTCTTAGAAGAGAAATATCCAGATTACGGTAACTTAGTACCACGTGATATTGCAACGCGTGAAATTTTCGATGTATGTGTGAATCAAAAATTAGGTATCAATGGTGAGAACATGGTATACCTTGATTTAAGTCATAAAGATGCACATGAATTAGACGTAAAATTAGGTGGTATCATCGAAATCTACGAAAAATTCACTGGTGATGATCCACGTAAAGTGCCAATGAAAATTTTCCCTGCAGTACATTATTCTATGGGTGGTATTTGGGTTGATTATGATCAAATGACAAATATCCCTGGTTTGTTTGCAGCTGGTGAATGTGATTACTCTCAACACGGTGGTAACCGTTTAGGTGCGAACTCATTATTATCTGCGATTTATGGTGGTATGGTTGCAGGACCAAATGCAATTAAATATATTAAAGAACTAGATACACACTATGAAGATATCGATCCTTCTATTTTTGAAGCGAAAGTTAAAGAAGAACAAGAAAAATTTGATGCACTACTTACGATGAAAGGTACAGAAAATGCATACAAATTACATAAAGAACTTGGCGAAATTATGACTGCAAACGTTACGGTTGTTCGTCATAATGATAAATTATTAGAAACAGATAAGAAAATTGTAGAATTAATGGAACGATACAAAAACATTGATATGGAAGATACTGCTACTTGGAGTAACCAAGCCGTATTCTTTACGCGTCAATTATGGAACATGTTAGTATTAGCGCGTGTTATGACAATCGGTGCATACAACCGAAATGAATCACGTGGTGCTCACTACAAACCAGAATTCCCAAATCGTAATGACGAAGAATGGTTAAAAACAACAATGGCACATTATGAAGGGCCAAATGCAGCTCCAAGATTTACTTATGAGCCTGTTGATGTTAGTTTAATTCCACCACGTGTTCGTGATTACTCTAAGAAATCAAAAGGGGGTAAACATTGATGGCTGAAAAAACAATCAAATTGATCATTACACGTCAAAAGGATCAAAATTCTGCGCCGTATGAAGAAACGTTTGTTATTCCATATCGTCCGAATATGAACGTGATTGCAGCATTAATGGAAATTCAACGTAACCCTATTAATGAGCGTGGAGAAAAGACGACACCAGTCACTTGGGATATGAACTGTTTAGAAGAAGTATGTGGTGCATGTTCTATGGTTGTTAATGGTAAAGCGCGTCAATCTTGTTCTACAATCATTGATAAATTAGAACAACCAATTCGTTTAGCACCAATGGCAACTTTCCCGGTTATTCGTGACTTACAAGTCGATCGTTCTCGTATGTTTGATAACTTAAAACGTGTAAAAGCATGGGTTCCTATTGATGGTACTTATGATTTAGGACCTGGGCCACGTATGCCTGAGAAAAAACGCCAAACAGCATATGAATTATCTAAATGTATGACATGTGGTGTATGTTTAGAAGTATGTCCAAACGTGAATAAAAATTCTAAATTTATGGGTGCTCAACCAATTTCTCAAGTTCGTTTATTCAACTTACATCCAACAGGAAGTATGAACAAGGATGAAAGATTACACGCATTAATGGAAGAGGGCGGTTTAGCTGAGTGTGGTAACTCACAAAACTGCGTGAGAAGTTGTCCAAAAGGGATTCCTTTAACGACTTCAATCGCGGCGATGAACCGTGCAGCAACTTTCCAAATGTTTAAATCATTTTTTGGTTCAGACTATCAAGTGGATTAATAGTTTTAAGAAAGTAAGCTTTGTCTTACTTTCTTTTTTTGTTGTTTTTTTGATAAAATATAATTTAAATAAATGAATGTTGGGAGTCTTGATTTTGGATAAAGATATAAAAATGATAGAATTTGAACTCCGTCGTTTGGCAGATATCACTAAAAATATTGGGAGACAAGTGCTCAAAGAATATGATATTTCAGAAACGCAATTTATTGCCATACAATGGATTAATGAGACGGAAAAAATGACAATTGGTGATTTGGCTTTAAAAATGAATTTAGCAAATTCTTCAACATCTGAACTCATCGATCAGCTTACTCAAAAAGGGTATTGTCAACGTGAAAAAGATGATAAAGACAAAAGAAAAGTAATCCTTAAGTTAACAAATAAAAGTATTGAACTGATTGAAGCAGTTATACAAAAAAGACAAATATTTTTACAAAATTTATTGCAAAAAAGTGATATAGACATGCAAATTTTGAAGTCGCAAATTCATAATTTGTATATAAACACAGACGAAGGTGAAGATATTGAGTAGACCAATAGGTGTAATTGATTCAGGTGTGGGCGGTTTAACAGTTGCTAAAGAGATTATGAGACAATTGCCAAATGAATCGATTTGTTATTTAGGTGACGTGGCGAGATGTCCATATGGTCCACGTGATGGTGAAGAAGTAAAGCGATTTACCATACAACTCGCTAAATTTTTAGTACAAAAAAATATTAAAATGCTTGTCATTGCTTGTAACACAGCAACAGCGGTGGCATTAAAGCCATTACAATCGATGTTACAAATTCCTGTAATTGGTGTCATTGAACCAGGAGCTAGAACTGCAATTATGACAACAAAAAATCAAGAAGTAATGATTTTAGGTACTGAAGGTACAATAAAGTCAGAAGCTTATCGAAAAATGATTAAATCCATCAATCCAAAAATTGATGTAACAGGTATCAGTTGTCCAGGATTTGTTCCATTAGTTGAACAAATAAGATATAAAGATCCAACCATTTCAAATATTATTATTCATCAAACTTTAAAAAATTGGAGACATCATCCAGCAGATACTGTCATATTAGGATGTACACATTATCCATTGTTACAAGATTATATTGAAAAATATTTTAACGGCGAAAAGAAAGTGATCTCTTCAGGTTTAGAAACTGCAAGGGAAGTCAGTGCATTATTAACTTTTTCGCAAGGACATGCAGCAGCTAATGATGCAGTTCATCATGAATTTTATGTTAATGGGCCAAGTGATCGATTTAAACGTATCGCTTCTGAATGGCTGAATCAAGACATAGAAGTACATTCAATTCAATTGGAGGAAATATAATGGAAATCGTTATTGCTACAGGAAATCAAGGAAAGATTAATGATTTTAAACATATTTTTAAAAATCATGAAGTTGTAGGGATCAAATCGTTGTTAGATGATTTTGATGTAGATGAAACAGGGACTACTTTTGAAGAAAATGCTAAATTAAAGTCAGAAACAGCGATGAAGCTATTAAATAAAGTGGTCATCAGTGATGACTCTGGATTAGAAGTAGATGCGTTAAATAATGCGCCAGGTGTTTATTCAGCCAGATATTCAGGTGAAAATGCCACGGACTTATCGAATTTAAATAAAGTATTAGATGAAATGAAAAATGAAACAAACAGGAAAGCACGATTTGTATGCGTCATTTCAGTAAGTAGACCTGGCTTTGAACCTGTTACTTTTCGAGGTGAAGTTGAAGGAGAGTTGTTACATGAGCCACGAGGTGAAAATGGATTTGGTTATGATCCGATATTCTATGTACCTGAATTAAATAAAACAACGGCTGAACTTTCTGGAAGTGAAAAAGCAGCCATCAGTCATCGTGGTGCGGCCATTCAAAAAATGTTAGATTCACAAATATTAAAGTAGGTGAAATCATGAAGATTGTTGTAGTGAGTGATAACCATGGGAATAAAAATCATTTGATAGACATCATTTCAATGCATCCTGATGCAGATCAATGTATCCATCTAGGAGATTCAGAATTTCAGTTTCATGATTCTGTTTTAAAGCCATTTATAAAAGTGGGTGGCAACTGTGATTTTGATATGAATTATCCGAAAGAGGCAGTTATTGAAACGCCTTTTGGCCAATGTTTTTTTACTCATGGCCATTTCTATTCAGTCAATCGAAATCGCGATAATTTAGCGCAAAAAGCAATCGAAAAAAATTGTAATATTGCGTTATATGGTCATACACATATTATGAATGTGGAATTGATTGATGGTGTTTGGTGTATAAACCCTGGCTCTATTAGTCAATCGAGAGATCACAATGAAGAAACGTATGCAATTTTGACACTTGAACAAAATGCTAAAGTAACTTATTACAATCAAAATCATATAAAAGTTGAAGAAATTTCTTTAGAAATTTAATCTTTATTTACCTTTTTAGTGTAATAACTCAATAAAACGTTGTATTTTCAATAATATTATTGAATAACAGGTTGACGAATTGCCTAAGACTTGATTATAATTAATCTTGTCTTTAATTGAGTCCTGGTAGCTCAGCTGGATAGAGCAACGGCCTTCTAAGCCGTCGGTCGGGGGTTCGAATCCCTCCCAGGACGTCATTTAAGCGTTATCCAATTGGATAACGCTTTTTTTATTTTAATGATTCAAATACTTTTGTCATATCTTCTTCAAATATGATAGCATTACGATGATTTGAATTTAATTTAGATTTATTGATGATTACAAAATGTTGTCCTCTAAAATATTGAATGAAACTTGCAGCGGGATAAACAGAAAGGCTTGTCCCTGCGACAATGAGTAGTTCGGCTTCAGAGATTGCTTTTACGGCATTTTCAATGGTTTCTTGGTTAAGAGGCTCTTCATACATTACAATATCAGGTCTTACAATGCCATTGTCTACTGGACATCTTGGAATACCATCATGATCTTTATTTAAATCCTTTAAATCATAATACTTGCCGCATGTCATACAGTAATTGTTTTGAACATTCCCATGAAGTTCAAAAACTTGAGTCGACCCTGCTTTTTGATGTAATCCATCGATGTTTTGTGTGACTATTTTGACGTCTTTACCCATATTTTCTAATTGTTTTAGGTAATGATGAGTAATGTTAGGTGTTGCATTCTCGTATACTAATTTATCAAAATGAAACTCAAAATAATCTTTTGGGTAATTGATAAAAAATGAATGAGAAATGATTGTCTCAGGTGATACATTGCAATTGGATGGTTGGTGAAAGATGCCATTTGCAGAACGGAAATCTGGAATGCCTGAAGCTGTGGATACACCTGCACCACCGAAAAATACGATTTTATGGCTAGATTGAATTGCTTTTTTGAGTTGATCTAGATTTTGCATAATGTCACTCCTTTTTATCAGTTTATCATGTGCAATGATGATTTCAATATCGTGATAAAATATTGGATAAGCTATTATTAATACTATCGTTTGAAGAAATGAACATAATCATATAAAATTTAATCAAACATCAAAGGAGATATAATTATGAATAAATATGACGAACAAATTATCGTTGTCGATCGAGAAACAATTTTTAGTACAGAAAAAAATGCATTTAATGGGTTTATTAGTATAGAAGATCAACGTGCATTAGAAATCTATGAAACATTGTCAAAATATACAGTAAAGCGTCGCGGTGACATGGAAGAGGATCCAAGTTATAAACAACTTATCTCATATTGTATATTAGAAAACGAGCATGATGAAATTTTAGTTTATGAACGTTTATCTGGTGGCGGAGAAGCAAGATTACATGGATTGAGTTCAATAGGTATTGGTGGACACATGAATGAATTAGGTGAAGCAACCATCGAAAATGTATTATTAGAAAATGCTAAACGAGAACTAGAAGAAGAAGTAGGTTTGGAAAATATTAATTTAAATCAATTAAGCTTAATTGGATTTATCAATGATGATGGTAATGAAGTGGGACGTGTACATATTGGTTTAGTATTTAAATTAAAAGTGCAATCAAAGGATGTGGAAGTTAAAGAAACAGACACATTAAAAATAGATTGGCACCAGAGCAGTACTTTACTTCAAAATGCTACTTACGAATCATGGTCACAATTAATCATTGAGCAATTATTTGCTGTAGGTCACTAATGTCTGAAATTATTATTTTTCCGAAGCTTCAAAATAAGTTGCACAAAGAAATTATTGATTCAATGCAACGAGGTGACTATGAATCGGCGTATGATTTATTCAATACATATGAAAAGCATTTTGAAATGGATGAAGGTTTGTCTTTATTAAGGCTAGAATGTTTATTGCAAACCAATAGCTATTTAGAATTAAGAGAAGAATCTAGCATCCTATTGAATCAAGGTCATCAAGCTTATAACGAAATTATTGTATATTTGATTAAAAGTTTGATAAAGCTTAAACAATTCCAAACGGTAATGGAATTAGTAGATAGTTTACGTGGAGAACAAGTACCACATCAGTTGATTATGCAATTAAATGTTTTATACGACGAAGCTAAATCTAAACTTATTGAGAAAAAAGCAATCAATCAACAATTCGTTATTGACTTTATGTCTTATCCAATTGATAAACAAAAAAATATATTGATGACTTTGATACAAGAAGAAGATTTTAAATATCAAATGAGTTTTATTCATATCATTTCTTTGGAGGTTCATCCTGAAGTTCAAACATTGATTTTGATGTATTTAAAGTTAAGTGGTTATCAACATTCGTTAATGTTGAATAAGCTTAAAATTAAACAAAAAATAGAGGTTTCATCTGTTGAATTTGTTCAACATCATCCTTTTAATCAAGTGATAAATGGTGTGATTGATGTGATTGAAAATCAACAACCTTCAATTGTGGAAACGATTGTTGCGCTTTTAACAATGCATCACTTTATTTTGTATCCATTCCATGAATTATATTTCCAAAAGCACCTTAATGATTTGAATGATATTGAACAATTGAAGTACCATTACTTATATTTTATACAAGAAATAACAGGAGTAAGTGGTCTTTTTGAACAAAACACTTTTCTTATGGATGAAGATATGTTACAAAAGATAAGACAACTCAGTGAAGTAACTGTTTGATTTTATCTGAATTATGTTATAATTAAAGAGTTGAAAATTTATAGAATTATTGTGGAGGGTATCACATGTCAGCAAAATGGGAAAAACAAGAAGGTAATATTGGAGTATTAACAATCACTGTTCCAGAAGAAGAAGTTAAAGCTGGATTAGATAAAGCTTTCAAAAAAGTAGTTAAACAAGTAAACGTACCAGGTTTCCGTAAAGGTAAAATGCCTCGTCCATTATTTGAACAACGTTTTGGTGTTGAAGCATTATACCAAGATGCATTAGATTTCATCTTACCAGATGCTTATGCTAATGCAGTTGAAGAAACAGGTATTAAACCAGTGGATCGTCCAGAAATCGATATCGAGCAAATGGAAAAAGGTAAAGAATTAATCTTTACTGCTAAAGTTGTTGTTGAACCTGAAGTAGCTTTAGGTGACTACAAAGGTTTAGAAGTTGAAGCTCAAGATACAGAATTAAAAGAAGAAGAATTACAAGCTGCAATCGATGCTGATTTAGCACGTAAAGCTGAATTAGTAATCAAAGAAGACGGCGAAGTTGTTGAAGGCGACGTTGTTAACTTAGACTTCGATGGTTATGTAAATGACGAGCAATTTGAAGGTGGAAAAGCTGAAGGATACGATTTAGAAATCGGTTCAGGTCAATTTATTCCAGGCTTCGAAGAGCAATTAGTTGGTACTAAAGTTGGAGAAGAAAAAGACGTTAACGTTAAATTCCCAGAAGAATACCACGCTGAAGAATTAGCAGGTAAAGATGCTGTATTCAAAGTGAAAATCAACGAAATCAAAACTAAAGAAGTACCTGAGTTAAACGACGAATTAGTAAAAGAATTAGATGAGTCAGTTTCAACTGTTGATGAGTATAAAGAAAAATACCGTAAAGATTTAGCTGAACAAAAGAAATTACAAGCTGAAAATGAAATGAAAGAAACTTTAATCAACTTAGCAACTGAAAATGCGACTGTTGAAATTCCTGAAGCGATGATCAACACTGAATTAGATCGCATGATGCAAGAATTCGAACAACGTATTGCGCAACAAGGATTAAACTTAGAGTTGTATTACCAATTCTCTGGTCAGTCTGAAGAGCAATTAAAAGCATCAATGAAAGAAGATGCTGAAAAACGTGTTAAAACAAACTTAACGTTAGCTGCTATTGCAACTGCAGAAAACATTGAAATTTCAGATGAAGATGTTGAAGCTGAATTAACTAAAATGAGTGAACAATTTGGTTTATCTGTAGATGATATTCGTCAAGCTTTAGGAAATGCTGAAGTATTAAAAGATGACTTACGTATTCAAAAAGCAATTGATGTATTAGTTGATAACGCTAAAACGAAATAATCTATTGTAACGATAAGTAACATAATACAACAAAGAATCTGTAGTGATTGCTGCAGATTCTTTATTTTATTTCAATCAGTTGCAATCACCAGTAAACTTTAGTATATTTTTTTAAGAATAGGGGTGTAACCATGTATAACTATAATGATCAAGATGAGAATTTAAAATGTTCTTTCTGTGGGAAAGATCAAGACCAAGTGAAAAAATTAGTCGCTGGTAGTGGCGTATATATATGTAATGAATGTATTGAATTATGTTCTGAAATTGTACAAGAAGAACTTAAAACAGAAACGGCAGAAATTACTGAAGTACCAAAACCACAAGAAATGTTGGATTTATTGAATGCTTATGTTATTGGCCAAACGAAAGCAAAAAAGGCTTTAGCTGTAGCAGTGTATAATCACTACAAACGTATTATGAATCCAGCTGTTAGTAATGAAGATGATGTAGAACTTCAAAAGAGTAACATTGCTTTAATTGGTCCAACTGGTTCAGGTAAAACTTTACTTGCTCAAACATTAGCACGCTCTTTAAACGTACCATTTGCTATTGCAGATGCAACAAGCTTAACTGAAGCGGGTTATGTTGGTGAAGATGTTGAAAATATTCTATTACGTTTAATACAAGCCGCTGACTTTGACATTGATAAAGCTGAAAAAGGCATTATATATGTTGATGAAATCGATAAAATTGCACGTAAGTCAGAAAATACTTCAATTACACGTGATGTAAGTGGTGAAGGTGTACAACAAGCCTTATTAAAAATTCTTGAAGGTACTGTCGCAAGTGTGCCACCACAAGGCGGAAGAAAACATCCAAACCAAGAATTCATTCAAATTGATACAACAAACATATTATTCATTTTAGGCGGTGCCTTTGATGGTATTGATGAAGTCATCAAACGTCGTTTAGGTGAAAAAGTCATTGGCTTCAGTGGTACATCTGATAAAAATGTTGATGATGCTTCATTACTTTCACAAATTAAACCAGAAGATTTACAAAGTTACGGCTTAATCCCTGAGTTTATCGGTCGTATTCCGGTTGTAGCTAATTTAGAACAACTTGACGTAGAAGCTTTAAAGAATATTTTAGTTAAACCTAAAAATGCACTTGTTAAGCAATTCAAGAAAATTCTTGAAATTGATGGCGTCCAATTAGACTTTACAGATGAAGCATTAACTGCTATTAGTGAATTAGCAATCGAAAGAAAGACTGGTGCACGTGGTCTACGTTCTATCATTGAAGAAAGCATGATGGATGTTATGTTTGATATCCCATCAGAAGATCGTGTAAAACGTGTTGTCATTACGGAAAATACAATTCGTAACCAAACAGCACCAGAACTTTATGATGAAAATGAACAATTGATTAATGAAGATAAAACGTCTGCATAATATAATAATTTGATAATTAGAACAATTAAACGTACAAACGAATTCGTTTGTACGTTTTTATATTTCGTGTATAATTATATGATGTATAAAATTAAGGAGGCCACCATGAATATTAATCCAAATAACGTAGAAATTTTAATCAGTGCGGTGAGGCCAGAACAATATCCTGAAACAGGATTAAAAGAAGTAGCGCTTGCAGGACGTTCAAATGTAGGTAAATCATCATTTATTAATACGATGATTGGTAGAAAAAGTATGGCAAGAATTTCATCAAAGCCAGGAAAGACTCAAACACTTAATTTCTTTAATATTGATAATCAGCTTGTATTTGTAGATGTTCCTGGCTATGGTTATGCAAAAGTTTCTAAATCAGAGCGTGAGCGTTGGGGGAAGATGATTGAAACTTATATTACGACACGTGAGACGTTGGCATGTGTTATACACCTTGTGGACATTAGACATAATCCAACTGAAGACGATAGATTAATGTATGATTTTTTAAAGCATTATGATATTCCGACGATAGTCATTGCTACAAAAGAAGATAAAATACCTAAAGGTAAAGTACAAAAGCACTTAAAAATTATTCGACAAGACTTAGATATGGATAAAAATGATACATTGATCAGTTATTCAAGTTTATCGAAAGATAAAAATGATATGATTTTTAATGCAATCGAAAAGTATTTATAGCATGTGATTAAAACGCTTTGATCTTTTGAAATGATATAAGCGCTTTGTATTTAAATGATTAGTAATGTTTGATATAATTAAGGGAATGTAAATTATGGGGGCGAAATCATGCATATTGTTGTTGTGAGTGTGAATCACAAAACAGCTGACGTTAGTTTAAGAGAGCAATTAACATTTGCAGAAGATACTTTAACTAATGCATATAATGCGCTGATTAATCAAAAATCAGTATTAGAATGTGTTATTTTATCAACATGTAACCGTACAGAAATATACGCTGTTGTTGATCAAGTACATACTGGTCGATATTATGTGAAATCATTTATGGCTGAATGGTTTAATGTAGATATTGAAACCGTGAAATCAGTGACTGACGTAGAAGTAGGAAATGATGCGATATTGCATTTATTTAATGTTGTAACTGGCCTTGATTCTATTGTATTAGGTGAAACACAAATTTTAGGACAAGTTCGAGACAATTTCTTACTTGCGCAATCTGAAGGCACTACAGGTACAGTGTTTAACAAATTATTTAAAATGGCCGTTAGTTTAGCTAAAAATGCACATACACAGACAGATATTTCATCAAATGCAGTTTCAGTTTCGTATGCTGCTGTTGAACTATCAAAGAAAGTGTTAGGAACTTTAGAACAAAAGAATATTTTAATTGTCGGTGCAGGTGAAATGGCTGAACTTGCTTTAGAAAATTTAGCAGGTACTGGTGCAAAAAGCATTACTGTGATTAACCGAACTTTAGAAAAAGCACAATCCCTTGCTGATAAATATAAAGGTACTTATCAAGATATGTCATTATTACAAGAAGCTTTAGTAACAAGTGATATTGTAATTACTTCTACATCAGCGAGAGATTTCATTATTACTGAACCAATGATGCAAGAAGTTATGAAATCAAGACAAAATGCACCTATCGTATTAATTGATATTGCTGTGCCAAGAGATATTGATCCAGCTGTAAATGATATTGATATGGTCTTTAATTATGATGTCGATGACTTAAAAGGATTAGTAGATGCTAATTTAGCAGAACGAGAGAAAGCAGCTAATGTGATTCGCAATATGATTGATAGTGAATTAGTGAGTTTCTTAGAATGGGTAAATATGTTAGGCGTTGTACCAGTGATTAGTGCTTTACGTGAAAAAGCGCTTCGCATTCAAGAAACAACAATGGAAAGTATCGATCGTAAAATGCCAGATTTATCAGAAAGAGATCGTAAAGTGATTTCTAAACATATGAAGAGTGTGATCAATCAATTATTAAAAGATCCAATAGCTGGGGCAAAAGAAATTAGTGGCCATCCAGATCGAGAAGCTTCATTACAATTCTTCCAAGAGATATTTAATATTACAAATGAAGTTGAAAGTATTAAACAAAAGGAACCAATTATACATCGTTCAGAAAGTAGTTTCAATTTTGACCTCAAAAGGTGATTGAATGAATGAATTACTATTAATGCGATTACATGAAGCAATACTTATGATTTATATGATAAGTATTGCTTGTTATTTCTTTGACTTTGTTTTGAAATCTAAGCAAGTTAAAAAATTTGGGACATACTTATTGTTGTGTGTATTTGGATTACAAACACTATCTATCATCTTATTTATTGTTGTTACAAAAAGATTCCCAATAGAGACGCTATCAGAAGGATTTTTCTTTTTTACTTGGCTGATTGTTTTAATTTCATTACTATCAATTAAATATATTCAAACTGAGTTTTTAGTATTTTTAATGAATATCATCGGATTTGTATTTATGACGATACATACTTTTCAACCTGTTCAAATGACAAGTGGCACAAAAATTACACATATGATGAATGAATTGTTAATGATTCATGTCACTTTAGCAATCAGTGCATACGTGCTATTTTTAGTGAGCGCGATTCATAGTGTGTTGTATTTGTTACAAATGCATTATTTAAAAAAGAAACAATTTAATCATAAGTTTTTTAGGTTATCAGATTTAAATGCAATCGAAACAAGAGTGCAATGGTTTATGATGGTTGGATTTTTATTGTTACTTATTTCTTTGATTCTTGGTATCTATTGGGGACATATCATTGTAGGTCGTCAAATCTGGTATGATTATAAAGTACTTGGTTCAATATTATTATTAGGACTTTATGGTAGTTTAATCTATATACATCGCCAATCAAAAGTGAAAAGAAATATTTATATGGAATTTAATATTACCATCTTTTTATTATTATTAATTAATTATTTGTTGGTCTCTAAAGTTTCTGGTTTCCATCAATTATTTTATTAGGAGGCAATTATGCGTAAAGTTATTGTCGGTTCAAGAAGAAGCCAATTAGCATTAACACAAAGTGGTCAATTTATTGATTTATTAAAAGAAAAAAATCCTGGTTTAGAAGTTGAAATTAAAGAAATTGTCACTAAAGGTGATCAAATAGTAAATGTTCAATTATCTAAAGTGGGTGGAAAAGGTCTTTTTGTTAAAGAAATTGAACAAGCTTTATATGATCAAACCATTGATTTTGCGATTCATTCGTTAAAGGATGTTCCGAGTGTATTACCTGAAGGGTTAACTGTAGGGTGCATCCCAAGACGTGAAGATCCAAGAGATGCTTTTATCTCAAAAAATAATGTTCCAATTGACCAATTAAAGCCAGGTGCGATTGTTGGTACAAGTTCATTAAGAAGAGGCGCTCAAATTTTAAGTGCATATCCCCATTTAGAAATTAAATGGATTCGTGGAAATATTGATACACGATTAGAAAAATTAAAAAACGAAGATTATGATGCAATTATTTTAGCCGCAGCTGGCTTAAATCGTATGGGTTGGGACAAATCAATCGTCACTGAATATTTAAATCCTGAATTAATGTTACCAGCGATTGGTCAAGGTGCATTAGGGATAGAATGTAGAAGTGATGATGAAGAAATCAAAACATTGTTAAGCACTGTACATGATGAAGAAACAGCCTTATGCGTTGAAGCTGAACGTACTTTCTTGAACTTAATGGATGGTTCTTGCCAAGTACCTATCGGTGGCTATGCGACGATGAACAACGGTGAAATCACATTTACTGGATTGATAATGTCACCTGATGGAAAAGAAAAATATCATTATACCGTCGTTGGTAATGATCCAGTAGCATTAGGTAAACAAGTTGCAGAAAAAATGCAAAATAGTGGTGCAAAATCAATTATAGAAGCATTAAATAATTCAAACGAATAAAATACATCAAAAAGGGTGTTAAAAATGAAGCCAGTTGTATTGATGACAGACAGTAGACCATATCAACATGAATGTTTAGAAATTAAACATTTACCTTTGATAAAGATTCACTATTTGAATCCGCGTATACCTCAGTCACATTATGACTGGCTTATTTTTACAAGTAAAAATGCTGTGCAGTTGTTTTTTGAACATTTTCAAGATAAGGTAACCTTTGATCATATAGCGGTTATTGGAGAGAAGACTGCAGAAGTGATAAAGAAATTGGGGTATAGAGTGGATTATATGCCAAGTAAATATCAACAAGAATGTTTCATTGATGAAATGGGGACAAGATTTCATAATAAAACGGTTTTACTTCCAGTTTCTAAACTTGCTAGACCAAAGTTATACGATGCACTGAATGCAAGTGCGCATCTCACTAAAATTGATTTATATACGTCAGTGCCAGATGACGTAAATGTGGATGCTTTATATCATCTTTTATCAAATAATAAAGCTGATGCTGTAACTTTTATGAGTCCTTCAGCAGTTGATGCATATTTCCAAAAATATCGTGCAATACGAAGTGCAAAAGTAGTGGCAATTGGTCAAATTACATCCAAAGCTTTACAAAAATATGAACAATCGCATACTGTTGCCAAGAAGGAAACAAAAAATGATATGATAAATATGATTTTAAATTTTTACAAAGGGTGATTATTTTGAATTTTGACAGACATAGAAGATTAAGAAGTTCAGTAAATATGCGTAATATGGTGAGGGAAACAAGTTTGCATAAACGTGATTTAATCTACCCAATCTTTGTGGTAGAACGTGATGATGTAAAAAAAGAAATTCCTTCAATGCCTGGTATTTACCAATTAAGTTTAAATATTATGGATGAAGAAGTTCATGAAGCATACCGATTAGGTATTCGTGCAGTCATTTTATTTGGAATCCCAAATCATAAAGATGCATGTGGAACAGGTGCATATGATGATGAAGGCATCATTCAAAAAGCAACAAGAAAAGTAAAAGCATTATATCCAGATATGTTAGTACTTGCGGATACATGTTTATGTGAATATACAGATCATGGCCATTGTGGTGTATTAGATGATCACACACATGATGTAATTAATGATGAAACGTTACCATTATTAGTACAAACGGCAGTTTCTCAAGCGAAAGCAGGTGCAGATATCATTGCACCAAGTAATATGATGGATGGGTTTGTAGCAGAAATTCGTAAAGGTTTAGATGAAGCTGGGTTTGTGAACATTCCAATTATGAGTTACGGTATTAAATATGCGTCAGCCTTTTATGGACCATTTAGAGATGCGGCAGAATCAGCGCCAAGTCATGGAGATAGAAAGACTTATCAAATGGATCCTGCTAACCGTCTAGAAGCAATGCTAGAGTTAGAAAGTGATTTAAAAGAAGGCTGTGACATGATGATTGTTAAGCCGGCATTATCATATTTAGATATTATTCGTGATGTACGAAACAATTCAAATGTACCAATCGTTGCATACAATGTAAGTGGTGAATACTCAATGACAAAAGCTGCTGCATTAAATGGTTGGGTTGATGAAGAAAGAATTGTAATGGAACAAATGTTATCGATGAAACGTGCTGGAGCAGATATGATCATTACTTATTTTGCAAAAGATATTTGTAAATATTTAGATGAAGGAGATTATTAATGACTTACAATCAATCAAAACAAGCATTCAGTGAAGCGGTTAATTTAATGCCTGGTGGTGTTAATAGCCCTGTACGTGCTTTTAAAAGCGTAGATATGGATCCTATCTTTATGGATCACGGTAAAGGCTCTAAAATTTATGACATTGATGGTAATGAATATATTGATTACGTATTAAGTTGGGGACCATTAATTTTAGGTCATGCTGATGAGAAAGTTACAGATGAACTTCAAAAAGCAATCATGAAAGGTTCAAGCTTTGGGGCACCTACAACATTAGAAAATGAAATGGCGAAATTAGTAATTGAACGCGTACCATCAGTAGAAATGGTTCGTATGGTTTCAAGTGGTACAGAAGCTACTTTGGCTGCGCTACGATTAGCACGTGGTTATACAGGAAAAAATAAAATATTAAAATTTATTGGTTGTTACCATGGTCATAGTGATTCATTATTAATTAAGGCAGGTTCTGGTGTTGCAACATTAGGTTTACCAGATTCACCTGGTGTTCCTAAAGGCACAGCAGAAAATACAATTACTGTACATTACAACGATTTAGATGCAGTGCAACTTGCTTTTGAAAAATATGGCGATGACATCGCATGTGTTATTTGTGAGCCAGTTGCAGGAAATATGGGTGTAGTTCCACCGGTAGAAGGTTTCTTACAAGGATTAAGAGACATTACGACACAATACGGTGCATTATTAATCTTTGATGAAGTAATGACTGGATTTAGGGTAGATTATCACTGTGCGCAAGGTTATTTCGGTGTAACACCCGATTTAACTTGTTTAGGTAAAGTAATCGGTGGTGGATTACCAGTTGGTGCTTTTGGTGGTAAACGTGAAATTATGGAACAAATCGCACCTGCAGGTAGCATTTATCAAGCAGGTACGTTAAGTGGGAATCCATTAGCGATGACAGGTGGCTACTATACTTTGAGTCAGTTAACACCAGAAAGTTATCAATATTTCAATCAATTAGGCGATCAATTAGAAGCAGGTTTATTAGAAGTATTTAATCGTCATCAAGTACCAATTTCAATTAACCGTGCGGGTAGTATGATCGGATATTTCTTAAATGATAATAAAGTAACGAACTTTGAAATCGCATCAAAATCTGATTTAAAATTATTTGCTAAAATGTATAAAGAAATGGCCAATAACGGCGTATTTTTACCTCCATCGCAATTTGAAGGTATGTTCTTATCAACTAAGCATACGAAGGAAGACATTGATGCTACTTTAAATGCATTTGATATGGCACTCAAAAAAGTAAAATAAAATAATCAAGCATACATCGTGAAAAAATGTATGCTTTTTATTATGCTTAAAGTAACAAGTTTTGGAGTTGTTAATATGGCGTTTATATTATTATTTGGATTAAGTTTGGTATTTAGTCTTTTATTAAGTAGTTTACATTTGTTGTTACCATGGCTATTTGGTCCGATGATTGCAGCTGTTGTTTTAAAGAAATATACATCGTTAAATTACAAATGGCCTAAATGGTTAAGTGATATCGGTTTATATATATTAGGTGCCCAAATTGGTGTTTCATTTACAAAAACGATATTAAATGATATTAAAAATGATTGGTTCAATATTATCATTTTAAGTTTAATGGTTATTGGTTGTGCGGTGGGCATTGCGTTTATTTTTAAAAGAATTGTTAAATGTTCGACTGAAACAGCATTACTTGCTTCTATTCCTGGTGCATTAAACCAAATGATCGTGATGGCAGAAGAAAATAAATCAGCAAACGTATTAGTAGTCACATTAGCTCAAACGAGCCGTTTAGTATTTGTGATTTTATTTGTGCCGCTTATTTCGTCGTTTGTGCATCAAACAAGTAGTAATAATATAAAATATATCAATCATGTGCAAGATGTATTTCATGTATTGAATATTTGGCAAATGCTTTTCATTGTATTGTGTATGTTTATTGCGATTTTTATTTTTAAGAAATTGCATTTTCCAGTGCCTGATATGCTAGGTCCTATTTTTGTAATGTTGGTTTGGAATTTAATGACCGGACTTAATTTTACTGTACCGATGCCTTTAATTAATATGGCGCAATTATTATTTGGTGTTCGTATAGGATTACAAATGTATGACTTATCTAATCAAATCAATAAGCAATTATTTATCGGTATTTTTATTCAAAATATGTTATTGATTATTGCGACATATTTAATTTGTATGTTGATGAATATATGGACAGATCATGCATTTAACGATTTATTTTTAAGTGCTGCACCAGGTGGTATGGCACAAATCATCATCGTTGGTCTTGAAACACATGCAAATGTTGCAATGATTTCAAGTTATCATATCTTTAGAATATTTTTTATTTTGCTTGTCATTTCCCCATTGATTTCTTGGTACCTAGTATATCGAGCAAAGGGAACTCATTGACAGTTAAATCATAATCTTATACAATATATCTAACTTCATATTCCTACAGGAGGAGTAGTTTAACACTTATTTTTAGAGAGTGCATGTTGGTGAGAATTGCACAATAATGTTGAATGAAGGTAGCCTGATTTAACGTATGCTGAGTTGAGTAAGCATACACGTGTAAGAGCGTTAATCTTTTAAGTGCAGTACATCGTACTGAATTTAGGTGGTACCACGGTCATCCCGTCCTATGCATTAGGACGGGATTTTTTTGTAGGGATAAATGAACATTATACTGGAGGTAATTCGATGGAAACAAAATACAATCCACAGCAAGTTGAACAAGGACGCTATCAAGAATGGGTAGATAAAGAAATCTTTAAAGCAGAAAGTAATAGTGATAAAAAGCCATTTACAATTGTAATTCCACCTCCGAATGTCACAGGTAAATTGCATATTGGTCATGCTTGGGATACAACTTTACAAGATATTATTACACGTATGAAACGTATGCAAGGATATAATACGTTATATTTACCAGGAATGGACCATGCGGGCATTGCAACACAAGCAAAAGTAGAAGCAAAATTACGTGAAGAAGGTATTAGCCGTCATGATATTGGTCGTAAAAAGTTTTTAGAACACACGATGGAATGGAAAGAAGAATATGCTGGATTCATTCGTGAACAATGGGCAAAATTAGGTCTAGGGTTAGACTATTCACGTGAACGTTTCACTTTAGACGAAGGTTTAAGTGATGCGGTTAAAGAAGTTTTCGTAAAAATGTACGAAAAAGGCTTAATTTATCGTGGTGAACGTATTATTAACTGGGACCCTGCCGCACGTACAGCATTAAGTGATATTGAAGTTATTCACGAAGAGGTTGAAGGGGCATTTTATCATATCAATTATCCATTAGTAGATGGTTCAGGTTTTATTGAAATTGCGACGACAAGACCTGAAACAATGCTTGGTGATACGGCTGTTGTTGTGCATCCGGAAGATGAGCGATATAAAGATATGATTGGTAAAAATGTTATTTTACCGATTATGAACCGTGAAATTCCTGTTTTAGCAGATGAATATGTTGAAATGGACTTTGGAACTGGTGCAATGAAAGTAACACCTGCACATGATCCAAATGACTTTGAAATCGGAAATCGACACCAATTAGAACGTATTAATGTAATGAATACAGATGGTTCAATTAATGCACTTGGTGGCAAATATGAGGGTATGGACCGCTTTGAATGTCGTAAACAATTAATTGAAGACTTAAAACAAAGTGGAGACCTCGTCAAAATTGAAAAACACGTTCACCAAGTAGGTCATTCAGAACGTAGTGGCGCTGTAGTTGAGCCTTATTTATCAACACAATGGTTCGTTAAAATGGCACCACTTGCTGAACAAGCGTTAAACAACCAAAAAACGGATGGACGTATTGAATTTGTACCTAACCGTTTTGAAGGCACATTTAATCGTTGGATGGAAGGCATTCATGACTGGTGTATTTCTCGACAATTATGGTGGGGACACCAAATTCCAGCTTGGTACCATAATACGACTGGTGAAGTATATGTGGGTAAAGAAGCACCTGCAGATATTGAAAATTGGACACAAGATGAAGATGTATTAGATACATGGTTCTCAAGTGCATTATGGCCATTTTCAACTTTAGGTTGGCCAGATGTAGAATCAATTGATTATAAATCGTTCTATCCAACAAATGTTTTAGTAACGGGCTATGATATTATTTTCTTCTGGGTTGCACGTATGATTTTCCAAGGTTTAGAATTCACAGGTAAACGCCCATTTGATGATGTATTGATTCATGGATTAGTTCGTGCAGAAGATGGTCGAAAAATGAGTAAATCATTAGGTAATGGTGTTGATCCAATGGATGTCATTGATCAATATGGTGCGGACAGCTTACGTTATTTCTTAGCAACAGGTTCTTCACCTGGACAAGATTTACGTTACTCAACAGAAAAAGTTGAAGCGGCATGGAACTTTATTAATAAAATTTGGAATGCTTCACGATTTAGTTTAATGAATATTGGTGATGATTTTAAAGCGAGTGACATAGATTTAACTGGTAAAAAATCTTTAGCTGATGAATGGATCTTAACGCGCTTAAATGAAACGATTGAAGATGTGACGCGTTTAGCAGATAAATATGAATTCGGTGAAGTCGGTC
Source organism: Macrococcus sp. DPC7161 (assembly GCF_004117835.1). Taxonomy (GTDB): domain Bacteria; phylum Bacillota; class Bacilli; order Staphylococcales; family Staphylococcaceae; genus SDSC01. The sequence continues at coordinate 34,980 of NZ_SDSC01000003.1, read as the reverse complement.
GTGTATTATATAACTTTATTTGGGATGAATTCTGTGATTGGTATATCGAGATGAGTAAGATTCCAATGAACGGTGACGATGAAGCTGCTAAAAATATGACACGTTCTATCTTAGCTTATACTTTAGATTCAATCATGCGTATGTTACATCCATTTATGCCGTTCGTTACTGAAAGTATTTGGCAAAACTTACCGGTTGAAGGAGACTCAATTGTTACAGCAAGTTGGCCAGTTGTTCGACCAGAATTATCAAACGCGCAATCGAAACGCGATATGGAACAATTGATGGAAATTATTCGTGCGGTACGTAATACACGTAATGAAGTCAACACACCGATGAGTAAACAAATTCCAATGATGATTCAAACGAATGATGAAGCAACATCAAACCGTTTAGAAACTGAACGTGTATTTATTGAGAAATTCTGTAATCCAAGTGAATTACAAATTGCAACCAATGTAGAAATTCCTGATAAAGTAATGACAACAGCCGTTACAGGTGGATTAGTTGTATTACCATTAGAAGGTTTAATTGATATGGAAAAAGAAAAAGCAAGATTAGAAAAAGAACTTGCAAAATGGCAATCAGAATTAGATCGTGTAAATAAAAAATTAAGCAATGAAAAGTTTGTTGCGAAAGCACCTGAAAAGGTAATAAATGAAGAAAAAGAAAAACAAAAATTATACACTGAAAAATATAACAGTGTAAAATCAAGAATTGAATCGATGTAAGGTGATTTATGGACTATTTAGAGAGTTTATATTGGATACACGAACGCTATAAATTTGGGATTAAACCTGGTATTAAAAGAATGGAATGGATGTTGGAGCGACTAGGTAATCCTGAAAAGAATATTAAAGGCATCCATGTTGTTGGTACAAATGGCAAAGGCTCTACAGTGAGTTATTTAAAAAATGCCTTAATTAAAAATGGTTATGAAGTAGGAACTTTCACATCACCATACATAGAAACGTTTAACGAACGTATTAGTTTAAACGGATTTCCTATTACGGATGATGAAATCGTAAAATTGGTCGAAATTGTGAAACCAGTAAGTGAAGCTTTAGATGAAGAAACAGATTTAGGTGTTGCAACTGAATTTGAAATCATTACAATGATGATGTTTGTTTATTTTGGCCAAATAAGATCTGTCGATTTTGTAATAATTGAAGCAGGATTAGGTGCAGAAAATGATTCAACAAATGTTTTTCAGCCAATCATGACAATATTAACAAGTATTGGATTAGATCATACGAACATTTTAGGCGATACTTACACAGATATTGCAAAAGAGAAATCAGGTGTCATTAAACCGGCAGTACCACTTGTTTATGCAGTAAAAAATGAAGAAGCAAAAGCATATATTAATGCAGTTGTTGAAGAAAAACATGCGAAAGGTATTAAACTTGGCCGAGATTTTTATGTTGTTTCGAATGGCAAAGATTTTACATTACGATATAAAAACTACGAGCTTGAAAATATTGAATTAAAAATGATTGGTAAACATCAACAAGAGAATGCATCAATTGCTATTGTTACATTACTAGAAATGTTTGATCGTGGCATGATTACAATAGATTTTAATAAAATGATTCAAGCAATCGAAGATACAACTTGGACTGGACGTATAGAAAAAGTTCAAGATGAACCATTAATTATTTTAGATGGGGCACATAACCAAGAATCTATAGATGTTTTGGTAGACACAATGAAAATGTATTACCCAGATAGAAAAATCGATGTGCTATTCTCAGCAATAGATGGTAAACCAATAGGAAAAATGTTGAATCGATTAGAAAGTATTGCAAATACATTTTATGTAACGACATTTGATTTTCCTAAGGCATTACCGATGGATACCATTTATGAATCGGTAGAGCACGCGAATAAAGTGAAAGTTAAGGATTACGATACATTTATTAAATCTTTTGACGGTGATTTATTATTAATCACAGGTAGCTTATATTTTATTAGTGCAGTCAAAGAAAAAATGAGGAAATAATAATATCAATGGCAAAGATTCATAATATGTGCACATTATGAATCAATAAATGATAAAAAGGAGCGAAATTTTTAAATTTCGCTTCTTTTTTATGATTTTTTATCAAATTTTGCATTTTTACAAAGTGCATTTGTTTATTTAAGATATGCAAAAGGAGGTGAAATGATATGATTTATTGATTTTTATCATAGGAGCCAGTTTAGGTTCTTTTATGCAATGTATCACTGAGAACAAATTATATTTATTAAGAAGAAGTCAATGTGAACATTGTGGGCATCAATTAAATTGGTATGAGCTGATTCCTATATTTTCGTATTTATTTTTACGAGGGAAATGCAGTTTGTGTAAAAAGCAAATCCCGCTTAAGCATTTTATTGTTGAATGCATATTTGGTGGTGTGTTTGTCCTCGTCATTCACAATACTACCAATCATCTTTTGGTGATTCATTTATTAATGATTTCTTTTATCCTACCTTTAAGTATTTATGATATAGAACATTATCAAATTCCAAATAAAATATTGATAATTATGATGGTGTGTCTATGTATTGTTATATATAGTCAGTATTTTTATGTATTCCCATTTTATAATCAAGAACCATTTTTTCAATTTTCAAGTACAATTGCATTTATGAAAATTAGTATTATTTTATTACTGCACCTTTTTTATTTTCTTACTAAAAGTATTGGTTATGGTGACATAAAACTTTTAAGTATTTTAAGCGTTGGTCTAGATCCAGCCTTCTTTATTGCAATGTTTTTAATGATGTATATCGTTGGTGGTTTATGTGCCATTATATTTTTATGTTACAAATCAGAAATCAAAAAAATCCCTTTTGTCCCTTTTATTTTTGCAGGCTATATTTTGGTTGTTTTATTATATGACGAAATTCATATTATCTTTTTAGGAGGATTTTATTAATGTTAGAGCTAGAACTCGCAATTGATCAACCAAGAGAAAAGTTACTTCATTTAGGCAGTCATGTACTAACTAATCAAGAGTTAATTTCGATTCTTTTAAATACAGGTACTAAAACGATGAATGTAATGCATTTAAGTAATCATTTATTATCAAAAGTCAATTCAATTCATGAGCTGAGAGATCTTACGTTAGAAGAGTTGATGAGTATCAATGGTATTGGTGAAAAGAAAGCAGCTACGATTCTTGCGGTGATGGAATTGGCTAAACGTATGCATACTCATACTGTTCATGAACAAATAAAAGTCACTTCACCTGAATGCGTCGCAAAATATTTAATGGAAAAAATGCGATATTATCCTCAAGAACATTTTGTTGTATTATTATTAAATACTAAAAATATCATATTTCATGAACATACTGCTTTTATAGGTTCATTAAATGCATCGATTATTCATCCTAGAGAAATATTTCGTGAAGCAGTTAAAAGAAGTGCTGCAAGTTTAATTTGTGTACATAATCATCCTTCAGGTTCTCCGGAGCCTAGCTATGAAGATATTGAAGCCACTAAAAGACTGGTTGAATGTGGTCAATTATTTGGTATTGATGTATTAGATCATATTATTATCGGTGATGGTACATTCGTAAGTTTGAAAGAATCGGGTGTATTGTAATGGGATTAGATATGTATTTTTATGTTGAAGATAAAATGACTAAAACTGAAATCATGTTTGCATATTATCGTAAATTTAACGCTTTGTATGGCTATTTTTGTAATAAATATACGATGGATAACCCAGGCAGAGCAATTGTTAATTTTGAAGATTTAGAAGAGCTTTATCGATTATGTCAAATGATATTAAAGCAAGAAAAACATCCAAGTGAATGTTTACCAATTATGTTTGGGCCATTTTTTGGTTCATATGATTATGGTGATATTTATCAAAGTTATATCCTACAGTTACATTATGATTTAATTCGTTTAATGGAAATTGACTTACTCAAATATAATATATATTTTTACGCAGATTATTAGAATAATAATGGGATTAAAAATAGGCTATTTTTGTACCATTGATTTAGAGTGTGACATAGATAATGTCCACTCTTTTTTTAATTTTCTAAAAATTTAACATATTATTAATTAAATAGGGTAAACGGTATGAAAGGGGGAAAGTAGATGTTAAAAAAATTAAAAATGCCACATACGTATTTATTATTATTAATGATTGTATGTATTGCGATGCTGATGAGTTATGTAATACCTGCAGGAAAATTTGATAGAGAAAAAGTTGATGGTAGAGAACAAGTAATTAATGGTACTTATCATGCTGTTAGCCAACACCCTGTGTTGCCACAAGAAGTATTTAGGGCAGTCCCACAAGGCCTTGTTGAAGGTGCTGATATCATCTTCTATATTTTTATTGTAGGTGGTGCTTTTGGCATTATTCATAGAACCGATGCAATTACAACAGGTGTCAATTCTTTAATGAAACGAGTAGGAAATAACGGTAGATGGTTGATTCCAATTTCAATGACTATTTTTAGTATTTTAGGATTTTCTATTGGTTTAAGTGAAGAAACGATTATTTTTGTACCTATAGGCATTGCACTTGCGACAGCATTAGGTTACGACCGAATCGTTGGTGCGAGTATGATAGCACTTGGTGCAGGTATCGGATTTTTAGGTGGGATGATTAATCCGTTTACTGTCGGAATCGGTCAAAAAATTGCTGAAGTACCTCTATTTTCGGGATGGGGATTTAGAACGATTATATATCTACTTGTTTTATTAGCTGGTATTTTGTATGTGATGAGATATGCAAAAATGGTTAAAAAACATCCTGAAAAAAGCTTGGTTTATGATGTAGATGTAGAAGCAAATAGCACGATGGATGATGATGTATTAAATACAAAATATGATTCGTTTAGAAAAAGACATGCATTTATTTTAATTTTACTTACTTTAACGATCTTAATAAATGTTTACGGTATTTTTAAGTATCAATGGTTTTTAAGTGAAATGAGTGCGAACTTTTTAGTGATGGGCATCATAGCCGGATTAATAGGTGGATTAGGCATTAACGGTACGTTTGATGCCATGTTAGAAGGGATGAAAGATATTTTATTTGGAGCAATGATTGTAGGTTTTGCAAAAGCAATCGTTGTCGTATTGTCTCAAGGTATGATTATCGATACCATTGTGTATTGGATGACTGATATGATTGATCACTTACCAAAAGGATTTGCTGTTGCTGCAATGTTTATCAGCCAGTTATTATTAAATTTCTTTATTCCATCTGGTAGTGGACAAGCGATGACAACTATGCCAATTATGGTACCGATTAGTGATTTACTAGATGTAAATCGACAAATCACCGTACTTGCATTTCAATATGGTGATGCGATTAGTAATAATATGATTCCTACAAGTGCTTCATTAATGGGATTATTAGCTGTCGCAGGTATCCCGTATCATAAGTGGTTAAAATTCGTTTGGAAGATTTCTTTCATTTGGGCAGTTATATGTTTTTCGGGAATGCTAATTTATTTATACATGCATTAAATAAAAATTTAAGTTTGTAAAATTGATGTAAATTTATATCGATTTCCGAATTATTTTGCTGAAAAGTATTGCAATATTCTAAATATTTTATTATGATGAGATGGACTATTAAAGAAAAGGAGGGAAATAATATGAAAACATTACAGTATATTTCAATGTTAGAAATGAATATTTCTCCTCCTGCGAATTCAATGATTTGATTTCAATGATTTAAAATGAATTTTTTAAATTTGATTTGAGTTTATTTGAATTGTGGGAGTATTCTCCCTTTATTTAAAGCACATGCCTTAGATATAGGTGTGTGCTTTTTATTTTGGGATTTTTTAAGGAGGATTGTATGTTAGATGTTTTATTTAAACTGAAGTGGTTCTTTAAGACCGAGAAAAAAAGATATGCTATAGCCATTTTATTGTTATTAGTTGCAAATATTGTTGAAATTGTTCCACCTTGGTTAATAGGACATACGATTGATTTAATCAATGAAAAACAATTATCTGTTGCGTTATTCTACAAAATATTAATTGGTTTTGCAGTCGTTGTTTTATTAGGTTATTGGATTAATTTTTATTGGCGTTATTTATTATTTAATGGCTCTCAAATTTTAGAAAGTTTAATGCGTAAAAAATTAATGCGCAAATTTTTAACGATGAGCCCTAGTTTTTATGAGAAAAATAGAACTGGTGATTTAATGGCAAAAGCAACAAATGATTTAAGTGCGATTAGACAGACTGTTGGATTTGGTATTTTAACATTAGTTGATAGTACAACGTATATGATTACCATCATTTTTACAATGTGTGTATTAGTCAGTTGGAAGTTAACATTTTTTGCACTTTTACCATTACCTTTATTAGCAATCATTGAACAGCGTTTAGGGAAGAAAATTCATGAACGATATACGATTAGTCAAGATGCTTTTGGGGATATGAATGATCGTGTTTTAGAATCCATTGAAGGTATTCGTGTAACGCGTGCTTTTAGTCAAGAGGAAAATATCAATCGTAACTTTGTTGATATGACGACAGATGTTGTAAACAAATTTATTCATGTAGAAAAATTAGACGCTTTATTTAAGCCTTTGACAATTATTGTTACAGCGCTAAGTTTTGTCATTGGTTTAGGTTATGGGAGTGTGCTCGTTAACCGTGGTGAGATTTCTATTGGTGGATTAATTTCATTTAATGTTTATTTGAATATGCTCGTTTGGCCGATGTTTGCAATAGGACTTTTATTTAATATCATGCAGCGTGGTAACGCATCATTAGATCGTGTAATGCAAACATTAGATGAACAAGATGTTATGGCGGATCCAATTGATCATTATGTACCGAATGACCATAATGTATCTTTTAAACAAGTAACATTTCAATATCCGATGAGTGAAACAACAAATCTTACAAATATTAATATCGAAATTCGTACTGGAGAAACATTAGGGATTGTTGGACCAACGGGTTCAGGAAAAACAACATTAATCAAACAAATATTAAAAGAATACCCAATGGGTGAAGGTCGAATTGCTATTGGTGATTTAGATGTGACGTCACTTTCAAAAGAGAAAGTGAGAAATAAAATAGGTTACGTCTCACAAGATAACATTTTATTTTCAAGAACTGTAAAAGAAAATATTAAATTCGGCTTACCGAATGCAACGGATACCGATTTGAATGAAGCATTGCGATTAGCACATTTTACTGAAGATGTAAAACGTTTACCAAATGGCTTAGAAACGCTTGTGGGTGAAAAAGGCATCGCCATTTCTGGTGGTCAAAAACAACGTATTTCTATTGCCAGAGCGATGATAAAAAATCCTGATATTCTTATATTGGATGATGCTTTATCAGCTGTCGATGCAAAGACTGAAACGAATATTATCGAAAATATTAGACAATCTAGAAGCGAGAAAACGACAATTATTACAACGCATCGCTTATCTTCTGTAATTCATGCGAATCATATCATTGTATTAAATAATGGGCATATCATAGAAGAAGGTACACATAATGAATTATTAAAATTAAAAGGTTGGTATTATGAACAATTCAATCGTCAACAATTAGGAGAGGAGGCGATATAATGTCAACGACAAAAAGGTTATATTTAGAAGCTTTAAGAGAGAAAAAATTATTTTTAATTGGGCTTTTAATGTTATTCGTAGCAGTAGTTACTGAACTTATTGGGCCGATGATTGCGATGCATATACTAGATAAATATGTAAAAAAGAGTGCCATTTTAGAAGTGAACGCGATTTTGCAATTACTTGGACTGTATATGATAGTTGCAGTCGTTTATGCAATTTTTAGTTATTATCAAACGATTTACTTTCAAACTGCAGGATCGAATGTTATTAAGAACTTAAGAATCAGTTTATTCAAACATGTTCAAAAATTACCCATTCATTACTTTGATAACTTACCTGCTGGAAAAGTAGTTGCTCGTATAACAAATGACACGCAGACAATTCTTGAGTTATTTACAGTCATGTTACCATCGTACATATCAGGGATTGTGAATATTACAGGTATTATTATTGTTATCTTTATTTTTAACTATAAAGTTGGATTATTAGCTTTAATTGTTGTACCATTATTGTTCTTTTGGTTAATGTATTATAGAAAAGTTTCTGATCAATACAACCGTATTGTTCGTGAACGAAATAGTGACATGAATGCTATGCTAAATGAAAGTATAAATGGGATGACGATTATTCAAGCATTCAATCAAGAAGAAAAAATTTATAGAGAATTTACAGACTTAAATGATGAGTATTTAAAAAATTATGAGAAAATCATCAAATTAGATTCCTACACAAGTCATAATTTAATGGGCACAATTCGATCTGTTGTATTTTTAATCATGATTTATATATTTGGGGTTAGTTATTTAGGTAAAGAGATGACGTTAACTGTAGGAATGATGTATATTCTTGTAGATTATTTAACGCGACTTTTCAATCCATTATTTAATATGGTGAATCAATTAAGCTTATTAGAACAAGCTCGTGTAAGTGCAAATCGTGTATTTGAAATGATGGATGAAACTAAAGAACCGACAGAATCAGATGCTTTTAAATCGATAAAAGGTCATGTCACTTTTAATCATGTCAATTTCGAATATAAACCGAATGAGCCAGTTTTAAAAGATATTAATATTGATGCGAACATAGGGGATACAATTGCACTAGTTGGACATACCGGTTCTGGAAAAAGCTCAATTATGAATTTATTATTTCGCTTTTATGATCCAACAGAGGGGCAAATTTTAATTGATGGTCATGACACAACAAAAATGACAAAATCATCAATGAGAAAACATATGGCTATAGTTTTACAAGATCCATATTTATATACTGGGACGATTTTATCGAATATTACATTGAATGATGAACGTGTTAGCCGTGAAGCTGCAATTGACGCTTTACATAAAGTGGGTGGAGATAGAGTATTACAATCATTGGAACAAGGTATTGATACGCCCGTTGTTGAGAAAGGTTCAACATTATCAAGTGGTCAAAAGCAATTGATTTCATTTGCAAGAGCTTTAGCATTTAATCCTAAAATATTAATTTTAGATGAAGCAACTGCAAGTATTGATTCTGAAACTGAGAGCATTATCCAAAACGCAATGGATGTTGTTAAAGAAGGTCGTACAACATTTATTATTGCGCATCGATTGTCAACGATTAAAAATGCGACTAAAATAATTGTACTGGATAAAGGTGAAATTATTGAAAGTGGTACGCATGATGAACTTATTGCGTTAGGTGGTCAATATGCAAAAATGTATCAATTACAATCAGCAAGACAATCATCAGCCATATAAAAATCAGTTTAAAAGTGTCGCTATGACTTTGCCTTTTGTTGAGGCAATTGCAAAATGGGATTTTGGTGTAGGTTATGAACTTTACAATATCGATGATGATTTAGAAGTAATGGAACGGTTTTTAGAAGGTGAATATTATGCGGTAATAAGTGATGAACAATTAATTGGGTTTTATTGTGTGGGCATTGACGCCAAAATGGATATTGAGTATCAAGATCATGCGAAAGTGATTGATTTTGGTTGTGCATTAAACCCAATTTGGATTCATCGTGGATTAGGGCAATCTTTGTTAAATCATGCATTTAATTATTTAAATCATATATATGATTTTGAAATTGTGCGCATTACGGTATGGAGTAAAAATCATAGAGGCATTCGCTTCTTTTTGAAATATGGGTTCAAAGTCGTTAGTGAACAATATGTTAATTATGACGGCAAGCGTTATAAATTTTATGTCATGCACTATTTTAGGCCAAAAGACTGATGTATTTTCTTTTCATTCGACTTATATTAATAATATCGAAAAGAAAGAAGGTATTTGATGTTTAAATTATTGAGATTGATTCGAAATTTCATCATGCTTATTGCATTATGTGTTGTCATTTATATTATTTATATGTATAACCCATTTACCAATCATTCAACAGAACAGCAAATAAATCATGAAACTTCCAATGCCCAAACTTATAATTTGGAAGATAATCAACTGTTTAAAAACATTCCAGCATCGCAAATTAAAAATGTGTTTAATTTTATGGATAAACAAGAGTTTATGTCTGTATCTGGTTTAACAAGAATGGGATATAATCAAGATTACTTGATAGGTCAAAGAGGTAATGACTTTATTTTTTATCATTTTGGCGATCAACAAGTTTTAGTATTTAAAACAGAACAAGATTTAAATGCATATATGAATACAAAAGGTGTTCAGATTCAATTGAAAGACCAAAATGCATATTAAACGGATAATATAATTTTTTTGATGCATTAAAGACAGGAAAAGAAGTCTTTGATGCATTATTTTTATTATTAAAAAAATAAGAATTTAACGGCTAAATATGTTATCGTATAACTAAGTATGAATAATAAAGTATGAGGTGTTGAGTTTGCCTAATTTTTACAAACGTAATAAATTGGTCTTTTTTTTATTTGGTATCATTATTTTTATCGTTATGATTGGTTATTCTTTAAGAGATCATCCAACGAGTAAACCCGAGAAATTTATTGGAGATTCAACCGCGATGGGACAACGTATTGTAAGTTATCCATTTTTATTTGTGTCAAATAATATTGGGAACTTAATGCATATGTGGGATGCAGTTGAGGAAAATAAAAAGTTAAAAGAAAAAGTAAAAGGATTTAGCCAAGTTGAAGCCAATAACTTTAGATTAGAAAAAGAAAACAAAGAATTAAAACAAGCACTTAAAACTGAAAGTATTGCGGATTATGATCCGGTTATTGCCACGATCATTAGTCGAAATATTAATGGATGGATGAATTCATTCATCATCAATAAAGGAAGTGCTTCAGGCATCCGTGATAATATGGCTGTCATTACAACTGAAGGTTTGGTCGGTCGCATTAGTAAAGTAAATAGTTATTCAAGCCAAGTTGAATTAATATCTTCAAGTGTAAAATCAAGTAAAATCTCTGTGACATTGCAACAAGATGGTGATGACATTTTTGGTATGATTGATCGATACGATGAAGATAAAAGTTTATTGGTTGTTTCTGATATTGAAAATAGTGTGAAAGTTAAAATAGGAACAAAAGTTGTAACGAGTGGACTTGGAGGACAATTTCCTAAAGGTGTTTTAATTGGTGAAGTAAAACGTGTTGAAAACGATGAATTTGGTTTAAGTCAAGTTGCTTATGTTGAAACAAAAGCAAATATAGGTGATGTTTCTCAAGTATATGTCGCTAAAAAAAGCCCTAAAGTAATGCAAACACAAGGAAGTGGTGAATAATGCAAATATTATTATTACCACTTGTCGCATTAATTTTGTTTTATATCGACACGATGATTAATTATTTTTTACCGCTACACCTTTTTCATGTTGACTTTTATTGGGTTTCTCACTTAGTTTTAGTTTATTTGTTGATTTTAACCGTATACAAAAATGCTAATATTGCAATGATAATCGGTGTATTATTTGGTATTATTTCTGATGTCTATTTAGGAACTGTATATGGCGTTTATACTTTTGGTTACTTAATTCTTATCTTTTTAATGAATCAATTGTTTAAAGTATTTTATAAAGATATTAAAATGATGATTGTATTATTTTTAAGCTTTATCGCAATATTTGAGCATTTTGAATACATCGTATTTCATATTTTAGGCTTTACACAAATGAACTATTTTATATTTATATTGACGTATGTACTACCATCGATGTGTATCAATTTATTAATGATTCTTCTTGTGTTTCCTTTAGTATTAAAGTTTTTGGATCGATATGTAATCGATTAAACTTTATGTTGACAAAGCTATTATAAAAATGGTATTATTTCGAAGTTGAGTAGTTTTGCTACATACAACCGCACAATATTAGGTTTAAGTGAGTAATCCACCTAATGATGGCGTGACTTAAAATTTATAGGAGGTGCAAGTATGTTTGCAATTATTGAAACTGGTGGAAAACAAGTAAAAGTTGAGCAAGGTCAAGAAATCTGGGTTGAAAAATTAAACGCAGAAGAAGGTTCAACATTCACGTTTGATCAAGTATTAATGGTTGGTGGAGAAACAGTTAAAGTTGGTACACCTGTAGTTGAAGGTGCTACTGTTACTGCTAAAGTTGAAAAACACGGCCGTGGTAAAAAAATCACTGTATTCAAATACAAACCAAAAAAGAACTACAAACGTAAACAAGGTCATCGTCAACCTTACACTAAATTAACAATCGAATCTATTAACGCTTAATGATTACGGTTGATATTGTTGTAAATGATGACGGACGTGTAACTGAATTTACAATGTCAGGACATGCAGATTCTGCTCCACATGGCCAAGATTTGGTTTGTGCTGGTGCATCAGCTGTAGTTTTTGGCAGTATGAATGCAGTGCTCGGTTTGACTGATGAGCGACCAGACATTGACTATAGTGACGATGGTGGCTATTTTAAATGTCGTGTGTTAGACTTAAACAACAATGAAGCACAACTAATTATACAAGCGATGCTTGTATCCTTGCAGACCATTGAAACAGAATATGGTCAATATATTAAACTAAACTATAAGTGAGGTGTAACTCATGTTAAAATTAAACTTACAATTCTTCGCATCGAAAAAAGGGGTAGGTTCTACAAAGAACGGACGTGACTCTGAATCTAAACGTTTAGGTGCTAAACGTGCTGATGGTCAATTCGTTACTGGTGGTTCAATTTTATACCGTCAACGCGGTACTAAAATCTATCCAGGTGAAAACGTTGGACGTGGTGGAGATGACACTTTATTCGCTAAAATCGATGGTGTTGTTAAATTCGAACGTTTCGGACGCGACAAAAAGAAAGTTTCAGTATACGCTGAAGCAAAATAATAAAGTCAATAAAGCACTGGGCAACCAGTGCTTTATTTTTTTGTCCATGTGAGATGAACAAGTGGTTAAATCATGGTATACTACTATAGGGGTGTCCTATGGAAATTGCTAAAGTATATCGACGCATTCAACATGATTTTGCAAATCAATTGCAGTTGTTAGAAGCATATAAACAATTAGGCATGACAGATAAGGTCAATTTACAAATCGACCGAATGCTATTCAATATTAGACTTGAACAACAATTTCTAAAGTTAAATGTACCGATATTAATTGGGCATTATTTAAATATTAAATTGAATGATCGTTTATTTGATTGGACTTTTGATATTGATATCCAAACAAGTGCAATTGATTTGTTAGATCAAACGATGACCAACGATTTTTTAAATGTTGTGAATCAGTATAAAAATTGTGTGGTAGATAAAAGTGAAATTGAACTTTGTCTTTACGAAAATGAAACAGCAATAGAAATGAGAATGGTATTGACAGGCGAAGATATCAAAAAAAATTTAAAAATGGATATAAGTGATGAAGGAGATGATTTCATCTCAATTCATTATCATTACTTAAAAGAGGTGTTTTAATGTTTATAGATCAGGTAAAAATAAGTTTAAAAGCAGGCGATGGTGGTAACGGCATCGTTGCATATCGTAGAGAAAAATACGTACCTTTAGGTGGACCAGCTGGTGGAGATGGTGGTAAAGGTGCATCAATTATCTTCCAAGTAGATGAAGGGTTAAGAACTTTATTAGACTTTAGATTCCAAAGAATGTTTAAAGCGGAAAAAGGTGAAAATGGTCAATCGAGTAATATGCATGGTCGTGGTGCAAAAGATTTAATTTTAAAAGTACCACCGGGCACAATTATTAAAAATGCTGAAACTGGTGAAATAATTGCTGATTTAGTAATGCATGAACAAAGTGCGACTGTCGCAAAAGGGGGTCGAGGTGGCCGTGGTAATTCACGTTTCGCTTCAGCATCTAACCCAGCGCCAGATTTTTGTGAAAATGGTGAACCTGGTGAGGAACTTGAAGTAGTATTAGAATTAAAACTGATGGCAGATGTCGGATTAGTAGGATACCCTAGTGTAGGTAAATCGACTTTATTATCGATTGTTTCAAAAGCAAAGCCGAAAATTGGGGCATATCACTTTACAACAATCAAACCAAACTTAGGTGTTGTACAAACAAAAGATAATCGTAGTTTTGTAATGGCTGATTTACCAGGTTTAATTGAAGGTGCTTCAGAAGGCGTAGGTTTAGGTCATCAATTTTTAAGACACGTTGAAAGATGTCGAGTAATCGTACATATGATTGATATGTCAAGAACGGATGGACGTGATCCATACGAGGATTATGTAACGATTAATAAAGAGTTGAAGAATTATAACGAGAAACTTGCGAAACGTCCTCAAATTATTGTTGCAAATAAAATGGACATGCCTGACAGTGAAGAAAATTTAGAAATATTTAAAGAAGAACTTGGTAGTGATGCAGAGATTATTGAACTGAGTGCAGCAACTTACCAAAATATTGACACATTATTATACAAAATAGCTGATTTATTAGAAGCAACAAAAGATATTAATTTCGATGAAGAAGATGAATCAGATGGTGTACACCGAGTAATGTACAAACATGAAAAATCTGTCGATCATTTTGAAATTACACGTGATGATGACGGTGCGTATGTTGTTTCAGGTAATGCAATAGAACGTCTATTTAAAATGACAGACTTTACACGCGACGCATCAGTGAAACGTTTTGCAAGACAAATGAGAACAATGGGTATTGATGATGCACTTCGTGAACGTGGTGCTAAAAATGGTGATACTGTACGCATTATGCGTGGCGAATTCGAATTTATTGAATAGGAATGATGGCTTTGGATACACATAAAAAGTTTTATTTAATCCGAGAAGATGTTTTACCTGAATCTGTACAAAAAACATTACGTATTAAAGAAGCATTGGAAAAGAACCCGAGTCTTTCTATTTTTGATGCAGTGAAACAATTTGATTTGTCTAGAAGTGCATATTATAAATACAAAGATACCATTTTTCCTGTTGATGAACGTAAAACGGATAAGAATATCAATGTGATGATTCAAGTGGATGATGAAGTAGGTCTTTTATCAAAAATTTTAGAAACCATCGCAAGTTTAAATGGATCTGTATTAACGATTCACCAAAGTATTCCAATTAAGGATAAAGCAACGATTACCATTAGTTTAAATATTACGCATGTACAAATCACAATTAATGAATTATTAGAACGCATAAAACAAGTTAAACATGTGAATCAAGTGAACTTATTAGGTATGAGCATTTAGGAGGATATATGTACGCTTATTTACAAGGAGAGCTAAAATTTATTTTTCCAACACATATTGTGATTGAAGTTGCTGGGATTGGTTATGAATGTTTAACGCCAAATCCTTATCGATTTCAATCACAAATGAATAAAGACGTAAAAATTGAAACACAATTAATTGTACGTGAAGACAGTCACAGCTTGTACGGTTTTAGTACATACGAAGAAAAACAAATGTTTTTAAACTTAATTAAAGTAACTGGCATTGGTCCCAAATCTGCATTAGCTATTTTGGCGACGAGTTCTCCTAATGAAATTATTAGAGCTATTGAAGCAGAAAATGAGAGTTACTTAATTAAGTTTCCTGGCATCGGTAAAAAAACAGCAAGACAAATAATTTTAGATTTAAAAGGTAAGTTAGTGATTGAAGATGAAACACATGCTCTTGATCATTTTGATATGCATGATGAAGAAGTGATTCAAGAGGCATTACTTGCTTTAGAGGCATTAGGATATTCAAAACGAGAATTA
Organism: Macrococcus sp. DPC7161; assembly: GCF_004117835.1. Classification (GTDB taxonomy): domain Bacteria; phylum Bacillota; class Bacilli; order Staphylococcales; family Staphylococcaceae; genus SDSC01. Next base: position 19,287 of record NZ_SDSC01000003.1, on the reverse strand, counting down.
CAAAAAGTCGAAAAAGTACTGATCAAGGAAAAATTGAAATCAGTAGATGAAAATGTGAAACGTGGATTCCAAATTCTCGTAGGCTAATAAAAAAGGAATGAAACGGATTGGATGATAGATTATTAAACGAAAATATAAATGGTGATGAATTCACTGATGAATTAAGTTTAAGACCAGAACGTTTAAATCAATATATAGGTCAGGATAAAATCAAACATAATTTAGATGTCTTTATTCAAGCAGCTAAATTACGAGAAGAATCACTTGATCATGTGTTACTATATGGACCACCAGGTCTTGGTAAAACAACACTAGCAAATATCATTGCAAATGAACTTGAAGTGAATATTAAAACGACATCTGGACCTACCATTGAAAGACCAGGAGATCTCGCCGCTATTTTATCAAGTTTGAGTCCAGGTGATGTTTTGTTTATCGATGAAATTCATCGATTATCACGTGTAGTTGAAGAAGTGCTTTACCCAGCGATGGAGGATTTTGTTTTAGATATTGTTGTTGGGAAAGGCGAAGAAGCAAGAAGTATTCGAATCGATTTACCACCATTTACTTTAGTTGGAGCGACAACCCGAGCGGGTAGTCTTTCTGCGCCTTTACGTGATCGATTTGGCGTACACTTGAGGCTTGATTACTATAATCAAAAAGAATTACAAGAAGTCATCAAAAGAACAGCAGATGTTTTCGAAGTACAAATCGATCAAAATTCAATTAATGAACTTGCAATGCGTAGCAGAGGTACTCCAAGGATTGCTAACCGTTTATTAAGACGCGTGCGAGATTTTGCACAAGTTAAAAATAATGGGATAATTGATTACGAGACTTCAAAATCATCATTAGATTTACTACAAGTTGATCAATATGGATTGGATCATATCGATCACAAAATATTACGTGCCATTGTTGAAAGATATAATGGGGGTCCAGTTGGGCTAGATACAATTGCAGTATCCATTGGTGAAGAACGTGTTACATTAGAAGATGTATATGAGCCTTATTTAATACAAAAAGGCTTTTTAGAAAGAACAACACGAGGTAGAAAAGCGACAGCATTAGTGTATGACCATTTCAATCTACCTTATCCAAATGAAAAGAGGCAATAAAAGTGGAAGTAAATGAGTTTGATTTTGAGTTACCAGAAAGATTAATTGCACAAACACCTTTATTAGATCGTACTTCAAGTCGTCTACTTGCATTAAATAAAGAAACAGGGGACATCCAACATCAAACCTTCAAAGATGTTGTTTCATATTTAAATCCTGGCGATACGCTTGTATTAAATGATACGAAGGTTATGCCTGCAAGATTATTTGGTGTTAAAGTGGATACAGGTGCAAAAGTAGAAATGTTAATGCTCACAGAGCATGAAGATGGTTGGGAAGTGCTTATAAAGCCTGCTAAACGTGTTCAAATTGGCACTAAAGTAAGTTTTGGTGATGGAAAAATTATTGCTGAATGTGTTAATCTGCTTGAACAAGGTGGCAGAATCATGAAGCTTGAATTTGAAGGCATATTGCAAGAACGTTTAGACGAACTTGGTTTAATGCCTTTACCACCATATATTAAAGAAACATTAGAAGATCAAGATAGATACCAAACAGTGTATGCAAGAGAAGTTGGATCAGCAGCAGCACCAACAGCAGGTTTACATTTCACTACTGAACTTTTAGATGAAATTAAGTCAAAGGGTGTAAATATTGCTTATATTACGCTTCATGTAGGACTAGGGACATTTAGACCGGTAAGTGTTGAAACTATTGAAGCACATGAAATGCATAGTGAATATTATGAAATGAGCTCAGAAACGGCTTCTTTATTAAATCAAACAAGAACTAACGGACACCGTATTATAACGGTAGGTACAACATCTACGCGTACGCTCGAAACCATTGCAGATAATGATGGAAAATTTAAAGCTGCATCTGGTTGGACGGATATTTTTATATATCCAGGTTACACATTTAGAGGAATTGATGGAATGATTACGAACTTCCATTTACCTAAATCAACTTTAGTAATGCTCGTTTCAACATTAGCAGGAAAAGAAAATATTATGAAAGCATACAACGAAGCAATTAAAGAAGAATATCGTTTCTTTAGTTTCGGAGATGCGATGTTAATTTATTAAATTTAAGGAGTTATTATGCCAGCAGTTACATATGAACACATTAAAACTTGTAAACAATCTGGAGCAAGACTTGGGATTGTACATACACCACACGGTTCATTTGAAACACCGATGTTTATGCCAGTAGGTACACAAGCAACGGTAAAGACAATGAGTCCAGAAGAATTAAAAGCAATGAATGCAAAAATTATTTTAAGTAACACATATCATTTATGGTTACGCCCAGGTAATGATATTATTCGTGAAGCGGGTGGCTTACATAAATTTATGAATTGGGATGGTCCAATATTAACAGATAGTGGCGGTTTCCAAGTATTCAGTTTAAGTGATATGCGTAAGATTGAAGAAGAAGGTGTACATTTCAGACATCATCTAAACGGTTCAAAATTATTTTTATCACCTGAAAAAGCAATGCATATTCAAAATGATTTAGGTTCAGACATTATGATGGCATTTGATGAATGTCCACCCATGCCTGCAACTTATGAATATGTAAAAGCAAGTATTGAAAGAACAAGTCGATGGGCTGAGCGTTGTTTAAAAGCGCACAATAGACCCAATGATCAAGCATTATTCGGTATTATCCAAGGTGGAGAATATGAAGATTTAAGAACACAATCTGCTAAAGATTTAATTTCAATGGATTTTCCAGGATATGCTATTGGTGGATTGTCTGTAGGAGAACCAAAACCAATCATGTATCGTATGTTAGAACATACAACACCTTTAATGCCTTTTAATAAACCAAGATATTTAATGGGTGTTGGTTCACCAGATGCTTTAATTGAAGGTGCGATTCGTGGTATTGATATGTTTGACTGCGTATTACCTACAAGAATTGCACGAAATGGTACATGTATGACTTCTAAAGGTCGTGTTGTCGTAAAAAATGCAAAATACGAAAGAGATTTTACACCACTTGATGAAAAATGTGATTGTTATACATGTAAAAATTATACGAAAGCTTACTTACGTCATTTAATTAAAGCAGATGAAACTTTCGGTATAAGATTAACAACGATTCACAATTTACATTTCTTATTAAATTTAATGGAACAAGTAAGAGAAGCAATTAGAAACGATCGTTTATTAGATTTTAAGGAAGAATTTTTTGAAGAATACGGGTTAAATGTTGAAAACCCAAAAAATTTCTAGGAGGCTATTATGGATTTTAATGCATTATTAATTAACGTTGCACCATTTTTAATTTTAGTTTTATTTATGTACTTTGCAATCATTAGACCACAACAAAAGAAAAACAAACAACAACAAGCACTACTTTCATCATTAAAAAAAGGTGATAAAGTCGTAACAATAGGTGGTTTACATGGAACTGTGAAATCAGTTGAGCCAACGACGATTACAATTTTAGTAGGTACTAAGGCAACTGAATTAACATTTGATAAACAAGCAATCCGCGCAAGAAAATAATATTTACAATATTTTTACATTTTTCATTGGTGTGCAATGGGATAACGAATTCATTTATGATATGATTATCTTATTTAGTGTATCAATTGAAGTATTATGAGGTGAAATTGTGAAAAAGAGTAGTCGTTTAGTCGTGTTGTTGCTTATTACTGTCTTAGTATTTGGTGGTATATTTACAACAGCAAAAGGAATCATGGATAAAGTCAATCTTGGCTTAGATTTACAAGGTGGATTTGAAGTACTTTATCAAGTTGAGCCACTTTCAAAAGGTGACAAAATTGATAACGATGTTGTTAAATCAACGAGTAAAACGTTAGATAACCGTGTCAATGTATTAGGTGTATCAGAACCTAAAATACAAATTGAAGATGGTCATCGTATCCGCGTACAATTACCGGGTGTAAAAGACCAAAATGAAGCACGTAATACTTTATCAACATCTGCGAATTTAACAATTCGTGATGCGAACGATAAATTATTATTATCAGGTAAAGATTTAGTACAAGGTGGTGCTAAACAAGGATTTGACCAAAATTCTAATGCACCAGTCGTTTCTTTAAAACTGAAATCAGCAAAGAAGTTTGCTAATATTACAAAGAAAATATCTAAACAAAATCCAAATGTCATGGTAATTTGGATGGACTTTGAAGAAGGTAAAGATTCATATAAAAAAGAGTTAAAGAAAGCTGAAGCTGGGAAACAACCTAAATATGTGTCAGCTGCAGGAGTTGCTGGTGAAATCAATTCAGAAAACGTTGAGATTTCAGGTGGCTTTAATGGTGAAGATGGCTTAAAACGTGCAAAAATGATTGCGGATTTATTAAATTCAGGATCATTACCTGTTAAATTAAAAGAAATTTATTCTACATCTATTGGTGCACAATTTGGACAAGATGCTTTACATGATACAATTTTTGCTTCAAGTATTGGTGTCGGTCTTATTTTCTTATTCATGTTAATTTATTATCGAATTCCAGGTGTAATAGCAGTAATTACTTTATCGATTTATATTTGGTTAACGATGCTTGCATTTAATATGATTCATGGTGTATTAACATTACCAGGTATAGCAGCCTTAGTATTAGGTGTAGGTATGGCCGTTGATGCGAATATCATCATGTATGAGCGTATTAAAGACGAATTGAAGATTGGAAGAAGTTTAAAACAAGCATTTAAAAAGGGTAATGAATCAAGTTTCTTAACCATTTTAGATGCTCAGTTAACTACAGTATTAGCAGCCTTAGTATTATTCTTCTTAGGACAAAGTAGTGTTAAAGGTTTCGCTACAATGTTATTACTGGGTATCATCATGATTTTCTTTACTAACGTATTTATTACACGTTTCTTATTAAGTTTAGTTGTACAATCTGGTTATTTTGATAAGAAATTTAATATGTTTGGAGTAAGTGAAAAACGTCGTCATAAACTTTCTGAAGGATTAGATGTACATGATTTAACTTCAAGTTGGGATAAGCTTAATTTTGTTAAATTAGCGAAACCATTATTAGGTGTATCAATCGCATCAATCATTGCAGGTGGCATTGTATTAACAATGCTAGGTTTAAATCTTGGTGTTGATTTTAGTAGTGGATCACGCGTTGATATTAAAAGTGAACAAGTGATTAAGTCTGATGTCCTTAAAAAGGATTTAGAAAAGATTAACTTAGGCTCAGAAAATATCAGCTTAAGTGGTGATAAAGGTAAGAATGCAGTTGTTTTATACAAAGACGCATTAAGTAAAAAACAAATTGAAACATTAAAAAATAATATTAAAAGTAAATATGGATTTGAACCAAATGTAAATACGGTCTCAGATGTTATTGGTAAAGAACTTGCTAAAAATGCAATTTTATCTGTAATCATCTCATCAATTGGTATTATCATTTATGTAACTTTCCGTTTTGAATGGCGAATGGGGTTAACATCTGTACTTGCATTATTACATGATGCATTTTTAATCATTGCATTTTTCAGTATTGCACGTTTAGAAGTAGATGGCACATTTATTGCTGCAGTATTAACTATAATTGGTTATTCAATTAATGATACGATTGTAACATTTGACCGTGTACGTGAGAATTTACGTAAGATTAAAGTTATCACTACATCTGAACAAATCGATAACATTGTCAATAGTTCTATAAGACAAACAATGACGCGTTCTATCAATACTGTATTAACAGTTGTTATTGTCGTTATCGCTTTATTATTATTTGGTGCTTCGAGCATCTTTAACTTCGCTTTAGCTTTATTAGTTGGTTTATTATCAGGTGTATTCAGTTCAATCTTTATTGCAGTACCTTTATGGGGCATCTTAAAGAAACAACAACTAAAAAAATCGCCTGAACATAAATTAGTTGTTTATCAAGAAAAAGAAAAAAATGACGAAAAAATTTATGTTTAATAGCGTATCAGAAAAAGAAATGGTTTTTTAGCCATTTCTTTTTTAATTGTGTATAATTTGTAAAGTGGAGGTGCTGTAGTGGTAGAATCAATTTGGCAAGTTGCAGAGTATACACCGATTGATCAAAAATTAATAAAAAAATATAAATTAACACCGATTGTAGAAAAAATATTGGGTTCTAGAGGAATTCATTCAGAAGAAGCATTAAGTAATTTCTTTGAAACATCACATTTACATGATCCATATTTAATGTATGATATGGAAAAAAGTGTAGCACGTATACATCTTGCTATTAAGAATGAAGAGCCCATATTGGTTTATGGTGATTATGATGCCGATGGTGTATCTAGTGTAACTGTGCTAGTAACTGCATTAAAACAATTAGGTGCAAATGTAGGGTGGTATATTCCTAACCGCTTTACTGAAGGATATGGACCAAATGAAGATGCTTTCTTAGAAGCAATTCACGAGGGTGTAAAATTAATTATTACAGTAGATAACGGTATTAAGGGGCATCATGAAGTTGAAGTAGCAAAAGAACACGGAGTGGATGTTATTATTACGGATCATCATGAAATAGGTGATACACTGCCAAACGCTTTTGCCATTTTACATCCCGAGCATCCAGATGGTAATTATCCATTCAAAAAATTAGCAGGTGTTGGTGTGAGTTACAAGTTAGCATGTGCTTTAACAGACAGTGAACTTGAGACGTTGCTTCCATTTGTTGCGATTGGGACAATTGCCGATTTAGTATTAATGCAAGGAGAAAATAGAGCACTTGTAAAACGTGGTTTAAAAATAATGCAAGAAAAGCCACCAATAGGTATTCAAGCTTTACTTGATGAGGCAAATTTTAAAGGTGAAATAGATGAAGAAACTATTGGATTTATTATAGGTCCACGTCTAAATGCAGTTGGAAGACTTGATGATGCAAGAATGGCTTGTGAATTATTGCAAGTTGAAGATGAAAATAGCGCAAAAATGATGGCTGAAGAAGTCAACGGATATAATGATGAACGTAAAAATATCGTTAATGAAATAACAGAAGCTGCTAAAGAAGAAGCGGATGAGAAAATAAAAAATGGCGCACGATTTTTAGTGTTAGCAAAAGAAGGTTGGCATGAAGGTGTACTAGGGATCGTTGCAAGTAAACTGGTTGAAACATATCATATGCCAGTAATGGTATTAAATATTGATTATGATCAAGATTTTGCTAAAGGATCTGCTAGAAGTGTACCTCAAATTTCTATGTATGAAGCTATAGATTCAGCACAAGAATATGTGAGTAAGTTTGGTGGTCATGATATGGCAGCAGGTTTAACATTACCTATTGATCAAGTTGAAAATCTTGAAAAAGCATTGAATCAATTTGTAGAACATAAAATGAATGACGATACTTTTGAAAAAATCATTCCAATTGATGCAATATTGAATCATGAAGATATTACAGTTAAAAATATTCAAGCACTTTCTGCATTAAAACCATTCGGAATGGGATTTAAATCACCTATTTTTGGTATGAAAGATGCAAAGATTGATAATATGAAACAAATTGGTCAAAATAATAATCACCTTAAATTAACATTAGATTCAAATTTGAATGCTTTAATGTGGTCAAAAGGTGAATTGTTTAATCAATTATCGTTAAATCATCCAGTGGATATCGCGTTCCAGTTACAACTCAATGAATGGAATAATAACATTACACCACAATTGATATTATCTGATATTAATAGTGCTTCAACACAATGGATTGACTTTCGAAATAAACATCACAAAACATTTGCATTTTTGAAAAATGAATCTGTTACATATATCATCAACGACAATCAAAAAAAATTAACAGAGAACTATTATTATTATGGTGAAAGTGTTGCAGGACATGATAAAATTGTATTTAGAGACTTACCAAATAATTTAGAGCAATTTTATAAAACGTTACAATCAATCAATGCAAGTGTGATTTATGTCATCTTTTTCAAAAAGCATTCGATTTATTTTGAAGGTATGCCAAGTATGGATAAATTTAAAATGTTATTTAAGTTTATTATGCATTATAAAACCATTAATTTAAAAGTAAATGGTATGAAATTACTTGAACGCATTGGTGTGAGTTTTGAAACATTTAATTTTATGATTGCTGTTTATGAAGAACTCAATTTAATTAAAAAATCAAATGAAACGATTGAATTAAATGAAATTCATGGTAAAGTTGATATTCTGAGTGCAAATATTTATCAAAAGCGACTAAACGCACTACAGATTGAAAAAAAATTATTATATAGTAATTTAGATGAAATCAAGCAATTGCTTGAACAATAGGAGGATATCATGGATTTAAAACAGTATATTTCTGAAGTAAAAGATTGGCCAAAACAAGGTGTAAACTTTAAAGATATTACAACATTAATGGACAATGGTGAAGCTTATGGTTATGCAACAGATCGAATTGTACAATATGCAAAAGAAAAACAAGTGGATATAGTTGTTGGACCTGAAGCGCGTGGATTTATCATTGGCTGTCCAGTAGCCTATGCGATGGGTATTGGATTTGCACCTGTACGTAAAGAAGGTAAATTACCTCGTGAAGTCATTAAATATGAATATGATTTAGAATATGGTTCAAATGTATTAACAATGCATAAAGACGCAATTAAACCAGGCCAACGCGTATTAATTACAGATGATTTATTAGCAACTGGTGGCACAATTGAAGCAACGGTTAAATTAGTAGAATCACTTGGTGGTATTGTTGCAGGTATCGCATTTATTATTGATTTAAAATATTTAAATGGTATGGAAAAATTAAAAGGATATGATGTCTTTACTTTAATTTCATACGATGAGGAATAAAAAATGAGTACTTCAGCTGAAGTACTCATTTTTTTATTCTAAACCTTATATCTAAAGCAATTTATTATGATTTGAGGTTTTATTTTTGTTAAAGTTTATAGTATCATTAAAACATTAATAGTCCGGAGGTGATACTTTGAATAATGAATATCCATATTCAAAAGATGATGTACTACAGATGACAAAACAATATTTATCAGATAAAGATTATGCATTTGTCGAAAAAAGTTATTACCTTGCCGAGAAAGCACATGATGGTCAATTTAGAAAGAACGGCCTACCATATATTATGCATCCTATACAAGTCGCTGGTATATTAGCAGAAATGAAGTTAGATGCACCAACCATTGTCGCGGGCTTTTTACATGATGTTGTTGAAGATACGCCATATACATATGAAGATTTAAAAACAATGTTTAATGAAGAAGTAGCTTATATTGTTGATGGTGTAACAAAATTAGAAAAAGTTAAATTTAAGTCAAAAGCAGAGCAACAAGCTGAAAATCACCGAAAATTATTTATTGCCATTGCAAAAGATGTGCGCGTAATTTTAGTGAAATTAGCAGATAGACTTCATAATATGCGTACTTTAAAGGCGATGCCTCATGAAAAACAAGTCAGGATTTCAAAAGAGACATTAGATATTTATGCACCTTTAGCACATCGACTAGGGATTAATACAATTAAATGGGAATTAGAAGATATTTCATTAAGATATATTGATAGCATTCAATATTTTAGAATTGTGCATTTAATGAAAAAGAAACGCAGTGAACGTGAAGCATATATTCAAAATGCGATACATAATATTCAAGAAGAAATGAAAATTACACAAATTCAAGGTGAGATTTCAGGAAGACCCAAACATATTTATAGTATTTACCGAAAAATGGTTAAACAAAAGAAACAATTTGATCAGATTTTTGATTTATTAGCGATTCGAGTAATCGTTCATAGTATTAAAGATTGTTATGCTGTGCTTGGTTTGGTTCATACATTATGGAAACCAATGCCAGGTAGATTTAAAGATTACATTGCAATGCCAAAACCTAATATGTATCAATCATTACATACGACTGTCGTAGGACCAAATGGAGATCCATTAGAAATACAAATTAGAACTTTTGAAATGCATGAAATTGCTGAACATGGGGTTGCAGCACATTGGGCTTACAAAGAAGGTAAAACCATTGTAAACCCAGATGAAGCGAAATCATTAAGCAAAATGAGTTGGATGTCAGAAATTGAGGAAACGAATTCTACATCTCCAGATGCTGAAAGTTTTATGGAATCTTTAAAATACGATTTACACTCTGACAAAGTTTATGTATTTACACCAGAAAGTGATGTTGTAGAATTACCTTATGGAGCAGGTCCAATTGATTTTGCTTATGCTGTACATAGTGAGGTTGGCAATAAGATGATTGGTGCGAAGGTAAATGGTAAAATTGTGCCAATCGATTATACGTTATCAACAGGTGACATCATTGAAATCAGAACAAGCAAACATTCCTATGGACCTAGTCGTGACTGGTTAAAAATTGTTAAGTCATCAAGCGCGAAAAGTAAAATTAAAAGTTTCTTTAAAAAGCAAGATCGATCATCAAACATTGAAAAAGGTAAATTTATGATTGAAGCTGAAATTAAAGAAGCGAATTTAAATGTAGATGAAATTTTAGTTGACGAAAATATTCAAGCAGTGCTTGAAAAATTTCATTTACAAAATATTGATGATGTATATGCGGCAATTGGTTTTGGTGGTTTAACAACATCAAATGTTTTAAATAAACTTACAGAAAAAATGCGTATCAAAGAAAAAGAATTAAAATTAAATCAAGTCCAAGAAGTGAGTAAATCACTTAATGTAAAAAAACATATTCAAACTGAATCAGGTGTATATGTTGAAGGTATGGACAATATGCTGATCAAATTATCAAAATGTTGTAATCCGATTCCTGGAGATGAAATTACAGGATATATTACGAAAGGTCACGGCGTGAAAGTCCACCGTATAGATTGCCCAAATATCAAAAATGAACAAGAGCGTTTAATAGATGTTGAATGGGTTGAAAGTACTTCTCAAAACAAAGTGTATCAAGTGGATTTAGAAATTACGGCATACGATAGATTAGGACTTTTAAATGAAGTGCTACAAGCAGTAAATGCTACAAAAGTTGCGCTTGTACAAGTTTCTGGAAGAGCAGATATTGATAAAAATGCAAAAATTAATATTAGCATCATGGTTAAAAACGTTAATGATTTATTTAGAGTAGTTGATAAAATTAAGCAACTAGGAGATATATATACAGTCTCTAGAATTTGGAATTGAGGTGTCTTATGAGAGTTGTAGTCCAACGTGTAAAAGAAGCATCTGTCACGGCAGAAGATTATTATGAATCTATTCAAAAAGGTCTTGTATTACTTGTCGGCATTTATGAATATACAACACAACAAGATATCCATGCGATGGCAAAAAAATTGGTTGCTGCAAGAATTTTTGAAGATGATCAACAAAAAATGAATTTATCCATTAAAGATGTCGGTGGTAGTATTTTATCTATTTCTCAATTCACATTATGTGCCGATGTTAAAAAAGGCAATCGACCAAGTTTCACTTCAGCAATGCAACCTCAAAAAGCAAATCAATTATATGAAATGTTTAATGATGCATTAATAAATGAAGGATTGGTCGTTAAGCCAGGTGTGTTTGGTGCAGATATGGACATCCAATTAATCAATGATGGTCCCGTTACGATTATTTATGATTCAAATGAAGGACGTATTCAATGAAAAAAATAGATTTAAGGCCATTACAACGCTCTAGAAAATTAAGAATTATGATTTATGTCATTTTGACAATTATCGTTGTTACGAGTTTATTTTTATTCACGACAAAAAAAGATAAACCCACTTCATTATCAATGATAGAGAACGGTGAATTAAGAACAGGACCTGCGGCCTATTATCCTGTCATTTTTAAAGTTAAAAAGGGCGATGCTTTTGATATTATCCGTAATGAAGGCAAATGGTATTATATAAAAAGTGAAGATAAAAAAGGTTGGATTGCAGGTTGGCACACAAACTTGAATATTAAGCCAGATGTTGTTAATGCGAATAATCCTTTTAAAGGTAAAACCATAATCATTGATCCTGGTCATGGTGGAGAAGATCAAGGCGCTTCTAGTCCTAGTGGTACAAAGGAAAAAGACATTACACTTGCAACAGGCTTGATGCTTCGAGATAAGCTTGAGTCGGCAGGTACTAATGTCATTATGACTAGAAAAACAGATGAATATGTTAGACTAGGAGAACGTAAAGGTAAAGCAGATGCATTTATTAGTATACATTTTGATGCTTTAGCTGAGAAAGAACCACATGGATTGACGGTTTATTATTACAGTGAAAAACAAAAGCCATTAGCTGATACGTTACATATGGCCATTAAGAAAAAAGCCTTGTTATCTGACAGAGGTGTGAGACAAGAAAATTATCAAGTAATTAGGCAAACAAAAAGACCAGCTGTCTTATTAGAATTAGGATATATTAGTAATGCAACAGATGAAGATATGATGAAGCAAAAAGCTTATCAACAAATCGTTACGACCGGTATTGTTGATGGTTTAAGAAATTACTTTTTGTATTAACTTGACTTTAGGACGTTAACTTAGTAGTATAAAGACATTACAAATCAATAATAAACCGTTTGAACCTATCAGGATTTGATATATTTTTGAATAGAGATGCTTACATATGGTGAAAGTAAGTGAGATATATGGAATTAAGAACAATAGGTAAGGTTGTTTTATGAAAAGTAAAACCGTTCACATGCGTTAAATGTTTGAGAGGATAATCATAGATTATCAATTAGGGTGGCAACACGGAATATTCGTCCCTTATGCGAGAGCATAAGGGGCTTTTTATATTTTAGGAGGGAAATTTATGATTAATATACCAAGAGGAACACAAGATATATTACCAAGTGAATCACCGAAATGGCGTTATATTGAAAATCGCTTACACGAAATCAGTCGCCAATTTAATTATAAAGAGATTAGAACACCGATATTTGAATCGACAGATTTATTTGCAAGAGGTGTAGGTGACACAACAGATATCGTACAAAAAGAAATGTACACATTTAAGGATAAAGGTGATCGTAGCATTACATTAAGACCTGAAGGTACAGCTGCTGTAGTAAGAAGTTACATTGAAAATAAAATGCATGGCGATGCGAATCAACCAATTAAACTTTATTACAATGGGCCAATGTTCCGCTATGAAAGAAAACAAAAAGGCCGTTATCGTCAATTTGTTCAATATGGTGTTGAAGCGATTGGGGCAGAAAATCCAGCAATGGATGCTGAAGTCATTCATATGCTTTACACGATTTATCGTTCATTCGGTTTAAAACATATTAAGTTACATATCAATTCAATCGGTGATATGGAAAGTCGCCAAGATTATAAACAAGCACTGATTAAGCATTTCGAACCAGTTATCGATACATTTTGTTCGGATTGTCAAAACCGACTTCATATAAATCCGATGCGTATTTTAGATTGTAAAGTGGATGCTGATAAAGAAGCAGTAAAGAATGCGCCTAAAATAACAGAATACTTAAATAATTACTCAAAAAATTATTACGAAGAAGTGAAGCGTTATTTAGATATTTTAGGAGTACCGTATGTTGAAGATACGAATTTAGTTCGTGGATTAGATTATTATACGCATACTGCTTTTGAAATGATGAGTGAAGCTGAAGGGTTTGGGGCGATTACGACATTATGTGGTGGTGGCAGATATAACGGATTATTAGAAATGTTAGATGGGCCAAAAGAGACTGGAATTGGTTTTGCATTAAGTATTGAACGTTTATTACTTGCGTTAGAAGCAGAAGGTATTGAATTACCAATTGAAGAAAGCGTTGATTTATTTATTGTAACAATGCCAGAAACTTTAGAAGCGACAGTTCAACTTGTAGCGAAATTAAGAACTGAAGGTTTGTCAGTTGATATGGATTATTTGAACCGTAAAATTAAAGGTCAAATGAAACAAGCGGATCGAATTCAAGCAAAATATACTTTTGTATATGGTGAAAATGAATTACAAAGTGGCATGATTAAATTAAAAGAAATGACATCAGGAGAAGTTAAAGAAATTTCAATAGATGAAATTGTAACTTCAATTAAATAGGAGGCTATTATGAATAAACGTACAACATATTGTGGATTAGTAACAGAATCATATATTGGACAAGAAGTCGTATTAAAAGGTTGGGTACAAAAAAGACGTGATTTAGGTGGATTAATTTTCATTGATTTACGTGACCGTGAAGGTGTCGTTCAAATCGTATTTAACCCAGAGTTCTCAAGTGAAGCGTTAGAAATTGCAGAACAAGTGCGTTCTGAATATGTTTTAGAAGTAAAAGGTAAAGTAACTGAACGTGACGCAGCGGTTGTTAATGATAAAATTAAAACAGGTAAAGTAGAAGTACAAGTTTCAGAAGTGACGATTATTAATAAATCTGAAACACCACCGTTTCAAATTGAATCAGAGACAGATGCTTCTGAAGATGTACGTTTAAAATATCGCTATTTAGACTTACGTCGTCCAGCACTTGCAAACACGTTTAAAATGCGTCATCAAATTACAAGAGCTGTACGTAATTATTTAGATGAAACTGGCTTTTACGAAGTTGAAACACCAGTGTTAACAAAATCTACGCCTGAAGGGGCGCGTGATTATTTAGTTCCATCAAGGGTACATGATGGAGAATTTTATGCATTACCACAATCGCCACAAATTTTTAAACAGTTATTAATGCTTGGTGGATTTGATAAATATTATCAAATCGTGAAATGTTTCCGCGATGAAGACTTAAGAGCGGATCGTCAACCTGAATTCACACAAATCGATATTGAGATGAGCTTTGTGGATCAAGAAGACGTCATTACAATGAATGAAGGTATGATCCAACGTATCATGAAAGACGTTAAAGGTATTGATGTGCAATTACCTTTCCCAAGAATGACTTATGAAGAAGCAATGCGTGATTATGGTATTGATAAACCAGATACACGTTTTGATATGAAATTAAAAACTTTAAATGCATTAGCTGAAAAAATGGACTTTAAAGTATTTAAAGATGCTGTTAATAACGGTGGTGCTGTTAAAGCTATTGTCGTAAAAGGTACAGCAGATAAGTACTCAAGAAAAGATATTGATGCATTACAAGAATTTGCAAAAATTTATGGCGCTAAAGGATTAGCATGGGTTAAAGTAGTTGAAGATGGATTAAATGGTCCAATCGCTAAATTCTTTGATGAAACAACAACTGAATTATTAATGCAATTGACTGAGGCACAAGACAAAGATTTAATTTTATTTGTTGCAGATAAATTATCAGTTGTAAATGCGAGCTTAGCGAACTTAAGAAATAAATTAGGTAAAGATTTAGGACTAATCGATGAAAATCAATTTAATTTCTTATGGGTAACTGATTGGCCATTATTTGAATATGATGAAGAAGCGGGTCGATACTTTGCTGCGCATCATCCATTTACAGCACCGAAAAAAGAACATGTTGAATTATTACAAACGGATAAAGATAAAGTACAAGCAAATGCATACGATATCGTGTTAAATGGTTTTGAATTAGGTGGAGGATCTATCCGTATTCATGACCAAGAAATGCAAGCTAAAATGTTTGAAGCATTAGGATTTACAAAAGAAGAAGCAGAAGCACAATTTGGCTTCTTAATGAATGCATTTAAATATGGTGCACCACCACATGGCGGTATTGCATTAGGATTAGACCGTTTAGTAATGTTATTGTCAGGACGTAGTAATTTACGAGATGTCATTGCATTCCCTAAAACAGCATCAGCAACATGTTTATTAACAGATGCACCAAGCCCAGTTGATCAAATGCAATTAGATGAATTAAGCTTAAAATTAAATTTAAAAAATTCTGACAAATAATCATTTATAAGTACTTAATGCTTGATTATTTCATATAATATGATATTATATAGTCATAAGTTAGGTGTCTGAAGGGTTCGATACTTGTTTTTATATTTTGACCTAACACTTTCGATCAGGGAGCTTAATAGGTTTTCTTACGTCGCACACGCCTCTATAGGAGGACTTGCTAAATAAGAAACAGGGCACCCACCTGTTTATAGCAGGCCAAAATGATCAACAAATAGTAACGGCTCAAATTGGATACTACTTAGCGAGGAACTTTTGTTCCTCGTTTTTTTAATGTAGCAAAATAATTCAATATCTGTCATAATGTTGAGTGAAATAGTAGGAATAAAAGAAGTTAGGAGAACAATATGAAACATCAATTTTCTAGAAATGAACTTGCCTATGGTAAAGAGGGCCTTGACTTATTAAACGGTAAAACAGTAGCAGTCCTAGGTGTTGGAGGCGTTGGTAGTTTTGCAGCAGAAGCACTTGCAAGAACCAATATCGGCCACATTATTTTAATTGATAAAGATGATGTAGATATTACCAATGTGAATCGTCAGTTACATGCACTAACAACCACAGTTGGTCAGTCAAAAGTCACATTAATGGAAGAACGTATCAAATTAATTAATCCTGAATGTAAAGTCACACCGTTACATATGTTTTATACTGATGAAACATATGAACAAATCTTTGAATATCCAATTGATTATGTTATTGATGCAAGTGATACCATTATGTATAAAATACATTTAATGAAAGAATGTTTAAAGCGAAATATTAAGATCATTTCAAGTATGGGTGCTGCGAATAAAACGGACCCTACACGCTTTAAAATTGTGGATATCTCAAAAACACATACCGATCCAATGGCAAAGGTTATTCGAACTAAACTAAAAAAAGAACGCATTACAAAAGGAATTCCCGTTGTATTTTCTGACGAAAGCCCAATTGTTATTAGGGATGATGTGAAAAACTATGTCGGAAACCCTGATGCAGAGATCCGTAAAGCACAAATGCCACCGAGTTCAAATGCTTTTGTACCAAGTGTAGTGGGTTTAATATGTGCTAGTTATGTAATCAATGATATTTTGAAAGATATTCCTGTAACAAGAGTTAATGATAAAGGTAATCAATAATAATTTATAATGTAATTAATTGAGAGTGGGGCAGACATGCATCACTCTTTTTGTATAATTACACATATTCTTAAAATTTCCTTAAAATAAGTGGATATCTATGTAAAAGTACTGGTTTATCGTTTATCATTAGGAATGAATACGTATTAAAAGGAGGGCTACAATGACAGAGCAAAAAGCAATGCTACAAATTAATGATTTACATAAAAAAATCGGCAAACATGAAATCATTAAAGGATTGAGTTTAGAAGTCAATAAAGGTGAAGTGTTTGGGTTTTTAGGACCTAACGGTGCTGGTAAAACAACGACGATTAGAATGATGGTTGGTTTAACAACACCTACATCAGGCCAAATTTTGATTGGTGGAGAAGCACTTTCAAATAATAGAAAGCATGTTTTAAAAAAAATAGGTGCCATCGTAGAGAATCCTGAAATGTATCCATTCTTATCAGGATTAGATAACTTAAAACATTATGCGAGAATGCAACCCAATATTACAAAAGAGGATATTGATCGTGTTGTAAAATTAGTTGGATTAGAACATAGAATAAAAGACAAAGTGAAAAAGTATTCTTTAGGAATGAGACAAAGATTAGGATTAGCACAAGCGTTATTACATAAGCCTGAATTATTAATATTAGATGAGCCTACAAATGGACTTGATCCTGCAGGTATTCGTGAAATTCGAGATTATATTAGAAATTTAGCAAAAGAAGAAGGTTTGTCTGTCATTGTATCTAGCCATTTATTAAGTGAAATGGAATTAATGTGTGATCGAATTGGGATTATAAAAGACGGGGAAATGATTCGTATTGAAAATGTACATGAACAAAACAATCAGAATTTAATTATGTCATATGATGTAAATCCTATAGAAAAAGCAGAGCAGTGGTTTAAAACGAATGGTTACGAATATAATATTCAAGACAATCAAATTAAAGTGAAAATCAATAAAGAAGATGTACCAATTACAGTTCAAGCATTGGTTGCAGCGTCGGTATCGATTTATAGCATCAATGAAGAACGATCAAGTCTTGAGGACAGATTTTTAAATATCACTGGAGGTGTGTCTCATGATTAAATTGGTACATAATGAAATGATTAAATATTTTTACCGATTCGGTACGATTGTTATGAGTGCCATTATTTTAGGACTCATTTTGTTGAATCTTTTTTTAACAAATTCATTTGGGTATAGTGATGATTTATTAGAGCATTCATACGATGCAAAGACTTGGAAAACTGAAGTTAAAAAAGACATTACAGATATTCAAAAAAAATTAGCGGATATACAAGGTAAGCACAAAGAAAAAGCGGATGACGTTAAAAAATTCCAGAAACAACAAGCATATCAAAATCGTTTGGAAATGCTGAATCAATATCTAAAAAAAGACATACAACCACCAAGTAATAAACATTTCTTTGGTGCAATGAGTGAAGTTGGAGGTTTTATTGGATTAAGTTTAATCATGGTTGTAGTTATAACAAGTGCCATGATGAGTAGAGAATTTCAGCAAGGTACAATTAAGTTACTTTTAATTCGTCCTAAATCAAGAACTGCAATCTTTATTTCAAAATGGATTGCTGCTGTTTGTATTGCATTTTTATTTACATTGATAACCTATGTATTAAAAGCAGCTGTTGCTTTATTTACAACAAAAATGGATCCTACAAATCAATTTGTTTATCAAATGATGGGTGAGCATAAAGTTAAAGCTGTATCATTTTGGCCGTTTTTAGGTCAATTATTTATCAATGATTTCATATTAATGGCGATTTTCGCTACGATTGCATTTGTATTATCTGTAATACTTAGAAATACTGCATTAAGTTTAGGTATTACTTTGGGATTACAATTTTTTAGTCAATTGATTGTGTCGTTTATTAGTGCTAAAACCAACTTAGTAAAATATATTTGGCCAGCCAACTGGAATTTGAATCAATATGTAGAACTTGCTAGTGTAAAGCCTGATGATGATATGACATTAATGTATAGTTCAATATACAATGTGATTGCAATTATAATTATAATTGTGATTGGTTTAGTGATATTTAATAAGAGAGATGTGGCAAATTAGAAAAATAGTACTTAAAAAAGCTGAGACTGAAGTGCACCCCTAAAGTTGAACCTTAAAATTCAACTTTAGGGGTGTTTATTTTGAATAAAAAGCATGAACTTGATTTTAAATTAAGACTTATTAAAGAATATAAAGATGGAAATAATGGCTATGATTCATTAGGTAGAAAATATGATATTCAATCTTCAGTAATAAGAACATGGGTTTATCAATTTGATACCTTCGGTATTGATGGTCTGATTTCTGGTATGACAAGAAAAAAAT
>NZ_SDSC01000039.1 GCF_004117835.1 Macrococcus sp. DPC7161 | reverse complement strand
GCTGGGCATATTACAGACAGTCTATTTATTCCCTCTACATCTAGATCTATATTCTTATCCGCTGAAGTTTTAACGTTATCTATAAAGTATGTAGCAAGCTGCTTTTCCGTTACTGGCTTCGCAAAGGAGTTTAATGGCAGTCCTACAGCCAACAACAATATAAACATTTTCTTCATATTCTCTCCTACATTCAGCACAAACTTTACCACTCAATAACCCTACTTGATTAAAGTAGTTATATTATCGTCTGAATGGAGAATACCCCACATCGTGCGTGATTTTCATCAGGGGATCGGCTTTGCCCGGTACATCAATTATCTTCATACCTGGCGGAGCATTCTCGAACGTGACTTTCAGCTCGCTGTGCTGTGTCATGGAAGAAGATGGATTCAACAGCGGAACATTGGGTTTGTACTGACTCAGGCTGGCCT
>NZ_SDSC01000038.1 GCF_004117835.1 Macrococcus sp. DPC7161 | reverse complement strand
GAACTTCACTGTAGTGCGTGACGACCATGGGTGCACCGGCAGGACCATACGGTAGCGGCATCCAGTCGTTGCGTTCACGGCTGAATTGCAGCAAGTACATGCCGCCGGCGGCATTCGGTAGCAACTGCACCACCCAGACCAGGTACTCCATCTAGGGTGTTTCAGGCGGGGAAGGCTTGCGTTCACGACAATCAATCCAGTCGATCAAGGTGCTCACGGGTTCCACGGCGTCTCCAATGATTTGTTCAACACGATATTCCGACTGGCCCTGTTTTCCGAGCAAAAAACGATGCACGGAGCGATGTACGGTGTGTCTTGTAGGACGAGTCCATCCGGCGCCAGGTTGCTACCCGGCCTTGAGCAGGCGTCGATCGCGCTGCCCGCCCGCTTGGCATGTGAGCACATAGGCCGCTGGCGCGCGCGGTTCCCAGA
>NZ_SDSC01000037.1 GCF_004117835.1 Macrococcus sp. DPC7161 | reverse complement strand
GAACTGTACGCAGTGCATCAGCTAAAGTCGTCACTTGTGTATCGGCAATCAGCTGTTTTGAAATCACTGAAACTGACTTGGGGGTGTCGAGTAAAGGCGCAACAAATTTGCTATTCGCAGATTGATCTACTTTTAAGCTGGGTGCTTTTTCAGCTTTGACTTCTTGATGAATAGTCTCTAACTGGATCACCTGTTCTTCTGCCATCGCAGATGCAGCTACCATTGATAAAGATGAAACAATTTCAGAGGAAACGATTTTTTTACGTGTTTTAATGAAGGTCATGTTAAACCTAATAAATGAATGCTAAAAATGTATGCGAATAATAATGATTCTTGTTTTTATTTTTATCTTTTTATCATGGGAATTGATGATCTTTAAGAAAATATTAAATGAGTTTTTAAATGTAATGATATAACAATATCTACTTAAGTT
>NZ_SDSC01000036.1 GCF_004117835.1 Macrococcus sp. DPC7161 | reverse complement strand
CGACAGGACGCCGGAAGTGTATTTCTTCACGTAAGGCGACGCGTCAATCAGCTCCCGGACTTCTTCCGGCTTCCCCTGCAGGACGGTGGCACCATCACGCTGCCGGTCTTTACCCAGCAGGTAGTCCACCGGCCCGGCGCCACCGCCGCGACCGCGTGGATGAAATTTAACGATCATCGTCCGTTCCTTTCTCAAGAACGGCGTGCCGCAGCCGCTCAAGTCCGGCATCGATGGTCATCAGCGCCGCCACAATCTGCACCCTGTCATGGCCAGTGCCACCGCCGGCGTTAACGCGGCGGGCTATCTGGTTCAGGTTGTTGCCCATGCCGGCAAGCTGGCGCAGCAGCGCCGGCGAGATCGAGGGAAGCTTTCCGGTACGCGCAGGCTTTTCGTCCAGGCAGGTCTGCCGCATCCACGCTGCCAGCTGCCTGCCGTC
>NZ_SDSC01000035.1 GCF_004117835.1 Macrococcus sp. DPC7161 | reverse complement strand
TCCCACCACCACCTGGCGAACATCTCCAGGAAGTAACTCGGTGTGCGCAAGAAGAGCGAGTTGCAGGACGCTTCGTTGATCAGCGCCATCACAGAGCACAAGAGCCCGGGGTGGGCGCGCTGCAGTGGGTGCATCCGTGCGCCAATCTCGAAGATCTGCTCATGAGGCAACTCGATCGCCAAGTACAACGGCGCCGAGAGGTCCGTCTCCCATCCAAACTGCTCGACCTGATCGCGTGCTGCCGCCTGGTCGAGCAAAGCGAACCCAAACAGAAGCCGCTTGCACGTCGGTGTGCGTCGCCGCAGCCACGCGAACATCGCCTCTGCGAACATGTCACCAGCATTGCCGCTGGAGCGAGCGTCGCGCGGCGAGAGCGGACCAGCCTCGAAATGCGCCCGTATCAGACCGGTAAGGTCTCCCTCGTCGGTATGCCGAAGG
>NZ_SDSC01000034.1 GCF_004117835.1 Macrococcus sp. DPC7161 | reverse complement strand
TCGTTGAAATGTTCGTTGGCGTGGGCGCAGCCCGCGTGCGCGACATGTTTGAAAACGCCAAGAAGCAGGCGCCCTGTATCGTGTTCATCGATGAGATCGATGCGGTTGGCCGCCATCGTGGCGCCGGCATGGGCGGCGGCAACGACGAGCGCGAGCAGACCCTGAACCAGATGCTGGTCGAGATGGACGGCTTCGAGGCCAACTCGGGCGTCATCGTGATCGCGGCAACCAACCGTGCAGACGTGCTCGACAAAGCGCTGCTGCGTCCTGGCCGCTTCGACCGTCAGGTCTACGTGGGTCTGCCGGATATCCGTGGTCGCGAGCAGATTCTCAAGGTGCACATGCGCAAGGTGCCGATCGGCAACGACGTCGATGCATCGGTGCTTGCGCGTGGCACGCCGGGCTTCTCGGGTGCCGATCTCGCCAACCTGGTCAACGAAG
>NZ_SDSC01000033.1 GCF_004117835.1 Macrococcus sp. DPC7161 | reverse complement strand
GCATGATATCGATGTGAAAGAAATTATGACCGAGACCAATAGTCTGGAAGATTACTTCCTAAGCTTAGAGGTGACGCCATGATGAACTATATGAGAAGTGAGACGTACAAGATACTTAAGACAAAAGGCATCTACATCACTTATGCAATCTGTATTACGCTGCTGATACTTGCTGCACTGACGCTTTACTATTTTGGACATAATGGGAAGTACTTCCCGTACTATAGAGCGGATTTCTACTATAATAATGTGTTTGGAATGTGGCTGCTGATCATAATGATAGGTGTCATTATTAACTTATTACTGACAAACAAAGAATCGAAGCAGATTATGAAACAATCGATTGCATTTGGCATCGAAAAACAGACGATATATTTCGGGAAATACATCGTTTCCTTACTATTCTTCGTATTCATCTGCTTGATCAGTACAGTAGTAATGG
>NZ_SDSC01000032.1 GCF_004117835.1 Macrococcus sp. DPC7161 | reverse complement strand
GTAAAGTCCCCTCCAGGCAAATAACGAACGTGCGGGAAGCATTGAGCATCTGGTTTTTCATAGCCCGACCACGTAACCAGTTACTTAGCACCTCATTTCCACAGTCAAATGGCTGAAGTATATGCTCATCCGTCAGCAATGCCGGCGCGGTGACATTTATTTCCATTCAGGCTTTACCGCCATCAGACGTTCACGCCCTTCTGCATTCTGCACAGGAGCTTCCAGTTGCGTAATAAACGAATCATAACTTTCGTTATCCAGCACAAATAAGCGTTGATCCAGGATAATGTTTTTAGCTTCCTGGTAAGCCAGTTCAATGATGAAATCAGTACGGTTCTTATTGACCAGGCTCGCAGCATAATCAATAACGGCTCGTTCCTCATCAGTTGCCCGGATGTTAATCTGGTTTTCTCGCGGTGTTTTACGGACGCTTGCAGCTGTAGAC
>NZ_SDSC01000031.1 GCF_004117835.1 Macrococcus sp. DPC7161 | reverse complement strand
CAATCATTGTTTACACAGGAGCTGCTCCAGTTCGTTCAATGACGTTACGGTCCAGGTCGGCTCGATGCCTTCCGGCAGCGTGCGGCCATGCGCATTAAGCCAGACGGTCGACAGGCCCGATCTCATACCTCCCAGAATATCAGATTCTGCCGTATCCCCCACCATCAGCACGCGATCGCGGTCAGGATTGCCCGCTTGCGCCAGCGCATAATCGAAAATACGCGGATCCGGCTTCGGCACGCCCACCTCTTCGGAGATCACCAGCGCGTCGAAATGATCGCGCAGGCCGGTGCGTTCAAGGCGGATCTGCTGAAGCGCGGTAAAGCCGTTGGTGATGATCCCAAGCTTCACCTTCCCTTTCAGCGAATCCAGCAGAGAAACGGCGCCAGGCAGCGGCGCGCAGATATCTGCCATGGCATTCAGGAAGGCCTCATTCAGCACCCCAGGAC
>NZ_SDSC01000030.1 GCF_004117835.1 Macrococcus sp. DPC7161 | reverse complement strand
GTACTGTACCAGGTATTACCCTTGGTGCCGGTGAAGGTGGCAACCCGAATGGTGATCGTCCATTTATCCGTGGTTATAACTCTGAAAGCTCAATGTATGTAGATGGAATTCGTAGTGCAACTTCGCAAAATCGTGAAATGTTTGCTGTAGAACAGGTTGAAGTCACCAAAGGTTCGGCTTCTGCTATGGGCGGTGCAGGGACCACTGGTGGTAGCATTAACATGATTTCTAAAGTTGCCAAAGCAGGGTATTCTTTAGAAGGTTCTGTTGCTGGAGGCACTGACAGCTAAGCACGTATTACCTTAGATGGTAATAAAGATTTTGGTAATGGTGTTGCAGCACGTGTGGCGGTGATGGGTCATCATAATGAAAAAGCCGGTCAAAAAGACGGTACTGAATATAAACGTGCAGGTATTGCGCCAAGTATTAGTTTTGGCCTGGATACCCCTACC